>NZ_JBIVVA010000011.1:0-362461 GCF_044757465.1 Streptomyces sp. NPDC091279 | reverse complement strand
TGCTCCGCGACGGCACCTTCTACGAACCCCGCACCCCCGAAACAGCCATCACATGACCAGCTCAAGCTTGACCAAGGACATAGAGGCACCCCCCCGATTCGGCCCACTCAGCCCACCCCGCTCGACCCGGCTCACTCAGGTTGAGCATCCGGCTCGCCCGGACCCGACGTCCGACCTGGCTCCTCGCCCCGCTCTTTCCCCCTCCCCTCCCCCATCCCTCCCTCTCCCCCTAGGCGTCCGTCTGACCCCCTCCGTTCAGACGGACGCCCCGCACCTCCCGGTCAGGCGGGCGGCCCGTGTGTCCTGTTCGGAGGGACATCTCTCGACCCTCCGGCAGGCATTCCGTGCCTCTCGCTCAGACCGGCGTATCCTCGCTGCCCCCTCAGAATCGTCCCGGGTGTTCCTTCAGCCAAGCCTTCGCCGCGTCGATCAGTTCGTGGTCGGCGGGTGGGGCCACCTCGGGGTGGCGGGCGATCCAGCCGGTGACGTACGGGCACAGCGGTGCGACGGACACGCCCTCGCGTGCGGCGATCGCGTACAGCTCGCGGGCCAGCGAACCGGCGATGCCCTTGCCCTCGTGCGCCGGTTCGACGATGGTGTGGACCGGGACGAGGGCGCGGGCCGGGGCTTCGAGCACGAAGTACTCGACGCGGCCGACCACTTCGCCGTCGGCGACGGCCTCCAGCCGGCCCACTGTCCGGTCGTCGCGGATCTCGATGTCGCTCATGGGAACCCTCCTGGTGCGGGGATCACGCCGGTCGCCCGAGCCTAACCGGCGATGATCACCGCACCTCCGGAGCGTCTTGGATCAGCAGGTGGCGACTCCGGGCAGCCACTCCGGGCCCTTGATGTAGATGTTGGTCATCCATGAGCCGTCGGTGAGGCGGGACCAGGCGTCGTTGGTGTAGCCCTCGGCTGTCACCGTCTGGGCGTGGGCCTGGCAGACGACGTTGACGGTGGTCGGTTGCGGGAAGTAGTCGACGACTGCGGCGCCGACGTTGGCCTCGGAGTGGGTGCGCACGCCCGTGCCCCAGGTCTGGAAGGCCTTGCTGCCGCTGCCCGGTGGCGGGGTGGAGGTGCCGCCGCAGTCGGGTACGCCGGGGAGTGAGGCCGGGCCCTTGATGTAGATGTTCGTCAGCCAGGAGCCGTTGGAGAGCTGGGACCAGATGTCGTTGGTGTAGCCCTCGGCGGTGACCTTCTCGGCGTGCTTCTGGCACATCACCGAGACCTGCGTGGGGCCGGGGAAGGTGTCGACGGTGGACGCGTTCACGCTCGGCGAGGAGTGGGTGCGCACCCGCGTGCCCCACGTCTCGAACGTGGTGCCGCCGTTCGCCGGCGGGGGCGGCACGGTGCCGGAGCCGTCGATCCGGACGGCGCCCGCGTAGTCGCCGCCGGTGCGTACCGGCGCCACGCGGATATGGGTGCCCGACTCGTACGCCTCCACCATCTGTCCGGCGCCGATGTAGATCGCGACGTGGTGGATGTGGCCGCTGCCCCAGAACATCAGGTCGCCGGGGAGCAGTGGTGCCGAACCCTGTGCCGCCGTGAATCTGGCCGCCGCGTGCGAGGTGTGGAACTGGTCGTCCGCCGTGCCGTTGAGCAGGTCCCGGCCGGTCGCCTGGGCGTAGGCGTACCGGGTCAGGCCCGAACAGTCGAAGCCCTTGCGTTCGTTGTCGTTCGCGCTGTCGGGGTCGGAGCCGTCGTAGTACCCGTAGGTCGCGCCCGGGGTGGCGCCGTGTCCGCCGCCCCAGCTGTACCAGACGCCGATCTGGCTGCACGCGGCCCGGACGGCGGCTTCGGCGGTCGCCGACGCGCCCGAGGCGAGGACACCGCAACTGGCCTGCTCGGCCGCGGGAGCAGCGGATGCGGCGTGTGCCGTGGCGGGCAGGGCGGCGGAGAAGGCGATGACCGCGACGGTCGCCAACGAGCGGCCGACGACCCGGCGCGTCCTGATGGTGGTGTTCAAGGGCGCATCTCCTCAATTGACTGTGTGTCATCTGGGAGACCGGATCGGAGCCCCGGAGATATGCCTCCCTCTTTGTGATGCATGTCACACATGACAGATGTCCTGGGCAGCTCATACACATGGACGTTCCGTGCCGTCCCCCGGATGCCCCTGCTGTGCGCGGTGCCGTCCGTTCGTGCCGGCCCGGCGGGAGGCTCCATCCCCGCCGACCGAGGGACACGACATGGCTTCTTCCCGGCTGCCGACACTGTCGACGACTGGCCTGACCCGACTCCGTTCCGTCCTGCGTCGCCGGTTCGTCGCCGCCGCGCCCGCCGTGGCCCTGGCCGGCACGCTGCTCACGGCAACCGCCGCGACCGCAGCGCCTGCCACGCCCTCGTCGTACCAGGTGTACGTCTGGGCGACCGATGTGAATCTGCGCCCGTGTCCGCAGGTGAGCAGCGCCTGCGCTCCCAACGGCGGCGCGCGGCTGGGACGTCAGTACGTCGTCGCCTACTGCCAGGCCCTCGGCGGCCGGGTGGTCGACGGGCCCTACGAGAACGCGTACTGGGTGGAGGTCGCCGTGAACGGCCAAGTGGGCTGGATCAGTGCTGTGTATGTGCGCGGCGGCGACAACAACCAGCCGATTCCGGGGATTCCAGGACCCGACAGCTGCGTGTGACCACCCTCCGACCGACCGCTTCCGACTCCCAGGAGATCCCATGAACCTGTCCTCTCTGTCTGAGCTGTCCTCGCTGCCTCCCCTCTCGCCTCTGTCTCCGCTGTCCCGACGAGCCGTCACCGCGCTGTCCGCCACCCTGCTGGCCACGGCGGGCACCCTCGTGGCCGCCGCCCAACCGGCCGGTGCCGCCCCGGCGTCGGACCGCTACTACCAGACCTGGGCCACCGATGTGAACGTCCGGGTCAGCAACGCCGACCCCGAGGGCTGCGGGCGTCGTCCCTCCGTCGCGAACTGCCCCGACGTACGCGGGCGCGTGCAGCCCGGCACTCAGTTCTACGTCTACTGCCAGGGCCCGGGAGGGCAGACCGTGGGCGGGAACCCGTACTGGCTGATGATCGGCACCGACCGCTTGACCGGCTGGATGGCCAGTTACTACGTCGACTATCCGAACAACCGCCTGCCCGACGTCCCCGACTGCCCCGGCCAGGGCGTCTCCGCCCGGACCACCGCGCCGACGGCCGCGAAGGCCACGACCGGCACGAAAACCGCGACGGCCGCGAAGGCCACCGAGCGTACGAGTGCTGAGCGAGCGACGGCCAAGGGGACTGCGGCCGAGGGCGGTTACAGCGTCACTGCCTACGAGACCGTCAACATCCGCAGCAAGCCGAACACTTCGTCCCGGGCCTTCGACAAGATCCTCGCCGGGCAGACCCGCAACGACGCCCTGTGCTGGACGCACGGCGAGACGGTCCGGGACCACGGTTACACCAACGACATATGGATCGGCTTCACCGAGGGGTGGGCCAGCGCCGTGTACCTGAAGGGAGACGCGTACGCGGGTCTGCCGGCCAGCGCCCAGTGCTGACGACGTGACCGGGTGAGCGGGGCCGGTGCCCCGCCCACCCTCCTGGCGGCGACGCGTCAACAGCCCTTGCCGTCGACCAGCGCGGCCCGCATCTTGGCCAGGCCTCGCATCCGGTTGCGCTGCACGGTTCCCCGGTGGGCGCCGAGCCGTTCCGCGGCCGCGTCGTGGCTGAGCCCCTCCAGGTCGACGAGGATGACCGCCGCGGCCTCCTTCGGTGACAGCAGGGAGAGCAGCGCGAGCGCCGCGCACCGGGCCTCGCTGCGTTCGACCCCGCCGTCCCAGCCGAGTTCGGGCAGCCGGTCGGTGCATGTCTCACGCCGGGACGGCCGCAGCCATGAGTCACGCAGCAGGTTGAGCGCGGTCGCTGAGGCGTAGGCGTAGGGATGCTGCTGCGGGGCCAGCGTGCGCCCCCGGGCTCGCCGGGCGAGCCGCATATAGGTGTCCTGGAGCAGGTCGTCCGCGTCGTGCGGATTGCCGGTCAGGGCGAGCAGCCGGCGGCGCAGCCGGGGCATGACTTCGGTGAAGACCGCGTCGAACTCGTCGGCGTTCATGCGGTCGAGCGGACGGTCGATGATGGTGTGGCGGGTCTCGTTGCTTTTCATCTGCGTATCCCCCGTGTGCCTGATGTGCCGCTGGTCGGGCGGCGCCAGGTGTGTGCTGATTCCGGCCGGTGTCCGAGGTACGGCCGGTCGTGTGAGCGGAGCCAGGTGCGGAGAGCGCGGTGGGCGAGGGTGCGCGGGGCCGCCGTTCGGCGTGGGTGTTCGCCGCTCGCCGCTCACCACCGGCGTTCTGCGTCCGGCGTCCGGTTCAGACGTCCGGCTCAGGCCGGTATCGCGGAACCCTCGGACTGTTCGCCGTCGTCGTGGGGCAGGTCGACGGGGCCGTAACGGGCGGCCGGTGCCTGGGACATGAGGGCCCAGTAGCGGTCCCCGTAGGACCAGTGCCACCACTCCGTGGGGTAGTTGACGAATCCGGCGGACGTCAGTGCCTCTCGCATCACCGTGCGGTGGGCACGGGCCTGCGCGTCGATGTTCGGCGCGTCCGTGCGGCAGGCGCCGTCGCTCTCCTCGGGTGTGGCGTTGACCTCGGTACCGAGGGGCAGTTCGGTGCCGTCCTCGGTGCACAGGGTCAGGTCGAGTGCGCCTCCGCCGGCGTGCGGGGCGACCTCGGGCGGCGAGATGTAGGCGCTCGCCAGCTCCCTGATGCGGGCCGGGGTCGCGTCGGGGTGCGCGGCGCGCATCGTCGCCGCGTACTCCTCGTAATAGCGGCGCTGAAGTCCCGGGGGCCGGTATCCCTCCACGAGCAGGAAGCGCAGCCCGTCGGGGAGCGCCCGCTGCGCCTGGAGGAGTCGGCCCAGCACGCCGGACCTGAGCCGGGCGTAGGCGCCGTCGCCGTCGGCCTGCCGGTCGTCGAGCCGTAGTTCCGGTATGTCACGGACGTCGACCAGGGGTTCGTGGCAGTCGTCGACGATGACGGCGGCGACGCGGGGATCGGAGAGAGTGATGATGTCGGTCACACTTCGAGCGTCCCGGACACCTCTGCAAAACCTCTGTAGATGTGATGCAAGCCGGCGCACGGGGCTTGCAGACCCCGGCGCATGAGGCCTCGCGGGCCCGCAGGCTCAGGGGCGGTCCTCCCATGCCTCCCGGCTGTCCAGTGCGCGGAAGTCCGCGTCCGCCTGCCTGCGGGCCGCCTCGGCGGCCTCGTGATCGCCCCGTGCGGCATGCACCTCCGCCAGGTCGCGCAGGGTGCGGGCGCTCCACAGCGGCAGGCCGAGGCCCTCCCAGAGATCGAGCGCGCTCCGCAAGGGGCCCTCCGCCCCGAGCGCGTCGCCCGCCGCGAGGTGCCACTCGCCCCAGGTGCGCAGGACCAGGGCCTCGCCGAAGTCGTCCTGCCGTTCCGTGGCCACCTCAAGACAGCGGCCGAGGCGGCTGCTCGCCTGCTCCAGGTGCCCCTGTCTCAACTCCACCTTGGCCAGCGACTGTTCGGTGTACATGAGGCCGAAGGTGTCCCCGAGGCAGGTGAAGATGCGCAGGGCCGCATTCAGCAGGTCCGTGGCGTCGGTCAGCGCGCCGCGTGCCCGTTGGCACAGGGCGAGCGAGCGCAGGGTGAGGGCCTCGCCCTGACGGTCCCCGACCCGCCGGAACAGTTCCAGCGACAGGGCCAGCGCCTGACCGGCCTCGGCGTCGCGGCCCTGGTCCCGGTGGACGTAGCCGAGCCCGTACAGGGTGCGGGCCCGTCCGGCGTCGTCGTCCAGGGCTTCGTACAGATCCAGGGCGGACGTGAGCGCGTCGGACGCCTCGGCGAAACGGGCCTGCTCCCGGCGGATGGTGCCCATGCCTGCCAGGGCCGTCGCGCTTCCCCGCAGGGCATCGCGCAGATCGTCGTCGCCCTCGACCGGGCGGCTCGGGTCCGCGCCGGGGTCGTCGGCGGTCGCGGACCGCTCGTCGAACAGCCGCCGGGCGCGCACCAGGCAGGCGTACGCGTCCTCGAACCTGTCCTGTTCGTAGCGGAGTTGACCGAGGCCGACGAGCAGCCAGGCCTCACCCTCGCCGTCCCCCTCGCGGCGCACCGCGTCGAGGGCGACGGTGTGGGTCTGCGCCCATACATCGAACTGGTTGTAGAGGGCGGCCGAACTCGCTATCAAGGCGCCCGCCAGTTCGCGTGCCGCGCGGCTCATGCCCTGGGCCGCGCAGTAATGGACGGCGGCGACCAGGCAGTTCTGTTCGGCGGCGAACCAGGCGGCCGGCCGGGACAGCAACCGGTCCTGTACGGCGGGGTCGAGGGGGTACTTCACCCGGGGCGGCGGCAGCAGCCAGGAGACTCCGCCGGGGCCCTGGACGGCGGCGCGGTCGGAGAGCGCGAGCCAGCAGGCGACGAGGCGCCGCACGGCCGCCGCGCGTTGCTCGGGGCTCTCCTCACTCAGGCAGCGTTCACGCGCGTGTTCCCTGACGAGGTCGTGGATGCGGTAGCGGTTCTCGCCGGTCTCGTCGGCGGCGAGCACCTCGATGAGATGGCAGTCGACGAGTCGTTCGACGGCTTCCTCGGCGTCCTCTGTACCGATGTCGAGAAGAGGCGCGGCGATCCAGGCGGCGAAGTCGGGCAGATCCATCAGCGCGAGACGGCGCAGCGCCCGGCGTTCGGGCGGGTCGAGTTCCGCGTAGCCCAGTTCGAGGCTGGCGCGTACCTCCAGGTCGCCGACCCGGAGTTCGTTGAGGCGTCGGCGTTCGTCGCGGAGCCGTCCGGCGAGTTGGCCGGGGCCCCAGTGGGGGCGGGCGGCGAGTCGGGCGCCCGCGATGCGCAGGGCGAGCGGGAGTTGGCCGCACAGGGTGACGATCTCGGCGAGTTCCCCCGGCGTGGGTTCCGCGCCGGTCCGTCCCGCCACCGTGGTCAGCAGCTCCAGTGCCTCGTCCGGGCCGGGCACCGACAGGTCGAGGCGGACCGCGCCCTCCAGTGCCGTCAGGCGTCGGCGGCTGGTGATCAGCACGGCCGAGGCGGGCCCGGGTGGCAGCAGCGGGCGCAGGTGGGCCTCGCTCGGGGCGTTGTCCAGGATCAGCAGGATGCGCCGGCCCGCGAGTTGGGTGCGGTAGAGGCCGATCAGGTCGTCGGTCCCGGTGGCGCCTTCGGGGTCGACGCCCAGCGCCCGCAGCAACCGGGTGAGGGCGTCGGCGATCGTCAGCGGGGCGGTGTCCGAGGCGCGCAGGTCGAGGAAGAGGCTGCCGTCCGGGAAGAGGTGCGCGGCGCGGTGGGCGGCGTGGACGGCGAGCGCCGTTTTGCCCATGCCGGGGCGACCGGAGATCACGCCGATCGGCGGTGCGGTCCTGGTGGGCTCGCCTGCCTGGTCGAGCAGTGCGGTGGCCCAGGCGACCTGGGGGGCGCGGCCCACGAAGTCCGCGACGTCCGGCGGCAGATGGGAGGGCGGACGGGCCGGCTGCGCGGTGGGCTCGGGGTCGGTCTCCTCGGAGACGGTGGGGTGGGGCAGGAGTGCGCTTACGGGGCTGTCGGGTTCGGTGGGGCTCGGCGGAACGGCTTTCTGGGGCGGGGAGTTGACCGGCTCGGGGCGTCGGGGGCCGACGAGTGCGGGGTCGTTGCGCAGGACCGCCAGGTGTAACGCGTTCAGTTCGGGTCCGGGGTCGAGGCCCAGGTCGGCGCGGAGGATGTCGCGTCCTTCCTGGAAGACGCGCAGGGCGTCGGGGGCCCGGCCGATCCGGAAGAGGGCGGTCATCAGCTGGGCACGCGGGCGCTCGCGCAGTGGGTGGGCGGCGACGTGGGAGAGGAGCGGGGCGACGACCTCGCTGTCGTGGCCCAGCCGCAGCCGCAGTTCATAGAGGTGTTCCTGCGCGACGAGTCGCAGTTCCTTCAGGCGGGCGGCCTCGATGCGGGCGAAGGACTGCTCGACGCCTTCGAGGGCGTCCTGCCCACGCCAGAGGTCCAGGGAGGTGGTGAGCAGGTCGAGCGCCTCGGTGTCGCGCCCATCGGCAGCGGCGTTCCGTCCGGCGGACAGCAGTTGCTCGAACCGGCGGGCGTCGATCTGGTCGGGGGCGAAGTCGGCCACGTAGCCGGGGGCCCGGGTACGGATCGCCGAGGCCGCGTCAGCAGGGGCCAGGGCGCGGCGCACCGCGGCCACGTGCGTGGCGACCAGCGCACCGGCGGTGGCGGGCGCGTGTTCCTCCCACACGAGGTCCACCAGCCGTGCGGTGGACAGTACTTCGCCGAGGTGGACGGCGAGCGCCGCCAGCAGGGCCACAGGTCTGGAGCCGCCCAGCCGAAGACATCGGGTGCCGTCGTCCCACACCTCGACCGGCCCCAGCAGGCGCACTTCGATCATCGTTCCCCGAAAGCCTCGATCGTCGTGTCAGGCCTGGAAACGATATCCGCCGGCCGCATGCGGGCGTGACGGATTGCCGGACCGCTGTCCGGTTTCGAGCGGTCCGGTGACGCGGGAAACGGCCGATGGGCGAGTGCGGAGCGGTATCACCTTCCTTCTGACGTGGCCGAGTATTGGCCGATTCCGGCTCTGCCCAGGGCCGTGGGCGCGGGCGCGGGTCATCTGTCAGACGGGACGGGGGCGTACCTCGTATGACCGTGACATCGGCCCCTCGGCACACCAACTCACTCGACACGCCAGCCCGCCCAGCACACCAACTCACTCGGCACGCCGATCTGCCGGTCCATCAGCACGCCGGTCCCCCGGCCCACCGGTCCGTCAGCACGCCGGTCCGTCAGCACGCCGGTCCGCCCACGTATAGCTGGGGCACACCACGGATGACAGGGCCCGTGGTGCCGGCCCGAGGCGCACCACCCATGACCGGGCCCCGCCACGTTGGGCCGAGGCGCACCACGTGGGGCCGAGCCCCGTCGCGCCAGCCCGAGATGCACCACCCCCGACCGGGCCCCGTCGCGTTAGGCCGGGCAGCGTCACATGGGCCAGGGCCCCGTCACGTGGGGCCGAGGCGCGCCCGACGAGGCCGGGCCCCACCGCGCCGGCCCGAGGCGCGGCACGGGTGGCCGAGGCTCACCACCCCTCGACAGACAGGTTTCTCACAGTCGACTCATACGCGAGAGGCGCCAGTCCGGTCCCCCCAATGACCAGGAACGCACGCACCGCCCGGCGGTCCCACCGACCACCCGGGGTGGAGCGGTTCGGCGGTTCCCCCGCCTCCCCGATCGAGGAGACACCGATGACGAACGGCCTTCGCAAGACCATGCGTGCTCTGCGGCGGGCGGTGCCTGCCGGTGCCGTCGCGACCGCCGCGGCGTTGCCCCTGCTGATACCGACGCCGGCCCAGGCGACCACCGCCGACACCCAGGTCTACGTGTGGGCGACCGGGGTGAACGTCCGGCCCTGCCCGGAGATTTCCGCCGACTGCCCGCCGTACGCGCACTCGCAGATCGGGAAGCGGTGGGTCACGGCGTTCTGCCAGCGGACCGGTACTCAGGTGGTGGACGGTCCCTACCGCAACAACTGGTGGGTCCAGGTCAACGCGGGTGGCCCCATCGGCTGGATCAACGCGGTGTACATCCGCAGCGGCAGCAACGACCAGCCGATCCCCGGGGTGTCCACGGAGGGCATCTGCCAGTGACCGGGCAGGACGGGAGCGCGGGCACTCATACGCGGGGCCCGCGCCGCCCGTCTCCCAGACGACACCGTCCCCATCCACACCGCGAACGCGGCATCCACACCTCGAACACGGCGTCCCGCACCGCACCGTGCGCACTCGGAACGCCCTCCTGAATGTCGACCACGAGAGGGGCATCACCTGTGTCCTCGAAGATCACGACTCGACTGTTCTCCCCACGGACCCTGCTCGCCGCCCTGCTCGGTCTCACCGCTCTGCTCGGTCTCATGGCCGTTCCCGCCCAGGCCGATCCGTCGGTCCGACCGGTCCACATCTGGGCCAGTCAGGTGCGGGTCCGCGAGTGTGCGAGCACCACGTGCGGTCTGGCCACCAGCGAGCGGCTGACCAACGTCACCGTGCAGGCGTTCTGCCAGCGGTGGGAGGAGAAGGTGACCGACGGCTCCTACTACAACCACTACTGGGTCGAGATCATCACGCCCGGCGGCTGGCTCGGCTGGGTGAGCGCCGTGTACGTCAGCGGCGGCTCCAACGACGGCCCGATCCCCAATGTCCCGGTGGAGACCAACAGCGGCCCCGTCTACTGCGAATACCCGTAAGCCCGACGCACCCGCTGATCACCAACGGCACACCATGAAAGGGAAGTTCATGCCCAAGCACCTCCCGTCCGGGCCACATCTGCGGCGCAGGGCGGCCGTCGTCCTCGCCTCGGCCGCCTGTCTGAGCAGCGCCCTGGTCGGCGTCGCCGGCGCTGAGGACTCCTCGCCCCAGGGGACACATGTCACCTCGGTGTCCGTGCGCGCGGCCGACGCGATCGAGCACTACGGCAACATGGCGACCGGCGGCTGTCTCGACGACAGCATCGGCGCCGGCTTCCGCGGCTTCGACTGCAACAACAGCAACTTCCAGAACTGGAGTGTGCGCGTCTGGCTGGAGGACGGCACGCGCCAGTTCCGGAACATCGCCACCAACCGGTGCATGTTCGGGGAGGTGGCCAACGGCGCGCACCCCGAAGCCCGGGCCTGCAACTCGTCCAAGGCGCAGAGCTGGTGGATTCACGCCCGGGGTGACCGGGTGAGCTTCGAGAACCAGGCCACCGGCCTGTGCCTGGACGACAGCCAGTACGGCCTGCGGATGCTGGCATGTACCTACAACCGCAACCAGACCTGGCGCTGACCGGAGCGGACGACATGGTTCTGCCTGGGTCGCGGCAGCCACGGCCCGGGTAGCCCGGCCCCGTCTTCTACCGCCGGGCCTCCGGTTCTCACGCCTTGCTCCGGCGCTCGGGAGGCGACCCGCCCCAAGCGTGACGCCCCTCGACCCGCCCTGTCGGCGCCAGGCTGCCCGGCGCCGACAGGGACTCCGCGGCGGTAGGTGCCCAGCGCCGGCAGGGGCTAGGGCGGGTTGCGAAAGGAGCGCCGTCCGCCGTCAGGGCGGGGCCCACGGCGTCTGGTGCGTGCGATCGCAAGGCGGAGGGTCGCCCCTGTACTGGACGTACCGGGGTGATCCCGACAACGCGGCGAGCGTGCGTGCCAGGCGTCGTGGGCCAGGCGGGACTTTCGCAACGCGCCCTAGGCCGCGGGGGCTGCCGGGACTGCTGAGGTGGCGCTGCCCAGGACGCCCGTCAGCAGGGACAGCACCGCCGGCACGGCCGACGTCACCGCGCCCAGCGTCTTGCCCAGGTCGAGGGAGGTCAGTCCGGCGAGCAGATCCGTGACCGACTTCTGGAGCTGGGCGGTGGCGTCACTGGTCGGGTCGGCGGCCCGGTCCTCGCCCGACTCCTCCTCGTCGCCTTCTCGCTTGTTCGACGAGGTGGGTCGGTCGCGGAGTTGGCCGTACGCCGTTTCGACGCGGTCGGTGTACTCGGCGGCCTCGGCCTTGCTGAGGGGGGCGTCGCCGCGTTCTCTGAGGTCGGTCATGACGTCGAGGAGTGAGTCGGCGGCTGTCGTGTCGGCGGTGTGTTCCAGGGCGACGAGCCGTCGGTCCAGGTCACGCGTCCACGCTGTCGTGGCCGCTTCGAGGTCGAAGGCGGTCGGCTGCGCGGCGACGGTGTCCGAGGCCCCTCGGGGACTCCCCTCCGTGGCGGCCGCGGTGCCGACCGGTCCGAGCACCAGGGCCGCGCAGAGGGCGGACGGGACGAGCAGACCACGGGTTCCGAGGAAGAACATGCAGATTCCTTTCGGGGCCACCGGGTGCGGCCTTCCGGAACTCACCGTGGGAACCCCAGGACCGCCGCGCAACCGCCCCGGCGCCCGGTTCCCGGCCCGGCGCCCCCCAACCCCCTTCACCTACCTGCGCGTTGGGCCGTCGGCCCGGCCTTCGGTGGCGTTCGTCCGTCAGGGTCAGACGGCGACCTCGTCCTCGCGGGAATCGAACCGCGTCCGGTGCAGTTCGGCGTAGCGTCCGCCGGCCGCGAGAAGTTCCTCGTGCCGGCCGCGCTCCACGATCCGGCCCGACTCGACGACAAGGATCTGATCGGCCGTTCGGATCGTGGAAAGGCGGTGGGCGATGACCACGGCGGTGCGGTCCTGGAGCGCCTCCGTCAGGGCCTCCTGGACGGCCGCCTCCGAGGTGTTGTCGAGGTGGGCGGTGGCCTCGTCGAGGATGACGACCCGTTGCCTGGCCAGCAGCAGCCGGGCGATGGTGAGCCGTTGCCGCTCGCCGCCGGAGAGGCGGTAGCCGCGTTCGCCGACGACCGTGTCCAGGCCGTCGGGCAGGGACCGTACGAGGTCGTCGAGGCGGGCCCGGCGCAGCGCGTCCCACACCTCGGGCTCGGTCGCGGCCGGCCGGGAGAGCAGGAGGTTGGCGCGGACGGTGTCGTGGAAGAGGTGGCCGTCCTGGGTGACCATGCCGACGGTGGCGCGCAGCGAGTCGGCGGTGAGGTCACGGACGTCGGTGCCGCCGACGCGGACGGTGCCCTCGTCGACGTCGTAGAGGCGGGGCAGGAGTTGGGCGATGGTGGACTTTCCGGCGCCGGAGGAGCCGACGAGGGCGATGGTGGAGCCGGGTTCGGCGCGGAAGGAGATGCCGCGCAGGACCTCGGCGCCGCCCCGGGTGTCGAGGGTGGCGACCTCCTCCAGGGAGGCGAGGGAGACCTGGTCGGCGGCCGGGTAGCCGAAGCGGACGGCGTCGAACTCGACGGCGACCGGGCCCTCGGGGACCTCGCGGGCGTCGGGTTTCTCCGTGATGAGGGGCTCCAGGTCGAGGACTTCGAAGACCCGTTCGAAGCTGACCAGGGCGCTCATGACCTCGACGCGGGCACCCGCCAGCGCGGTGAGGGGCGCGTACAGGCGGGTCAGCAGCAGGGCGAGGGAGACGACGGCGCCGGGTTCCAGGGTGCCGCGCAGCGCGAACCAGCCGCCGAGTCCGTAGACCAGGGCCAGCGCGAGGGACGACACCAGGGTCAGGGCGGTGAGGAAGGTGGTCTGGGCGGTCGCGGTGCGCACGCCTATGTCCCGCACCCGGCGGGCGCGGGCGGCGAACTCCTCGGACTCCTGGTCCGGGCGCCCGAAGAGTTTGATGAGGGTGGCGCCCGGCGCCGAGAAGCGTTCGGTCATACGGGTGCCCATGGCGGCGTTGAGGGCCGCCGCCTCGCGCTGCATCCGGGCCATCCGGCCGCCCATCCGCCGGGCGGGGACCACGAAGACCGGCAGCAGCGCGAGGGCGAGCAGGGTGATCTGCCAGGACAGGGTGAGCATCACGGCGAGGGTGAGGACGAGGGTGACGAGGTTGCTGACGACTCCGGACAGTGTGTTGCTGAAGGCGCGTTGGGCGCCGATGACGTCGTTGTTGAGTCGGCTGACCAGCGCCCCCGTACGAGTGCGTGTGAAGAACGCGACCGGTAGGCGCTGCACATGATCGAACACAGCCGTGCGCAGATCGAGGATGAGTCCTTCGCCGAGCGCGGCCGAGAGCCTGCGGCCCAGCAGCCCGAGCGCGGCCTCCGCGACGGCGATGAGCGCGATGAGCAGGGCGAGGTGGACGACGGTGGTCTCGTCGCCGCGCGTCACGATGGCGTCAACGACCCGTCCGGCCAGCACGGGGGTGGCGACGGCGAGCAGTGCCGTCACCACCCCGAGCAGCACGAAACGGATGATCCGTGCCCGGTGTGGGCGGGCGAACGCGGCGATGCGGCGCAGGGTGGCGCGGGCGAGGGGGCGGGTTTCCTGATGGGCGTTCATGACACTCTGCAACTGTGTCCACGCCGTGCTCTCCATGCTCATGGCGGCGAACCTATGACCTCAAGCAACCTTGAGGTCAACCCCCGGCGACCACCGGCCACCAGCCACCGACCCCCGCCGGCGGCCCCCGCCACCGCCCACGCCGTCCGCTCCCCCGCCCGTCCCGACGCTTCTCCCGTCCACCGACCCCTCACCCGCTTCGTGAAGGACCCGATGACCGCACGTAAGGCTCTGTCGACGCGGGTGAAACCCGGAGTTGGCATGACGCGGAGAACCTGTCCGGACATGACTGCCGTACATCTCCCCGACGTCAGCACGCGCCCGCCGCGCTCCCCCCGAGGGCGGCTGCCGCGCCGCGTCCCGGTGCGCAAGATCCTGTGTCTGGTGCCGTTGGTGCTGGTCACCGCGGTCGCGGTGCAGCACCGGGCGGTGCTCGCCGAGGGGTTCGGGCAGCTGCGGCGGGCCGAGTGGCCGTGGCTGCTCGCGGCGGTCGGCGCCACCTGTCTGACCTGGGTCGCCGCCGCCGTCACCCGGCAGGGCGCGGTGGTCGAACGGTTGCCCGGGCGTCGGCTGTTGGCCACGCAGTTCGCGGCGGGCGCGGCCAACCATCTGCTGCCGACCGGCCTCGGCGCGAGCGCGGTCAATCTGCGGTTCATGACGGTGTGCGGGGTGCCGCTGGCCCGTTCCTCTGCGGCGCTCGCCCTGTATCTGCTGGCCGAGTCCGTCGCCCGGGTCGGGCTGCTGGTAGGGCTGCTGCTCGCGTTCCCGGGCGCGCTGCGGTTCGGGGCGCTGCTGCCGGACGGCGCGACGGGGCCGTTGCTGCTGGCGGTCGCCGGGGGCGTGGTCGTGGCGGCGGTGGTGCTGCTGAGGGTGCGGCGGCTGCGGACGGCAGCTCTGTCCTTCCTGCGGACCGCGCTGGGCGAGGCGCGTGCGGTGCACACCCGGCCGGCCCGGGCGCTCGCGCTGTGGGGCGGGGCGTTCGCGTTCCCCGCGTTGCAGGCGACGGTACTGGTGCTGGTGGGGCAGGCGTTGGGCCTGTCGGTGCCGCCCGCGCATCTGGCGGTGGCGTATCTGGCGGCGACGGTCGCGGTGGCGTTGGTGCCGACGCCGGGTGGGCTCGGTTCCGTCGAGGCGGCGTTGGTGGTGGCCCTGGTCGCGGCGGGTGGTCCGGCGGCGGTGGCGACGGCGGTGGTGCTCGCCTTCCGGATCATCACGGTGTGGTTGCCGCTGCTGCCGGGCGCGTTGACGCTGGGCGCGCTGGTCCGGCTGAAGGTCATCTGAGCCGAGTCTGAGCCGAAGGTCATCCGACGGGACCTCACCCGCGGGCCCGCCCCGCAGGGTGAACTCGGTTGCGGGCAACGGGCGTTGGCGACGGAATGGAGTCGAGGTCCGGCGGGTGGCCGGGCGGCGGCGTATCGACGGATCGTTCAGTACGAACTCCCGTACGGATGCGGCAGGATGAACGGTCGCACTCCCCGAATCCGACAGGTGGCAATGTGACGACTCTTCGTATCCGGCGTTCGACGGTGTGCCCCGGAGCCGTCCGGTGACCCGGGCGCTGACCGTGGACGACCTCGTCCTCGCCGGAATCGCCGTGGCCGCCGGGCTGTTGGCGGCCTTCCTGGCGCGTATCGTGCTGCGCTGGCTCGCGAAGCACGCCGACCGGACCCGCTGGAGCGGCGACGACGTCATCGTCGGCGCGCTGCGGACGGTGGTGCCGTGGGCGGCCGTGGTGGCCGGGCTCGCGTCGGCGGCGGCGACCCTGCCGTTGACCAGGACGGTCCACACGCACACCAATCAGACGCTGACCGTGGTGCTCATCTTCGTGTGCACGCTGGTGGCGGCCCGGGTGATCGCCGGTCTGGTGCGCGCGGTCACCCAGTCCCGCTCCGGGGTCGCCGGGTCGGCCACGATCTTCGTGAACATCACCCGGGTCCTGGTGCTGGCCATCGGGTTCCTGGTGGTGCTCCAGACGCTGGGCATCTCCATCGCGCCCATGCTCACCGCCCTCGGCGTCGGCGGTCTGGCCGTCGCGCTCGCCCTCCAGGACACCCTGGCCAACCTCTTCGCCGGCATCCACATCCTGGCCTCGAAGACCGTGCAGCCCGGCGACTACATCCGCCTCAGCAGCGGCGAGGAGGGCTATGTCGAGGACATCAACTGGCGTCAGACCACCGTGCGGGCCCTCTCCAACAACCTGGTGGTGATCCCCAACGGGCAGCTCGCCAAGGCCAACATGACCAACTACATGCGCCCCGAGCAGCAGTTGACGATCCTGGTGCAGGCGGGCGTGGCCTACGACAGCGACCTGGAGCAGGTCGAGCGGGTCACCATGGAGGTCGTCGCCGAGGTGATGACGGAGATCACCGGAGCGATACCGGAACACGAACCGGCCGTGCGTTTCCACACGTTCGGGGACTCGCGGATCGGTTTCACGGTCATCCTCGGCGTCGGCGAGTTCAGCGACCAGTACCGGATCAAGCACGAGTTCATCAAGCGCCTGCACCGGCGCTACCAGCGCGAGGGCATCCGCATCCCGGCACCGGCCCGGACGGTGGCGTTGCAGCAGGGCTCGGTGGTCATCCCGCAGCAGCGCACCCCGCAGGAGGCGGGCGACGCGCACGCCGCCCGCCTCGACTGACCTACAGGGTGGCCGAGTTGTCGTGGGGCCGGCTCGCGCGGTGCTGCGGCGCGACGAGCGCGGGCGTCACGGGGGTGACCGTCCAGTCCGGGTGACCGGGCATCCGGGGGGTCCTGGTGCCGTACAGCCAGTCGCGCAGGAAGCCCGAGCGGTCCTGGCCCGAGACCTCGGTGGCGACGGCGATGTAGTCGTCCGTCGTCGCCGAGCGGTTGCGGAACCGGGTCAGGAACGCGCGCTCCACGGCGTTGAAGACGTCCTCGCCGATCTCGTTGCGCAGGGCGTACAGGACCAGCACGCCGCCGAGGTAGCGCTGGCTGTCGAAGAGGGTGGCCTCGTTCGGGGCGGCGACCGGGCCCGAGGTGGCGCGCCACTGGTCGCCTCGGGCGTAGGTGTCCTTCATCCGCGCTTCCATCGTGGTCAGGCCGAGGGAGTCGGCCCAGCCGCGCTCGTAGCGGTAGAGGAGCCCGTAGAAGTCGGCGTGGCCCTCGTTGAGCCACAGGTCGGCCCAGGTGCCGGGGCTGACGCTGTTGCCGAAGTAGGAGTGGACCACCTCGTGCATCAGGTGCGAGCCGATGCTCTTCTCCTCCTGGAGAAGGAAGGCCGGCTTGTACAGGGTGAGGGTCTGGGTCTCCAGGCCGGTGAAGTCGAACGCGTTCGCGTCGTCGGAGTTGCAGGGCAGCAGCCCGTACGTCTCGAACGGGAACGCGCCGAGCCGCGCCTCCACCCACCGGACGATGTCCGGGGTCAGCGCGAGCGCCGGTTCGAGGGCTTCGGCGCGCGCGGCCGGGACGACGTCCCGCAGCGGCAGCCCGTGCGGGCCCTGCCGTTCCTTGATCACGTAGTCGCCGACGGTGACCTGCACCAGTTCGGTCGCGAGCGGCGAACGGGAGCGGTACGCGTAGGCCGTGCGGTCGCCGGGGAGGTTCTCGGTGCCGGTGAGCCGGCCGTTGGCCACGCCCCGCAGCCCGCTGGGGACGGTGAGGCGGAAGGTGAAGTCGGCCTTGTCCGAGGGGTGGTCGTTGCAGGGGAAGACGGTGTGCGCGGAATGGGGCTGCGGGCACACCGCGAAGCCGTCCGGGGTGGGCACCCAGGCCGTGTGCGCGAGCGAACGGCGCGGGTCGGCCCCGTACTCCACGGTGACGGTGGCCCGGGCCTCGGCGGGGAGCGGGGTCGCGGGCGTGATCCGCAGTTTCTCGCCTGCCTGCTCGAAGGAGGCGTTTCGTCCGCCGACGCGGACGGTGCGTATGTCGAGGCCGAGGGCGTCGAGGGAGAACCGGGTGAGCGCTTCGGTCGTCGTCAGGTGGAGGGTGACGGTGGCGTCGACGAGCCGGGTCGACGCGTCGTAGGCGAGGTCGAGGTGGTACGCCGAGACGCGGTAGCCGTCGTTGCCGAGGTTCGGGAAGACGGGGTCGCCGAGGGTCTCGGGGCCGGGGACGCCCGCGGGGCGCGGGGCCGCCGAGGCGGTGGGGGCGCCGAGGGTCAGGGCCGCCGCGGTGCCGAACAGGACGGCCGCCGGGCCGGTCACTCTGGTGCGATTTCTCATCGTTCGCTTTCGCTCGGGCGGCCGGGTGGTCACTCCGGCCGTCGGATCGACTCACGGGGTCGTCCGGGAGTCCGTCGGGTGATCACACGCGAAGACCACACCGGGCACGGTGCGGTTGCGTCCGCCACCGGACCGATACCGACGGGGCGGGGAGCCGGACCGCTGTCGAACGCGGGTCGCCCAGGAGATATCTTGATGTCGAGCAATGTTGCAGACGTGGAGCGGAGCACCCGGTGACTGACTCGACCATCATCTATACGCACACTGACGAGGCCCCGGCCCTGGCGACGTATTCCTTCCTGCCGGTGGTCCAGGCGTACGCCTCGCAGGCGGGTGTCACCGTGGAGACGCGGGACATCTCGCTGGCCGGGCGCATCATCGCCGTCTTCCCGGAGTACCTCGCCGAGGAGCAGCGCATCCCGGACGCCCTGCACGAGCTGGGTGAGCTGGCCAAGACGCCCGAGGCCAACATCATCAAGCTGCCGAACATCTCGGCGTCCATCCCGCAGCTCAAGGCCGCGGTCGCCGAGTTGCAGGCGCAGGGTTACGCGCTGCCGAACTACCCGGACGACCCGAAGACCGACGAGGAGCGGGAGATCCAGGCCCGCTACGACAAGATCAAGGGTTCCGCGGTCAACCCGGTCCTGCGCGAGG
Organism: Streptomyces sp. NPDC091279; assembly: GCF_044757465.1. Lineage (NCBI taxonomy): Bacteria > Bacillati > Actinomycetota > Actinomycetes > Kitasatosporales > Streptomycetaceae > Streptomyces > Streptomyces sp. NPDC091279. Next base: position 343,873 of record NZ_JBIVVA010000011.1, on the reverse strand, counting down.
GCAACTCCGACCGGCGGGCCCCCGCCTCGGTCAAGAACTACGCGAAGACCCACCCGCACCGCATGGGTGCCTGGACCCCCGAGTCCAAGACCGCCGTCGCGACCATGGGCGACAACGACTTCCGCTCCACCGAGAAGTCCGCGGTGATCTCCGAGGCGGGCGCGCTGCGCATCGAGCTGGTCGGCGACGACGGCTCCACCACCGTGCTGCGCGAGTCGGTACCGGTCCTCGCCGGTGAGGTCGTCGACGCCTCGGTGATGCGGGTGGCCGCGCTGCGCGAGTTCCTCACGGAGCAGGTCGCCCAGGCCAAGGCGGAGGGCGTGCTGTTCTCCGTGCACCTCAAGGCGACGATGATGAAGGTCTCGGACCCGATCATCTTCGGTCACGTGGTGCGCGCGTTCTTCCCGAACACGTTCGCGCAGTACGGCGACAAGCTGGCCGCCGCCGGTCTGACCCCGAACGACGGTCTGGGCGGCATCTACAAGGGCCTGGAGTCGCTGCCGGAGGGCGCCGAGATCAAGGCCTCCTTCGACGCCGAGCTGGCCGAGGGTCCCGCCCTCGCGATGGTCGACTCCGACAAGGGCATCAGCAACCTGCACGTGCCGTCCGACGTGATCGTCGACGCCTCGATGCCGGCCATGATCCGCACCTCCGGCCACATGTGGGGCCCGGACGGCGCCGAGGCCGACACCCTCGCGGTGCTGCCGGACTCCTCCTACTCCGGCGTCTACCAGGCCGTCGTCGACGACTGCCGCGCCCACGGCGCCTACGACCCGTCGACCATGGGCTCGGTGCCGAACGTCGGTCTGATGGCGCAGAAGGCCGAGGAGTACGGCTCGCACGACAAGACGTTCGAGATCCCGACGACCGGCACGGTCCGCCTCGTCGACCAGGCCGGGAACGTCGTCCTGGAGCAGGCCGTCTCCGCCGGTGACATCTTCCGCGCCTGCCAGACCAAGGACGCCCCGATCAAGGACTGGGTGAAGCTGGCCGTCACCCGGGCCCGTGCCAGCGGCGACCCGGCCGTGTTCTGGCTGGACGAGACCCGCGCGCACGACGCCAACCTGATCGCCAAGGTCGGCACGTACCTGGCGGAGCACGACACCGAGGGTCTGGACATCCGTGTCCTCGCCCCGGTCGAGGCGACCAAGTTGTCCGTGGAGCGCATCCGGCGCGGCGAGAACACCATCTCGGTGACCGGCAACGTGCTGCGTGACTACCTGACCGACCTGTTCCCGATCCTGGAGCTGGGCACCAGCGCCAAGATGCTGTCGGTGGTCCCGCTGATGGCGGGCGGCGGCCTCTTCGAGACGGGCGCCGGCGGTTCCGCGCCGAAGCACGTGCAGCAGCTGGTCAGGGAGAACTACCTGCGCTGGGACTCGCTGGGCGAGTTCTTCGCGCTGGTGCCGTCCTTCGAGCAGTACGCCGAGACCACCGGCAACGCCAGCGCCAAGGTGCTGGCCGACACCCTCGACCGCGCCACGGCGACCTTCCTCAACGAGGACAAGTCCCCGGCCCGTCGCGTCGGCGGCATCGACAACCGCGGCAGCCACTTCTTCCTGTCCCTGTACTGGGCGCAGGAGCTGGCCAAGCAGACCGAGGACGTCGAGCTGGCGAAGGCCTTCGCACCGCTCGCCGAGACGCTGGCCGCCAACGAGCAGCGGATCGTCGACGAGCTGGGCGCGGTGCAGGGCGAGGCTGCCGAGATCGGCGGCTACTACCAGCCCGACCCGGCGAAGGCGGCGGCGATCATGCGTCCGTCGGCGACCTGGAACGCGGCCCTGGCCGACCTGGGCTGACGCTCACGTCACCGGCCCGGGCCGACGGCGGACCTGAACGCGTCCGCCGGTAGCGCCCCCTCCGCCCCGGAGAGCCACCCGGCCTCCGGGGCGGAGCCACGTCACGCGCCGCCCGGTCGGTGATCGACATGGCCCCTCCCCCCGTCGTGACCGGCGTTCACGGGCGGCTCCCGTGGACGCCCGTCGATGTGTCACCTTGATCATGCACTACGCCACTGACAACGCCCCCGGAGCCGCCATGCCGCCCCTCGCCGCACCGCCCTTCGCGCTCCTGCCCGGCGCGGCCGGCTCCCCCGTCGTCCTGCACGTGCCGCACGCGGCGCGGGCGATCCCGGCCGACGTGCGCGCCGGCATCCTGCTCGACGACCCGGCGCTGGAACGGGAGTTGGACCACCTCACCGACGCGCACACGGCAGAGCTGGCCGAGGCGGCGGCCGGGCGGGCGGCCGCCGCGCCGTGGCGGTTCGTGAACGGGCTGTCGCGACTGGTCGTCGACCCGGAACGGTTCCCCGACGCGCGCGAGGAGATGCTCGCCGTCGGCATGGGCGCCGTGTACACGCGGACCACGCACCGGCAGCCGTTGCGGCCCTCGGACACCGACCCCGAACCGCTGCTGGCGCGCTGGTTCCGGCCGTACGCGCGGGCGATGACGCGGGCCGTCGCCGACCGGCTCGCCGTCGCCGGGCGGGCCGTGATCATCGACGTGCACTCCTACCCGACCGCGCCCCTGCCCTACGAACTGCACGGCGAGGGCCCCCGGCCGCCGGTCTGCCTGGGCACCGACGCCTTCCACACGCCGCCGGATCTGCTCGCGGCGGCGCGGGAGGCGTTCGCCGGGGTCGGGGAGACGGGCGTGGACAGCCCGTTCGCCGGGACCTATGTGCCGTTGGAGTTCTACCGCGGGGAGCCGAGGGTGAGCGCGCTGATGGTGGAGATCCGGCGGGACACCTACATGACCGAGCCGGGCGGGCCCGCCGGTGCCGGTCTCGACCGGCTGGCGGCGGCGCTGGCCGCGCTGGTCGACGCGGTGAGCGGCTGACCACCGGCTGGAGCACTCCGGCGCGACAGTGGGCCGGGGCGCGAGGAGGGTGGAGGCATGACCGAGGACCCCGCCCTCCTGACCGCGCCGCCCGCACGGACCCCGCCGCCCGTCCGGGACTGGCCCGCCCTCGACCTGTCCGGCCCCGACTTCGATCCGGTGCTCAGGGAGCTGATGCGGGAGGGCCCCCTGACCCGCATCCGGCTGCCGCACGGCGAGGGGTGGGCCTGGCTCGCCACCCGCTACGACGACGTCCGGGCCATCACCACCGACCCGCGCTTCAGCCGCGCCGAGGTGAAGAACCGTCCCGTCACCCGGATGGCACCGCACTTCAAGCCCCGGCCCGGCTCGCTCGCGTTCGCCGACCAGCCCGACCACAACCGGCTGCGCAAGGCGGTCGCGGGGGCGTTCACGGTGAGCGCGATGAAACGGCTGCGGCCCCGGGCGCAGGAACTGCTCGACGCCCTGGTGGACGGGGTGGTGCGGGACGGGCCGCCGGCCGATCTGATCGAGCGGGTCCTCGAACCGTTCCCGATCACCGTGGTCAGCGAGGTGATGGGGGTGCCGGCCGAGGACCGGGACCGGGTGCACTCCTGGACCCGGCAGATCATCTCCACCTCGGGCGGCGCCGAGGCCGCCGACCGGGCCAAGAACGGCATGTACGGGTGGATCACCGAGACGATCCGGGCCCGCGCGGGCAGCGCCGACGAGGACGTGTACGCGCTGCTCGGCGCGGCCGTGGGGCGCGGGGAGATCAGCGAGGAGGAGGCGGTCGGGCTCGCCGGGCCGCTACAGATCGGCGGCGAGGCCGTCACCCACAACTGCGGCCAGATGCTGTTCCTGATGCTGACCGACCCCGAACTCCTCGCCAGGACACGCGCGTCGGCGCCCGGTGCGCGCGGCCACGTCCTCGACGAGCTGCTGCGGTACATCCCGCACCGCTCCTCGGTGGGCCTGGCCCGGATCGCCCTGGAGGACATCGAGCTGCACGGCCACCGCATCGCCGCGGGCGAGCCCGTGTACGTGTCCTACCTGGCCGCCAACCGCGACCCGGACGTCTTCCCCGACCCGGACCGCATCGACGTCGACCGTGACCCCAACCCGCACCTGGCGCTCGGGAACGGCTCGCACCACTGCACCGGTGCCGTACTGGCCCGGATGCAGACCGAGTTGCTCGTCGACACGCTGCTGGAGCGGCTGCCGGGGATGCGGCTCGCGGTCCCCGCCGACCAGGTGCACTGGCGGCGCCGGACCATGATCCGGGGGCCGCGCGACCTGCCGGTCACCTGGTGAGCGGGGCGGCGCGGGTCAGGCCGTCAGCCAGTCCGTGACGACGACGCCCTCGCCGGTCCGCAGTTTCAGCGCGAACGGACCGGACGGGGGCTCCTCGGAGGTGAACCGGCCCAGCGAGTCGGTGGTCAGCGGGGAGCCCGCGCGCGGACCGCTCAGCACCTCGATGCGGGCCGTCTGCGGCGGCAGCACCTGCCCCATCAGGCCGTCCGCGGTCAGCTCGATGTCGACGGTGACCGCGCCGGCCTGGAACGTCAGCATGCGCGGTACGTCGAGGGCGCCCCTGACCGGGATCGCGTCGACGACCGAGTCGAAGGTCAGCTCCGCGATCCGCGCGTCCAGGTCGTGTAACGCGAAGGCCTCCAGGGCCAGTTGTTCCAGGGCGGTCGGCACGGGGTCCAGGACCGATGCCGCGCCGCGCAGCTCCTCCTCCAGGACGCCGAGCCCGAACTCGGCCGCATCGAGGGGGTCTTCGTCCCCGAGGTCGTTCATGTCGCTGGGTCCCGTCATGTCGCTCACATCGCTCCCCGTGCTTCGAGTCGCGCCCGTAGGCGTCGCAGACACCGCTGGCGCAGCGGTCCGATGCTGCCCACGGCGATCCCGAGGGCCGCGGACACCTCCTGGTAGCTGGGCGGCGGCGAGGCCATCAGGACACGCAGCAACTGCCTGCACCGCTCGCCCAGTTCCTCGAACTCCTGCCACAGGTGGCGGATGCGCTCGGACTGGGCGGCGGCTTCCTCCGAGTCGAGCAGCGACTGCTCGGGCGTACGGTCGTCGCTGACCCGGTCGAGCAGTTGGGGATCGTCCGTCGGGGTGAGCCGGCGCAGGCTTTTGATCACCTTCAGGCTCTCGTGGCGCGCGGTGGTCGCCAGCCAGGAGCCGGCCTTCTCCGGTTCCCGCAGCCGCCCCAGGTGCTGGGCGAACCGGAACCACACGGTCTGGTAGACCTCGTGGGCGTCCGCGTCGGAGAGCCGGTGGGCTCGCGCCACCGACCACACCAGCGGGCTCAGCCCCTCCACCAGTGCCTTCCAGGCCGCCGCGTCGCCGTCGCCGGCCGACTGGACAAGCGCGCCGACATCCGAACGGTCCACGGTCCCACCCCTCACGTACGGCATGTCATCGTACGCCGTGAGGAGGGCCGCTTCGGCACGTGTGCCGGACGGGGCGGGGGTCATGGGACGGCCACCGGTTCGGGCCGCCAGGTGGCCGGTTTGAGCGCCGGTACGTGCGCCCCGCGCACCTCCGCGAACTCCGTGGTGTCGGCGAGCAGTCGCCGGGCCGCCGCGCGCGGGTCCAGCTCGCCGTGGGCCGTCATCGCGGCGGCGACGAGACCGGCGGCGACCGGGGTGGCGAACGAGGTGCCGCTCCACTGTGCGAGCCCCTCGAACATGACCTGGTCCGGTTTGGCGGCGGCGCCCTCGTCGCTCAGCACGCCCGCGTGGCGCGGGAACTGACAGGTGCACCGGTAGCGGAACCCGTAGCGGCAGGCGTCGTAGGTGCTGTGCCGGTAGATGTAGGGCACGGGGGTGCCGAAGCCGGTGAGGGAGCTGGTGAGGCGTTCGCCGGGGGCGTAGGCCCGCACCCAGGTGCCGTGGTTGCTGAAGCAGGCGGCGAACTCGCCGTCGCCGCGCAGGGCGCCGACCGACAGGACGACGTCCTCGTAGTCGGGCAGGGAGGCGTAGGCGGCCGGCCAGAACGGGGTGGCGCTGGAGTTGTTCCCGGCGGCGGCGACCAGCAGGGTGCGTTCGGCGCGCAGGGCCCGCATGAAGGCGTCCACGCCGAGGAGTCCGTCGACGCGGCCGTTGGGCGTGCCGGCGGAGAGGCTGAGGATGTCGGGCCAGCCGCTCTCCTCGACGGCGTCGAAGAGCAGCTCGCCGAACTCGGACTCCAGGACGGCGCCGCAGTCGTTGAGGGTGTTGCGCACGGTGATGTCGGTGTTGGGCGCGACGGCGGCGAGGAGCCCGGCGATGAACGTGCCGTGGCCGACGTACTGGCACAGGATGCCGGTGTCGTCGGTCTCCTGGACCTGGCTGTCGCCCTGGGTGTGGGCGAGCAGCGGGTAGGCGGCGTGGTCGTGGGTGAGGCCGTTGTCGATGACCAGGACCCGGACGGCGGTGGCCGGGTCGTGGGCGGCGCCGGTGGCGGCCGGGTTGGGTGGCTGGCTGGGCGGGGTGGGGACGGGTTCGTCGCCGGGGCAGGAGTTGACCGCGATGCCGATGACGTGGTTGCGGCTGACCAGGCGGCGGCCCTGGCGGCTCTCGTGCTCCCGCAGGGCGTGCAGCGCGCCGGCCACCGTGTGGTCGCCGCCGCCGTCGCCCTGGCCGGGGTCGCCGACCTGGATGCGGGTGATGCCGGAGCGGTTGGTCTCCGGGCCTGCCCGGCGTACGTGGTCGGCGGTGAGTCCGGCGGCGGCCGTGAAATGCGTGCGGACCGTGTCCTCGACGAGCCGGGCCTCCTCGCCGTCCCGCGCGAGGACGACGCCCTTCTCGTAGATGAACTCGGCGGCGTCGTCAGGGCCCATCGCCAGGGGCACGTCGGTCAGTGATCGCTGGATCTGGTCGAACTGCTCGCGGAAACGCTGTGGTGCCATGTCGTGTCCTCCCCCGTGAGACTGCGTTCGTCGGTCAGATCCCCCATGTCGCGGTTTGATACAGCGCCCACGGGTGTGGTGCACAAGCGGGACCACTACCATCCGTGGGGTGACTGGGGGAAGCGAATCGGTACTGGAACTGCTGCCCATGGTGTTCGCCGCCCCGAACGACGCGCTGGCCAGGGCGGAAGGGGTGCTCGGCGCGGACCCGTCGCCGCTGCATGCCTCCGTCGCGCACCAGGTCATCGGGATCTGGCAGCGGGACTGGGGCGACATCCGGATCGCCCTGCGCCATCTGCGGCGGGCCCGGGATCTCGCCGCGCGCGCGGAGTCGGCGGACCGGGAGGCGGACGTGCTCGCCGCGCTCGGGGTCGCGTTGGTGCATTCGGGGCGCACTCAGCAGGGGCTCGCCGCGCTGGAGCGCGGGGTGGAGCGCGGCAGCGGGCACACCCGCGCGCGCGTGCTCTACCGGCGGGCCTACGCGCACTGGGTGCTCGGGCGGCACCGTGAGGCGCTGGAGGACGTGCGCCGGGCGATCCCGGTGCTGCGGCAGGTGGACGACGTCATCTGGGTGGCGCGGGCGCTGACCCTGCGGGCGACGGTGCATCTGGCGGTGGGCGCGGTGGAGCGGGCGGACGCCGACTTCACGGCGGCCGAGGCGCTGTGGGGCACCACGGGGCAGGAGCACGACAAGGCGGACGCGGTGGAGAGCCGGGGTCTGGCCGCGTTCCGGTCGGGTGACATCCCGGTGGCGCTGCGGCTGTTCGACGAGGCCGAGGAGCGGTACGCGAAGCTCGGCACGCCGTCGTTCATGCTCTACATCCGGCGCTGCGAGGTCCTGATGGCGGCCGGGCTCGCGGGCGAGGCGGTCGCCGAGGCGGACGCGGCGACCGGCGTCCTGGACGGCATCGGCGGGCAGTCGACCCGCAAGGCGGAGCTGCTTCTGGTGGCGGCCCGCGCGGCGCGTCTCGCGGGTGATCCGCACACGGCGATCGCGCGCGCGGCGCTCGCGGTGCGGCTGTTCGCGGGGCAACGGCGGCCGTGGTGGGAGGCGCACGCCAAGCTGGTGCTGATCCAGGCGCGGGTGGCCGCCGGGCGGCGTTCGGGGCGGCTGGTCGCCGACGCGGCCGCCGTGGCGGAGCGGCTGGCCTCCTTCGGGGCGCCGGCCGCGCCGGAGGCGTCGTTGCTCGCGGGCCGGATCGCGCTCGGCCTGGGCTGGCGGGACGACGCGGAACGGCATCTGGCGGTCGCGGCGCGCAGTCGGCACAGCGGGCCGCCGCTCGCGCGGATGACGGGCTGGGCGGCGCAGGCGCTGCGGGCCCGGGCCGCCGGGTCGGGCCGGGGTGTCCTGGAGGCGTGCCGGCGCGGTCTCGACGTCCTCGACGACCACCGGATGACGCTGGGTGCCTCGGAGTTGCGGGCCCGGGCCACCGAGCAGGGCGCGGAGCTGGCGGCGCTGGCCCAGCAGGCCAGCCTGGAGTCGGGTGGGCCGCGCCGGCTGCTGGTGTGGAGCGAGCGGTGGCGGGCGACGGTGCTGTCGGCGCCGCCGACCAGGCCGCCGGCCGATCCGGCGCTGCTCGGTGATCTGACCGCGTTCCGGGAGATCGCCGCCCGCGCGGAGGAGGCCCGCAGCGACGGGCGCCCGGTCCCGGCCCTGGAGCGGGAACAACGGCGCCTGGAACGGGAGATCCGCTCCCGCACCCTGCACATCCGCGGGGAGACACCGGGCGACGGCGACCGGTTCGACGCCGGCCGGCTGCTCGGGCGCCTCGACGGGGCGCGGCTGGTGGAGCTGGCGGTGGTCGACGGGCGCGTGCAGGTGCTGCTGTGCGGGGACGGGCGGGTGCGGCGGTTCGAGGCGGGGCTGCTGGCCGACGCCGAGAGCGAGGCGGAGCACGTGCAGGCCGGGTTGCGGCGCCTCGCGCATCCGGGGGCGGACGCGCGGTTGCCGTTGGTCGAGGCGATGGGGCGGCGCCTTGAGGAGTTGCTGCTCGGTCCGGCGGCGGCGCATCTTGGCTCGGGCCCGGTGGTGGTCGTTCCGCCGGGGCGGTTGCACCGGGTGCCGTGGGCGCTGCTGCCGTCGCTGCGGGAGCGGGTGCTGAGCGTGTCGCCGTCGGCGAGCAGCTGGCTGCGGGCCCGGGAGACCGAGTCGCCGCCCGACGACCGGCAGGTCCTGGTGCGCGGCCCCGGTCTCGCGTCCGGCGGCGCTGAGGTGCCGGAGCTGGCCGACCGGTACGGCAGGCCGACGTTGCTTGAGCACGAGGACGCGCGCGTGCCTCGGGTGCTGGAGGAGCTGGACGGGGCGGCGCTCGCGCACATCGCGGCGCACGGCACGTTCCGCGCGGACAGCCCGTTGTTCTCGTCGTTGCGGATGGCCGACGGCCCGTTGATCGTCCATGACTTCGAACGGCTGGACCGCAGCCCGTACCGGATCATCCTGTCGAGCTGTGACACCGCGCGGCTCGCGTCGGTCGGCGCGGACGAACTCCTCGGCCTGGTCACGGCGTTGCTGCCGCTCGGCACGGCGGGGGTGGTGGCGAGCAGCGCTCCGGTCAACGACGCGGCGGTGGTGCCGCTGATGCTGGCGCTGCACAAGGGCGTCAGCACGGGCCTCTCCCTCGCCGAGGCCCTGCGCGACGCCCGGGCCTCCCTGCCGGGCGACGCCACCCACCAGGCGACGGGCTGGGCGTTCACGGCGTTCGGGGCGGCGTGACCCCGGCCGGGTGACGGGGTGTCGGCGGTGTCGGGGCTGTGCGCGGCCGGGGTTGTCCTGTGCGGCGGCCGTTCAGGGCGGTCCGACCCCTCCCCCGATGTCTGTCCGGGGTCAGACCGCCGGTTCGGGGGTCAGGCCGTGCGGGTGTCCGGGAGGCGGACCAGCCAGGGCAGGTCTCCCCGGTCGCTGGCGCCGAGCCGGGTGTAGGCGCTGTACAGGTGGTTGCCGACGGTGCGGATCGACAGGGTGAGCTGTTCGGCGATCTGGCGGTTGCTGAGTCCGGCGGCGGCGAGGGTGACGATCTGCCGCTGGCGGGCGGTGAGTTCGCCCAGGACCAGGCCGGACAGGGCCGGGGTGCGGGCGCCCTGGCAGCGGGCGGCCAGCGCGACGGCACGCGTGCGTGCGGTGCGGGACGCGCGCGGGTCGCGGTGCGCCGGGACGGCCTGCGCGTACGCCTCGGCGGCGAACAACAGGTACCCGTGCTCCTCCAGTTCGGCGGCCACCCGGTCCAGGGCGGGCCCGTCAGCGCGCACCAGGGCATCCGCGTGGCGGGCGAACGGGCTGTCGTGGGGCATCTGGTCGGCGACCTTCTCGGGCGCGCCGAGCCGTACGGCGTCGTACCGGGCGAGGGGGTCCTCGTCGCCGTGGTAGATCAGCTCCAGGGCCTCGCCGGTGTCCCCGCCGACGACCGCGAGCCAGACGGCGGCCCCGGCCGGAACGGGACCGTCCGCGACGGCCTCGCCCGCGCCCGTCGCGTCCCCCGACTGTGCGGCGGCCAGGGCGACTTCGGCGCGGCAGGACGGGTCCCCCGGCGTGTCGCGCAGCCCCTCCCGCGCCCAGGCCGCCGCTTCCCGCAGCTCCCCGCGCAGCCGTGCGGCACGCGCGCGCAGGGCCGCGTGCGCCGCCGGAACGCGCGTGCCCTCCTCGACGAGCCACTCCGCCACCGGGCTCGCCAGGGGACGCAGGTCCCCCCGGTCCAGGCGCCGTCGCAGGGCGGCGGATTCCGCGTCCAGTGCCCGGCCGTACCGTTCCGGAGTACGGGCCAGCCTGCGGGCCCGCAGGCGTCCGGCGGCCGCCCGCAGCGCGGGCCCGTACAGGGGGTGGGCGAGGCTGACGGTGCCCCGGTCGTCGAGGTGGATCAGCCCTGCGGCCTCCAGGTGTTCCAGGGTCCGCAGGTCGAAGTCGTCGGCGGGCGGCGCCACGGTCTCGGCGAAGGCGAGGCGGTCCAGGGTCTCGCGCTCGGCCGGTTCGGTGCGCTCCAGCACGCGCGCGCAGTGCGCCCGCACGGTCGACGTCAGCGGCAGCGGGCCCCGCCAGCTCCAGGTACCGGTGTCGGGATGCCGCTCCAGCGCGCCGTGTTCACGGGCCGCGTCCAGCAGGTCGCGCAGCAGCCGCAGATCGCCCCGGCACAGGCGGTGCAGCCGGTTCAGGGTGAGCGGCTCGGGGGTGCCGGCGACGCCCGCCGCGAGGACCTGCTCGACGTCCTCGCGGCCGAGCGGCTCCAGGGCGAGGCGGGGCAGCAGCTCGCCGGTCCACAGGCGGGCGACGGCACCGGGCAACGGGGCGTCGTCCTCGGCGACGACGAGCAGCCGGGTGCGGCCGTGCACGGCGAGTTGGTGCACGAGGGCGGCGGAGGCGTCGTCGAGGAGGTGGGCGTCGTCGACGACCAGCAGCCGGACGGCGGACAGGAGTTGGACGGCCCGGTGCAGCGAGGGTGTCTCGGGCAGCAGGTGGGCGAACGCGGCGAAGGGCAGGTGCCGGGTCTCGGGCGTGCCGGCCACCCGGGCCCGGTCGGTGCCCCGCACGGCCTCGGTGACCAGCCGGGATTTCCCGCAACCGGCCGGTCCGGTCACCAGGATGCCGTGCGCGCCCGCGGTCAGGGACCGTCGGACCAGCTCCAGTTCGTCCTCGCGGGCGGTGAACGGCCAGGGCAGCTCAAGGGTCTTCGCGTCGCGTTCGAAAGTCGTCACGGGAGTATGAGCACGCGTACTCACCCCTGATACAGGGTGACTTGAGTAGGCCTCGACTCAAGCGCCTGTGCCTCCGCTCGGTGCAGGCTGTGCGCATGACCGGACGCTACTGCTCTCTCGCGCAGCAGTCGGTCCCCGCGTTCGCGCCGGGGCTGACCGCTGAACGACACAGTGCGCTCATCGGCGGAAGCCGGATGTGGGTCAACGGCACCGTGCTGCACTACTACTTCTTCGACGGCGAAGGCGACGGTTCGGTCATCCCGGTACCGGGAACCGGCTCGGTCCGCCGGGTGTCGTGGGTGGGGGCGAAGGAGCAGCGGGACGCGGTGCGGGACGGTTTCCGGGAGTGGGGGGACCTCGGCGTCGGCGTGACCTTCGTCGAGGTGGGGGACCGCTCGGAGGCCGAACTGCGCATCGGGTTCCAGCACGGTGACGGGTCCTGGTCGGCGGTCGGCAAGGACGCCCTCCAGGCGGGTGTGCACGAGCGCACCATGAATCTCGGGTGGGACCTGACCGCGCCGGGGGAGCGCGGGACGGTCCTGCACGAGATCGGGCACGCGCTCGGCATGCTGCACGAGCACCAGAGTCCGTTCGCCGGCATCCACTGGGACGACGAGGCCGTCTACGCCGAACTGGCGGGTCCGCCGAACTACTGGGGCCGGCAACGGACGTTCCACAACATCCTGCGCAAGCTGGACCCGGACGAGGCCAACGGCTCTGTCTGGGACTCCCAGTCGATCATGGAGTATCCGTTCCCGGCGGGGCTGATCCTGGAGCCGGAGCAGTTGCGGGCGGGGCTCAGTCCGCCGGGGGCGCTGTCTCCGTCCGACAAGGAGTTCGCCCTGCGCTGGTATCCGTCGGCCGCTGCGGGGCGGCTGCCGGCTCTGGTGCCGTTCCGGTCGGTGCCGCTCGGCCTCGGCCCGGGCGAGCAGGCGGACTTCGTGGTCGAGCCGCCGGAGACCCGCGAGTACACGGTGGGCACCTTCGGGGCGAGCGACGCGGTGCTGGTGGTCTTCGAGGAGCGGGACGGGGAAGCCCGTTACCTGGTGGGGCAGGACGACGGGGGCACCGAGCACAACGTCATGATCCGGGCCCGGTTCGTGAAGGGCCGCCGCTACTACGTCCGTATACGTCTGTACTCCGCGTGGGGTCCTGGGGAGACAGCGGTCATGTGCTGGTGACGGCACGCACCGCACCACGCGGTCGGCTGGACCAACAGTCCGCCGCCGGGGGAAGGGAAGAGGCCGAGAGACATTGCCTTCGGGGGAGGGAAATGTCTCTCGGTCTCACTTTCCGTTCACGTACGGCCGGTGCCTGACACGTACGGCTTCGCCCGGCACGTGCCGTCAGGACGCGGCGCGTTGGACCGTCTGTGGGGTGTCCGGGTGGGTGAGGCCGAGGTGGTCGCGGAGGGTGGTGCCCTCGTACTCCGTGCGGAACACGCCCTGTTCCTGGAGGAGCGGGACGACGGTGTCGGCGAAGGTGTCGAGGCCGGTCGGGGTGATGTGCGGGACGAGGATGAAGCCGTCGCTCGCGTCGGACTGGACATATGCGTTGATGGTGCGGGCGACGGTGGCCGGGGAGCCGACGAAGTTCTGCCGGTTGCCGGTCTCGATGACGAGGTCGCGGATCGACCAGTTGTTCGCGGCGGCCCGCTCCCGCCACTCGCGGGCGGTCGCCAACGGGTCCCGGTACATGCGTACTTGGGCCCGGCCGCGGGCAATGTGGTGCTCCCCGAGGTCCGGGTCGATGTCGGGCAGCGGGCCCTCCGGGTCGTAGCCGGACAGGTCACGGTTCCAGACGAACTCCAGATGCTTGAGGGCAGTGGCACCGCTGACCTGCTGCCTGCGCACCTCCCGGGCGAGTTCCTCGGCCTCGGCGTCGGTGTCACCGAGCACGAAGCTGGCGGCCGGCAGGATCAGCAACTGGTCAGGTGTGCGGCCGTACGCGGCGAGCCGGCGCTTCACGTCCGTGTAGAAGGCCTGGCCGGTGTCGAGGTCGGCGTACCGGCTGAAGATGGCGTCGGCACCGGACGCGGCGAACTCGCGGCCCTCGTCGGAGTCACCGGCCTGGAAGATCACCGGGCGGCCCTGCGGTGAGCGCGGGACGTTGAACTGCCCGTGGATGTCGAAGTGCTGGCCGCTGTGGACGAACGATCCGGCCTTGGCGTCCCGCAGGAAGGCGCCGGTGGCCTGGTCGGCGAGGATCTCGTCGCCGTGCCAGGAGTCGAGGAGTTCGGTGGTGGTCGCGAGGAACTCCTTGGCGCGGGAGTAGCGGTGTTCCTGCGGGAGGAAGCCGCCGCGCCGGAAGTTCTCGCCGGTGAAGGCGTCCCAGGAGGTGACGACGTTCCAGGCGGAGCGGCCGTCGGAGAGGTGGTCGAGGCTGGCGAACTGGCGGGCCACCTCGTAGGGCTCGTTGAAGGTGGAGTTGATGGTGCCGGTGAGGCCGAGGCGTTCGGTGACGGCGGCCAGAGCGGCCAGCACGGTGAAGGTGTCGGGGCGTCCGACCACGTCCAGGTCGTAGATCTCGCCGCCCTGTTCGCGCAGCCGCAGGCCTTCGGCGAGGAACAGGAAGTCGAACTTGGCGCGTTCGGCGGTCCGCGCGAAGTGCGCGAACGACGAGAACTCGATGTGGCTGCCGGCCTTCGGGTCGCTCCATACGGTGGTGTTGTTGACGCCCGGGAAGTGTGCGGCCAGATGGATCTGCTTCAGCGGCTTGCTCATGTCGGTGCGGTCCTTCCGGCTCAGGCGGCGGCGTAGCGGTTGGCGGGGCGGGCGAGGCCGAGGAGTCCGCGCAGGGTGTCGGCCTCGTAGGCGGTCCGGAAGGCGCCCCGGCGCTGGAGTTCGGGGACCAGGGTGCGGGTGATGGCGGGCAGGTCGTGCCCGGCGACGGCGGGCCGCAGCCTGAAGCCGCTCAGCCCTGCCTCCGCGAACTCCTGGAGCAGGTCGGCGAGTTGGACGGCCGTTCCGGCGAAGGCGCGGGCGTCGCTCCGGTACGGCTCCCCCGCCAGGGTGTCGAGGCGGGCGCGGCGGTCCTCGGCGGCGGCCTGGTCGTCGTCGAGGAACACGACCAAATCGCCGAAGAGGTGGAGGGGTTCGGCGGCGCGTCCGGCCTGTTCCTGTGCGGCGCGGACCTCGGCGACGATCGCGCGGGCCTGGTCGGTGTCGTGCGGGGTGACATAGCCGACGTCGGCCTGGCGGCCCAGCAGCCGGTAGGGGGCGCTCCGGTGGGCGAGGGCGGTGACGAGGGGCTGGCCCTGCGGCGGGCGCGGGGTGATGGAGGGGCCCTTGACGCTGAAGTGGCGGCCCTCGAAGTCGATGTAGTGCAGTTTCTTCCGGTCGATGAAGCGGCCGGTGGCGACGTCCCTGATCTCCGCGTCGTCCTCCCAGCTGTCCCAGAGACGGCGCACGACCTCGATGTAGTCGGCGGCTTCCTCGAAGAGGTCGGCCACGGCCGCCGTGTCGTCGTTCTCGGACGCCGGTAGGGTGCGTCGGCCGAAGTGGGCGGCCTCGTGCGGGCGGGCGGTGATCTGGACGCGCAGCCCGGCCCGGCCGCCGCTGACGTAGTCGAGGGTGGCGATCGCCTTGGAGAGGTGGAACGGCTCGGTGTGGGTGGCGACCACGGTCGGCACCAGGCCGATGTGCCGGGTGAGGGGCGCGACGCGGGACGCGACGAGGACGGCGTCGAGTCGGCCGCGGACCTGGTCGGTGCGGTCGTCGGGGGTGCCGTCCTGCGAGGACTGGAGGCCGAGGCCGTCCTCGATGGTGACGAAGTCGAGCAGGCCGCGCTCGGCCTCGGCGACGAGGTCGGCCCAGTACCCGGCGGTGAACAGGTCCCGGGGCCGGGCCGCCGGGTCGCGCCAGGAGGCGGGGTGCCAGCCGGTGCCGTCGAGGGCGACGGCCAGATGCAGCGGGGCGGAGGGGGTCGAGGACACGAGGGTGCCTTCCGTGAGGTCCGTACGAGGACACCGGCCCGGTCGGTGGACACGCGGGGCGGCGGGGCAAGCGCGGGGGGAGGCTCAGGAGCTACAGAGTGCGGCGGCGACGCGCTGGAGGTCGATGTGCGGCCGGGAGGTGAGACGGACGCGGCGACGCGGGTTCAGGACCCGGGCGCACCGGACACGCTCCATGGTCCCCGCCTCCGTCCGCTCGGCCGCCGTCCCTGTGCTCACCGTGCTCAACCACGGTGCTCCGCGGTTTCTTCCAGGAGCGCGGGCCCGATTCCGGTGGCCGCCCCGACGTACCGGAGCTGGGAGAAGACGGTCCGGGTGCGCAGGGTGAAGCCGATGGACTCGTAGAGCCGGATCGCCTGGGTGTTCGTGGCCGCCGCGTGCAGGAAGGGCTGTTCGCCGCGGGCCCGGATACCGGCGGCGACGGCGCGGACCAGGCGGGTGGCGAGGCCCTGCCCGCGGTGGGCGGGGTCGGTGCAGACGGCGCTGATCTCGGTCCAGCCGGGCGGGTGCAGCCGTTCCCCGGCCAGCGCGACGAGGCGGCCGTGGTGGCGGATGCCGAGGTA
Source organism: Streptomyces sp. NPDC091279 (assembly GCF_044757465.1). Classification (NCBI taxonomy): domain Bacteria; kingdom Bacillati; phylum Actinomycetota; class Actinomycetes; order Kitasatosporales; family Streptomycetaceae; genus Streptomyces; species Streptomyces sp. NPDC091279. The sequence goes on along the minus strand of NZ_JBIVVA010000011.1, from coordinate 327,957 downwards.
GGTGCCCATCTCGACGGTGCGGGGCAGGTAGGGGCCGGGTTCGGTGCGGGCGACGAGGTCGAGGATCTCGGGCACGTCGGCGGGGCCGAGCCGCACGGCGCCCGGGTCGGCCGCCGCCCGCAGCGAGGTGTCGACGAGCTGGACGCCGTTGCCGCTGCGCACGATCTCCCAGCCGGGCGGGGCGCTGCTCACCCCGCGCAGGGCGGCGGTGCCGCCGGGGCCGACGAGGGCGGCCAGGTCGGCCCAGGCCCCGGGGTCGTCCTGGTCGGCGAGGGCGTGGAACCCGGCCACGTCGACGGGGTAGCGGACGGCCCGCCCGACCCGTTCGGCGAGGTGGGCGTGGGGACCGGTGAGCGCGGCCCAGGCGGGATTGTCGAGGACGTGGGTGACGGGGGCTTCCCCGGTGGTGAGGGAGGTTTCGGCTTCGCGGGAGGTGGTCATCGGGTGCGGTCTCCGGGGCGGGGCACGGCGGGCCGCCGGGGCGCGCGCGGCCGAGTGGTGGCGGCACGGTCCCCGGCGGCCCGGACCGGATGGCGGGTCGGGAGAGGGCGAACGGCGTTGCGGGCAGCCGGAGTTGGGTCCGGACTGTCGCCAGGTCGCCTGCGGTGGGTGAGGCCGAACGGCGGGACGGTCAACCGGCGTTGGGTGCGGACCGTCGGCAACTCTCCGGCGTCGGCTCAGGAGTTGTCGAGCGGGAGGCCGGGCGGGTTGATCTGGGACGTGGCGAGGCCCTCGTTGGAGAGGTTCCAGGCCTTGAGCCACGTGGCGTACTGGCCGTGCTGGATCAGGTAGTTGAGGGCGGCGGCGATCGGCTTGGCGAGGCCGCTGTCCTTCTTGGCGGTGGCCGCGATCAGGCCCTGGAGGGTCTCCCCCGCGCCCGAGAAGGTGCCCGCGGTGCGGGTGGCCTGGGGCGTGTTCGCGGTCTGCGTGACGTGGTAGGCGATGCCGGGGTTGGGCCCGAAGTAGGCGTCGATCTTGCCGCTGTCGAGGGCGATGTAGGTGGAGTTGCGGTCCGGGTAGTACTTGATGGTGAGCTTCTTGCCTTGGGCGGCGAGCTTCTTCTTCCACTCCAGGAGCAGCTTCTCCTGGTTGGTGCCGGAGCCGACGGAGACGGTGTGACCGGCGAGGTTGTGGTAGTCGCCGTCGAAGTTCCAGGTGCTGGACTTCGTCACCTCCCAGCCGAGGTTGTCCTTGCGGTAGGAGGCGAACTCGTACTTCTTCTTGCGGTCCTCGGTGACGGTGATGTTGGAGAAGCCGACGTCGACCTTGCCGCTGTCGATACCGACGAAGAGGTTCTCCCAGGTGGAGCTCTGGATGACGGGCTTGAGGCCGAGGACGGCGGCGACCAGCCGGGCCAGGTCGGGTTCGTCGCCGGTGAGGGTCTTCTGGTCGGTGCCCACATAGGCGAGCGGGGCGGTCCCGGCGGGCAGGGCGCCCACGCCGATCTCCAACGTGCCCTTCTTCGCGACCGACGTGGGGAGTTCGGCGCTGATGGACTTCACCTCGGCAACCTTCAGCGCGGTCTGGTGGGCGGCGCCGTTGGAGAGCTGTCCGATGGTGACCGTGCCGGAGGCGGCGCGGTCGGCGGAGGTCGCCGCTTCGCTGTCGCCGCCGCAGCCTGCGAGTCCGGCGGCGAGGGCGGTGGCGACGGTGGTCGCGGTGAGGTGGCGAACGAGGCTGCTGCGAAGGCTGGGGCTGGGCATGGCTGTCCTCGGGTCTTGGTTCGGGGTAAGGGAGTTGGGGGGTGGGCGGTTCAGAGGACCTTGCTGAGGAAGTCCCTGGTCCGCTCGTGCCGGGGGCGGTCGAGGACCTCGGAGGGCGGGCCCTGTTCGACGATCCGGCCGCCGTCGATGAAGACGACCTGGTCGGCGACCTCGCGGGCGAAGCCGATCTCGTGGGTGACGATGACGAGGGTGGTGCCGGTGGCCGCCAAGTCCCTGATGACGGCGAGGACTTCACCGACCAGCTCGGGGTCGAGGGCGGAGGTCGGCTCGTCGAAGAGGATGACGCCGGGGCGCAGGGCGAGGGCGCGGGCGATGGCGACGCGCTGCTGCTGGCCGCCGGAGAGCTGCCTCGGGTAGGCGTCGGCGCGGTCCGCGAGGCCGACCCGGCCCAGGAGTTCGCGGGCCAGCTCCAGCGCCCGGGCCCTGGGGAGGCTGCCGGTGGCGACCGGGGCGGCGGCGACGTTGTCGAGGGCGGTCAGGTGCGGGAAGAGGTTGAAGTTCTGGAACACGAAGCCGATCCGGGCGCGTTGGGTGAGGATGGCCCGTTCGCTCAGCTCCTTGAGCCGCTCGCCCTGGCGTCGGACGCCGATCAACTCGCCATTGACGCTGACGTATCCGATCTCCGGCTTCTCCAGGTGGTTGATGACGCGCAGCAGCGTGGACTTGCCGGACCCGGACGGGCCGAGGACGACGGTGACCTCGCCGGGCCGCACGGTCAGGTCGACGCCCTCCAACACCCGTTGGGCGCCGTACCACTTGTGCACGCCGTGCACCTCGACGGCGGCCGGTGTCACGACCGGGGGCAGGGTGCTCATACGGCGGCCTCCCGGCGGGCACGTTCCCTCAAGTCCCTTATGGAGGAACGGAGTTTCTGCAACGGCGTCGGCGGCAGGGTGCGGGTGGCGCCCCGCGCGTAGTGGCGCTCGACGTAGAACTGGGCGACGGAGACCAGGCTGGTCAGGATCAGGTACCAGACGGTGACCACCAGGAGCAGCGGCACGATGTCGCCGGGGTAGGTGGAGCCCATCGTCTGGGCGGCGCCGAACAGGTCGAGCAGCGACACGTAGAAGACCAGCGAGGTGGCCTTGACCAGGCCGATCAGCTGGTTGACGTAGTTCGGGGTGATCGAGCGCAGGGCCTGCGGCAGGACGATCCGCCGGAACTGGTAGCCCTTGGGCAGCCCCAGCGCGGAGGCCGCCTCGTGCTGGCCCTGGTCGACGGAGAGGATGCCGCCTCGCACCACTTCGGCGGCGTAGGCGGCCTCGTTGAGGCTGAGGCCGATGACGGCGACGGCCATGTCGGTGGCGAGCCGCGACTCGTCGAAGGAGAAGAAGGCGGGCCCGAAGGGGACGCCGATGCTCAACGTCCGGTACAGGGCACTGAAGTTGTAGAGGAAGATGAGGACGACGATGAGCGGGATGGAGCGCAGCGCCCATATGTAGGTCCAGCTGACGGCGCGCAGCACCGGGCTCTTCGAGAGCCGGGCCAGGGCCAGCAGGATGCCGCCGAGTAGTCCGAACACCGCGCTGAGAGCGGTGACTTCGAGGGTGACGAGGAGCCCGTCGAGGAGGGTGGGCCGCAGGAACCAGTAGCCGAAGCGGTCCCACTGGTAGAACGGGTTGGTCGCCAGGCCGTGCGTGAACTGGGCCACCAGGACCAGCACGAGGGCGGTGGCGATCCAGCGCCCGGGCCGTCGCAGCGGGACAACGCGCTGTGCGATGAGGGTGTGTGACGGGGTGTCGGCGGGCGGTGCCTCGGCGAGGGACACGGCGGCGCCTGGGGGTTCACTCATGGCGGGCTCCGGCTGAGTCGGATACCCCGGGTCGCGGCAGGGCGCGGTGGCGCACGGGTGCGCGGGACCGGGGGCGGGGAGGAGAACGGGACCCCGCGAGGGCGGGGTGCGTCAGCGGTGCGCGGTCCGGCTGCGGTCAGCCCTGACAGCGGGCGCGGCCCGGCCGCGTACACAGGGCGCTGTTCACGCGGAGCAGGTCGACGGCGCGGTCGGCGACGAGGGGTGCGGCGGACGGGCGTACGCAGCCCGGGGAGCGGCCCGCGGCCGTCCGGGGAGCTGCGTACATGGCGACCCCTCCACCTCGTGCGTGATCCGGCCCCGACGGGGCCTCGCGCTTACCGAAACGTCATCCGGTCCGGTCGTCACCTGGGGCACCCCACCGCGTGCGAGGGTTGCCGGTCAGCAAGCCAGGGCTTGTCGCTGACGCTCTTGACCGTTCTGGTGCGTAAGTAAAGACAGCGCCCCGAGCGGATGTCAACGGTGGTCCAGCAGATGGACCTTCGGCCGGGAGCGGCTGCTACGAACGGCCGGTATGGGCGGCCCAGTCGAGGATCTGGACGGCGGCTCCGGCGGACTCCAGGCCCCGGCAGCGGGCCCGGTGGCGGCGTTCGACGCCGGCCAGGTCGAGGTGGGTGCCGAAGGCGGGGTGGGCGGTGAGGCGGCGGGCGTAGGACCACAGGGCGGGGTGGTCGGCGATGCGGTGGACGGCGGCGGCGTCGAGGTGCTGGCGGTGCACGGTGTCGAGGTGGACCAGGGTCGTCCACACCTCGATGTCGGCGGCGGTGAGGTGGTCCCGGATCAGATACGCGCGGCCGTCCAGCCAGCGGTCGAGGGCGCCGAGGGTGTCCAGCAGGGTGGCGAGGGCGGCGTCCCGGTCGGCCTGCTCGACGCCGGTGGCACCGGCTCGCTGCGCCGCCTCGTCCACGCCCTGCCTGCACATCCGTTCGAGGGCTTCGATCTCCGACTCCGCGCCGCACGGGTAGGGGGCGGGCCCGTCGGTGCCGAACCGGGAGAGGTCGCGCATGATGTCGGGGACGTGGGTGCTGACGATCCGCCCGGACCAGCCGTCGCTGAGGACCGGGCCGAGGGCGGGCCCGGGGTAGCGGTGGGCGCTGGCCTCGTAGAGCGGGCGCAGCGCGGAGTGGCCGCGTTCGAGGCAGTCGGGGACGGCGGGCAGGAAGGTGGCCGGACAGGCGGTGTCCAGGCCGAGCAGGCTGTGCATGACGGCGATGCGCAGGCCGTCGGGACAGGCGGTCGACAGATGCAGCCGGTACCTGCCGGGCACGGCGTAGTGACCACTGCGCGCGTCCCGGCCGATCCGGCCCCGGAAGGCGGGCGCGGCCGTGCCGGACACGTGCGGGCTCAGCGGTGTGACGGTCATGGATCTCCCCGGGGGCGGGCGCGGACGTACGCGCGGCGGAAGCGACGTCGGACTACGGAGGCCGGGGCCGGTCGCGCCTGCGGCATCGGGGGCGCGGGGGTGGGCCGGGGCTCAGACCAGGGGGTCGATCGCGCTGCACACGCGCAGCAGATCGATGTGGCGGCGCGAGGTGAGCAGCGGCGACGGTCGCGGTGTGCGGATCACACCACCGTCGGCCGGCTCAAGGCACCCCATGATTCCCTACCTGTTCACTAGGATTCTCCGAGTGTCGGTCCGGGGCGCGAACGGCGTCAAGGGGGCGTCCACGGGTCGGCCACGGCACCCCGCGCCGGGGCCCGAACTCCCTTGCCGGGCCCGCGCCGTAGGCTTTCGGCCGTGGCTGAGAACGAACCGACGACCGCGTACCCTCTGCGGCTCCCCGACATGCCGTTGCACGATCCGTTCGTCGTCGCGGACGAGGAGACCCGCACCTACCACCTCTACACGTCCAACGAGCCGTCCGTGTCCGGCGTGGACGGGGTCGGCACGATGGTCTACCGCAGCCGTGACCTGCGGGACTGGGCGCCGCCCGTGGTGGTGTTCCTGGCCTCGGCGCAGGACGGGATGTGGGCGACGGAGGGCGGCTGGGCCCCCGAGGTGCACCGCTGGCGGGGCCGCTACCACCTGTTCACGACCCTGCACGACGAGGCCCGACGGCTGCCGGTGCCGCCGTCGGACCGCTGGGGCACCCCGTTCCAGGTGCCGAACCACGCGCGCGGCACGATCACCGCGGTCTCCGACTCGCTGCTCGGCCCCTTCACCGCCGTCACCCCCGAACGTCCCACCCCGCCCCGGCAGTTGATGACCCTGGACGGCACCCTGTACGTCGATCCGGCGGGCCTGCCCTGGATGGTGTACGCGCACGAGTGGCTCCAGACCATCGACGGCACGATGGAGGCGGTGCGTCTCGACCCGGACGACCTGTCGCGCGCGGTCGGCGATCCCGTGTACCTCTTCAAGGGCTCGGACGCGACCTGGCTCGGCGAGCAGATCCCGGCCGGTGTCCCCCACCAGCTCCCGCCGTACATCACCGACGGACCCCAGCTGTACCGCTCCCCCGACGGCCATCTCGTCCTGCTCTGGTCGACCTACGAGAAGGACACCGCGGGCCCCGACGGTTCCCTCGGCGGCGGCTATGTCCAGACCTACGCGGTCTCCGACTCCGGTGCGCTGCACGGCCCGTGGAGCCAGCGGCGCCCGTTGCTGCGGGAGGACAGCGGCCACGGCATGCTGTTTTCCACCTTCGAGGGCGAGTTGATGCTCATCGTCCACCGCCCCTTCGAGAACGCCCGCGGGAAGCTGTACGCGGTGGAGTTCGCGGGCGACGAACTGCGCCTGGTGGCACGGCGGGAGGACCTCGACGGGGGCGGGTGACGGGGGCGCCCGCGACGGCCCCGCTCAGTGGGATTCGCGGCTCACCTGCGAGCCGCTGGAGCCGATGAGGAAGTCCAGATCGGCGCCGGTGTCGGCCTGCGTGACATGGTCGACGTAGAGGCGTTCCCAGCCGCGCCGGGGACGCGCGAAACCCGCGACGGTCGCCACGTCAGGCTCCCTGCGGGCGAGTTCCTCGGACGGAACGTCGACGTCGAGGCGGCGGGCCGGGACGTCCAGGTCGATGACGTCCCCGGTCCGCACCCGCGCGAGCGGGCCGCCCGCCGCCGCCTCCGGTGCCACGTGCAGAACGACGGTGCCGTAGGCCGTGCCGCTCATCCGGCCGTCGCAGACCCGGACCATGTCCCGCACGCCCCGCGCCAGGAGCTTCTTCGGCAACGGCATGTTCGCCACCTCCGGCATCCCCGGGTACCCCTTGGGGCCGCAGCCGCGCAGGACGAGCACGGAGTCGGCGTCGACGTCGAGGTCCGGGTCGTCGACGCGGGCGTGGAAGTCCTCGACGCTGTCGAAGACCAGCGCCCGCCCCCGGTGCCGCAGCAGACGCGCGGAGGCCGCCGCCGGTTTGATGAGCGCCCCGGCGGGAGCCAGGTTGCCCCGCAGCACCGCGATACCGCCCTCGGCGACGAGCGGCTCGCCGCGCGGACGGATCACCTCGGAATCCCACACGGCGGCGTCCTCAAGGGAGTCGACGAGCGGGGCGCCGGTGACGGTCAGCGCGTCGGGGTCGAGCAGGTCGCGCACCTCGCGCAACACGGCGCGCAGGCCTCCGGCCCGGTGCAGGTCGTCCATGAGGAAACGGCCGGCCGGCTGGAGGTCCACCAGGACCGGCACCCGGGAGCCGATCCGGTCGAAGTCGTCGAGCGTGAGGTCGACGCCGAGGCGCCCGGCGATCGCGAGGAGGTGCACGACCACGTTGGTCGATCCGCCGACGGCGGCCAGCGCCACGATCGCGTTGTGGAAGGAACCCCTCGTCAGAAAGGTGCCCGGACGCCGGTCGGCGGCCACCATCTCCACCGCGAGCCGCCCCGTGCCGTGCGCGGCCTCAAGGAGGCGGCTGTCCGGGGCCGGGGTACCGGCGACACCGGGCACCACCGTGCCCAGGGCCTCGGCCACCAGAGCCATCGTGGAGGCGGTGCCCATGGTGTTGCAGTGGCCCCGGCTGCGGATCATCGACGACTCCGAGCGGGTGAACTCCGCCGCCGTGAGCGTCCCGGCCCGCACCTCCTCCGACAGGCGCCACACATCGGTCCCGCAGCCCAGCGGGCGGCCCCGGAAGGTGCCGGTCAGCATCGGGCCGCCCGGCACCACGACCGCGGGCAGATCCACCGAGGCGGCGGCCATCAGCAGCGCCGGGATCGTCTTGTCGCAGCCGCCCAACAGGACGACGCCGTCGAGGGGGTTGGCCCGCAGCATCTCCTCGGTGGCCATCGCCGCCATGTTCCGCCACAGCATCGCCGTGGGCCGCACCTGGGTCTCCCCCAGCGACACCACCGGCAGGTCCAGCGGCACCCCGCCCGCCTCGTACACGCCGTCGCGGACCGACGCGGCCACCTCGTTCAGGTGCGCGTTGCACGGGGTCAGGTCGGAGGCGGTGTTGGCGATGGCGATCTGCGGGCGGCCGGTGAAGGCGCTGCCCGGCACCCCGCGCCGCATCCAGGCCCGGTGGATGTAGGCGTTGCGGTCCTGCCCGTCGTACCACTGCGCACTGCGGAGTCTCATCGTCGAGCGCCTTCCAATAATCGACACGATGGTCTAATTTTTGGAACGCCATGGAGCATACGCAGCCGCCCGACGGATCGACAGACCTCGGCGGGAAGAGCCGAACAGGGGCCGACAGCGGCCGACTTGTGGGCTCCGACCGGGTGCTCGCCGTGCTCAAGGAGCTGGCCCGCTATCCCGACGGGGCGGGCCTTGAGGAGCTGACCCGGGTGATCGGCAGTCCGAAGCCGACGGTGCACCGGGCGCTGGGCGCGCTGCGCCGGGCCAGGCTCGCCGACCGGGACGAGCACGGCCGGTATGTGCTCGGCGACGAGTTCCTGCGGATGGCGTTCGCCCATCACGAGGCGCGTCCCGAGCACGTCCGGCTCCATCCGATCCTGGAGACGCTGGCGGTGCGGTTCGGCGAGACCGCGCACTACGCGGTCCTGGACGGCCGCGAGATCGTCTACCGCGCCAAGGTCGACCCGCCGACCGGCGCTTTCCGGCTGTCCTCGACGGTCGGCGGCCGCAACCCCGCCCACGCCACCGGCGTCGGAAAACTGCTGCTGGCCTACGCGTTGGGGTCGGTCGAGGAGGTCCGGGAGTGGATCGGCGCCACCGAGCTGGAACGGCGCACCGCGCGCACCCGGTGCGACGCCGCCGCCCTCTACGCCGACCTGCGCGCCGCCCGCGCCCGGGGGTACGCGTTCGACGACCAGGAGAACGAGACCGGCGTCAACTGCCTTGCCCTGCCGGTGTACGCGACCTCGCCGACGGTCCCCTCGGGGGCCGTGAGCGTCAGCGCGCTGGCCTGCCGGACGTCCCTGTCCGCCCTCACCGACGCACTCGACGAGATCCGTACCCTGCTCGGCCCGCTGGGCGAGCCACACCGCTGACGACCCACCGTCCCCACCAAGGGAGTTTGACCTCGTGTTCCTCATGCGCATCGGTGCCCCCGGCGCCGAGAAGCCCGTCGCCCGCATCGACGACGAGACGTACGTCGACCTCTCCGACATCGTCACGGACTTCGACGAGGAGTTCTTCGGCACCGGCGGCGTCGACCGGGTGCGCCCCGTCGTGGCCGACCGGGTGCGCGCGAGCGAGGTGTCCCGCTTCGCCGGGGAGCGGATCGGCGCTCCCCTCGCGCGCCCGCACCAGATCCTGTGCGTCGGCCTCAACTACCGTGACCACGCGGCGGAGAGCGGGATGCCGGTGCCCGACGAGCCGATCCTGTTCACCAAGTCGCCCAACACCCTCGTCGGCCCGAACGACGACGTCCGCATTCCGCGCGGTTCCACCAAGCCGGACTGGGAGGTGGAGCTGGGCATCGTGATCGGGCGGCGCACCAGCTATCTGGACTCGGCCGCCGAGGCCCGGGAGGCGATCGCCGGGTTCCTCGTCGTCAACGATGTCAGCGAGCGGGCCTTCCAGTTGGAGCGCGGCGGACAGTGGGCCAAGGGCAAGTCGGCCGAGACGTTCAACCCGGCGGGCCCCTGGCTGGTGACCACCGACGAGATCGACGACGTGCTCGCCCTGGACATGTGGCTGGATGTCAACGGGGTGCGGCGGCAGACCGGCAACACCCGGACGATGATCTTCGACCCGTACTTCATCGTGCACTACCTGAGCCAGTTCCTGGTCCTGGAGCCCGGCGACCTGATCAACACCGGTACCCCGCCGGGCGTCGGCATGGGCCTGACCCCGCCCGTGTGGCTGCGCCCCGGTGACGTGATGGAACTCGGCATCGAGAGGCTCGGCGTCCAGCGCCAGCGCGTCGTCGGCCCTCGGTGAGCGGCCGCCTGATGCGGGCGTTCGTCCTGGCGGCTCCCGGGCGGTGCGCGGTGCGGGAGGTTCCGGCGCCGGTGGCCGCGCCGGGCGAGGCCGTGATCGACGTGGAGCGGGTCGGCGTGTGCGGCACCGACGTGGAGTTCTTCACCGGGGCGATGGCGTATCTGCATCAGGGGCACTCCGGTTACCCGATGCGGCTCGGGCACGAGTGGGCCGGTCGGGTGGCCGAGGTCGGCGCCGGGGTCGATCCGGCGTGGGTGGGGCTGCGGGTGATGGGCGACACCATGCTCGGGTGCGGCGCGTGCCGACGGTGCGGCCGGGGGCGCGGGCATGTGTGCGAACGGCGCCAGGAGGTCGGGGTACGGGGCGGCCGTGCGGGTGCGCTGGCCGAGCAACTCGCCGTGCCTGTCTCGTCGTTGCACGTCCTGCCGGACTCGGTGGACTGGATGCTGGGGGCGCTGGTGGAGCCGGGCGGCAACGCCCTGCGGGCGGCGCGGGCGGCCGAGGCAGGGCCGGGTGACCGGGTGCTGGTGCTCGGTCCGGGGACCATCGGGCTGCTGGTCGCGATGTTCCTGCGGGCGGCCGGCGCGGAGGTGCATCTCCTGGACCGCGCCGACCACTCCCCCGCGTTCGCACGGGAGTTGGGCTTCACCCGGGTGTGGACGCGGGAGACGGTAGGGGCGTTGCCGTTCGACGCGGTCGTCGACGCCTCCAACGCCGTTCATCTCCCCGCGCTGGCCCTGGAGTTGGTGGAGCCGGGCGGGCGGGTCGTGTACGTGGGGCTGGCCGGTGAGCCCAGTCGCATCGACACCCGGGCGCTCGCGCTGAAGGACGTGACGGCGGTGGGTGTCCTGTCCGCCTCCCCCGGCCTCGCCGACACGATCCGCGCGTACGCCGATGGCTTTGTCGACCCCCGACCTCTGGTCGCCGCGACCGTCGGCCTCCAGGAGACGGGAGCGGTCCTCGCCGGACAGCGCCCGGCGGGTGCGGGCCCGGGCCCGAAGATCCACGTCGATCCACGACTGGGCTGAGGGAACGGTTCAGGTCCGGAAGCCGACGTGGACGTGGTCGTGGTGGGTGGCGTCGCTGAAGAACTGGTTCGGGGTGGTGCCGCCGGACAGGTGGATCGGGCCGCCGACGTTGTAGGACCCGGCGGCCGCGGCGGCGCGCATGAAGCCCTCGATCAGGGTGCGTGGGGTGTCCGGGTCCACCACCGGGTGCCCGTCGATGCGCCAGACGTCGAAGGCGCGGCCCTGGGGGTGGTCGCTCGGGCGGGTGGTGCCGAAGACGTCCAGGGGATGCCCGGAGCGGATCACGCTGATGTCGACGCGGTAGGTGCGGGCCAGGCCCAGCATGGTGTCCAGGACCGTGGCGTGGACCCGGCCGCTGCGCACGTCCGCCTCGGCGGCCGGGGGCAGGGTGAGCCGGGAGGCGGCCAGCACCTCCCGCACGTCCTTGGCCTCCGGTTTCCGTGCCGGGCCCGGGTCCGCCGGGTGCAGCGCGGTGACCGTCCACACGGAACCCGACGTCCGCCGCAGCCGCACGTCGACGGTGGTGCCGCCGGCCGTCACCGTCGAGCCGCGCCGGGTCCACTGCCGGCAGACCACCAGGACGCTCGCGGTGTCGGTGAGGAGGCCGCCGTACTGGGCGTCCACCACCTGGACAACGGCCTCGTCGGCGGCCGGCAGCAGCGCCCCGGCCTGGTCGGCGAGCGCGGCCGGGAGGTGCAGCGCGGTGACGCGGGTGCGGGCCGCCGCCTTGCCTGACCCGCCGGACCGCCAGGCGCCGAGGGCCTCGACGAGCTGGACGGCGCGGAGCTTCGCCTTCGGTTCGTTCTCGGCGGAGGTGGGGCGCCAGGGGGTGGTGCGGGGAAGGGCGGCGGTGGCGGAGGGGGTGGGGGTGGCGGCAGGGGTGCTCTTCGCCGGGTCGGCTGGGGTGGTGCCGGTGGTGGCCCCTGTCGTGGTGCCTGTCGTCGTGCCTGTCGTCGTGTCGGAGCAGCCTGCCGTGGCGGTCAGGGCTGCGGTGGCGCCGAGCAGGAGGGCGCGGCGGGCGACGGGATGGGGCGGGGGCGCGTTCAGGGGGCGCATAGGGCGGCTCCGTCGGGGTCAACAGAATGTTCTGTCAAAGATATTGACGGTTTCCTTCCCCGATGCGATCGTTTCGGCACTCACCCATCAGACGTCTGATGTCCGACCGCCGGATCTGCTTCCGGTGGTCCCGGTCTCCGGCATGCGGTCTCTGACGGGTTCGATCCGCTGTTCCTCTCCTGCGACGGGGGCTTGTGCCATGTCTCTCTCCGACGACCTCGCGGAGCAGCTGCTCACCGAGATCATCGACGGCCGCCATCCCCCGGACTCCGCGCTGCCCGCCGAGGGCGAGCTGTCCGAGCGGGCCGGGGTGAGCCGGCTGACCGTACGGGAGGCGGTGAAGCGGCTGCGCGCGCAGAACGTCGTGCGCGTCGTGCGGGGTCGCGGGACGTACGTCAACCCGCCGGACCGCTGGACCGCGTTGGAGCCGGTCGTGCGGGCCGCCTCCCGGGGCGCGGGCGGGGCGCTGGCCAGTCGGCTCGTGGAGGCACGGCGGTTGATCGAGAACGGTGCCGCCGAACTCGCGGCGACCCGGCGCACCGATGACGATCTCGCCGAGCTGCGGCGGCAGTTGGGGCTGATGCGGGAGGCGGCGCGGGTCGGGGACACCGAGCAGTTCGTACAGGCCGACATCGACTTCCACGACGTGGTGATGCGGGCCAGCGGCAACCTGTTCGTGCCGCTGCTCTTCGAGCCGTTCGGGGCGCTGCTGGTCGAGGCGCGGCGGGAGACCTCGGCGGTCCCGGAGATCCGCACCAACGCCCTCGCCCACCACGAGGCCGTGCTCGCCGCGCTGGAGACGGGCAGCCCGGCCAACGCCCGGGCGGCGATGGACGCCCACATGAACCAGACCGCCGACGACCTGCACACGCATGTGATCAAACCGGCGGGATGAGAGGGCGACGGGCTGCGGGGGCCGCGAGTCGAGGGGGACGGGTCGTGGAGGGGCGGGTCGCGGGGGCACAGGGCGAGGGGGTGACAGATCGAGGGGGGACGGGTTGCAGAGGCGGCGGGTTCCGGTTCGGCAGCCTGCCGAACCTGTCCCCCTCCGGCAGTCCACACCGGCGACGCCCCGCTGACCCCGCGCACTCCTACGACCGTCCCGCTGATCCCGTCCACCACGGACACCGTCCTTCCGCACTCCCCCGCCCCCTCCCCCAACTCCCTTCCCCACTCATGGAGTTCGCATCCCCATGTCCACGCCCTTGTCCGTACCCGTGTCCCTTCCACCCGCGTGGGTGGTGCCCTCCTACGCCGTCGCGGCCGAGTTGGCGACGGCTCCCCGGCTGGTCGTGCTCGACGACGACCCCACCGGCACCCAGACCGTCGCCGACCTGCCCGTGCTCACCTCCTGGTCCGTGGCGGACCTGCGGTGGGCGTTGCGGCAGCCGACGCCGGCGTTCTTCGTGCTGACCAACACCCGCAGCCTCTCCCCCGAGGCCGCCGCCGACCGGGACCGGGAGGTGATCCGGGCGCTGCACGAGGCGGCCGGGGCCGAGGGCGTGGCGTTCGTGCCGGCCAGCCGGAGCGACTCGACGTTACGTGGGCACTTCCCGCTCGAAACCGACGTGCTGGCACAGGAGTTGGCGGCGCTGGGGACCGGCGCTCCGGACGGGGTGCTGCTGGTGCCGGCGTACATCGAGGCGGGCCGGGTGACCATCGACTCCCGGCACTGGATACGGACCCCGGAGGGGCTGCTGCCGGTCGGCGAGAGCGAGTTCGCCCGGGACACGACGTTCGGCTACCGCAGTTCGTCCCTGCCGGAGTGGGTCGAGGAGAAGACCGGCGGCCGGGTGCCCGCCGCCGAGGTGCTCCGGATCACCCTGGACGACCTGCGCGGCGGCGGTCCCACCCGGGTGACGGCGCTGCTGGCCTCGCTGCGTGACGGCCGGGTCGCGGTGGCCGACGCGGAATGCGACGACGATCTGCGGGTGCTGGCGCTGGCCGCCGCGCGGGCCGAACGGGCGGGGACGCGGCTGCTGTACCGGGTGGGCCCGTCGTTCGTGCGGGCGCGGGCCGGGCAGCAGAGCAGGCCTCCGCTGACATCGGGCGAACTGCGCTCGTCCCGGGCCGAGTTGGCCGAGTCGGCTGGGGGTGTCGCGCCGCACGGTCTGATCGTCGTCGGCTCGCATGTCTCCGTCACCACCCGGCAGCTCGACCGGCTGCGGGAGGCCGGCGGCATCTCCGAGTTCGAACTGTCCGTGCCGCTCCTCCTCGACCCCGACCTCAGCGGCGCCCACCTCACCGACGTGATCGACGCGGCCGTGCGGGCGTTGGACTCGGCGGACGTGGTGCTGCGAACGTCCCGGGTCCTGGTCACCGGGGAGGACGCGCAGGACAGCCTGGCGATCTCCCGGCGGGTGTCGGCGGCGCTGGCGGAGGCGGTGCGCCGGATCACCGGTGCGCGACGGCCCGCGTTCGTCGTCGCGAAGGGCGGCATCACGTCCAGCGACACCGCCACCCACGGCCTGGGCATCGGCCGCGCCTGGGCCCGTGGCACCCTGCTGCCCGGCATCGTCTCCCTGTGGGAACCGGTCGACGGCCCCGCCGCGGGCATCCCGTACGTCGTCTTCGCGGGCAACGTCGGCGACGACGACGCGCTCACGGACGTGACCGCCCTGCTGCGGGCGTCCTGAACTCCCGCACCCGGTACGCCAGTCCACGGTCTCCCTCCCCCGACGGGGCCAACTCCCCTGTCGGCGGCCGGAGATCCCCTCGCCGCGCCCCAGAACTCCCCCAACTCCCCCAACTCCCCGGAGGACAAAGATGTCTGCCCGTACCGCGGTTCTCGGTCTCGGCGCGATGGGCCTGCCCATGGCCCGCCGACTGGCCTCCCATCTCCCCGTCACCGTCTACGACATCGCCCCCGGCCGTCAGGTCGAGGGCGCCGACACCGCCGTCTCCCCCGCCGAGGCGGCCGTGGACGCCGACGTGGTCCTGGTCGCCGTCCGGGACCAGGTCCAGGTGGAGGGCGCCCTGTTCGGCCCCGCCGGTGCCGTCGAGACCCTGCGGCCCGGGGCGGTCGTGGTGCTCACCAGCACCGTCGGACCCGACGCGGCGCGTGCCACCGCCGAACGGCTCGCGCGGCACGGGGTGTTGACGGTGGACGCGCCGGTCAGCGGGGGCCCGGTGCGGGCGGGTGAGGGGGATCTGCTGATCGTGGTGGGCGCCGAGGAGGGCGCGTTGGCGGCCGCGCGGCCCGTCCTCGACCTGCTCGCCTCCACCCTCACCGTCGTCGGAGAGCGCCCCGGTGACGGTCAATCCCTCAAGGCCATCAACCAGTTGCTCGCCGGTGTCCACATCGCGGCGGCGGCCGAGGCGGTCGCGCTGGCCCGGGGTCTCGGCCTCGACCCGGCCACGGTCGTGGACGTCCTGGGGCGCGGCGCGGCCGGGTCGTTCGTGCTCGCGGACCGGGGTCCGCGCATGGTGCGGACGTACGCGGAGGAGACGGCGCCGGAGGTCAGGTCGCGGCTGGACATCTTCGTCAAGGACATGGGCATCGTCACCGGGATCGCCCGGGACGCGCATGTGCCGGTGCCGCTCGCGGCGGCGGCCGAGCAGCTGTATCTGCTGGGCGAGCGGGCCGGGTTGGGCGACCGGGACGACTCCTCGGTGGTGATGGTGCTGTCCCCGAAGGAGGACGCGCCCGGGGACGGCGGGCGGTGAGCCCCACCGGGCTGCTGCTCGTCGCCGCGGCCGGGGTGGCGGTTCTGCTGCTGCTCATCATCGCGGGGAAGGTGCAGCCGTTCGTCGCGCTGGTCGTCGTCAGCATCGCGGTGGCGCTGGCGGCCGGGGTGCCGGCCGGGGACCTGGTGACGACGGTCGAGGACGGCATGGGCGCCACCCTCGGCCATATCGCGACCATCATCGCCCTGGGCGCGATGATCGGCCGGATCATCGAACTCTCCGGCGGCGCCCATGAGTTCGCGCACTCCCTGATCGCCCGCTTCGGCTCACAGCGCACCCCGTTCGCGCTGACCGTCGCCGGGTTCGTGCTGGGCATCCCGGTCTTCTTCGAGGTCGGCCTGATCATCCTGATGCCGATCGCCCACGGCGTGGCCCGCGCCGCCCGCAGGCCTCTGCTGGTCTACGCCCTGCCGATGGGGGCGGCGATGCTCACCGTGCACGCCTTCCTGCCCCCGCACCCGGGAGCGGTCGCCGCCACCGAGGCGATCGGCGCGAGCCAGGGCCTGGTGCTGCTCCTCGGCATCCCGGTGACCGCGACCGTGGTCGTCCTCGGCCACCTGGTGTCCCGCCGGCTCACCCGCCACGCGTACCCGACGGACCCGACGGACCCGACGGACCCGACGGTACGAACGGAGGCGTACGGCACGGGGAACGGCGCCGACCCGGCCGACGGGACAGTGCAAGTAGCCGTCGGCGAACGGGAGATGGCAGCCACGTTCGGCGCAGCAGCGGAGGCATCCGCATCCGGTGGAACGACGGGACAGCCGCCCGGGGCCGAACAGGGCGCCGCCTCCGCACCGACCCACGCCTCCACCGTCACCCGAACCACCCCTCAGCCCTCTCAACTCCCCCAGCCGCCACCGTCGTTCGCGCTGGTCCTGACGCTCATCGTCACCCCCGTCCTGCTCATCCTTCTCGGGACCGTCGCGGAGCACACCCTGCCCGACGGGTCCACGCTCCGTGCGGTGCTCACCGTGGTCGGGGCGCCGATGGTCGCGCTGCTGATCGATGTCGCCCTGTGCGGTGGGCTGTTGGGGGCGCGGCGGGGGTGGGACCGGGCGCGGATCGCGGAGGTGATGGGGTCGGCGCTGCCGCCGGTGGCGATGGTGATCCTGGTCGCCGGGGCGGGCGGGGTGTTCGGGAAGGTGCTGGTGGCGAGCGGCATCGGGGACGCGGTCGCGGACCTGCTGGAACGGACCGGGCTGCCCGTGCTGTTCCTCGCCTTCCTGACCTCGCTGGCCCTGCGCGCGGCCCAGGGTTCCGCGACCGTCGCCCTGATCACCACGGCCGGCCTGCTCACCCCGCTGCTCCACCGGGCCGACCTGTCCACGGCCCAACTCTCCCTGGTCGCACTGGCGATGGGCGCGGGGGCGAGTGCCCTGTCGCATGTGAACGACGCCGGGTTCTGGATGTTCACCCGGCTCGCCGGTCTCGACGTGGCGTCGGGGCTGCGCACCTGGACGGTGCTGACGACGGTGATGGGCGTGTCCGGTTTCGCGCTGACGGTGGCACTGTGGCCGTGGGTGTGAGCCACCCCGCCCCGCCGACCGCGCCCTCGGATCGGCCGTCTCCCTGACCGGCCTCACCTGCTCGCCCCCGCCCGCCCGCCTCCGGCACTCGCACATACGGTCGATCGATCCCCCGTTCGTGAGTTCCGCGCACCCGCTCCTCCGTCTCGCCGTCACGCTGTCCCCACGGGTTCGGGAGAGGTGAGGGGCGGGATGGGGACGGGGCGTGCGGGTGGGGTCGGCGGCCGGGCGGTGCTGCTGGCCGCGGGGATCGCCGAGTTGGCGGTGGGCACGATCGGAACGGCCCTCGGTGAGGTGCGGGGGCTGCTCGGGCGGAGCGATCTGGCGGAGCTGGCCGCCGACGCCGAGCAGGATCTGCTGGCGCGCGGACGCCTCGCGCTCGACCGGTTCCCGGCGCCGGCCCCGGCCCACCTTGAGGTGCTCGCCCGCCGTGCGATGCGACGGCGGTCCGGCGATGACAGCTGAGCGCTGGGAGCCGGACGCGTTCAAGGCCCGGGTCGATGCCGTGCTGCGCGACTTCACCGCCGACGAGGCCGATCAACTGGCCGCGATCGACCCGGCGTTGACGCCGGTGGCCGCACAGCTGGAGGCGGCGGTCACGGACGGGAAACGGCTGCGGGCCGCGTTCTGCTACTGGGGCTGGCGGGCGGCCGGCGGGCCCGACAGCGACGCGCTGCTGCGGGCCGCCGCCGCGATGGAACTGGTGCACGCGGCGGCCGTCGTCCACGACGACCTGATCGACGAGAGCCCCCTGCGGCACGGCCGCCCCACCACGCAGGTCGCGCTGCGGTCGGCGGTGCGGGGGCGTCCGCGTGCGGCCGGGGCCGCCCGTTCGCTGGCGATGCTGGTGGGTGACCTGTTGATGTCGCTGGCCGGGCAGTTGTTCGCGACCAGTGGTCTGCCGGCCGCGTATCTGGGCCGGGCGCGGCCGCTGTGGGCGGCGCTGGCACGGGAGTTGATCGCCGGGGAGTGTCTGGAGATCCTGCACACCGGGGACGTTCCCGACACCTCACGGGCGCTGAAGGTGGTCCGGTACAAGACCGCCAAGTACACCGTGGAACAGCCCCTGTTGATCGGCGGTGCGCTGGCCGGTGCGGGCGAACGGCTGCGGCTGGGGTACTCCGGGTACGGGCTGCCGTTGGGTGAGGCGTTCCAGCTCCGGGACGATCTGCTGGGGCTGTTCGGGGACCCGGCTCGGACCGGGAAGGCCGACGCCGACGACGTTCGCGGGCGGCGGCCCACCGCGCTGCTCGCGGAGACCTGGCGGCTGGCCTCCCCCGAACAGCGGGAAGAACTCGGGGAGTTGCTCGGGCGGCGGCACGACAAGGACGGCGTGGCGCTCGGCGCCGTTCGGGATCTGATGGGTGCGCTGAAGGCGCCCGACCGGATCGAGGCCCTGATCGCGACGCGGGTCGACGACGCCCTCGACGCCCTGCACCGACTGAACGCGCCCGCACCCGCCACCGCCGCCCTGGACGCGCTCGCGCACTCGGCGACCGCCCGCCTGTACTGAGAGGAACGCGCCCCATGCCCCCTGCCGAGGCCGCGATGGACGCCCTGCGGACGGCGGGCGACGAACTGGCCGACGCCACCGTCGCCGCCCTCTTCGAACAGGGGGAGGTGGGCCGGTTCAACACCCTGATGCGGTACGTGTCGACGGTCGGCGCGCCGCTCCCGGACGGGCTGCCCGAGGTCGCCCGGGAGTACCTCGCGGCCACCGCCGCCCCGCCGGACTGGGTGGACTGGGGCGAGATGGAGCGGGCCCGGCTGTTCTTCACGGACAACAACGTCCACATCTCCACCGCGCTGTCGTTCGCCGCGATGCCCGCCTGCTATCTGGTGCCGCCGGTGGCGAAGCTGCTGGCGACCACGCACGGGCTGCGGTACCCGTCCAAACGGATGGCGGAGACCGGGCAGTTCACCGTCTGGCTGATGCAGCCGGGCGCCTTCGAGGCGGGCAGCCGTTTCATCCCGGCGGCGCAGAAGGTGCGGCTGCTGCACGCCTCGATCCGTCATCACCTGGTCCGCGAGAACGTCTGGGACACGGCGGCCCTGGGCACGCCGATCTGCCAGGAGGACATGATCGGCGGGCAGATGTTCTTCTCCCTGCTGGTCCTGGACAGCCTGCACCGGCTCGGCATCCACATGTCGACCGAGGGCGCGGAGGCCTACTTCTACGCGTGGCGGGTGGTCGGCGCGATGCTGGGCGTCGACCAGGAGGCGGTGCCCAAGTCCCTCGACGAGGCACGGCACTTCCTCGATCTGTACATGGTCCGGCACATGGGCCCCTCCGACGAGGGCGCCCTGCTGACCCGCCAACTCATCGACCTGTACGAGGAGGTGGTCCCCGGCACCCTCTTCGACCCGGTCGTCTCCGCGCTGATCCGGCACCTCGTCGGCGACACCTGCGCGGACTGGCTCCAGGTCCCCCGCACCCCCTGGGACACGCTGGTCAAGGCGGTCCCGCACCTGCTGGGCGTCCTGGAGACCATCGAGGACCGCTCCCCGCTGGCGACCTGGGCCCTGGACCACCTCGGCCGACTCACCACGAACCTCGAACTCTCCTCCCTCACCCGAGGCCGCGTCATGCACTACGCGATCCCGGAACACCTCAAAAAGGACTACGGCGTCACCCCCACCCCCCTCCACACCCAACGCTGGACACCCCCTCCAGCAACGGTGTGACGGGACGTCGACTGACGGCACAGACAGGCGACTTCTGAAGGTGCGGCCGCCGGTTCAACGGTGCGTGAATCGACGGACGGTCCGCCACGCGTCCCCGACAGCGTCCTCGGACCGCAGCCACCACCCCTCCAGCTTGTTCCGCACCGTCACAGACACGCTCCGCCCCTTGAGCCACAGAGGCAGCTTCCGCCACGGCACGAACGTGAGGGTGTCGTCGATGGCAGCAGCGGCAAGGCCCTTGGCCCCCTCCGCACGCAGCACGGAGTACAACTCAGGCGTCAGCTCGCCGTTGAGCCGAGCCGCGGTGCCGACGGCGGTGAACGCGAACCCCCGTTCCCCACGGTCCGGCAGCCGGGTCGCACGAACGATCCGCGGCGACGCCTCCTCCAACGGACACCGCAACGCCAACCCGATCGCCCCGGTCCCGAGATGAGCCTCCCCCCGCTCGAACGCGGCATCCCACACACCGGGATCATCAAGCCCCAACAGCCCCTCACCACTTTCCCAGTCCCACATGGGCGCTACGAGGCGTTCTGTGCGGCACGGGCGACGGCACGAACCGTCGCCTCGTCCAGGTCCAGTGGATGCCCGTCAGCCGGTCGATGTCCCGCCACGTTCTCGCGACCCCCGTCGTGTGTACCTCACGTGCAGCTCTGTGCCCACGCGAATCTACAAGGCACAGAAAGTACGCCACGCCCCCGCCTATCATCCGGATCATGCGTCGCACTCGCGCGGGCGCTGGCCCGGCGGCCCGACACCGTCTGGGTCGACATCCTCGGTGGCGGCGACGAGATCTCCGCGGTCTTCTTCCTCGACGGTCCCGACGCCCGCAACGCCCTGCTGCTGCGTGACCTGCCCGCCACCGACGCCGTCGGCTCGTGGACCTCGCACACCCTGTTGCGGGTCTTCCCCACCGCGTTCCGCTGGAGCGCCGGTCTCCTCTCCCCCGCCCCGGCCCGGGGCCGCCGACCGCGCCGCCCGCGCCGTTGGGCATCGACTCCGCGCTCACCGCACGCCGACGTCTCGACACCCTCGTCGACGGCCACGTGCTGCGGCTGGCGACCGAGTTGGATCTCGCGCGCTGCTGTGGATCGCCGTGCGGACCCTCAGCGTCCATCCGCACGTCCGTTTCTGCGCCGCCGCCACCGGTCCCGCCGATCTCCTCGTCGGCCTGTACGCCTTGCTCACCGGCACGGTCGGGTGCCTGGACGGCATCAGCGCCTCGGCACGGCGCCGCGACCGTCACACGCGCCGGTGTGGTGCGCCGTGCCGTTCAAACGCCGTGAGGCAGACGGTCGTTGGGACCGGGACCGGAGGCCGGCCCCGGTCCCGGGCGGGGTCAGACGCGGGTGAGGGAGACCAGCCAGGCCTTCACCCCGTCGACGGTGGCCTCGATCACGCTCTCCTCGATCGCGTCGATGCGCCAGCCCGCGGCGAAGGCGGCCTCGAACTCGGCGCGGGAGATGCGGTGCGGCCCCCAGTCCTCCTCCTGCTGGTCGCTGAAGGAGAGCACGAAGACCCGGCCGCCCGGCCGGACCACGGAGGCCAGGCTGTCGACGTAGGCGGTGCGCTCGTCGCCCTGGAAACGGTGGAACAGCCCCGAGTCGAGAACGGTGTCGAAGTTCTCGCCGAGTTCGGCCAGCTTCAGGGCGTCGTAGCACAGGAAACGGGCGTACAGGCCGCGTTCGCTCGCCTTGTCCTGGGCGGTGCGCACGGCGTTGGCGGCGAGTTCGATGCCGGTGGCGTCGAGGCCGAGCCGGGCGCACATCAGGACGTGCTCGCCGGTGCCGCAACCGACGTCCAGGACACGGCCCGTGATGGCGCCGGACTCGGCGAGCGCGAGCAGGGCCGACTGGGGGCGCCCGATCTCCCACGGGGTCGCGCCCGTCTCGTACAGCTCCTCCAGGAAGCTCGGCTCCTGGTGGCGGGCGTAGACGGATTCGTCGAGCATGGCGGCTGCCTTTCGTCGGGTGTCGTGCCCGGCGCGTGCACGCCGGGCGGGGGTCGGGCTCAGGCGCGGAACGCGTCCGCGTGTTCGGCCGCCCAGGCGGCGAAGGTGCGTGCCGGGCGGCCGGTGACGTCGGGGACGGCGGTGGTGACCTCGGCGGGCCGGCCCACCGAGCGGGCCAGGTAGCGCAGGATGCCGTCGACGGCGGCGTCGAAATGGGTCTGCATGCTGTCGACGGCCTGGGTCGGCATGCCGCGTGTCAGGTAGTCCGCGCGGGCGACCTCCGGGGAGACCTCCTCGAAGCGGAACGGCCGTCCGGTCGCCTGCGCGAGGATGCGCACCTTGTCGACCTGGGTGAGGGACTCGGGTCCGGTGAGGACGTACCGGGCGCCGATGTGGTCGTCGCTCAGCAGACCTCGCAGGCCGACGGCGGCGATGTCCCGTTCGTGGATGGGGGCGGTGGCGGCCCCGCCGTACGCGGCGCGGACGGTGCCGGTGGTGCGCAGCTGCTCGCCCCAGGTCCACAGGGTGTTGGCGTCGAACTCGCCGGGCCGCAGGATCGTCCACTCCAGGCCGGATTCCTCGACGAGGTCCTCGCTCGCCTTGTGCCAGGCGGCGAGCATGCTGGGCTGTTCGGCGGCGCCGAGCCCGTCCTGGACGGACGACGAGGAGAGCATGACGATCCGGCGCACGCCCTGTTTGCGGGCGGCGGTCAGGAAGTCGGCGGTGGTCTGGCCCAGCGCGGACAGGTTCAGGAAGACGGTGCTGATGCCCTCCAGCGCCGCCGACACCGCGTGGGGATTCTCCAGGTCGCCGCCCAACACCTCGGCTTCTTCGGGTAGTTGGGCGCGTTCGGGGGTGCGGGTCAGGGCCCGGGGGCGGATGCCTGCGGCGAGCAGCAGGTCCACCAGATGGCGGCCGACGTTGCCGGTCGCCCCGGTCACCAGGATCACGGTGTTCTCCTCCGTTTCATCGGTCGGCTCCAGGCAGCGGGTCAGGCGGGTGCAGCGGATCAGGTGCAGCGGGTCAGGTGACGAGGGCCACGGCGTTGAGGGCCAGCGCGGTCACGGCGAGCTTCGTACGGATCAGATGCCAGCGGCGCCAGATCCGGCGGGGGTCGCTCCAGTCGGCGGGCAGCGCACTCGGGTCGAGCGCCTTGACGCGGCGGTTGAGGGGGACGTTGCGGAAGTGGGAGACCCAGGAGACGGCCACCAGGTGCAGGGCCGCCGTGCCCAGGAGCGTGGCGCGGGTGGTGTCGTCGGCGGTGAGGGCCAGCGCGGTGTCCAGGAGCGCGGAGAGCAGGACGATCACCGGCATGGTGGGGTCCCAGTTGCGGCCGATCAGCTGATGGACGTAGACGTACCGTTCGGCGGGCATCACGGCCAGTGCGGGAACGACGCTCAGGGCGACCGCGAAGAGCACGCCGGCGGCGACGCCGTTGCCCAACAGGACGAGTACGGCGAGGAGTTCGGCGCCGGTCATGCCGCGGGGTGGTCGTCCACCGAGAGCTGGGTGAGGACGCGCATGCTGGCGTTGCGGAAGTACTTTCCGAAGCCCTCCGGGGTGGCGGTGTCGCGCTGTTCGGCGAGGAAGGGGGCGAGGCGCTGTTCCACGGTGTGCACGCCCTGCTGGCGGGCCATGTGGCCGGCGATCGCGGAGAAGTCGCCCTCGTACTGGATGACGCGGACCATGACGTCGTCCTTGATGAACACGGCGGTGCCCAGCAGCCGTCCGGCGGCGCTGCCGTCGGCGCCGGGCAGGACGGGGGTGTCGACCCGCTTGAAGTCCTGGAAGATCTCGGCGATCTCGTCCTCGTGGCCGGGCTTGACCCGGTACGTCACCGCGGCGAATGCCATCACATGCCTCCATCGACAGTCAGGGTGGAGCCGCTGACGAAACGGGAGTCGTCACCGGCGAGGAAGAGGACGGCGTCGGCGACGTCGCCCGGTGTGCACAGCCGCCCGAGCGGGGTGGCGGCGAGCAGCCGTTCCCTTACGGGCGGCGGGAGTTCACGGCCGCCGTCGTCGCTGGTGACGCCGGGGGCGACGACGTTGACGCGGATGCCCCGGGGGCCCAGGTCCTTGCACAGGCCCCGGGTGAAGCCGACCATGGCGGCCTTCGAGGCGCCGTAGTGCGCGGCGCCGGGACGGCCGCGCAGGGCCGCCGCGGAGCCGATGTTGACGACCGAGGCGCCCTCGGTGAGCAGCGGCAGGGCGGCCCGGGTGACCAGGTAGGCCGAGGTGATGTTGTGGTCCAGCATCCGCCGCCAGCTCTCGGGGCCGAGGTCGGCCAGTGGAGCGTGGTCGTCGACGCCGACGTTGTTGACGACGACGTCCAGGCCCCCGAGGTGCTGTCGGCAGGTCTCCAACAGCCGTTCGGCGCCCTCGGGTTGGGTGACGTCCGCCTGGGTGACGCGGTGTCCGTCGCCGTGCCGGGCGAGGTCGTCGGTGAGCCGCGCCGCCTCCGGGCCCGGGGCCCGGTGGCAGGTCACGACGCGGGCGCCCGCTGCGGCGAGGGCCAGTACGGTGGCCCGGCCGATGCCTCGGGTGCCGCCGGTGACGAGCACCCGTTTGTCTCTCAGTCCGTACCCCATGTGTCTCTCCGGTCTCTCAGGCCACGTCGGTTCCCCGAGCCTGCACCAGGGTGGTGGGGTCGGGTTGGGGTGCGGATCGAGCGGGCCGCCAGTGCAAGGTCCCGTATCTTCTGGTGCCGGTCCAGGCGGTGGGCTCGGCGGTGTCCCGGTCGTCGGGCCCGCAGGCGAGGTCGACCCAGGTCTTGGACAGGCCCTGCCAGGTGAACCGGTAGCCGACCGCGCCGCCGCCCGACTCCCTTGAGACGTGGGCGAGTTGGACCTCGACGAGTTCGTCGAGGAGCGCCTCCG
This sequence comes from Streptomyces sp. NPDC091279, assembly GCF_044757465.1. Lineage (NCBI taxonomy): Bacteria > Bacillati > Actinomycetota > Actinomycetes > Kitasatosporales > Streptomycetaceae > Streptomyces > Streptomyces sp. NPDC091279. The sequence goes on along the minus strand of NZ_JBIVVA010000011.1, from coordinate 303,326 downwards.
CCTCCCGGACCGGCACGCCCAGCGCGGTGGCCGCCTCCTCGGCGGTGACGACCGACCCGGCGACGGCGAGCGTGCGGAACGCGGAGCGCCCCGCCGGGGTCAGCAGCCGGTAGGTGCGCCGCAGGCTCGGCGCGAGGACGTCGAAGGCGTCGGGTTCGGTGCCCTCCAGGACCCGGGCGAGCGACCAGTGCGGGCGCATCTCCAGATGCCGGGCCACGGCGTGCAGGGCGCCGGGCAGTCCCTGGCAGACCCGGATCACCCGCAACGCGGCCTCGGCCTCGTAGGCGAGCCGGTCGGGGCCCAGCGCGTGCGACAGGAGTTGCCAGGCGGCGGCCCTGCTGAGCGTGGGGGCGGGCACGACGGCGGTGATGAGCGGGTCGGACAGGCGTCGGCGGCAGGTGAGCAGGGTGGCGCTGCGGGAGCCGCCGGGCAGCAGCGGCAGCAGCTGGGTGACGTCGACGACGTCGTCGAGGACGACCAGCAGCCGCAGGTCGGCGGCCCAGCTGCGGAACATCCGCACCCGCAGGTCGACGTCCTCGGGGATGCGGGCGGGCGGGAAACCGGCCGCGAGCAGGAAGTCGCCGAGGATCTCTCCCGGGGGGACCGGGCGGCCGTCGGGGGTGGTCAGCTCGGCCCACAGCTGGCCGTCGGGGTAGTCGGCGCGGACCTGGTGGGCGGTGCGCGCGCACAGGGCGGACTTGCCGGAGGCGGGGGCGCCGGTGACGACCACCACCGGGCGGCCGACGCCCGGTCCTTCGGTCAGCGCGCGGCTGAGCGCCTCCACCTGCCGGCGGCGGCCCACCAGCCGTACGTCCGGGGGGAGTTCGCTGGGCACCAGGCGGCGGGGCGGCGGTCCCGGGCGGCCGGGAACGGCGTCCTCGTGCAGGTCGAGCGAGGGGTCGCCGTCGAGGATGCGGCTGTGCAACTGGCGTAGTTCCGGGCAGGGTTCGAGGCCGAGTTCGGCGGCCAGGACGGAGCGGGCGTCCCGGTAGGCGGTGAGGGCCTCGGAGCGGCGTCCGGAGCGGTGCAGGGCGAGCATCAGCTTGGCCCGCAGTCCCTCGTGGGTGGGGTGGGCGGCGACCAGGCCGAGGAGTTCACCGACGACCTGGTGGTGCAGGCCGAGGCCGAGTTTGGCCTCGATCCGCTCCTCCAGGACGGTGCGGCGCAGCTCCTCCAGGCGGACCGCCTCGGCCTGGAGGACCGAGCCGAGTTCGTTCTCCGTCATCGACGTCTTGCTCCACAGGGCGAGGGCCCGGTCGAGCGTCTCGACGCCCAGCAGGCCGTCCCCCTCGGCGATCCGGGCGCGTCCCTCGGCGGCCAGGTCGCAGAAGCGGTGCACGTCGACGGCGGCGGTGGGCACCCGCAGCAGATAACCGGCGTCCGTGGTCTCCAGGGTGACCGGCGTGCGGTCGAGCTGGGTGAGCCGGCTGATGTTCTTGCGGAGTTGGTAGATGTACGTCTGGAGGGTGGTCCGGGCGCTGCGGGGCGGGCGGTCGGCCCAGAGTTCGCAGAGGAACTGGTCGGTGCTGACGACCCGGTTCGCGTTCAGTGCGAGGAGGGTCAGCACCTGGCGGATTTTCGGGGCGGACAGCCGCACCGCCGCCTTGCCGTCCACGGTCAGCTCGAAGGGTCCCAGAAGCCGAATCTCTAACAATGGGGCACCATCGTTTCTTCGTTCACTGCGGTCCGAAAAGCCCGGAGATTCATTCTGACGGGTATTCAAGTAACCGCACGGTGGGGGGAGGAGTGGGGACGAGGAACACCCTCTAACCCGGGTTCTGCAACTGTCAATAGTTACCCTGCCGAATGAATTGACATCCGCCATCCACGGCACCACCCGGCGAAAACACCAAATTCTTTGACTGAAAGACCCGAACCCTGGGTAACAGCGGGGAGAATATACGGACAATGCATGACGGAAACTGCCAGGTTTCCGCATATCACCTGTCACCGGCCGTCCGGAAAGCGGCCACTGGACGGCCGGTCGAGCCGCCGTCGAGCGCACGGACCGATCCTGCCGAAAACGGCGCCCGACCACCCCAGCCAGCAGGAGGAACCGTGAACCGGACACTCATCGTCGCCCGCATGCGGCCCGAGTCGGCCCCCGAGGTCGGCCAGGTCTTCGCCGATTCCGACGCGACCGATCTCCCCTATCTCGTAGGGGTTTCCCGGCGGACCCTGTTCACCTTCCACGATCTGTACTTCCATCTCATCGAGGCCGACGAGGACATCAGGCCGAATCTCGGCCAGGTCCGCAGCCACCCCCTCTATCGAGACATCGACACCCGGCTCGGCGAGTTCATCACCCCCTATGACCCCTACTGGAAGGAACCCAAGGACGCGATGGCACGCGCTTTCTACGAGTGGACACCGGAACAGGGGAGGATTCGCTAGAAATCCGCAGGACCGGGAAATGACGCGGCCGCCGACAAAAATGTTACCCGGCAGTTCGCCCCGGGTTGCCGGAGCGTCGCATACCTGTCTGCCAGTTCCCGGCACCCGGAATTTTATTTCCGTTCGCCCGCACACCCTTACGCCTCCGCTGCCGCCTTTCTCAAACGTGTGATGAGCGACAGCGGACGCAATCACCGAAGAGGCGCCGCGCCCGAGTGCTCGCTCGGCCGGGGCGCCGTCGACCCTGAAGGAGCCCTTTCATGCCGGAGACGACCGTTCTCGGGTCGCCGATGCACTACACCGACGTGGGGGCCGCCGGTGCGGGACCCCCGTTCGTCTTCCTCCACGGCAACTGCGCCTCCTCCTACCTCTGGCGCCGCGTCCTGCCCGGCATCGGGGGCGGCCGGCTGCTCGCCCCCGACCTGATCGGCATGGGCCGGTCCGCGCGGCCCGACCTCGCCTACTCGTTCGCCGACCACGCCCGGTACCTGGACGCCTGGGCGGACGCGCTTGAGCTGGACGACGTCGTCCTCGTCGGACACGACTGGGGCGGCACCCTCGCCTGCGACTGGGCCGCCCGTCATCCCGGCCGGGTGCGGGGGCTCGCCCTGATGGAGAGCATCGTCAAGCCCATGGCGTGGGACGAGCTCCAGCCGTGGGCGCGGGCGCGCTGCGAGGCGATCAACACCCCGGGTACCGGCGAGGAGTTGGTGCTGTCCCAGGACCTCTATCTGCGGCAGGCGTACACGGGCGGCGGCGGGGTCCTCAGCACCGTCGCCGACGCCGACCTGGCCGCGCACCTCGCGCCGCACCCCACGCCCGACAGCCGCCGCCCGCTGCTGGCCTGGGCCCGGCAGATCCCGCTCGACGGGCGCCCGGCCGAACTGGTCGCCCGGATGCGGGAGTTCCACGCCTGGCTGGCCGCCAGCAGCAACGTCCCGAAGCTGCTGCTGACCTTCCACGGCTCACCCACGCTGCTGCTCGGCGACGCCATGGCCGCGTGGTGCGCCGAGAACCTCGCCGCGCTGGAGACCGTGTCCTGCGGCACGGCCGGGCACTTCGCCCCCGAGGACCGGCCCCACGAGATCGCCGCCGCCGTCTCTGCCTGGGCCGGCCGGCACGGGCTCCTCGACCACCGGAAGGAACCGTCGACGTGCGAGCAGTGATCATGGGCGGCACGGCCGGTATCGGGCTCGCCGTCGCCACCCGCCTCACCGCGGCCGGACTCGACGTCACCGTCACCGGCCGCGACCCCGAACGCCTCGCGGCCGCCCGCACCCAGGTCGCGGCGGCCGAACGGCTCGACGGCACCGACGAGGCCGCCGTCCGCGCCTTCTTCCAGCGCCTCGGCCCCTTCGAGCACCTGGTCCTCGCCTTCGGCCCGGCGACGACCGGCTTCGGCCCCGTCGGCTCGCTCGGCACCGACCGGCTGCGGTCCGTCGTCGAACCCAAGCTGTACGGCTATCTCACCGCCGTCGGGCTTGCCCGGGTCACCGGTTCCGTCACGCTGCTCTCGGCCGGCAGCGCGCGGGTCGCGCGGCCCGGGACCGTCGCCCTGGCCGCCGTCAACGGAGGCCTGGAGGCCGCCGTGGGGCCGCTGGCGGTGGAGTTGGCGCCGGTGCGGGTCAACGCGGTCTCGCCCGGGGTGATCGACACGTCCTGGTGGGCCGGGCTCGGGGAGGAGGAGCGCGCCGCGCAGTTCGCCGCCGTCGCCGCCGCGACGCCGGTCGGCCGTGTCGGACGCCCCGACGACGTCGCCCGCGCCGTCGAGTACCTGGTCCACGCCGACTTCATCACCGGCACGGTCCTCCCGGTCGACGGCGGCCTGACCCTGGCCCGCTGAAACACCGGACACCCCAGAGGCCCCGGTCGCCGGTCAACGGCGGCCGGGGCAGCGGTCGTTCGGGGGTGGGGATGCGATGCGGTCACCTCGCGCCCGGCGCGACGGGACCCCAACTCCCGCGCCGGGGAGGGCCGCCGGGCGCCGACCGCGCCGTTCGGGACATGGCATGCCGATGCGGGGCGGCAGCCGGTCAGGATGCCGCCCCGTGGGCGTGGCGTCGGTCAGTAGGACGCGGTTACCTCGTATACCGCGAACGGGATGGGCAACTCGGTGTCGCGGTACGGGCGTAGGGCCGCTGTGCTGGGGCGGTGGGCGGCGCCGCGTTCCCAGGCCTGGAAGGACGGGAGGTCGCGCCAGCGGCTGAGGACGACGAAGCCGGGGCGGCCCGCGACCGACTCCAGCAGTTCGTTGCCGAGCAGCCCGGGCACGTCGGCCAGGGACGCGCTCACCTCGTGGTAGGCACGCCGGATGTCCTCGGGCCGTTCGGCCTGGTGGTGGACGAGGACGCGGACCTCGCTCACCGGTCGCCGCCGGGCAGCGCGGCCACGACGCTCATCGTCACCATCGAGCCGCCGGTGCGGAACGGGTGCAGTTTCCGCCGGTGTTCGAGGTGCCGGTCGCTGGTCTCGAACGCGCGGAACCGCGGCTCGTCCGTCCAGTCGCTGATGATGTAGTAGACGCCGGGTTCCTCCTCGCCCCGGCACAGCCACTGGCCGAGGTTGGCCGGGTGGGAGGTGACGGAGCCGCCGACGGCGGACCAGGTCTTCTCGAAGTCCTCCTCCATGCCGGGCTTGATCTCCATGCGCAGCATGATGCGGAACGGCTGGGTGGTCACGAGATGCCTCCGTCGACGTAGAGGGTGGAGCCGGTGACATAGCTGGAGAGGTCGCTGGCGAGGAACAGGACCGCTCCGGCGACCTCCTCGGGGGCGCCGAGGCGGCCGAGGGCGGTCTTGGCGCGGTAGCGCTGGACGAGCACCTCGCGCTGCTCGGCCGGGCGGCTGGCCAGTTCCTCGGTCTCGATCACGCCGAGGGCGATGACGTTGAAGCGGATGCCGCGGTCACCGAACTCCTTGGCCAGCGAGCGGGAGAGGCCTTGCAGGGCCGACTTGGACGCCGTGTAGTGGGCGCGCAGCGGGATGCCGACGTCCGCCGACTTGGAGCCGATGAACGCCACCGAGGAGCCCTCGCCGAGGAGGTGCAGGCTCTCCTGGGCGAGGACGTAGGCAGCCGTCACGTTGGTGTCGAGGACACGGTGCCACTCGTCGACGGGCAGTTCGGAGAACGGGATGTGGCTGACGGTGCCGGCGTTGTGGACCAGCAGGTCGAGGCGGCCGTGCCGTTCACCGGCGCGGCGCACGAGGTCGCGGGCGCGGTCGGGGTCGGCCAGGTCGGCCTGGACGACCTGGTGGTCGCCGGGGGTCTCCTTCAGTTCGGCGATCAACGAGTCGACGGCGTCGGAGGGTTGGCGGTAGCAGGTGGTCACGTCGACGCCCGCGCGGGCGAGGGCGAGGACGATGCCACGGCCCACGCCCCGGCTGCCGCCGGTCACCAGGGCCGTGCGGCCGGTCAGGTCGAGATCCATAGGGGCTCCAAGGGTGTTGGCGAGAGGGATGATCAACTGAGGGCGACGGTCACGCAGTTGGCGACCAGCGCGGCGGCGACGAGGACGCACCGGCGCAGGTTCCAGCGGCCCCACGCCGCCCGTCTGAGGCGCCAGTCGCCGGGCGGATCGTGCGGGTCGAGGGAGCGGACCCAGGTGTTGAGGGGGACGTTGCGGGTGAGCGAGACGAGGACCGCGCAGGCCGCGAGGAGGGCCGCCGCCCCGGACAGGCCCCGGGCGGCCGGGGTGTCGGCGGTGACGGCGAGGGTGAGGTCACCGAGCACGGTCAGCAGCAGACAGGTCGGCATGAAGGGGTCGTAGCGGGTGGAGAAGAAGGCGTGGGTGCGGATGTACTGGTCCGCCGGGAGCCGGGCGAGCAGCGGGAACTGGCCCAGCTCACTGGCGGTGAGCACCCCGGCGGCAAGGCCGTTGCACAGCAGCACCGCCGCCAGCACCAGCCCGCTCACCGCTGCCCCGCCGGGTCCGAACGGCGCAGTACGGCAGCCGAGTTGAAGCCGCCGACGCCGCGCGCGACGACCAACGCGTGCCGTACGTCGGCCGGGCGGGCCTCGGTGACCAGGTCGAGGCCGGGTCCGAGGGCGTCGGCGGGCACGTGCACCGTCGGCGGCAGCACACCCCGGTCGAGGGCGAGCGCCGCCCACGCCAGGTCCAGCGCGGCCCCGCCGGAACAGAGGCGGCCGGTCATCGTCTTGGGCACGGTCACCGGCACCCGCCGCCCGGCGAACACCGCCCGCAGCGCCGCCAGTTCGAGCCGGTCCGCCTCCGGGTGCCCGGCGCCGTCGGCGAAGACGACGTCGATGTCGTCGGGGACGCACCCGGCCCGGGCGATCGACTCCCGTACCGCGCGCTCCAGTTGGCGGACGTCGGGCGGTGGGTCCTCGGGGTGCCAGGCGTCGTGGGTGGAGGCGGTGGCGGCGACCTCGGCGTAGATCCGCGCCCCGCGCTCCCGCGCCCGGTCCCGGGGTTCGAGGACCAGCATCGCGCCGCCCTCCCCCGGCACGTGCCCGGTGGCGTCGGCGGCGAAGGGACGGTAGGCGGTGTCCGGGTCGGTGCCCCCGCTCAGCGCCCGCTGCCCGCTCTGGCAGGCCAGCGCGTACGGCGACAACGGCGCCTCGGTGCCGCCGGTGAGGACGCCGGCGCCGCCCCGCGCGAGCACCCGCCGGGCCTGCCGTACGGCGTCGATGGCGCCGGCGCCGTCGGCGACGAGGACGCCGCAGGCGCCCTTCAGCTGGTGCCGGATGGACAGCTGGCCGCTGCTCGCGGCGTAGAACCAGCCGATCGACTGGTAGGCGCTGACCGCGCGCGGCCCCTCCTGCCACAGGGCCTGGATCTCGTGCTGTCCGAAGGCGTTGCCGCCGGAGCCGCTCGCGGTCACCACGGACAGTTCCATCGGGTTCTGTCCGGAGGGGTCCAACTCGGCGTCGTCGAGGGCGAGTCGGGCGGCGGCGAAGGCCAGCCAGGTCCAGCGGTCGGTCTGGACGACCAGCCGGTGGTCGACCCACTCGCTGCGGTCGAAGCCGGTGACCTGTCCGGCGACGGCGACGGGCAGCCCGGAGGCGTCGAAGGAGGTGATGGGGGCGATGCCGGACCGTCCGGCGAGGCTGTTGTCCCAGTGCTCGCGCACCCCGGTGCCGGTGGGGGCGACGACGCCGATGCCGGTGATCACCGCGGCCGGGGTCATGCGCCCACCCCTTCGCGGCTGAAGACCATCGCGGACTGGAAGCCCCCGAAGCCGCTGCCCACCGACAGGGCGTGCCGGACGGTCGCCTCCCGGGCGGTCAGCGGGGTGTAGTCGAGGTCGCACTCGGGGTCGGGGTCGGTGAGGTTCGCCGTCGGCGGGATCAGGCCGCGCTGGAGGGTCAGCGCGCAGGCGGCCATCTCGATGGCGCCGATCGCGCCGAGGGAGTGGCCGACGACCGACTTGATGGAGCTGATCGGCACCTGCCGGACCGGCTCGCCGAGCGCCCTCTTGTAGGCGGCGGTCTCGTGCCGGTCGTTCTGCCGGGTGCCCGAGCCGTGCGCGGAGATGTAGCCGAGGTCCTCGGTGGTCAGGCGGGCCTGGTCCATGGCGTCACCGATGGCCTCGGCGAGTTCGACGCCGTCGGGGCGCAGGCCCGTCATGTGGAAGCCGTTGGCGCGGGCCGCGTAGCCGGTGACCTCGCAGTAGATGCGGGCGCCCCGGGCGCGGGCGTGTGCCAGTTCCTCGACGACGAGGAACGCCGAGCCCTCACCGAGGACGAAGCCCTGACGTCCGTCGTCGAAGGGGCGGGAGGCGGCCTCCGGGGCGTCGTTGTGGGGGGTGGTCGCGCGGATCGCGTCGAAGCAGGCGACCGTGATCGGGGAGATCGGCGCGTCGGACGCCCCGGCGATGACGACGTCCGCCTCGTCGTCCTGGACGAGGCCGAGGGCGTGGCCGAGGGAGTCGATGCCGGAGGTGCAGCCGGTGGAGACGACGGCGGCCGGGCCGTGGGCGCCGTAGCGGACGGCGAGTTCGGTGGCGCCGCTCGCCGGGACCAGCGACTGGTAGAGGAACGGGCCGGTGTGCCGGTGGTCGACGACCCAGTCCCGGCCGCCGTTGCTGGCGACGACGTACTCGTCCTCCAGCCTGCTGGTGGCGCCGACGGCGGTGCCGAGGGTGACGCCGACGCGGTCGCCGTCGCCGAGGTCGAGTCCGGCGTCGGCGACGGCCTCGTCGGCGGCGATCATCGCCAGTTGCACGAACCGGTCGGTGCGGCGGATCTCCTGGGGGGTCAGGCCGCGTCCCGCCGGGTCGACGTCGACCTCGGCAGCGATCCGGGAGCGGTAGGCGGTGGGGTCGAAGCCGCTGATCCGGCGGATCGCGGGCTTGCCGTCGACGATCCGGGCCCAGAAGCGTTCCCGGCTCTCGCCGCCGGGGGCGACGACGCCGACGCCGGTGACGACGGCGCGCCTCATGCCGGTCATGAGGCGGCCGGCACGGGTTCGGTGGCCGACGCGAACTCGGTGTCCACGTGGCCGAGTTCGGGTCGCGGGGCCAGCGGGCTGAGGTGGAAGACGGCGAGGACGTCGGTGTCACCGACGTTGACCAGGCGGTGGCGTACCTCGCGCGGGATGAGCAGCCCCTGCTCGGCGCCGACCCGCACCGGTTCGCCGTCGAGGTCGACGCGCAGCTCGCCGCCGGTGACGAAGAGGAACTCCTCGGAGTAGGGGTGGTAGTGCTCGGTGACCCGCTCGCCGGGCCCGATGCGGACGGCGCCGCAGAATCCGGCGGAGGAGCCGACGGTGCTCGGGGCGACGAGGGTGCGCAGGTCGCCGCCGCGCCGGGTGTTGGACGGCACGTCGTGGAAGCCGACCGGGAGCAGCCGGCGGCGTTCCACCCCGGCCTTGACGTGGGCGAGTTGGACGGGCGAGTTGGTGTTGATGCGGTCGGTCATCGCGGCGGTGTCGACGGGGGCGTCCGGTTTCATCCGGAAGTCCTGCACCCACCGCAGCCGGGTGCGGTCGGCGGCGATCTCCTCATAGGTCCAGGTGAGGTTCATGAACTCGAAGGGTCCGGTCTCCACCCGGCGGGCCCGTACCGTCCAGGTGTCCTTGTCCCAGGTGCGCTCGGAGATCCAGGACCAGGTGCGGCCCTGTTCGTCGGGGTGCATGGTGAGCCGGAAGAGGACGGAGTCGGCGCTCTCCTCCAGGACGTCCACGGCGGCGTACTCGGTGAAGAGGTTGGGCCAGTCGCGGACGTCGTTGGTCTGCTCCCAGACGAAGCCGATCGGCGCGTCGATGTCGGTCCGGTTGTCGGTGTGCCCGATCACGGGTGCCTCCTAGGCCAGTTCGCCGGTGAGCCGCAGATTGACCAGCCGGTGTATCCCGGCGGGCGTCTCCTCGGGGGTGAGTTCGTCGTCGACCGTGATGCCGAACCGGTCGAGCAGTCGGCCGGCGATCTCCAGGCGGGCGAGGGAGTCCATGCCCAGCTCCTCGAAGGAGCTGTCGAAGCCGCTCTCGGCGTCCGGCGGGCTCACCCCGACGGCGACCAGCAGCTCTCGTACGTCGCTCTCGGTCAGTTCGTTCGTCTCCGCCATCGCGGACACTCCTTCCAGAAAGGGGGACTTGGGGTCGCGGGAGAGGGCTCGGGTGTCACCAGGTGACGGGGAGGGACTTCAGGCCGTAGACGCTGGAGTCGTTGCGGAACGTCAACTCCGGTGCCGGGACGGCCAGTCGGAGGCCGGGGATGCGGGTGAACAGGCGGGGCCAGGCGATCCGCAGTTCCGCGCGGGCCAGGTTCTTGCCGAGGCACTGGTGGGTGCCGAGGCCGAACGCGAGATGGCGGGGGCGGGTCTCGCGGGTCAGGTCGAGCCGGTCCGCCGGACAGCGCCCGGCGCCGAAGGCACGCGGGTCGTGGTTGCCGGCGATCAACGAGAGCAGGACGCCCTGTCCGGCCCGGATCAGCCGCCCGCCGATCTCGACGTCCTCGACGGCGACGCGGCGCGGGTCGACGGCCGTGATGCTCCAGTAGCGCAGCAACTCCTCGACCGCGCCCTCGGGTTGCTCCAGAAGCGTGGCCCGCTGCTCCGGGTGGAGCAGCAACGCCAGCACGCCCAGGCCGAGTTGGCCCGCGGTGGTCTCGAATCCGGCGCCGACCATGGCGCCGACGAGGACGGGCAGATGGTCGGGGTCGATGCCGTCGGCGCCGTCGGCGCCGGTGTCGTCGGCCAGCAACCGGCTGATCATGTCGTCGCCGGGTTCCACGCGCTTACGGGCGATCAGCTCCGTGTAGTAGGCGAACGCCTCGTGCGCGGCCCGTTCCCGCTCCTCGACGCCGAGGTCGAGGTCGACGACGGCGGCCGCGTGCCGGTGGAACAGGTCGTGGTCGGCGTACGGGACGCCCAGCACCCGGCAGATGACGCGGGACGGCAACGGGAGCGCGAACTCCCGGATGAGGTCGGCGCCTTCACCCTGGGCGAGGACGGCGTCGATCAGGTCGTCGGTGATGCGCAGGATGTCGTCGTGCAGGGCGCGGGCGTGCCGGACGGTGAACTCGCGGCCCACCAGGGTCCTGATCCGGGCGTGCTCGGCGCCGTCGAGCCGCATGAACAGGCCTGCCTCCTGCTCGCGTTGGGCGGGCCGGGAGAGCGGGAAGCCGGGGCGGGTGACGTCGACACTGAACGCCGAGCTGGTCAGGACGGTACGGATGTCGTCGTAGCGGGTGATCAGCCAGTGCCGGGTGCCGTCCCAGATCGTGACCTCGTGCGGGCCGCCGGTCTCCCGGAGGGCGGTGTAGAGGGGTGGGGCGGCGGGCGGCCAGGTGCGCGGCACCGGGAAGCGGGGGGCCTCGGTGGTGGTCACCGTTCCTCGTCCCGTGGCCGGGGTGGGCGGCTCTCGAAGGCCGCCTTGTTCTCGCGGGCCCACTGCGCGAAGGTACGGCCCGGGGCTCCGGTCAACTCCCGTACGGTGGGGGAGACTTCCTCCGGTCGGTCGACGCCGGTGGCGGTCAGGGCGAGCAGGGTGTCGGCGACCGGCGCGGGGACGCCGGCCACGATCATGGCCGAGCGGGCCCGGTCCGGCGTGATCTCCGCCAGCCGCACCGGCCTGCCCACGGCTTCCCCGATGAGCCGCGCCCGCTCGTGATAGGTGAGCGTCTCGGGCCCGGTCAGCTCGTACACCGTCCCGAGGTGCCCGTCCGTGGTGAGGACGTGGACGGCGACGTCCGCGATGTCCCGCTCGTGGACCGGCGCCCACCGGGCGTCGCCGTACGGGGCGCGGACCACGTCGGCGGCGCGGATCTGCGGGGCCCAGTCGAGGGAGTTGGCCATGAACTCGCCTGGCCTGAGCAGGGTCCAGCCGAGGCCCGATGTCTCGACGGCCTCCTCGACCACCCGGTGCATCCGGCCGATGACGTTGGCCTGCAAGTCGGCCGGGACGTCCGCCTGGACGGTGCCGGAGGTCAGCAGCACGACGCGGCCCACGCCCCGTTTCCTGGCGAGCCGCAGGAAGGTGGCCGCCGGGGTGCCGCCGTCCCCGCCGTGCAGGAAGGCGGCGGCGTTGAGGAAGACCGCGTCGACGCCGTCGAGGGCGTCGTCGAGGCCCGCCGGGTCGGTCAGCAGGTCGCCGGTGACGACCTCGGCGCCGTCCGGAATCCGGCCGGGTGCGGGGTCCCGGGTCACGGCCCGGACCTTCAGTCCTCGGGCGAGCAGCAGGTCCACGACGCCCCGGCCGACGTTGCCGGTGGCGCCCGTCACGAGTATCACGGGTGAACTCCCTTCGTTGTGGGGGTGGTTACGCGGTCAGGGCGGTGTGCGGGTGCCAGCGGTGGTGGCCGCTGGGCCGGACCCCGGGGATCTCGCCGGTGAGGCGCTGCCGGGAGGCGGCGGTGTCCTGGGCGCCGACCGCCGCGAGGTGCGCGGCCTCGTCGGTCCACTCCGCGAAGCCGAGGACGCGGGTGCCGTCCGCGCTGAGGTGGAAGTGGGCGCAGAGCGCGCCCGGCAGCTGTCCGACGTCCCGGGTGGCGTCGTCGCCCGCCATCGCGAACAGCGTGTCCAGGAAGTGCCGTTGGCGCTCGGGGCCGTCGGTGTCGAAGACCGGCGTGACCAGGCAGCCGGGGGTCTGTCCTGGCGCCCCGCCGGGGTAGGACCGCGCCAGCCGGTAGCGCACGGGCGTCGCGGGTTCGGTGCCGGGGATGCCGGGGAGGTAGGGCTCGGGTGCGGCGAGGGCGGCGTCCAGGGCGGCGTCGTCGCTCCACTGCTCGTAGGCCAGCAGGGCCCGTCCGTCGGTGCCGGTGAACAGCGACCAGCCCAGCAGCCCGGGGGGCCACGCCTCCTTGCGCCGCTCGGCTTCGGCCGCGACGGCCACCTCCCGCTGCTGGGGCGGGCCTTCGGTGTGGCGGACGGTGATGACGACGGTGCCGACGCCGGCCCGGGCGACGTCCGGCCAGTCTTCGGGGCGACGGTTCATCCGGCTGCTCCTCTTCTCGCTGACGTCGTCATCCGGCGGCTGCCTCGACGCGGGTGTCCCAGCTGACGCGGTGCTCGTAGATCCAGGCCAGCGAGTGCTCGCCGCCGGAGGCGTGGCCCGCGAGCAGGGCGGGCAACTTGCGGTCGCGGACGCGCCGTTGGAGGGGTCCGACGGCCTTGAACTTGCTGGCGCGGGCGCCCTGCGCGGTGACCCGGCGGGCGCGCGGCCGCCGCAGTTCCTGGAACGTGCGGAACGCCTCCTCGTGGGTCGGCAGGTCGCGCAGGCACTGGGCGAGGACGACGCCGTCCTCCATCGCCATCGACGCGCCCTGTCCGGCGGCCGGGGAGGCGGCGTGGGCGGCGTCGCCGGTCAGCACCACCCGTGCGGTGTGCCAGACGGGCAGGTCGGGGACCTCGTAGGAGTTGGAGACGGTGAGCGAGCCGCTGGCGGCGACGACCGCGCGGGCCGGGCCCTTGTCGCGGGCGAAGGCCCTGGCGAGGCGGGACTTCCAGCCGGCGTCGTCGAGGTGCTCCAGGTCGTCCCGGGTCACCGCCTCCTTGCGGCCGAGGTTGGCGAACCACCAGACGTCACCGCCGGGTTCGACGGCGCAGCCGAAGAAGGCACGGCGTCCGAACACCATCCGGTGCTCGCCGGGAGCGAGGCCGAGCCCGGCCGCCGGGCTGAACCCGCCGACGTTGATCAGTCCGGTGTAGGGCGCGGTCGCGGACCCGCGCAGGATCAGCCGCCGTACCGTGGAGTGGACGCCGTCGGCGCCGACGAGCAGCTCCCCGGTGGCCGAGGTGCCGTCGGCGAAGTACGCGGTGACGCCGTCCTTCTTCTCGTCGAGGGCCTTCAGGCGCTTGCCGGTGTGTACGGGGATGCCCCGGCGGCGGACCTCGTCGAGCAGCCGGGCGTGCAGTTCGCCGCGGCGCACGCTGCGGGTGGCGGTGCCGTCGGGGAGCGAGCCGCCGACCTTGACCTCGTTCAGCTTGCGTCCGTCGCCGAGGTAGAAGGCGATGGACGGCGCGGCGAACCCGATGCCGTTGACGGCGTCGACGGCGTCGACCGCGTACAGGGCGCTGAGGCCGTTGACCGCGACGGTGAGGTAGCTGCCCCGGTGTTCCGGCGAGGTCTCGTACGCCTCGAACAGCTCGGGTGTGTACCCCGCTTTGGCGAGGGCGAGGGCGGTGACGGCGCCGGCGACACCGCCCCCGATGATCAGTGTGCGGGTCATATGAGTTGATCCTCCTGACGCGGCGGCGGGCTCTGTGGGGCCAGCGTGGGCAACGCTGATCGAGAGGTTGTCCAGCGGTCTTGGGGCGGGTGGCACTGGCTCGCGCGTCGAGCCCGGCTCCAGAGGCGGCGGTGACCCTGGGCGGTATGGGAGACGAGATTCTGGTGACAGGAGCACGCGGCGCCGTCGGCCGGGCCGCGCTGCACGCGCTGGCCGAACGCGGGGCGCGGGTACGGGCGTTGACCCGTCGGCCGGGGCCTACGGGGCTGCCGGAGGGGGTGGCGTCGGTGGCGGTCGGTGATCTGACCCGGCCGGCGGGTCTGGCGCCCGCGTTGCGTGGGGTGAGCGCGCTGCTGCTGATGGTCGTCGCGGACGAGGACGTCGCCGCCGTGCTGGCCGAGGCCCGCGTACAGGGCGTCGGCCGGGTGGTGCTGATCTCCTCCGGCGGGGTCCACGACGGCGTGCCCGAGCAGCCCGATCCGCTGGCCGCCCGGCACGCCCGCGCCGAGGCTGCCGTACGGGCGAGCGGCCTGGAGTGGGTGGTGCTGCGGCCGCGTTGGCTGGCCCGCAACGCGCTGTGGTGGTCGGGGGCGTTGCGGTCCGGGCGTCCGGTGCGGCTCGCGTATCCGGAGGCGGTGACCGCGCCGGTCGACGAGCGGGACGTCGGTGAGGTGGCCGCGGTCGAGCTGCTCGCCGACCAACCCGGGTCGCCTCTAAGGGTGTTGACGGGGCCTCAGATTCTCACGCAGGCACAGCAGTTGGCGGTCATCGGTGAGGTGACCGGGGCGGTGGCGGGCTGGGAGCGGATCGCGGCGCGGGAGTGGCGCCGGGAGCTTCAGGACCATGTGCCGGTGGAGGTGCTGGACGTTCTCCTGACGCAGCAGGCGGAGTTGACGGCCGACCGGATCGAGATCTCGCCGGAGACCGAACGGGTGCTGGGGCGGCCCGCGTCACCGTTCAGGGAGTGGGCGCGGCGCCACCGGGGGGCGTTCGCGCCGGACGGGCACTGACGCCCGACGGCCGTGCGAGGCCCCGCCGCCCCGTTCCCCCGGGCGGCGGGGCCTCGTCGTTCCCCACGGGCCGTGCCGCAGGCCCCAGTTGGGGCCGACTAGGCCGGTTTGTGGCCGACGACCAGGCTGCTGGACGCCCCGTGCGCGTGCCGTTCCACGTCACGGAAGCCGGCCTCGGTGAGCCAGGAGACACAGTCGTCGGCCAGGTACTGGGAGCCGCCGGACCACATCCGCATGTCCAGGCTGAGCAGGGAGTTGACGAGGCGGGGGGTGTCCTCGTCGAGCATGGCGTCGTAGATGAGCAGGGCGCCGCCCGGGTTGACGGCCTCGGCGGCGGAGCGGATCAGTGAACGGCGGGCGTCCTCGGGCCAGTTGTGCAGCACATGCCCGAGGATGACGGCGTCGGCCTTGGGCAGCGGGTCCGTGAAGAAGTCACCGGCGTGGAAGGTGAGCCGGTCGGCGCTCGCGCGGCCCGCGGTGAAACGGGTGAACGCCGGTTCCAGCGCGGGCAGATCGAACACGGCGGCCCGCAGATGCGGGTGGGCCTCGGCCAGCGTCGTCGCGAGGCTGCCGCGCGCGCCGCCGACGTCGAGGACGCTACGGAACCCCGACCAGTCGCGGTCGGCGATCTGCCGGGCGAGGGGGGCGACGATGAAGTCCATGGCGTCGACGAACCCGTCGCGCCGCTCCTCGGACGCGTACAGGTCGTAGGGCCGGTCGTCCTCCTGCCGGGGCGTCGGCAGTCCGGTGCGCAGGGTGTCGGCGAGGCCGCTCCAGGCCGGGTGGACCTCGGTCTCCTGGTTGTCCAGGAACCCGCCGATGTATCCGGGCCGTCCCGGCACGAGGCAGGCGGCGTGCGGGGTGAGGGTGTAGCCGCCGTCCGCGCCGAGCGTCACCAGGTCGAGCCCGGCGAGCGCGTGCAGCAGATCACGCAACGCCTCCTGGTGCAGGCCGAGTTTGCCGGCGAGCTGCCGGTCGGTGCGCGGGCCCTTGTCCAGCTCGGTGAAGACGTCGGCGCGCCAGGCGCCGAGCACGGCCAGCGCCCGTCGGTAGCCGCCGACGATCTCGATCACTCGCCAGGGCTGCGGGGCGGTCTGTTCGGTGGTCATGCATGGCCTCCGTGGTCGGGAGCGGCTCACGCTAGGGGCGGCCGATGGGGCGCGACTCGACGGCGGCTGGCGTGGCCGGGGCTTCAGCGGCGCCCCAACTCCGGTCGAGGGGCGGCGGCGAGATTGGGACGCCGCAGCGCGGGCGCCGCGCTGCGGACGGACCACGACGGAAGGCGGTCAGACATGCCGGAGCAGGAGCGGACAGCCGTGATCGGGCTGGGGGCCATGGGGCAGGGGATGGCCCACCGGCTGGTCGCATCGGGTTTCCCCACGGTGGTGTTCAACCGGAGCCCGGGCCGGGCCGACGACGTGGTGGCGGCGGGTGCGATCGGCGCGGGCTCGGCGGCCGAGGCGGCGGCGGACCGGGACGTCGTTCTGCTCAGCCTGAGCGACGAGGACGCCGTCGAGGACGTGCTCGGGCGGCAGGGGGTGCTCGCGGCGATGCGGGAGGGGGCGACGCTGCTGGACACCTCGGCGGTGAGCGGGGACTTCGC
This sequence comes from Streptomyces sp. NPDC091279, assembly GCF_044757465.1. Taxonomy (NCBI): domain Bacteria; kingdom Bacillati; phylum Actinomycetota; class Actinomycetes; order Kitasatosporales; family Streptomycetaceae; genus Streptomyces; species Streptomyces sp. NPDC091279. Next base: position 286,695 of record NZ_JBIVVA010000011.1, on the reverse strand, counting down.
GCGGGATCTGCACGGGCGGTGCGCGGCGCGCGGGGTGCGGCGGGTGGAGACGGCGGTGCTCGGCAACCCCCTCCAGGCCAGGGGCGGTGAGCTGCGGGTGTTCACCGCCGGGGACCCGGCGGACGTGGACCGGGTGACCGGTGTGCTGGCCGTGCTGGGGACCACGCGGGTGCACTGGGGCGGCCCGGGGGCGGCGGCCGCGGCGAAGCTCGCCTTCAACCTGGTGCTCGCCGCGCAGGTCGCCGGGCTCGCCGAGGCGGTGTCGGTGGGCGCCGATGCCGGGCTCGACCGTGAGCTGCTGCTCGCGGCCATCGCGCAGAGCGGGTTCAGCTCGCCGGTGCTGCGCTTCCGGGCGGAGCTGATGCGGGAACGCCGTTACCAGCCCGCCTTCTTCCGCACCCGGCTGATGGAGAAGGACCTGCGCCTTGCGCTCGGCGCCGGGCGGCCGGACACCTACCGGGTGCTGGAGGCGACGCGGTCGCTGTTCGCGGCCGCCGCGCTCGCCGGGTTCGCGGACCAGGACGCGGCGTCGGTGATCGAGCACGTGACGGCAACGGCCAAGGCCTGACCGGCCGTTCGCGCTCTCCCCCTCAACTCCCCTCTCGGAGACCTCATATGACGACTCTTCAGATCCCTTCCCTGGACGTCGATCTGTTCCGCGACGACCAACTCCTCGACCCTTATGCCGTGTACGAGGCGCTGCGGGCCGCCGGTCCCGCGGTGCGGTTGCCCCGGCACGGCAACGCGTGGGCAGTCGCCGGATACAGCCACGTCAAGAAGATCCTCAAGGACCACAGGACGTTCTCCTCCGCGCCCAACGCCGGGATCGAGCCGCACCGGGAGGACATGGCGCAGACCGGTGCGGCCGGCGCGGACGGGCCGCAGCACTCCCGGATGCGGTCCCTGGCCGCCGAGCAGCTGTCCCCGAGGGCGCTGCGCGGGGTGCGCCGCCGGATCGAGAAGCGGGCGGCGCAGTACGTGGACACCCTGCTGGAACGGGGCACGGTCGACCTCGTGACCGAGCTGGCCCGGCCCTTCCCGCTGGAGGTGGCCGGTGATCTGATCGGCCTGCCGAAGGAGGGCCGGGACGAGTTGCTCGACCTCACGACGGCGGTCTTCAACACCTTCGGACCGGCCAACCAGCGCACCAAGGACGGCATCCCGCTCCTGAAGAACACCTTCGAGGTGCTGCCGGACCTGCTCACCCGGGACAACGTCCTGCCCGACAGCTGGGGCGCCGCGTACTACCGGGCCGTGGACGAGGGGCGGATGGCGGACGCGGAGGTGGTGACGACGCTCATCAGCTTCATCTTCGGCAGCTTCGAGACCACCATCAACACCGCGACCAGCGCCCTGTGGCTGCTGTCCACCCACCCCGAGGCGTGGCAACGGCTGCGCGCCGAGCCGACGTTGGCGGAGCCCGCGGTGGGCGAGACGCTGCGCCTGGAGCCGGTGACCTGGTTCACCGCGCGCACCGCCACCCGCGACGTGACCTTCCACGGCGTCCCCTTCGCGGAGGGCGACCGCGTGCTCCTCCTCTTCGGCGCCGCCAACCGCGACCCCGGCCACTATCCCGACCCCACCCGCTTCGACCTCACCCGCCCCCGCCCCCACGACCACGTCACCTTCAGCCACGGCATCCACGTCTGCCCCGGTGCCCGTTTCGCCCGCATGGAGACGGCCGCCCTCCTGACCGCCCTGGCCCGCAAGGTGGAGCGCCTGGAGCCGGCCGGCGAACCCACACGCATCCTGCACAACATGCTGCGCGGCTTCACCCACCTGCCGACGACGCTGGTCCCGGCGGCCTGACGACCGACGCCACGCCCGAGTTCCGCACCCCGGCGGAACTCGTGGACGACCCCGCCCAGCAACGGGCCGTCAACCCACGCGCCCTCGACATCACCCGCGAGATCCGCGGGCTCCCGGGACTCCCCGAACCCGTAGACCCCGTAGGGGACTTCGTGAAGAACGGCGTCCCCGCACCCCGTCACTCCCGCCCCGTTCGGCGACGCGCCGAACAACCCACTTGAAGATCTTCGTGAGCCTCTTACCCTGGAGGAACACACGCCCCAGACCGTGTGCGATGCCCGCGAGCGAGCGTCCGGCAATGCGAGCCCCGAGTCGGCTCATCGAACACCTCGCCTGCCTCGCGCACCGTCTGGAGCCCCCCGCCCGTGAGCACCCCCCTCCGCCAACTCCCGTCACACAAGCCTGACTTAGCCCCACATACACAGGCCCACCACAGCCGCGTGCACAAGGGCCCGGGTCCACTGGCTCCCGCTGATCCGGCCCCCGACGGGCCCGACACGGCGGCAGTGTCGAGGACGGCGACGGCAGCGGTGCCGACGGCGATGACGGCGGCCGGGGCGGTGACGGCGGCAGCGGTGATGACGGTGGCAGCGGTGGTGACAACGCCGGTGGCGGCGACGGCGACGGCGACGGCCGTAACGGCGAGACCGGCGGCCGGGAACGAGAAGGCGCGCCGCGTTCTCAGCGCCCCGCAGGGCTTATCGGCCGACCCGCAACGCGCCCTCGGCACCCCGCGCCACTCCCCCGCCGCCCCGCAGCGCCCCCTTGCCGACCCGCAGCGCACGCTCCCCGCCCCGTGCCGCGCCCTCGGCGACCCCGTGCCCTCCCCTGCCGACCCGCGCCGGTCGCAGCTGCCCGTGCCCGGCGCTCGCCTCATCCCGCCGAAGGCGAAGTGGCCCTCCAGCGGCCCGAGTTCGGCCGACTCGCACGGCACCGCGCCGGGTCGGCGGCTCACCCCCCACGACGAGGCCGGCGTCGAACCGTCGACCGGCCTGATCACCCACACGCCCCTGGAGCTGCTCAGCAACCCCGAGTTCTCCAGGGACCCGCACAACGGGGACGCGTCCGTCACCAGACCTTCGTGGGCACCGTGCCCACAAGTCTCCGCATCACCTGAAAGAGACGTCGACAATGGCCGACCAGCAGATAATCGTCCTCGACCCCGCCAGCCCCGACCCGGACGCCGAGCATCAGGCCCTGCGTGACCGCGGCCCGGCGACGCTGGTGGACATCCTCGGCGTGCGCGCCTGGTCCGTCTCCGACCCGGCCCTCCTCAAACAACTCCTCACCAACAAGGACGTCTCCAAGGACGCGCGCGCCCACTGGCCGGCCTTCGCGGAGACCGTCCCGAACTGGCCGCTCGCCCTGTGGGTCGCGGTGCAGAACATGTTCACCGCCTACGGCGCGGACCACAGCCGGCTGCGCCGCATGATCGCCCCTGCCCTCTCGGCCCGCCGCACCGCCGCGCTCCAGACGGACATCGAGGCGTTCGTCGGCGACATCCTCGACGGCCTCGACGCGCTCCCGGCCGGGGAGATCGTCGACGTGCGCGAGCGCCTCGCCTACCCGCTCCCGATCGCCGTCATCGGCAAGCTCATGGGCGTGCCGACGGAGTGGCGCACCGAGTTCCGCATCATGGTGGACAACGTGTTCTCCACCCACCTCAGCGCCGAGGAACAGGCCGTCAACGCCACTGCTCTGTATGAGCTGTTGGACGCCCTGGCCGCGCTCAAGCGCAACGAACCCGGCGAGGACATGACCTCGGCGCTGATCGCCGCGCGCGACGAGGAAGGGGACCGGTCCGCCCTCGGCCCCGTCGAACTGCGTGACACCCTGCTGCTGATGATCAGCGCCGGGTACGAGACCACCGTCAACGTCATCGACCAGGCCATCACCAGCCTGCTGACCGACCCGCAGCAACTCGCCCACGTCCGGGCCGGACGGAGCAGCTGGCAGGACGTGGTGGAGGAGACCCTGCGCCACGAGCCCTCGATCAAGCACCTGCCGCTGCGCTACGCCCGCGCCGACATCCCCCTCCCCGACGGCCAGATCATCCGCGCCGGAGAAGCCATCCTCGCGTCCTACGCCGCCGCCAACCGTCACCCCGACTGGCACGAGAACGCCGAACGCTTCGACGTCACCCGGCCCGACAAGGAGCACCTCACCTTCGGCTACGGCGTCCACTTCTGCCTCGGCGCCCCGCTCGCCCGCCTCGAAGTCGCCACCACCCTGCGTCTGTTCTTCGAGCGCTTCCCGGACGCCCGACTCACCACCGACCAGGACAAGTTGGAGCGGCTCCCGAGCCTGATCAGCAACGGCCACACCACCGTCCCCGTACAGCTCCGCCCGACCCCGGGCAACTGACCCACCCCTGAGACCAGTTGGGCCCACCTGGTCCCCAACGGGCGTACAGGAACGCCCGAGGGGCGGTGCCGGATCTCTCCGGAACCGCCCCTCGGTCCATGCGCTGTCCCTTCAGTTCCGCTGATGCTGGCGCCTCAGCAACAGCAGGAGCGCGGCCAGGGACAGGACGACGCAGAGGAGCCGTGCGCCGGCCGCGTGCAGCAGGCTGGGCACGAGCACGCCGCCGAGCACCAGAACGCCCGCCGCCGCCCACAGCAGACGGTCGGACCGGCCCGTGGAGCGGGCGGCGATGACGAAGGTGACGAGAAGGCACAGGGCGCCTAGGACCACGTTGAGGATGTTCACGATCACTTCTCTGCGAAGGGGAGGGCGTGCGGGGCCCGGTGCACACCGGGCCCCGCACGCTACTACGGATCAATCGGGGCACTGGGGGCCGCTCAGCCCCACCGGCCGTCGTCCCACGGCGAGGTCTTGCTGTAGCAGCCGACCCAGGGGACACAGACCGTGATGCGGGACCGGTCGGCGTAGTTGTAGTAGCCGGTGGTCACCTTGCCCCGCTTGGTCTGCTTCTTGCCGTTGTAGTAACGGGTCCAGACGCCGTACCGCCAGCGCCCCTGCCACTTCATGCTGTCGATGTAGATACCGAACATGAACCTGGCCTGGATGCCCTGGAAGAAGGCGCGCAGCACCCGCGGCATGTTGCTGTAGGCGGAGTTGTACCACTTGCCGTTGACCCAGTACGTGGACACCCGCTTCCACTGCGTGGTCTTCTTCGCCGTCTTCCCGTCCAGGTCGAACCCGTTGACCGGATCGCCCTTGGCGTACTCGTAGGCGTTGGCGCTTCCTCCGTGGACCGGGTCGGCGGAGAGGAACCGGCCCGACCGCGGGTTGTACAGCCGCACGCCCATGAGGGTGAGCCCGGTCAGGGTCTCGCTGGAGCGCTGCGCGCCGCCCAGCCAGCCGTACCGGCCCGCGGACGAGGTGGTGCGCGGGGCACCGTACTCGTCGTAGTCCATCACCAGCGGCGCCTCGGACGCGTCGAGCGGCAGCTGGAGCGCGATGTCGCCCCGGACGGTGGTGAGTTGGAGGACGGTGGAGCCGTTCTTCGCGGTGGTCGCCTGGAGTTGTCCGGTCGCGGAGGCGACGTTGCGGGTCAGTGCCCCGGTGGCGGGGTCGTCGAGCGTCCAGCGGGGAACGTCGCTGTCGTTGCCGTAGTGGTTGACCTTGGCCGCGGTCCGCGTCCAGGTGGAGCCGCTGCCGCTCTCGACCTCCCAGGAGCGGAACCGCAGGGCGGCGTCGAGCTGCCAGGTCTGCCGCTTGCCACCGGCGGTCTGCTGGTGGACGAGGTCGTTGGCGTAGTAGCCGACGGTGCCGCCCGAGGGGAGCGCGGTGGTGCGTCCGAACGCGTCATAGGTGTGACCGGAGTCGGTGATCCGGTCGGCGCTGTCGTAGGTGGACCGGACCGTCGTTCCGGCGCCCGTGGGGCAGTCCGCTCCGGGGCTGCCGGTCGCCGTGGTGAGGGCGGTACGGTTGCTGCGCGCGTCGAAGGTGTACGCGCGTCGCGTGCACACCGTTCCCGCCGTGTCGTCGACCGTGACGAGCCGGCCGGCCGCGTCGTAACGGTAGTCCTGGTCGGACCAGCCCGCGTGGGCGACCGTCTGGTCGTGGACGGACGAGGTGACGGTGTCCGAGTAGACGAGCGTGCCGTCCGTCCGCGTGTAGGTGCGGTTCACGGTGGCGCCGCCGGTGTCCGTACGGATCGTCAGCCGGTGACCGCCGGGCAGCCGCTCCTCCTTCACATTGCCGTCGGCGTCGTAGGCGTACCCGAAGGTGCCCGCGACGGAGTCGGTCATCGAGGTGGGCATTCCGCCCGGTTCGGCCGTGTGGTCGTAGCTGTAGAGCGTGGTCGACGGGGCGGTGTCGACCACCTTGACCAGCCGGTCGAGAAGGTCGTACTCGCTGGTCGTGCGGGCGCCGTCGGCGTCGGTGTAGGAGATCTGACGGCCCAGCTGGTCGTACGCCCTGGTGAGGGTGCCCGCGGTCGTCGAGACGACCTTCAGGGGTCGCCCGGTGCCCGGTTCGTACACGATGGTCGTCGTCGGCACCGGCTGTCCGGTACCGCCGGTGACCGTGGTCCCGATCTGGCGTCCGGCGTCGTCGTACGTCATGGTCGTGGTGCGGGTGGTGCCACCGACGGTCTCACCGACCTTCGACGGGTTGCCCCACCGGTCGTACTCGGTGGTGGTGACGGGAAGGGTGTTCGGGCCCGACCCGCCGGTGATCGTTCCGGCCGCGGACGTGGTGCAGACGAGACCTTCCCACTCGGGGCGACCGGCGCATGTGCCGCTGCCGGTCGCCGACCAGTACGTGGTCACACGCGTCGCGGCGTCACCGCCGTTCGAACCGGGCAGCGACTGCCGTACGACCCTGCCCTGGCTGTCGTACTGCGTGCTCTCCGTGAGCGCGAGCCCGTCCGGGTCGGTGACGACCTCGACCGGCAGGCCTTTGGCCCAGTCGAGGACGGTCCGGGTGGTGCGGCCCTCGCCCTGGACCGTCGGGTGTTCGCGGACCTGGACGCCGCTCGTGGTCCGGGTGACCTGGTCGCGGACGGTCGCCGTGCCGTCCGTGGGGCGTCCGGCGTCATACTCGTTGACGGTCCAGGCGCGGCCGATGACCGAGGTGCCCGCGGGCACCAGGACGGTGGACCCCTGCTTGAGGTCGGCCGTCAGGCTGATCCGGCGCAGCGGACCGAACTGCTCCACCTCGCGGGTGCCGTTCGCGTCGTACCCGGCACGGGTGGCGAGCAGGTCGGCGCGTTCGGCCGGGGCGAGCCGGTCGATGCCGAGGTCGGACTGGGCGGCGCGGTCCTCCGCGGTGAGGCCGAGCGCGACCGAGCGGCCCGCCGCCGACAGCTCACGGACCCGGTTGCCGAAGCGGTCGTACTCGGTGGTGGTGGTGTGTCCGCCGGGCTGCGCGGTGTTGACCCGGCGGCCCGAGACGCCGAGGTAGTGGACCTCGGCCCGGCGGTAGTCGGTGGCGCTCAGCTCGCCGCCGGAGTGGGCGACGGGGACGGCGTCCGCGGGGAAGACGGCGGTGGCGTCGGTGGGGGCGTCGAGCTGCCCCCAGGTCTTCACGTCCGAGGCGCTCATCCGGTACGGGGCGTTCGTGCCGCTCAACGGCACCTGGTAGACGACGGAGCTGGCCGCCGTGCCCTCCTGGACATCGGCCGTGCCCTGCTTCAGCGCGGGTCGGGACGCCTTGAGGAGCATGCCGTCACCGGCCGTGGCGGCACTGCCGGCCTTGCCGTGGACGAAGGTCCAGGGCAGCTCTCCCGGCGGCGTGTACCGCACGACGCGGCCCGCGTCGTCGTACGCGTACTGGGTTTTCTCCGCCGGGCTGGTGCGGGGGTCCGCCACCTCGCGCAGCCGGCCCTTGCCGTCGTACAGGTACGACGCGACCGCCTGCGCGTCGGCGCTCGCCGCACCGGGCTCGGTGGCCCACAGGCGGATGGACTTGACCTGTCCGGCGACGTCACCGAACGCCGCGTCGGTGGCGGTGGTGGTCGACGCGTACACGTACTCCAGTACCCGGCAGCCCTTGGTGGAGGGATCGGCGGCGCACGCGGCCGGCGTGGCCGCTGAGGTCGGCGCGATGACCAGCCTGGGCCGGGCGGCGGGCTTGCCCTGGTAGGTGACGCGGGTCGACACGACCGTGGTGGTGGAGTGGGACAGCCCGTCGAGCAGGGTGCTGGACACCTGCCAGGTGGGCAGCGAGGCGTCGGCCTTGGTGAACTCCGTGACCGTGCCCTCGGTGTCCGACAGGGTGAAGGACCCGCTCACGCTGCCCTTGAGGGTCAGTTCCTCGGAGCCGGGTTCCGGTATCCATGCCGTCTTCGCCGCGTCGGCGGTGAAGTGGATCTCCTCGCCCTCGGAGTCGACGACGGCGACCGCGGTGGTGGAGATCTGGCGCAGGTGGGAGTAGTCGGAGTCGGTCAGTTCGGCGGACGCGCCCGACACCCATTCCGTTCCGAAGACGGGCGCCTGGCCTTCCTGGTCACCGCCCTTGCCGGGGTTGCGGGAGGAGGCGGTGCGGGAGACCGCCAGGTCGAAGGCGGAGGCGTCCGTCGAGGAGAGGGCGAAGTCGCCGGTCAGGAGGTTGAGGGAGCCGGGGCCGACCTGGTGCGCGGTGGCGCCGTCGGCGTTGCGGTCCACGACCACCGTGAGCGGTTCGGTGCTGCCCGTGGCGCCGCTGCCGGTGAAGTCGGCCTTGATCTGCACCGAACCGTCCGGGTCCACGGTGGCGACGGCGTCCCAGACCAGCGGGGCGTTCCTGCCTCCGGTCAGCGGCACCGGCCACGCGGTCAGCGGCGTGCCGTCCCGGGTGACGTCGGCGGCCGGGACGCGGGTCCAGGGGTCGGCCTCGGAGCGGCGCCAGGAGAAGGCGACGGAGCTGTAGGTGGCGGGGTCGGCCTCGGCGACCAACGGCAGGCGGCGCGCGGTGCGTTCACCGTCGGAGGGCTGCACGAAGCCGCCGGGCCCGGCGTGGAAGGTGTACTCGATGGCCTCCGACTTGTTGTCGGCCTTGTCGACGGCGCGGACCTGGAGGGTGTGGGTGCCGTCCTTGGGCGGCGCGAGCGCGATCGCCTTGGCCGCCGAGGAGCCGCCGGTGGCGACCTTGGTCCAGTTCACGCCGTCGAGCGACCACTCCAGCCAGTGGTGGTCGGCGGCGGGCGGGGTGACCGTGAAGGTGCCGGTCCGGCCCGCTCCCTTGGTCCAGGAGCCGGCCGGGTAGTCGGCCGAGGTGATCTTCGACGGTGCCGAGGGCGCCTTGGTGTCGACGGTGAACGTCTTCCACGCCGACCAGCCGGTGTTGTAGTGCGTGCCGTCATAGGGAGAGGTACGGAACTTGTACGTCTTTCCCTCGGCGAGCACCCCTGCGGGGACGGTCACCGAGGCGGCCTCTCCGGAGGGCACGTAGGTCGACACGAGGACCTTGCCGACCTGGGTGTCGGTGGCGCTGTCGAAGATCTGGAAGGTGCCGTTGACCCGGTCGCCGTCCGCGTCGACGAACGTGTCACCGAGCGTCGGCGTGAGGGTGTTGACCATGTAGGCGCCGCTGTAGGAGAAGTACGGCGGGCCGGCTTCCTGCTTGGTGCCGGTGCGGGGCCGGTAGTTGTACGTCACGACCAGTTTGGGCGGGTTGGTCGCGGCGTTGGCGGAGTTGACGCGCTTCCACTGGGCGATCACGCTCTCGTCGCTCGCGCGCAGCCCGAGGTGGCCGCGGGTGACCTTGGCGGAGGCCCACTCCTGCACGAGGTCGGTGACGTCGGCGTCGATCCAGCCGTCGGGCTGGGTGGTGCAGCCGGCGTTGCCGGTGGTCCGGGTGGAGGTGGCCTTCTTCGCGGTCCAGGCGGGCTGCGCGGTCCAGCGCGAGGAGGTCGAGGCGGCGCCCGTCGACCACACCTCCCACGGGTACGGCTTGCAGTCGGTGTTGCCCGCGTGGAAGTTCCACAGGGACAACGTCGCGTCCAGGACCAGGGCGTCCTGGACGGGCGCGGTGTTCCACGAGATGAACGAACGCGCCGTGCGGGGCGTGCCGTTGGCGTTGGTGGTACCGGGGTTGCCGAGGTCGAGTTCGGTGTCGGCGGACCAGTCGACGGTCTCGCCCTGCTGGACGTAGGTGTCGAAGACGTTGGACAGCGCGGACGTCGACGGGTCCACCGTCACGGGGTACGTGGTCTGCGGGTCGGCGAGGAACTCCGCGTCCGGCGTGACCACCAGGTCGACAAAGGAGCCCTTGCGTACGACCTTGAGGCCGACCCTGGCCTGACGGGTGTGCTCGCCCGAGCGTGCGTCGACGCTGGCGTCCCACATCACCGGCGCGGGCATCACGGCCCGCTTCTTGTTCTTCCGGTCGGTGAACTCCACGCTCCCGTCGGCGAGTTGCTTCGCCTTCAGGCCCTTGGCCTTCAACGGCAGGGTGTACGTGTAGCCCGCCTCGCTGGGTCTTCGTTTGATCTCGACGAACTGCTCGAATCCGGTACGGGTCGCCTCCACGACGACGTCCGCGCCGGGCACGGCGTTCACGTACTCGGCACGGGGGCCGTCCAGTTGGGGTTTGGGCAGGCCGCCCTTCCACTGGAGGGTGATCTGCCGTTCCCCCTCGCCGAGCGTGACGAGGTCCGTGGCCTTCGCGGCGCGCGCGGCCTTCAGGGACGTCGCCGGTGTTCCCGTCCGGCCCGCCATCCGCAGACCTACGGGGTGCGCCTTGGCCGCGACCGAGCCGTCGTCCAGGGCGACGAGGTCGGCGTCCACGTCACGCCAGTCGCCGGTCGCCTCGTCCTTGAACCGGACGGGTCCTGCGGCAAGTTCGGTGGTGAGGCTGCCGTCCTTGTTCGCCCACGTGGTCGAGGTCTCGGTGCGTTCCGAGAGGGCCTCGACCCGCTGGCCCGACAGCCGGGCAGCGACCCGGGCGGACGGGATGTCGGCGGCCTGCGTGGCCACCGGCTTCTTCGATGCCGCGGCGCTCTCCTCATGGGGCGCGGCGGCGGCGCCGGTGCGGACGCCGTCGAGGAGGGTGATCGCCAGGGCCAGGGAGAGGCTCCCCGCTATCCAGCGGGCGCTTCCCCCCGACCAGGTACGTCTGCGTCTGTGGAACGCGTCGTGACGAACCGTCATGATGCTCCGGTTCCTCCCTGTGCCATCACCGTGGTGATGAACCGTGAAACGCCGGACCGTCCGGGTCGGACGGTCCGGCGTCGGGCAGGGCGACACACGGCATCACGCGAACGGCGAAGCCGAACACGCGATCGGGGTCCCCCTGTCACCCGAAGGGAGCATGATCTTTCAGGGCCGGGCCCATCGGATATACGGGACAACACCCATATGGCCCGCGAAGCGCCGATCGGCCCTCTCGCACCGGGACATGACCGTCCGCCCCGGGGACACCCCGTTCGACGGCTCCGCAGCGAGGACGGGGGCGGCCCCCCGACCGGCCCTCCAAAAAAACGACCGAGGGGCGGTTCCGGATTTCTCCGGAACCGCCCCTCGGTTCACGACTGTCTCCAGTCGGGACGACAGGATTTGAACCTGCGACCCCTTGACCCCCAGTCAAGTGCGCTACCAAGCTGCGCCACGTCCCGCTGATTCCCGCGTGGTGAACCGCGTGAACCCGCGAGTCGACTTTACCGCATGCGGGCGGTGGTTCCGCACCGCCGGGGCGGCCGGGCGCGGGGGCCGGGGCGCCGGCGCGGCCCAACGGGCGTCGCCCCGAGCGCCGTTGGCCCGTTCCCAACGGGCGTCGCCCCGGCCGGCGTTGGACCGTTCCCAACGGGCGTCGCCCCGGCCGCCGTTGGACCGCTCAGGGGTGCACCGTCTCCTCCGCCTTCGCGGTCGCCGGCACCACGGACTCCGCCCTCGGCCCGGGCGGTGTCCCCGTGACGCGGCGGGTCGGGACCAGCAGGGCGGCCAGGGCCGCCGCCAGGCAGAGCGTCGTCAGCAGGGCGAAACCGTGGGTGTAGCCCGACTCGTACGGCAGTCCCGTCGGCTGGAGTCGGCTCGTGACCAGGACGCCCGTCACCGCCGCGCCGATGGAGCCGCCGATCGTGCGGATGTTGGCGTTCATGCCGGTCGCCGCGCCGGTCTGGGAGGGCGGGACGCTGCCGACGATCAGGTTGGCCATGGACGCGAAGGCCAGGCCGATGCCGAGGCCGAAGACGCCGGCGACCAGGCCGATCTGCCACTGCGCGTCGTGCTGGAGGGTGAGCAGGCCGCAGGCGACGGCGCCCAGGGCGGCGCCGGTGGCGAGCAGGGCCTTCGCGCCGAACAGGGGTTGCAGGCGGGCGCTGAGCAGGCCGGAGGCGAACATCGCGATCAGCATGGGCAGCATCAGCAGGCCGGAGGCGGTGACGCTGGCGCCGAAGCCGTATCCGGCGGCTGCGGGGGTCTGGACGAAGCCGGGCAGGAAGGACCAGATCGCGTACATGCCGGCGCCGAAGAGGAGCGCGGCCAGGTTGGTCGTCCAGACCGCCGGCAGGCGCATCACCCGCAGGTCGATCAGCGGGTGGGCGGAGCGGGCCTCGGCCAGCAGCCAGAGCGCGAAGAGCACCACGGCCGCCGCGAACAGGCCGATGACCTTCGCCGACCCCCACCCCCACACGCCCGCCTGGCTGAGCGGCAGCAGCAGCGCGACCAGCCACGCCGACAGCAGCCCGGCGCCGAGCCAACCGACCTTGCCCTCGGCCCGGTGGGGCGACTCGGGCACATAGCGGACGGCGACCAGCGTGGCCATCGCCACCACCGCGACCGGTATCCAGAACAGCCAGCGGTAGTCGAGGGCGGAGACGATGGGACCGGCGGCCACCATGCCGACGCCGCCGCCCGCGGCGATGACGGCGGACAGGTTGCTGATGCTGCCCGGGACCTCGGCGGCGTCGAACTCGTCGCGGATGATGCCGAACGACAGCGGGAACAGCGCGCCGCCGATGCCCTGGACGACCCGGGCGACGATCAGCACGCCGATGGTCGGCGCGAGCGCGGCGAGCAGACAGCCGACGGCCACGGTCACCAGGACGGCGACGAGCGTGCGCTTCTTGCCGATCAGGTCGCCGACCCGGCCGAGGATCGGCGTGAAGACGGAGGCGGACAGCAGATAGGCCGTCATCACCCAGGTCGCCGTCGACTGCGAGGTGTGCAGGGCGTGTTGGACGGTCGGCAGGGCGGGTGCGATCAGCGACTGGAGCATGGAGAACACACCGGCGCCGGTCGCGAGGACCGTGAAGGTGAGCCGGGTGGAGGTGCGGGGCATGGAGAGCCTCTCCGAACAGGGGCGGCCGCGTCCCGGGCCACGGCCGTACCGTCACGGCGGGCCTCGTGGGCATGCCGGGTACGCCGTCGGCCGCGGGGGCGGTCGCGGAAAGGGGAGATCGAGACAGGTGGGGTGAGTGGGTACGCGCCGGGCGCGCTCGGCCCGGACGTGCGAGGTCGCATGGGGGCGACCGCGTCGCCGATCCGTGCGGGCGCACGGGTCCGCGGCGAACGCGCCCCTCACTGGTAAAGTGGAGGTACCCCTCCACTGTAGCGGAGGCATACCTCCGCTTCAACCGTGAGCCGAGCCGGGAGGCAGCAGTGACGGCTTCGCCGTACCCCGTGACCGAGATCGTGGCGACCCAGCGCCCGCACCGCAGGGACGCCGCCCGCAACTACGACGCGCTGCTGGTCGCGGCGCGTGAGGCGTTCGCGGAGAACGGCGCGGAGGCCGCCCTGGAGGACATCGCCCGCCGCGCCGGGGTCGGCATCGCCACCCTGTACCGGAACTTCCCGACCCGCCGCCATCTCTTCGAGAGCGTCTACGCGGCCGAGGTCAACGAACTGGTGATGGTCGCCCAGCAGGTCGCCGCGCTGGAGCCGTGGGAGGCGCTCACCCGCTGGCTGCGCCGGTTCACCGACTACATGGTGACCAAGCGGGCGGTGCGCGAGGCCCTCGACGACGACTCGTCGACGTTCCTGGCCTGCCGCGAGTCGCTGCGCGCGGCGGGCGGCCCGCTCTTCGCCCGCGCCCAGGAAGCGGGCGTGGCCCGTCGGGACATGGACTTCGACGATCTGGTGCGGCTGTTCGCCGGGGTCACCGGGTCGACGTTCACCGACGACGCCCAGCGCGACCGCGTCCTCGCCATCGCCCTGGACGGGGTGCGCGCCGCGCACGGCGGGGCGGCGGGACGGCCGTGAACGACGGCGGCGCCCGACACCCTGAAGGGCATCGGGCGCCGGGTCGGCCGCCTGCGCGTGCTACCTGAGCGCCGTCGGCACCTCCACCCCCAGCCTGGCCGCGCTCTCGGTCAGTTCGCGCCGCACCTTCGGCGCCACCGGGATGCCGCTCGCGCCCCGCTGCTCGGCGAGGGCCGCGCTGCGCTCGCCGGGGTAGTACACGCCCTCGGCGCCGTCCGCCACCGGCAGCCCCTTGAGGGTGGCCAGGGTGGCGTCGACGTCCGCGACGAAGGCGTCCGCGCTGCCGAACGCGGCCGGGTCGACGGCGATGAGCAGCGCGTTCTGCCGGTGCCTGCGCCCCTGCGGGTCGTCGGAGTGGAACGCGGCGAAGATCGGCGCCCCGACCAGAACGCTGGTGAGCACCTCGAAGGCGAGGGACATGCCCGATCCCTTGGCGCCGCCCAACGGGAGGGGCATCACGGCGAGTTCGGGGTCGGTGGTGGGGATGCCGTCGGCGGTGGCGGCGGCACCCGGCGGCAACGGCGTCCCGTTGGCCCGGGCCTGCTTGATCCTGCCGAGGGCGACGGTCGCGGTGGCCATGTCGAGCAGCAGCGGCGCGTGGTCGCGGGCCGGTACGGCGACGGCGAGGGGGCTGGTGGCGACGGCTGCGCCCTTGACGCCGGTGTACCCCATGTTGGGCATGCCGGCCACGAACCCGAGGCCGACCAGGCCCTGTTCGGCGATCCGCGAGACGTAGTAGCCGATGGCACCGGTGTGGACGGTGCCCCGGACGCCCACCGAGGCGATGCCGGTGCCCCGGGCCCGGCGGACCGCTTCGTCGGCGGCGGCGCTCAGCGCGACCGGGCCCGGGGCGCGGTCGGCGTCGAGGACGGCGGCGGCCGGGGTCGTCGACGTGAACCGGAGGTCGGGGGCGGCGTTGGCGATGCCCTTGGCGAGGAGTTCCAGGTAGGCGGGGACGCGGGCGATGCCGTGCGAGTCGATGCCGCGTCGCGCGGCCCACACGAAGACGTCGGCGGTGGTGCGGGCGTGCTCGGCGCCCAGTCCGCCCTGCTGGAGGAGGGCCGCGCAGAACGCGCCCAACTCGTCTGCGGGCACGAGGGATTTGGCGGGTGTGTCGGTCATGGTGGCGGGTGCCTCCTGGGTCAGCGGGTGACGAGGACGTCGACGACGGCGGTGGTGCCCCCGGCCACGGCCTTGAGGGCGCGCTCCAGGGCGGGCGCGAGCGCGTCCGTGGTGTCGACGGTCTCGGTGTGCATGCCGAACGGCTCGGCGAACCGGGCGAGTCGGGGCAGCCGGCGCAGATCGGTGCCGAGCCATTCGCCGGTCTGGGCGGCGGCGCCCTCCGGGTAGAACCGGCGGTGGTTGAGGTTCATGGACCGGTAGGCGCGGTTGTTGAACACCACGATCAGCAACGGGAGTTCGTAGGCCTGGGCAGCGTCCAGCGACGGGATCACCGGGTTGTAGGCGAAGGCGCCGTCGCCGATCGTCAGCACCACCGGCCGCTGCGGGGCGGCGAGTTTGACCCCGAGGGCGACCGCGATGCCCTGGCCGAGCCCGCCCTGGACGTAGAAGTACGCGTCGGGGGCCGCGGTGTGCAGGTGGCGCCGGACGATCCGGCTGTGGGTGATGGTCTCGTCGACGACGATGCCGTCCCGGCCGTCGAGGAGGCGGCGCAGGGTGGCGGCGACCTGGACCGGGTCGACGCCCTCGGAGGCGGCGGCCGTGCGCTCCGCCCGCTCGATCGCGGCCTGTTCGGCGGCGGACCTGACCTGCTGCGCCTCGCGGCGTACGGCGACGGCGTCCGGGGCGAGATCCTTCGCCCGCTTCGTCAACTGGCCCAGGGTGTGGGTGACATCGCCCTCCAGGTAGCGGTCGGCGAAGAGGACCTGGTAGACGACGTGGGGGCGTTGCGGCACCTCGTCGATGACGACGACCTGGGCCCGGGCGGGGCGGCGCGAGGGCGGGTAGAAGGGCGCCCGGCAGTTGACCAGGAGGATGAGGTCGGCGTCGTCCATCCAGGGCCCGATGTCGCCGCCCGCGTGCAGGGGGTGGGTGCGCGGGAAGTTGCCGCAGACCGCCGAGTCGGGTTCGACCACCGGGATCTGCCAGGCCTCGGCGAAGGCGACCAGGGCCTCGAAGCCGCCCGCCTCGCGGCCCGCCGTCTCGGTGACGATCACCGGGTTGCGTGCCGCGCGGATCAACTCCGCGACGGCGTCGGCCTCCTGGGGCGAGCTGTGGGTGGTGCCCGCCGCCACGATCGGCTTCGCCTCACGGCCGTCCCACGGGGCGAGGAGGATCTCCAGGGGGATGTTGAGGTAGGCGGGGCCCGCCGGGGCACGCCAGGCGAGTTCCGCCGCGCGCGTGATCATCGTCGGCAGGGTGTGGACGCTGGCCGCCTCGTTCGCCCACTTGGTGAAGGGCCGCGCGATGCCGTGCGGGCCGCCCACGATCGACAGGTTGCGGTACCACTGGCCGCCCGGGTCGGGTCCGTCGGCGTCGCCGTACGTGCTCGACTCGGAGGAGGCCACCACCATGGGCACGCCGGCCAGCAGCGCGCCGTGCACCGCCATCGAGCCCTGGAGGAGCCCGGGGGCCGCGTGCAGCAGGACGCCCTGCGGTCGGCGGGTGAGCAGGCCGTAGCCGGTGGCCATGCCCACGGCGACGGTCTCGTGGGTCACGTCGACGTAGTGCGGGGCCGGTTGGCCGTCGCGGTGGCGGCGGGCCAACGCCTCCCAGACCGGGGCCCATTCCGAGCCCGAGGAGCAGAAGACGTGGTCGGCGCCGACGGCGTTGAAGGCGCTGACGACGGCGTCACCGCCGTCGGCGGCCGGCGTGTTGCTGTGGGTGTCCGTCATCTCCGGTGCGTCCTCAGCCCTCGATCGGCCAGTCGAGGACCTCGGAGATACCGCGGCCCATGATCCACTCAAGCTCCTCGGGGGTGAAGTCCCAGTGCTTGGTGAACTGTTCGATGGTGTCGGTGTAGGTGATGCCGTGGCCGAGCAGCCGGGTGATGTCGGTGCCGTAGAAGCAGCGGCGCGGGCCCATCCGGTCGACCATCTCGCGCACGTACCGCTGGATGTTCTGGTTCGGGAACGGCTGCGTCGAATAGCCGGGCAGCGCCGACAGCTTGACGTAGATGTTCGGGTGGACATGGAGATCGGCGGTCTCCTGGACCCAGTAACCGATGGCGTCGTCGACACAGCGGGCCATGATGCCCATGTGGTCGATGATGATCTTCAACTCGGGGTGTCCCGCGGCGATCTCGCCCAGCTCACGCTTCCAGATGGGGGCGTGCACCATGGTCGGGATGCGCAGCTGCTCGGCGAGCGGCCAGTACCAGTCGTTGGTTCCGTCGATCATCCAGTTGCGGTCCTGCGGGCGGTGGAAGGTGAGGCGGACGCCCTTCACATGGGGGTTCTGGGCGAAGTCCGCCATCATCGCCCTCCCCTCCTCGGGCTTGTTCTGCGGAACGCGGGCCATGATCCCGAACCGGTCGGGGTGCGCCTCGCAGGCTTCGAGGGCGTAGTCGATGCGGTCGCCCTCCCAGGACGGCGGCAGGATCAGCGCGCGGTTGACGCCGGCCTCGTCCATCAGCTCCAGCGCCTCCTCGTAGGAGAAGGGCTCCTCGCGGTGGCCGTTGAGGCGGATGCGTTCCCTGGCGCCGGGCACCCAGGGGCGGTCGGCGGTCTCTTCCAGCCAGATGTGGATCTGGGTGTCGACGACGAACATGGCTCAACTCTCTTCACGGAAAGGGGTGATGGGGCGGTGTGCAAGGAACGCTAGGCGGGCCGTGCGGCCTTGCGCAGTCCCCGGGAGCGCAACCACTTGTTGCGCGGAAGCAGCCCGTACGCAGGGATTTCCCGGTGTGCGTCAGGAGCCTTCGTAGACGGCGGCGGCGATGTGCCGGGCGATCGCCAGGGACGCGGTGGCGGCCGGCGAGGGCGCGTTGCGGACGGCCGTGATCCGGCCGTGGCGGTGGATGCGGAAGTCGTCGACGAGGGTGCCGTCCCGGTCCAGTGCCTGGGCGCGGACGCCCGCGCCGCCGCGCACGACGTCGTGGACGCCGACGCCGGGGACGTAGTGGGCGGCGTCCTTCATGAAGGCGGCCGCGGAGAGCGAACCGCGGTACTCCTTGACGCCGGTGCGCCAGTGCCGGGCCGCCATCCGCCAGGTGCCCGGGTAGCCGGCGAGGCCCAGCAGGTCGCGGGGGGAGATCCGGGTGCGCCGGTATCCCTCGCGGGCGAGGGCGAGGACGGCGTTGGGGCCGACCTCCACCGTGCCGTTGACGCGCGGGGTGAAGTGCACGCCGAGGAACGGGTAGCGCGGGTCGGGCACCGGGTAGACGAGGCCGTTGACGAGGTGTGCGCGGTCGGGCTTGAGCAGCATGTACTCGCCCCGGAACGGCACGATCCGCGGCTCCCGGCCGTCCCCCGCGAGCCGCGCCACCGCGTCCGACTGCAACCCCGCGCACAGCACGAGCCGGTCCACCCGCAGCCGCCGCGCTCCCGACCCCACCTCGACGCCGGACGCCCTCGCCCGGACGGAGGTGACCGGGAACCCGAGCCGGACCCGGCCGCCGGACGCCTCGATGTCCTTCGCCAACTCCCGTGCGATCGCCGGGTAGTCGGTGATCGCGGTGCGCGGCGAGTGCAGCGCGGCGAGGCCACCGGCGTGCGGCTCCAGCTCCCTGATCTCCTCCCGGCCGACCCTGCGCAGGTCGGGAACGTGGTTGCCGCGGGCCCGCGTGTACAGGTGCTCCATCCGGTCCAGCTCGTCCGCGCGGACGGCGACGACCAGCTTGCCGATCTCCCGGTACGGCAGCCGCCGTTCCTGGCAGTACTCCCGCAGCAGGGCGACGCCGCGCACGCACAGGTCGGCCTTGAGGCTGCCCGGCGGGTAGTAGATCCCGGCGTGCACGACACCGGAGTTGTGCCCGCTCTGGTGGGCGGCGACCTCCTGTTCCTTGTCCAGCACCACGACCTCGGTGCCGGGGCGGCTCAGGGCGATCTCACGGGCCGTGGCGAGCCCCACGATCCCGGCGCCGACGACGCCGACCGTCTCGTCAGCCATCGGACAGCTCCTTCCGAACGACGTTCACGCGTCGAACTCCCCTGGTTCCGGCGGGCGTTCACGCGCCGAAGTGGACGGCCACCGTCTTGATCCGGGTGGAGAAGCGCAGCACCTCCTCGCCCTGTTCCTTGTAGCCGGTGCCGGAGTCGTGGAAGCCGCCGAAGGGCAGGTGGACGTCCCAGCCGGTGGTGGTGGTGTTGACGGCGACCTGCCCGCACTCGGCCTCGTCCGCGAACCGGTGGGCGTGGCCGAGGTCGCGGGTGAAGACGGCGGCGGCGAGCCCGAACGGGGAGTCGTTGACGGCGTCGACGGCCGCGTCGAAGCCGTCGACCGCGCGCAGCGCGAGGACCGGTCCGAAGACCTCGGCCCGCCAGATCGCCGACTCGGGCGTGACGTCGGCGAGAACGGTGGGCAGCACGTAGCAGCCGTGGGCGCGGGGTCCCTCGGTGTCCGCCCGGCCGCCGGTGAGCACGGTGGCGCCCTGGGCGACGGCGTGGGCGAGGTCGGCGAGGACGGCGTCGCGCTGCCTCGGGCTGGAGAGCGGGCACAGGGTGACCGCCGGGTCGGTGCCGGGGCCGACCCGCAGCGCCTCCACCTCGGCGACCAGCAGCCGGGTGAACTCCTCGTACACCGGCTGTTCGACGACGACGCGGCTGGTGGCGGTGCAGCGCTGTCCGGCCTGCCCGAAGGAGGCGGCGACGACGGCGCGGGCGGCGGCCGGCAGATCGGCGTCCCGCAGGATGACGGAGGCGTTCTTGCCGCCCAGTTCGCCCTGGAAGCGGACGGTGCGGTCGGCGAGGCGGCGGCGGATGCGGTTGCCGACGGCGTTGGAGCCGGTGAAGGTGATGCCGGCGATGCGCGGGTCGTCGAGGAGGGCCTCCTCGATCTCGGCGGTGCGGCCGGTGACGACGTTCAGGACCCCGGCGGGCAGTCCCGCGTCGTGCAGGGCGCGGGCGAACAGCAGTCCGGAGAGCGGGGTCTCGGTGGCCGGTTTGAAGAGCGCCGCGTTGCCCGCCGCGAGCAGCGGGGCGAGCTTGCGGGCGGGCGTGATCAGCGGGTCGTTCCAGGGGCTGATCACCAGGATCACGCCGATCGGCTCGCGCTGGGTGTGGGTGCGGTGGTCGGGGCGCGCGTCGTGCAGGAGGGTGCCGTAGCCCTGCCGGGCCAGGCCCGCGTAGTACTCCAGGAAGTCGGCGGCCTTGAGGGTCTCGCCGCGCGCCTCGGCCAGGGTCTTGCCGTTCTCGGCGGTGACGTCGGCGGCGATCGCCTCGACCCGCTCGCGGATCAGCCGGGCGGCGTCGGTCAGGACGCGGGCGCGTTCGAAGGGGCTGGTCCGCTTCCAGTGGGCGAAGCCGCTCTCGGCATGGTCGTAGGCGCGGGTGACGTCCTTGGCGGCGAGGGCGGGGACGCGGGCGAGCGGGGTGCGGACGTCGGCCGGGTCGTGGACGTCGATCCAGTCGCCGGTGGTGATCCACGCGCCGCCGCTGAGGGTTTCGAGGGTGCGCATACGGTTCACTTCTCTCGTCGGCTGCGGGTGCAGGGTGGTGGGGGCGTCACCGACCTCACACGAGGGGGCGGCGCCGGGACCAGCCCCGGTGCGGCAGACATTGGTTGCGCCGGGTGCGCGCCGCCGCCGCTCGGATGCGTGCTGGAATGGGCGGACTTGACCATCCGCAGCCGAGCCGGAGGATTCCATGGCTTTCGCCGTCGTCGCCCACTACCGTTGCGCACCCGCCGACGCGGCCGAGGTGCGGGCCGCGCTGCTGACGGCGCGGGAGGCCACCCGGGCCGAGCCCGCGAACCTCGCGTACGACGTGCACGCGGTGGCCGACGAACCCGGCGCCTTCCTCCTCTACGAGCGCTACACCGACCGCGCGGGCTTCGACGCCCACAAGGCCGCCGCGCACTTCGAGGACGTGATCGTGAAGACGGTCTGGCCGCTGCTGACGGACCGCTCGGTGACCTTCGCCGAGGTGCTGTGACGGCACCGACACACCGGTCAACGACGGTGCGGTGAACGGCGGTGCGGTGGACGAGGGCCCACCGCACCGCTCCTTGCCGGCGTCGCCTCAGAACTCGTTGCCCCACACATAGCGGGCCACGGTCTCCACCAGGACCAGCTTGCGGCGCTGTTCCTCGGCGCTCAGCAGCGGCCGGTCCGCCACGTCGGCGAACCCGCGCGAGGGGCTGACGGCCGCGTCCTCCAGGTCCTTGAACTCCCCGACCGCGTCGAGCCGTTCGAGCACGGTGTCGATGTCCTCCAGGTCGGCCCTGGTCGCGTCCACCACGCCCAGGCAGACGTCACGGTCCCCGTCGAGCGCCCGGACCAGGTCGAGTTCGGCCGCGGTGCCCCGGTCCAACGGCAGCACCCAGCGGTCGGCCGCGACCGTGCCGTACAGCCGCTCCACCCGGGCCCGGTCCACGGCGGCCGGGGCCGACCAGCCCGGCGCGAGGGCGATCCGCACGCCCTCGGGGCGTTCGTCGAGCCGGACCGCGAGCGCGTCCACGGCCACGGCGTCCTCGAAGGACAGGGCACCCTGCGCCTCCGGTTCAGCCCCCAACTGGCCCAGCAGCAAAGGGTTGTTGAGCTGGATCAGGCGCACCCCCCGGGCGACGAGGAGGGCGATCTCGGCGTGGATGATCTCCGCGAGCGCCTCCCCCAACTCCCGTGCCGAGGAGGGCCCGTGGCCGGGTTCGAAGGTGGTGGCGGCGAGGTACGCCGGTGAGGGCAGGGACGCCTTGGGGGCGATGACCGTCAGCTCCGTGAGGCGTTCGGCCCAGTCGGCGAGGAGCGGCCCGCCCGCCTTGGGCAGGGACTCGGCGATCCAGCGCACCAGCCCGTCCGGGCCCCGCTCGCCGGTGCGGCGGAACCCGGAGACGGCGTCGAGCACCGCGCCCCGGAAGTCCTCGCGCGGCATGTCGCCGTCGGTGACGACGGTGCAGCGCAGCCGGCGCTGGAGGGCCACCGTCTCCTGGAGCGCGTGGAGTTCGGCGTCCCGGAGGGCGGCGGGGTCGTCGGCCGCGCGGGCGGTGCGCAGGTCGGCCGGGCGGACCAGGCTGCCGTGGTGGTCGATGCGGTAGTTGAAGGTGTCCGCCATGGGGTCACGCGCCCTTTCCGGGATTCTCGTCCGGCGTGCCCGTCACGCCCCAGGCGGCGAACTCCAGCTCGTAGCCGAGGACGGCGAGGACGTCCTCGGCGATCTTCTGGTCCTCGTCGGCGGTGCCGCCGGCGATCCCGAGGCCGCCGATGATCTCGCCGTCCTTCTTGATGGTGACGCTGCCCTCGGTGGCCATGATCGGCAGGGCGGCGCCGGGGAGTTGGGAGAGCTGGGCGAAGAAGACGGGCTGGCTCTCCTGCCACTTCCGCAGCATCGTTCCCGGGCGCTGCATGACGGCGGCGGTGTACGCCTTGGCGCGGGCGATGTCGGGGGTGAGCGGGCGGGCGCCGTCGGGGCGGCGGATGCAGATCGGGAAGCCGCCGGCGTCCACCACCGCGACGCTCACCGCCTTCCCGATCTCCTGGGCGCGCTGGTGGGCGGCCGCGACGAGCGCGTCGGCGGCGGCCAGGGTGAGGCGGCTGGTCATGGGCGTTCCTTCGGTGCGTCGAGCGTGCGGCGGAGGCGGGCGACGGCCGCGTTGTAGGGGTCGGGGGCCTCCCAGTACTGGGAGTGCGGCGCGTCCGGGACGATCTCCAGGCGGGAGCCGGGCAGCAGTTCATGGGCGCGGGTGACGGTCTTGACGCCGAGCACCGCGTCCTTCTCCCCGGCCAGGAAGGTGACGTGGACGCCGGAGGCCTGGATCTCGGCGAGGGTGGGGCCGTCGGTGTCGAGGTTGCGCAGGTCCTGCATCCGGGCGGCGTTGAAGGTGCCCATCTGCTGGAAGAGGAAGGTGAGATCGGGGCGGCGGCGCTGGAACGGCCGGGTGAGGAGGCGGTCGATGACCGGCAGCTTGACGGCCTCGGCCCGGTCGGCGGCGGCCAGTTCACGCAGCTCGGGGTGGTCGATGCCGCCGAGGGAGTGGCCGAGGACGACGCCGCTGACCCGGGCGGGGCGCAGCAGACCGGCGCGCAGGGCGGCGACGGAGCCGATGGACTGCCCGACGAGCATGACGTCGGTGAGGTCCTCCTGGTCGAGGACGGCGACGAGGTCGGCGGGGAACTCCCGGCTGTCGAACTCCGTCATGGCCGAGTCGGACTTGCCGAAGCCCCGCAGGTCGACGGTGACGACGGTGAACTCGTCGCGCAGGGCGGCCACTTGCTGCCACCAGGCGGCGTGGTGACCGCCGCTGCCGTGCACGAACAGGATCACCGGACCGCTGCCGTGCCGCTCGTGGTAGACGGAGGTGCCGTCGGAATCGGCGAAGGGCATGAGGGGTAACTCCCGTACGTGGGTGGCCTACTGGGGGCGGCGGCTGTGGAAGACCAGCTCGATCATGGTGTGGTCGGGGTCGTGGATGTAGCAGAACTTGGAGCGGTTCTCGGGCCGTTCGATCGGCCGGGTGTGCCGGATGCCCAACTCCCCGAGGTGGGCGAGGAATTCGTCCCAGTCGTCGACCTCGACGGCGAAGTGGTAGGGCGCCATGCGCTCCATCTCCTCGACCGGCGTGAAGTGCAGGTCGAAGGTGCCCCGGGTCATCAGCACCACGCGGGTGTTGGACTTGGGCATGATCCGCTTCATGCCGAAGACCTTGGCGTACCAGTCGGCGGTGCGGTCCGGGTCGGTGGTGGGGAAGTTGACGTGGTGGATGTAGCGCGGTTCCTTGCTCATGACGGATTCCCTTCCGGATGTACGGGGTTGGAGAGCACGCCGATGCCGCCGATCTCGATGTCCACGGTGTCGCCGGGCGCGATCGCGCAGACGGCTTCGGCGCCCATCCACAGCACGTCACCGGGGTGCATGGTGAGGTACCGGGTGATCGCGACGATGTAGGCGAAGGGGTCGAACACCATGTCGCCGGTGGCGAACGCGGCCCGCGTCTCGCCGTTCACGCGGAGTGTGGTGGTCTGGGCGAGGGCGTCGACGTCGGTCTCGATCCATGGCCCCATGGGCTTGAACGTGTCGCTGTTCTTGCTGCGCCAGAACGTGCGGTCCTGGTGCTGCCAGGTGCGGGCGCTGACGTCGTTGCCGATGGTCCAGCCGAACACCGCGTCGCGGGCCTCCTCGCGGGTGGCGTGGCGCAGGGTGCGGCCGATGACGGCGACGAGTTCGGGTTCGGCCTCGAAGCGTCCTTCGACGTCGGCCGGCTTGACGATCGGTGAACGGTGGCCGGTGAGCGCGTTGTTGGCGCGGTAGCCGACCTCGGGGCGGGCCGGGGTGGTGGCGCCGGCGTGCGCGATGTGGCGGGGGTAGTTGAGGCCGACGGCGTAGAAGACGGGTGGGACGACGGGCGGCAGCCAGTGGGCGCCGTCGGCCGGGACGGTGCCGACGACGTCCGGGGTGCCGGTCAGCGGGGAGCCGGACAGCAGCTCGATGTCCCGCTCCCCCACCCGCCCCCAGACGGGCTGTCCGGCGACGGCGATCCGCGCGTACCTCACGGCGTCAGCAGATGGGAGACGCGCTTGGTGACGAGGTAGGCGTCGAGGGCCTCGGGGCCGCCCTCGCGTCCGTATCCGCTGTCCTTGACGCCGCCGGAGGGCGCCTCGTGGACGGAGCCGCCGCAGTGGTTGAGGGAGAGAATCCCGGCCTCCAGGCGTCCGGCGAGGTGCTCGGCGGTGGCGGCGGAGTCGGTGAACCCGTAGGCGGCGAGTCCGTACGGCAGCCCGTTGGCGACCCGCAGCGCCGCGTCGAGGTCGGTGAACGGCACGATCGGCGCGAGCGGCCCGAACGGTTCCTCGGACATCAGCCGCGCGTCGGCCGGAACGTCGGTGAGGACGGTCGGCGCGAAGAAGTACCCGGGGCGGTCGAGCCGTTCGCCGCCGGTGCGGATCTTGGCGCCCCGGGCGACGGCGTCGGCGGTCAGGCTCTCCATGGCGTGCAGGCGTCGTTCGTTGGCCAGCGGGCCCATGATGGTGCCCTCGGCCAGGCCGTCGCCGACCACGACCGCCTCGGCGGCCCGCACGAACTCGTCGGTGAACGCGTCCAGGTGGCTCTCGTGGACGAGGAAGCGGCTGGGCGAGGTGCAGACCTGACCGGCGTTGACGAACTTGGCGCGCGCCGCGCTGCGGGCCGCCTGCACCGGGTCGGCGTCGGCGCACACGAGCACCGGGGCGTGGCCGCCGAGTTCCATCAGCGTCGGCTTCATCACGGCGCCGGCCCGGGCGGCGAGCTGCTTGCCCACGGGGACCGAGCCGGTGAAGGCGACCAGCCGGATCACCGGGGAGGCGATGAGGTGCGCGGAGATCTCGGCGGGGTCGCCGAAGACGAGGTTGAGGACACCGGCGGGCAGTCCCGCCTCGACGAAGCAGGCGACCAGCGCGGCGGCGGTCGCCGGGGTCTCCTCGGAGGCCTTCAGGACGATCGGGCAACCGGCGGCGAGCGCGGCGGAGATCTTGCGCATGGGGCCGCCGGCCGGGAAGTTCCACGGCACGAACGCGGCGACGGGGCCGACCGGTTCGCGGCGCACGGTCAGGACGGTGCCGGGTGCGGACGGGATGACGCGGCCGTAGGCGCGGCGGGCGTCGTCGGCGTGCCAGCGCAGGGTGTCGGCGACCCGGCGGGCCTCGCCGGTGGCCTCGGCGAGGGGCTTGCCCTGCTCCAGGGTCATGATCCGGCCCACCTCGGCGGCGCGCGCGGTGAGCAGGTCGGCGGCGGTGTGCAGGACGTCGGTCCGGCGGGCGATCGGGGTGTCGCGCCAGCAGGCGAACCCGGCGTCGGCGGCTTCGAGGGCCCGGTCGAGGTCGGCGACGGTGGCGAGGGGTACCTCGCCGATCGTCTCCTCGGTGGCCGGGTTGACGACGGGGGCGGTGCGTCCGGCGCCGCCCTGGCACCACTCGCCCGCGATGTGCAGGCGGACAGCGGGGTAGCCGTGGTCGGTGTTCATGGGTGGGTGCCCTCTCAGGCTGGGGGTGGTTCAGGAGGCCGGGGTGTCCTGCGGGTCGCGGTTCGTGCGCAGGGCCCAGATGTGGTGCGGCGGGGTGGTGGGGTGGACGCGTGTCGCGTAGCGGTCGTCGACGCGGTCCATGTCGGCCGCGTACTCGACCCGGCCGCCGCACGGGGCGTGCAGGAAGCGGAAGACGTTGGAGCCGATGGTGTGCCGGCCGAGTCTGCGGGCCTCCCGCCAGCCGCGTTCGATCATGAAGTTGCCGCCCTCGACGACGTCGTCGAAGCCGGGCACCTCGTAGGCGATGTGGTTGACGCCGGCCCGGTCGGGGCGGTGGCAGAGCAGCATGGTGTGCTGGTCGTCGTCGCCGGGGGCCTTGAGGAAGACGCCCATCGGTTCGACCACGTCGGTCGCGCGGAAGCCGAGCAGGTCGGTGTAGAAGGCGACGGCCGCCTCGCGTCCCGCTTTCGGGATGTTGAGGGCTACGTGGCACATCCGCAGCGGGTGGGCCCGGGTGAGCGGCTCCAGGGCGGTGTTCCAACGCCCCACGTTTCCGAGGGTGTTGGCGATTCTGGGGGTGACGGGCGCGGGCTTGGGGCGGGCCAGGGCGAGGCCGACGCCGAAGCCGGTCTCGTCGACGGTGTGGTGGACGCCGTCGGCGCTCTCGCGGACCGTACGGACGGCGGCCACCGCGGTCACCAGGCGGGCCAGTTCGGCGGGGGTGTCGACGCCCCAGACGACCTCGCGCAGGGTGGGGCCGTTCTCGACGGGCGGCGGCAGCGTGGGGGCCGGGGCGGTGTCGAGGTGGACGGTCTGTCCGGTGCGGGTCTCGAACACGGCGTGCTCGTCGGTGTGTTGGACCGGGGTCAGTCCGAAGTCGTCGTGGAACCGGACGCAGGCGTCGAGGTCGTCGATGCTGTAGGTGACCGATTCGATTCTCTGGATTCCCATGGATTCCTCGTTTCCGTCTCGCCTCGCGAGCGTAGGTTTCCGCGCGCGGCGGCCTCAATGGCCCGAGCGGCGCTCAATGCGCAACCGTTTGTTGCGCGACGGCCCCGGTCACGGCCGGATCGCGGGAATGGGGTTCTGGGTGAACCACCCGGCGAGGAAGTCAAGGAAGACGCTGATCTTGCGCGGGGTGTCCTGTCCTGGCCCGTAGATCGCGTACAACGGCCGGTCGGGAACGGCGAGTTCGGGCAGCAGTACCTGGAGGGCGCCGGAGAGGAGGTCGTCGTAGGCGGGGCGCTGGGGCAGCAGGGCGATGCCCCGGCCGTGCACGGCGGCCTTCTGGAGCGCGAGGTAGGAGTTGGACGAGAACGCGATGTTCCGGATCTTGTGCAGGGTGCTGGCGTGCCCGTGGCCGATCCGCCAGACCGGGTCGTTGACGTGCACGAGGCAGTCGTGGGCGGAGATGTCGTTCGGGTGGCCGAGGCCGCCCTCCCGCGCGATGTAGTCCGCGGCCGCGCACAGCACGAACGGCAGTGAGGCGATCTTTTTCAGACGGACGCTCGAATCGCGCAGATCCCGGGTGTGGAAGGCGACGTCGAATCCGCCGTCCAGGAAATCATAGGTGCGATCCGACATTCCGCCGAGTTCGAACCTGACCTGGATCTTCGGGTGTTCGGCGGAGAATGCGGCGATCGCGTCACCGAGATCGAGGCTGCCTATCCATTTGGGACAGATGACGCTGAGGGTGCCTTCGGCGCGGTCGTGGAGGTGGGCGATTTTGGTGTCCTCGGCCTCGATCTCGTCGAGAATGCGGGCGGCGAACTCCGCGTACCGCTGCCCGGGTTCGGTGAGGCTCACCGAGCGGGCGGTGCGGTTGACGAGGCGGACGCCGACCTGCCGTTCCAACTCCGCCACGTGCCGGGACACCAGGGAGCCGGACGAGCCCAGCTTCTTGGCCGCGCCGCTGAAGCTGCCGACCTGCGCGACGGTGACATAGCTGTGCATGAGGAGCAGACGATCCATGGTTTTCCTCCGGGGCCCGCCCGCGCGGCGTCGGGAGGCTTATTTCGGGCAGTACTGGGGGGCGTCGCTCAGGTTTTCCTTGGTCACCAAGACAAGTGGAATGTCAGCGATCTTGTCAACCTTTTCGTTGCCCTTCACAGACGCCGCCTTTCCGGCCTTCTCGGCAAGAAGTCCGACGGTGTTCTTGACGGCGGTATCCCCGATCGTTTTCGCCGAATTGGCGACGGTCGCGGAGAATTCGCCCGATTTAACGGCCGCGACGCCCTCGTCCGTGCCGTTCACGGTGACGATCTTGACGTTCTTCTTTCCGGCCGCGTCGAAGGCCTTGCGGACGGAGAACGCCATCTCCTCGTTGGCGACGAACGCGTAGGCCAGATCCGGCTGGGCCTCGATCATGTTCTCGGCGATGTCCTGCGCCTTCGCCGGGTTGAACATGCCTGGCTGGTTCGCGACGACTTTCGCGTTGGCCGGAAGCGCCGCCTGGAAGCCGCCGACGAGGAGGTCGGAGGCGGCGCCCGGGGCTCCGGCGACGATGCCGACCTTCACGTCCTTGCCGCCGGCGTCCTTCGCGACCCACCCGGCGTCCAGGGCGCCGACCTTCTTCAGGTCGACCACGGCCGCCCCGAGGATGTCGTCGACGTCGCTGGTGGACACCGACGTCAGATAGATCGGGATGCCGGATGCCTTCGCCTTCGCGATGTCGCCCTTGAGGGAGTCGACGTTGACCGTCTGCACGATCAGGGCGCTGACGCCGCGCGAGATCATGTCCTCGATGTTGGACAGCTCGGTGCCCGCGTTCTGATGCGAATTGGCCGTGTAGACCTTCGCGTCCTCGGCCGTGGCGGTCTGCTCGACGGCCTTGAGGAGGCAGGTGTGGAAGCTGGTGTCACCGCCGTTGACGAACCCGAGCGTGACCTCTCCCGAACTGCCCGCGCCGCCACTGTCGTTGCCGCAACCGCTCAGCACCAGGCTGGTGGTGACGGCGGTGGCGATCAGCACGCTGCGGGACCGGACGGACCGTTTCATGATGCACCTTTCACGCGGGCAAGTCTCGGGCGGAGCAAAGGAGTTGGGGCGGGCGAGGTTCAGGGGCGGGCCGCGCGGGCCTTGTGCGCCTCGTTGGCGATCGCCGCGACGAGCAGCACCGCGCCGACCGACACCGGCTGGTAATTGCTGGAGAAGTCCAGGAGGTTGAGGGCGTTGGCGACCACGCCGAGCAGCACCAGGCCCAGCGCGGTGCCGACGACGGTGCCGTGGCCGCCCGCCAGCGAGGTGCCGCCGATCACCACGGCCGCCACCACGGCGAGTTGGAGCGAGAGCCCGCCGGTGCCGCCGGGGCTGGAGGAGCCGAGCCGGGACAGCAGCATCAGCCCGGCCAGGCCCGAGAGGGTGCCGGTCAGCCCGTACAGCGTGAGTTTGCGGGCGGTGACGTTGATGCCGGTGAGGCGCGCCACGTGTTCGTTGCCGCCGATCGCGAAGGCGTCCCGGCCGAACACGGTGAACCGCAGGACGAGGCCGGTGGCGAGCAGCACCAGGACGGCCACGATCAGCAGATACGGGATGCCGAGGACCTTGTCGTTGCCGAGCGCGAACATCCGGGTGCCGATGGAGATCGTGTTGCCGTCCTGCACGAGCAGCGCGACGCCGTCCAGGAGGGTGGCCGAGGCGAGGGTGACGACGAACGGCGCCACCCGGGTGAACGTCACGATCAGCCCGTTGACCAGCCCGATGCCGGTGCCGAGCAGCAGCGCGACGGCCACCGCGCCGGGTGTGGCGTGGCCGTCGGCGAGGAGTTTCGCGGCGACGGCGGCGGTGACGGCGACGTTGCCGCCCATGGAGAAGTCCATGCCGCCCGCGGTCATCAGCAGGGTCAGCCCGGCGGCCAGCACGGCGTTGACGCTGACCTGGCTGAGGATGTTGACGAGGTTGCGGTCGGTGGCGAAGGTGTCGCTCTGCACGGCCGTGAGGACGACGACCAGCGCGAGCACGGCGAGCAGACCCGCGTGCGGGAGACCGCGCAGCACGTCGAGCGGCCCGCGGGGACCGGCCTGCCGGTCGGTGGCGCCGGGGGCTTCGGGTCGGGTCTTGACGCTCACTGCGGTTCGCCTCCGAGGGCCGTGGCGACGAGTTCGTCGCGGGTGATGGCGGTGATGTCGTGGACGGCGACCGTGCGCCCGGCCCGCACCACGACGACCCGGTCGGCCAGCCGCATGACCTCCTCGGCGGAGGAGGAGGCGAGCAGGACGGCCACGCCCCGGGCGGCGAGGTCGTCGAGGAGGGTGTGGATGTCGGCCATGGCCGCGATGTCCACGCCGTTGGTGGGGTCCTCAAGGAAGCAGGCGGCCGGGGAGGTCTCCAGCCACTTGCCGAGCAGCACCTTCTGCTGGTTGCCGCCGGACAACGCGCTCACCGGCGGGTTCCTGGCCAGCGTCCTGACACCGTAGTCGCGCCTCAACGGGGCTGCCCGGCGGGCGAGTTCACCGCGCCGGTGCAGTCGGCGGCCGGCGAAACGGTCGGCGGCGAGCATCAGGTTCTCGTCGAGGGTCAGGCCCGGGACCAGACCGAGGGCACGGCGGTCGCCGGTGACGCAGCGCAGCCCGCCGGTGAGTGCGGCGCCGACCCGGCCGAGCGGCACCGGCCGCCCCTCGACGTGGAGTCGGCCCGCGTCGGGCCGCCGGCGTCCGCTGAGCAGGTCGAACAGCCGGGACTGGGCGTCCCCGGCGGGGCCGAGGACGGCGACGATCTCCCCCTTGCGCACCTCGACGGTGAAGTCCCGGATCGCCCGGCCGTGGCTGAGTCCGTGCACGGCGAGGCCCAACTCGGCGCGGGGCGCAGGGCGTTCGGGGCGGGCGGAGACCACGTCCCGGCCGACCATGGCGCGTACCAGCGAGGCGTGGTCGACCTCCCGGGCGAGGGCGGTGCGCACGACCCGTCCGTCGCGCAGGACGGTGAGGCGGTCGGCGACGGCCATGACCTCGTCGAGGTGGTGCGAGATGTAGACGACGGCGACGCCCTCGTCCCGCAGGGTGCGCACCAGGGCGCGGATCTGGTCGGCGGCCTCGGCGCTCAGGCAGGCGGTCGGCTCGTCGAGGATCAGGACGCGGCCCCCGCGCCGGACCTCGCGGGCCACCTCGACCATCGTCTGTTCGGCGACGCTGAGCGAGCCGGCCGTGCGCCGTACGTCGATGTCGATGCCGAGCGCGGTGAGCGCCGCACGCGCCTCGTCCCTGACCGCCTTCCGGCGGACGGCGGGGCCCCGGGTGGGCAGGTCGCCCAGCAGGACGTTCTCAGCGACGGTCAGCCCCCACACCAGTTCGCGGCGCTGCGGTACGGCGGCGATACCGAGGCGGCGGGCGCCTCGGACGGTGAGTCCGTGCTGTACCTGGCCGCCGACCTCCACGGTGCCGCTGTCGGCCTGGTGGACGCCGGAGAGGATCTGCACCAGCGTCGACTTGCCGGCGCCGTTCATGCCCATCAGGGCGTGGATCTCGCCGGGGTACAGGTCGAGGTCGACGTGGTCGAGGGCGGCGGCCCCGCCGAAGCTCTTGGTGACGCCACGGACCCGGAGCACGGCGGGCGGCCGGTCCTCGGCGTGCGGTGCGGTGGGGGTCACGGTGGTGCCTCGCTGCCTGTCCGGGCCGGTCAGGGAGGTCACGGCCGGTCGTCGCCGTCCGGGGTGACGCGTGCGTAGCCGCGCACGTCGGGGAACGGGGGCTCCTTGTCGGGCTGGAGGTCGACCTGGAAGGTGTTGAGGCACATGCCGAGCATGGTGAAGTTGCCGAGCGCGCCGATGGCGTCGACCAGGCCCTTGGGGCCGAAGTGGCCGAGGGCGGCGGTGAAGGTCGGGTCGCAGACGAAGTGTTCCTCCAGGACCTCCCGGCAGAACTGGTAGAACGCCTGGTCCGCCGCGCAGTCGAAGGTCGCCTCGCGCCGTTCGGCGATGGCCTGGACGGCCGTCTCGGGGATACCGGCCTCGACGGCCTTGCGCACATGGGCGTTCCAGGAGTACTGCGCGTCCCAGTTGCGGGCCGCCATCAGCAGCGTCAACTCCCGCAGGTGTTCGGGGAGATCGCAGTCGAAGCGGGCGAACGCGCCCAGGGATTCGGCGCGTTCACACATCTCGGGGCTGTGCAGCCAGACCCGGAACGGGCCGCGGACCGCGCCGCGCCGACCGGCGATGCGGGCGGCCAACTCCTTCTGCCGCGCGTCCATTTCCTCTTCGTCGAGAACGGGGAGCCTCATCTGGCCGTACCTGCCTTTCTTTGGCGCCTTGCGGACACGGAACGGGAAAGCCGTGCGACGCCAGCCGACGGTACCGCCGGGGGTGCGCCGCGCAGCCCCTCCCGGAGCGCAAGGTAAAGCTGCGCGCTGGAGGGCAGCGTTTCGCGGGCCCGCGACCTACCGTCGGTCGACGCAACACCGTGATGGGGAAAGGGAGTTCGGGATGACCACGATCATCAAGGTCGCGTCGGTGCCGCTGCTGAACCGGGGCGGCTCGGTCGTCACGACGCCGCTGATCACCACGCCGTCGGCCGGTGGGGAGAACCGGATCACCAGTGGGATGAGCGTCTATCCGGTCGGCTCCGGCGCCCCGCTCCACTCGCACAACTGCGACGAGCATGTGACGGTCCTGGACGGCGAGGCGGAGGTGTGGGTGGACGGTGAGGTGACGCGTCTTGAACGCTTCGACACCACCTACATCCCGTCACCGGTGCCGCATCTGTTCCGCAATGTCGGGGACACGCCGCTGCGCATCCTGTGGGTCTACTCCTCGGGGCATGTCACCCGCACGTTCACGGAGACCGGTGTGACGGTGGAGCATCTGTCGGCCGCGGACCAGATGGGCAGGGACTGACCCGGCGGCCGACGACGGGACGCCGGCGACCGCGTGCGCGCGGTGGCCGGCGTCCCGTCATGCCGCCCGGTCGGCGGCCCCGTCGTCGGTCGGTGGGCGGTCAGTGGGCGGTCAGTGGGCGGTGGCCAGTTCCTGGTCGCCGTTGCTCGACGGGGTGCGGCGGGGGGAGCGCAGGGCGGCGACGCCGATGAAGACCATGGAGGAGAGACCGGCGAGGGCGAACGCGGTGAAGCCGAAGTCGCCGTTGCCGGAGGCGAGCAGCTGGCCGCCGAGCCAGGGGCCGAAGACGGCGCCGAAGCGGCCCATGCCGGAGGTCCAGCCGACGGCGGTGGCGCGGTTGTCCGGCGTGGAGCGGAGCGAGACGGTCGCGTAGATCATCGTCTGGGCGCTGTTGAGGAAGACGCCGGTGAGGAAGACGACGAGCATGGTCACGCCCGTCGACAGGTGGACGCTGAGCAGATAGACGCCGGCGGCGGTGAGCGCGAACCAGACCGCGGAGATACGCGGGGCGCCGAAGCGGTCGGCGGCGCGGCCCGCGACGAGCATGCCGACGATGCCACCGAGGTTGAAGACGACCACGAAGCTGAGGGCGGAGCCGAGCGCGTAGCCCTGTTCGCGCATCAGGGTGGGCAGCCAGGTGGCGACGCCGTAGACGAGGAGCAGGCCGCCGAAGGAGGCCAGCCAGTACAGCACCGTCTGGCTCCACTCCCCCGCGCGGAACAGGTTGAGCAGCGCGTTCCAACGGTCGGCGGCGCCCTGCCCGCCGGTCTTGGTGGCGGGGAGTTCGGCGTCGTAGCGGGCGGCGAGGGTGCGGGCCTCCTCGGTGCGGCCCTGCGCGACCAGGAAGCTGAGCGACTCGGGCAGCGCCTTGGCGAGGACCGGCGCGAACAGCAGCGGGAGCACGCAGACCCAGAAGGCGGCCCGCCAACCGACCGGTTCCACCAGCCACTTGGCGACGTAGGCGGAGAGGATGCCGCCCGCGTGGTGGGCGGTCATCAGCGCGCCGATGATCAGGGCGCCCCGGCCGCGCGGGGCGTAGTCGCTGACCATGCTGATCGCGGTGGGCAGCAGTCCGCCGAGGCCGATGCCGGCGAGGGTGCGGCCGAGGCCGAAGACGGCGACGCTGCCGGACAGGGCGCAGATCGCGGAGGCCAGCGAGAAGAGCGTGACGCAGCCGACCATCAGCTTCTTGCGGCCGATCCGGTCGGCGACGGTGCCGGCGGTGAGGGCGCCGACCAGCATGCCGAAGGTGGCGTAGCTGCCGAGGTCGCCGGCCTGGTCGGCGGTGAGGCCGAAGGTCTTGGTCTCCAGCAGGTGCGGCAGCACGGAGCCGTAGATGAACATGTCGAGGCCGTCGAAGAGCACGGCCAGCCAGCACAGACCGACGACCACGAGGGCCAGTCTGCCGCCCCGGGCGGACAGGGAGGGGGAGGAGGACATCGTTGTTTTCCTCTCGTCCAGGCGACGTTCCCTGGAGGGGATTCGATGAGGCGGGTCCGCGCGGCTCAGGCTGCCGACCCGGTGTGCACCAGAAGTTGCACTAGAAGCTAAGGAGCCACCCGGAGAGTGTCAACACTTTTGTCAACAATCTCATCGGCCTCCCATCACCGGCCCCCCGACCGTCCCCCCACGGCCGTCCCCCGTGGCCGGCCTCGCGACCGGCCCGGTGACCGTGCTAGCCGACCGGCGGTGTCCCGTGGGTGTGGAACGACGCGATGGTCTTCAGCCCCCACGCCTGCCCCTTGGCGCGCTCCGCCTCGGTCCAGGTGACCAGCGGCCAGTCGGGCGCGAGGACCAGCCGGGTGAGCGGGTTGCACAGCTCGATCCGGTTGCCGCCGGGCTCGTAGACGTACAGGAAGAACGTCTGCTGGATGGCGTGCTTGTGCGGGCCCGTCTCGATGAACACGCCCGTGTCGATCGCCAGGTCGGCGGCGCGCAGGATGTCCTCACGGGTGTCGGTGGCGAAGGCGATGTGGTGCAGCCGTCCGGTCGAACCGGTCCAGTCCGATGTGTAGACGACGTCGTAGGACTTGTCCGTGAACGTCAGCCAACGCGCCCCGATCGCACCGGAGTCGAGCTGGATCTGCTCGGTGGGCCGGGCGCCGAGGACCTGTTCCTGGAACTCCGCGTTGGCGAGGACGTCGGCGGCGAGGAAGTTGATGTGGTCGAGGCGGCGCACGCCGACGCCCCGATTCGGCTTGGCCTGCGGCTGGTTCTTCAGCGCGGGCCTCAACTCCGTTGGCGCGACGTAGTGTTCGCTCTCCCAGTAGAGGGCGTGCTCGTGGCCGTCCGGGTCGGTGGTGAGGTAGAGGCGGCCGAGGCCGGGTTCGTCCTCGACCCACGTGCCGGTGCCGCCGGCCGCCTTAACGGCCGCGATCCGCCGGTGCAGCGCCTCCTCACTTGAGGTGCGCAACGCCAGCCTGCCCAGGCCCGGTTGGTCGCGGGCGGTGAGGACGAGGCTGTGGTGCTCGTAGTCGTCGAAGGTGCGCAGATAGACGCTGTCGCCCTGCTGTCCGTTGACGGTCAGACCGAGATAGTCGGTGAAGAAGGCGACGCTGGCATCCAGGTCGGGGGTGAAGAGCTGGGCGTGGCCGACATGAGCGATGTCACCGAGCGGCGGAGCCATCGTTGCCTCCAAGGGGGTGTGCGGGTGGGGTGGGTGCGGCGGCCGGACGGGGGAAGACCGTGCCGTCGAAGATCTTGCGTGCGGTGCGAACGACGGCCGTACGGCGGGCCGTTGGCGTACCCCCCGGGTCCCCTGGGCCGCCCGCGTCGATGTCCACGTCGATGTCCAGGAACCCGGTGGGATGCTCGACGCGGACGCGGTCGCCCTGCGCGGGGAGGCGGGCGATCCCCTCCGCCACGCCGCCCGGCAGCCGCAGGCCCGCCGCCACGCTCG
Organism: Streptomyces sp. NPDC091279; assembly: GCF_044757465.1. NCBI lineage: Bacteria > Bacillati > Actinomycetota > Actinomycetes > Kitasatosporales > Streptomycetaceae > Streptomyces > Streptomyces sp. NPDC091279. Next base: position 251,024 of record NZ_JBIVVA010000011.1, on the reverse strand, counting down.
CGGCGCCCAGGACGCCGATGGAGGTGTGACAGCGCACCGGGATGAAGGTGCGGGTGGCGACCGCGCCGCCGTCGCGGGCCGGGGCGAGCAGGCTGAGCTTGGGCACGGTGGCCGAGGTGACGTCCCCGAGCCCCATCAACGGGCCCGCCGCCAGCCGCAGTTCACGCAGCCGGTCGGCGAGTGCCGGGTCCGCCTCCAGTTCCGCGGGCGACTCGTAGCCGGTGACGCCGAGCGCGGCGGCCGGGATCAGCACCGTCGGCATGCCGTTGTCGACCAGGGTCACCGGGATGCCGGTGACGGTGTCACGGACGTTGCCGGTGGGCAGCAGCGGGGTCGTGCCCGGCGGGAACTCGATCACCACGGCGGCGGCCGTCCCCGGTACGCCCGCGATCTCGGCGGTGCCCGTGTGGTCGACGCGGCCGCCGGGCGTGGGGAAGGTGGCGACGGCCGACTCCCCCGTGTTGAGCATCCGGATGCGCACCGACGTCTCCCGGTCGCCGGGTGCCACAAGACCCCGTTCGACGGCGAACGGGCCGACCCCGGCGAGGATGTTCCCGCAGTTCTGCCGGTCGGTCACCTCGGGCCGGTCCACCACGACTTGCAGGAACAGGTAGTCGACGTCGTATGCGGGATCGTCCGAGGCCGAGACGACGGCGACCTTGCTGGTGAGGGGGTGCGCCCCGCCGAGGCCGTCGATCTGGCGCGGGTCGGGGCTGCCCATGATCCGCAGCAACAGGTCGTCGCGGGCGGCGGGTTCGGCGGGCAGGTCCCCGGCGAGGAAGTAGGCGCCCTTGGAGGTGCCGCCGCGCATCAGCGTGCAGCGCACCTCCACGGGCCCGGTCACGACCGTTCCCCGTCCCACGCCTCGTAGCTCTGGTAGGTGACGCCGAGACGCTCCAGGGTCTCGCGCAACCCGTAGCGGTCCAGGCCGAGTTGGCCGCCGAGGAACGCCTCGCGGGTGGCCGCCTCCTTGGCCTCGCGGGCCGCCGACCTCTCGGCCGCCTCCCGGGCGCGTTCACGGGGGACGACGACCACGCCGTCGTCGTCGGCGAGGATCACGTCGCCCGGGCGGATCACCTGGCCGTCCACGGCGATGGGCACGTTGACCGAGCCGCCGGTCGCCTTGACCGTGCCCTGCGCGCTGATCGCCCGCGCCCAGCCGGCGAAGCCCATCTCGCGCAGCTCCTGGGTGTCCCGGATACCGGCGTTGGTGACGATCCCGCGCACCCCGCGCTGCTGGAGCGCGGTCGCGAACAGCTCGCCGAACATGCCGTCGGTGCAGGGCGAGGTGGTGGTGACGACCAGGATGTCACCCTCGCCGCACTGCTCGACGGCCGCGTGGATCATGAGGTTGTCGCCGGGCCAGCTGAGCACGGTGACGGCGGTGCCGGCGACCCGTACACCCTGCTGGACGGGGCGGATCTCGGGGCCGAGCAGTCCGGTGCGGCCCATCGCCTCGCTGACGGTGGCCACCCCGAACGCGGCCAGCGCCTCGACGTCCTTCGCTGCCGCCCTGGGCGGATCGGTGACGATGACGCCGCTCATGCCAACTCCTTCGCGATCTGCGGGAACGGCCGCATGAAGGCCTCGGCCATCGTGGTGTGCGCGAGCCCGAGGTTCGGCCCGGCGTTGCGCTTGAGCTGGACACCCCGGCGCACGGCGAGGTCGGTGTAGTAGGCCCACAGGTGCTGTTGGGCGCCGAGGCACTCCATCGCGGCGCGCTTGGTCTCCCACACCTCGGTGATGTCGAGCAGCACCTCGGGGCGGAAGCCGCTCATCTCCGGCTGGTGGGGCTCGAAGTAGAAGACCGGCGGGGCGCCGATGATGTCGCCCTCCCCCGGGTAACCGATGGCCTGCGCCAGGATGCGGGCCTCCAGCGCCATCCGGTTGGCGGCCGGGTGGTCGCCGTTGTAGGGGTCCTCGGTGGGGTGGGTGAGCACCACGTCCGGCTGGGTCTCGCGGTAGACGGCGACGAGCCGGTCAGTCAACTCCGCGCTGGCGACGAGGGGGTAGTCACCCGCGTCGAAGAAACGGACCTCGGCGCCGAGGGTGGCGGCGGCGCGTTCGGCCTCGTCCTTGCGGATCGCCTTGATCTCGGCCAGCTCGCGGCCCTCGCGCCACGCCTTGGCGGACTCGCCGCGCTCGCCGAAGGTCAGGCAGGCGATGGTGACCTGCTCGCCCCGGGCGGCGGCCAGGGCGATGGCCCCACCGGCCCGCCACACGAAGTCACCGGCGTGCGCGGTGACCACGAGGGTGGACCGGGGTGGCGCGGCGGGCGCGTTGCCAAGCGTCATGCTCACATCTCCTTGTGACAGGTGGGGCGCCCGCCCCGCGCGTGATCAGTCGCGCAGTGCCTCGATCACGCTGCTGAGGTGGGCGCGGACGGCGGCCTCGGCCGCCTCGGGGTCCCTGGCCCTGATCGCCTCGATCATCGCCAGATGCTCGTTCAGGGAGTGCTGCGGACGTCCCGGACGCAGCGCCAACTGGAAACGGTGGCGCACCAGTTGGGCGTTGAGCCGCTCCAGCAGATCCACCGCCGTGCGCTGGCCGGAGAACTCCCGGACCCTGGCGTGCAGTTGCTGGTTCAGCTCGGAGTAGGTCATCGGCTCACCGTCGGCGACGGCCTTGGCCATCGCGGTGCCCAACTCCGTCAGCTCGGCGAGCTGTTCGTCGCTGACCGTCGCGGCGGCCTTGGCGGCGCAGAGCCCTTCGAGTGCCATCCGGCACTCGGTGATGGCGACCGCCTCCTCCACGGTGACCACCCGCACCCGCGAGCCGCGGTTGCGAATCCGCTCGACCAGACCCTGGGACTCCAGGTCGATGAGTGCTGCCCTGATGCTCGCCCGGGTCACCCCGAACTGCTCGGCGAGTTCGTTCTCCACCAGCCGCTGGGCCGGTGCCATCTCGCCGTGCAGGATCGCCTGCCGCAGCCGCGCGAGCGCGTGCTGTTTGGCCTGCTCCCCGCTGCTCGGACGGGCTTCTTTCGGCATGTGCCCTCCCTGAGTGAGTGCCTGTCGAACCTAAATCTAGCCAAACAAGATTGTCAACAATTTTGTCCGCCTTTTCGCGCCGCACCACACCACGCCGCACCACACCACGCCGCACCACACCACGGCACGGCACACCACGTCACGGCGCCCCGCGCCACGGCAGGACACGGCAGGACACGGCAGGACACGGCAGGACACGCCACGGCACGCAAAAACCCCGACCCCCCGGAAGCCAGAACAGCTCCGGAAAGCCGGGGAACACCGGCAAGAACGGCAAAGACCCGAAAGACAGGGCCGGTTGGGCTACCGCACCGGCATCGGGTCCTCGGCATGCGTCACGAAGTCCGCCGCCATCCGCCGCAACAGCCCCGCGAGTTCCGCCAGATCCTCGGCGGCCCAGTCGGCCAGCGCCACCCCCACCCCCCGACGGCTCGCGTCCCGGATGCGCTCGACCGCCTCGATCCCCCACTCCGTCAACTGCACCCGCTGGGCGCGCCGGTCGTCGGGGTCGGCGACGCGGATGACATAGCCGTCGCGCTCCAGGCCGCGCAGTTGCCGGGTGACGTGCGAGGCCTCCACGGAGAGGCGGACCGCGAGGACGCCGGGGCGCACCGGTTCACTGCCGGCGATGTTCCGCAGGATCGCCACGGCGGCCCGGTCGAGCGTCAGTCCGGCGGTCGCCATCAGCCGGTCGTGCTGGCGGGCCCGGCCCGTCAGATAGGTGATCTGCGCGACGATCCGTTCGATCTCGATCATGTGCACCGACACGGGTGCGGAGACGGGGGTGGTTCGCTCGGCGGCCATGGGATCACCGTAGATCTGCTTACTTAAGTCAAGCAACCCCTATTCATTGCTTGACTTAAGTAACTCCACTATGCTTGCCTAACTCAAGCAAGGTGATGCGTGACCAAGACCGGGGGTCGCTCCGAGCGGAGGCGGCCTCCTCGCGTCGGACCCGTGGGGACGGGGACCGGCGCGGTCACCGGGTCCGGCGGCGGCCACTCCCCCCGTCCGCCGTCGGGCTCGGTCCACCGTCACCTGGTGCCCACACCTTGATCGGCGCCCCCGTCGGCGCCTCCAGAGAGCGAGTGATCCCATGGCCACGATGATGTCCGTCCGCACCGGCGACCAGAACCAGATCGACGTGGTGGAGGTCGAACGCCCCGTGCCGGGCCCGAAGGACGCGCTGGTACGGATACGCGCCTGCGGCATCTGCGGCACCGACACCTTCTTCCTGCACTGCGGCGGCAGCCCGGACGGCCCGGGCGGCGCCACCCGGTCGATCCCGCTGGGCCACGAACCGGCCGGCGAGATCGTCGAGGTGGGCGCGGAGGTCACCGGGCTGAGGCCCGGCGACCGGGTGGTCGTCAGTCCGCAGGGCGCGCCCTCCGGCATCATCGGCTGCGGCGGCGCGCACGGCGCGATGAGCGAGTACCTGCTGCTGGAGAACGCCGAGGTCGGCAGGACGGTGGCGGTCTTCCCCGACACCATCCCCTTCGACGTGGCCGCGCTCAACGAGCCGATGGCGGTGGCCCTGCACTGCGTCAACCGCTCCGAGGCGCGCCCCGGTGACAAGGTGGTCGTCTTCGGTGCCGGGCCCATCGGCCTGGGCGCCACGATCTGGCTGAAGCTGCGCGGTGTGGAGCACGTGGTCGTCGCCGACGTCCTGCCCGAGCGGCTGGAGACGGCGTTGGCGGTGGGCGCGGACGCGGTGATCAACTCCGCCGAGGAGGACGTCACCGCGCGCCTGACCGCACTGCACGGGCAGTCGGCCAACTCGCTCGGGCAGCCGCGCGCGGGCACGGACATCTACATCGACGCGGCCGGGGTCGCGGCCGTCTTCAACGCCACCGTGGGCGCCGCCAAGTGGGGCGCGAAGCTGGTCATGGTCGCCATGCAGAAGAAGGGCGCCGACATCGAACTCGGCGGGATGCTCCGCAGCGAACTGACCCTGATCGCCTCGCAGGGCTACCCGACCGAGATCTTCGAGGTCACCCCGCACCTGGTCGAGCACCACGAGTTGTTCGCCCGGCTGATCAGCCACCGGGTCCCCTTCGACGAGGCGGCGCACGCCTTCGAGCTGGCGTTGACGCCGGGCGCCTCGGAGAAGGTCGTGGTCACGTTCGGCGCGTGACCACACCGGCCGGGCCGGGCCGTGGAAGGGGAACGACGACTGTCGACGACGTCGATGGTGTCGCGCCCCCGACCACGGCCCGGCCCGTTCCCGTTCCCGCGCCCCGCTCCCTCACCGCCCCTCCCCTCCCCTCCCCTACTCTGGACCCGCGTCGTGAAAGACCCCGTGCGTGCCCTGCCCGCGCTCTCCCCCCGGCTCGTCGATGTGATCGTGGCCGTCGCCCTGTTCGCCTGCGCGTTCCCCGGCAGCATGATCACGTTCCCGGGGAGCGACCTCGGTGTCTCCTGGTGGCCCGGCGCGCTGCTGGCCGGGGTGTCCTGCGTGATCGTGACGGGACGCAGACGCCGGCCCCGGACCACGGTGGCGCTGACCCTGCTGGGCGCGTTCGTCATGTCGGTGCTGGGCTATCTCCCGACCGTGCTGCTGCTCGGGCCGCTGATGGTCGCGCTGTACTCGCTGGCCCTGGTCACCGACCGGCGGACCGCCAACTCCTTCGCCGTGGCCGCCATCGCGGTGCTGGTCGGCACCAGCCTGGTCGCGGGTCCGGCCCAGGAGCCGCTGGTCCTCAAGCTCCTGGGCCCCGCAGCCTGGCTGCTGCTGCCCACCTCGCTGGGGACCGTGGCCCGGCTGCGCTCCGCCTATCTGGTCGCCGAACGGGCCCGGGCCGAGCACGCCGAGCGCACCCGGGAGGAGGAGGCGCTGCGCCGGGTGACGGAGGAACGGCTGCGGATCGCCCGCGACCTGCACGACGTCGTCGCCCACCACCTGGTGCTGGCGAACCTTCAGGCCACCTTGGTGACACGGCAGTTGGCCACCGACCCCGACCGAGCAGCCGACACGGCAACGGAGTTGGCGGGCTCGACCTCCTCCGCCCTGCGTGAACTCAAGTCCACGGTCGGCCTGTTGAGGCACGCGGGCTCCACCGACCCGCCCCCGGAACCCACTCCGGGGCTCGCCCGGCTGCCCGAACTCGCCGCGTCGTTCAGGCCCGCCGGTCTCACGGTGACCGTGCGCGGCGAGGGCGAGCCGAGACCGTTGCCGGCCGGCGCGGACCTCACGGCGTACCGCATCGTGCAGGAGGCCCTCACCAACGTCACCAAGCACGCCGCCACCGACACCGCCGAGGTGCGCCTCACCTACCTGGCCGACCGGCTCGTGGTCACCGTCACCGACGACGGCACCCCGACCCGCGACCCCGGCTCCCCCGGCCCGCCACCCCGCGCCCCCGACTCCCCCGGCCCGCCGCCCCGCGCCCCCGGCTCCCCCGACCCCCCGGACCGCTGCCCAGGGTCCGGTGGCCCCACCCCGGGCAGCGGCTACGGGCTCGTCGGCATGCGGGAGCGGGCCCGTTCGGCGGGTGGGCTGCTGCGCGTCGGGCCCCGTCCCGGGGGCGGATTCGAGGTCGTCGCGGAGTTGCCGTTCGATCCCGGGAAAAATCAACTTGCTTAACTCAATCAATTCCATTAACTTGAGTGAGTCAAGCAAAACCCTGTGACGGAGGCACTGTCATGTCCGACGCCCTTGCCCGACCCGCTGCCCCGGGGGCATCCGCCCCGGTGCGGCCCAACGCCGTGGTGGCGGTGCTGGCCCTGGCCGGAATCGTCGTCTCGCTGATGCAGACCCTGGTCATCCCGATCGTCCCGGAGCTGCCGACCCTGCTGAACGCCTCCGCCTCGAACACGGCCTGGGCGGTCACCGCGACCCTGCTCGCCGCCGCCGTGGCCACCCCGGTCGTCGGCCGGCTCGGGGACATGGTCGGCAAGCGGAGGATGCTGCTGGCCAGCGTCGTCATGCTGGTCGTCGGCTCGGTGGTCTGCGCGCTGTCCGACTCCCTCGTGCCGATGATCGTCGGCCGTGCCCTCCAGGGTCTCGCCGCCGCGGTCGTGCCGCTCGGCATCAGCATCATGCGGGACGAGCTGCCCGCCGACCGGCTGGCCGGTTCCACCGCGCTGATGAGCGCCTCGCTCGGTGTCGGCGGCGCCCTCGGTCTGCCCGCCGCCGCGTTCATCGCCAACAACTTCGACTGGCACATCCTCTTCTGGACCTCCGCCGTCCTCGGCGTCGTCGCCCTCGTGCTGGTCGTCCTGCTCGTCCCGGAGTCGAAGACGCGGGCCGGTGGCACGTTCGACCTGGTCGGCTCGCTGGGGCTGTCCGCCGGTCTGGTCTCGCTGCTGCTGACCATCTCCAAGGGCTCCGACTGGGGCTGGACCAGCGCCACCACGCTCGGCCTCGGCACCGCAGCCGTGCTGATCCTGCTCGCCTGGGGCCGCTACGAACTGCGCACCGCGAACCCGCTGGTCGACCTGCGCACCACCGTCCGCCCGCAGGTGCTGTTCACCAACCTCGCCTCGATCGCGTTCGGCTTCTCGATGTTCGCGATGTCCCTGGTGCTGCCGCAGCTGCTCCAGCTGCCCTCGCAGACCGGGTACGGCCTGGGCAAGTCGATGCTCACCGTCGGTCTGGTGATGGCTCCGCAGGGGCTGGTCATGATGGCGTTCGCGCCGGTGTCCGCCGCCATCACCAAGAGCAAGGGCCCGAAGGTCACCCTGATGACCGGCGCGGTGATCGTCGCGATCGGCTACAGCCTGAACATCGTCCTGATGTCCCAGGTCTGGCACCTGATCCTGGTGTCCTGTGTCATCGGCGCGGGCGTCGGCTTCGCCTACGGCGCCATGCCGGCCCTGATCATGGGTGCCGTCGAGCCGTCCCAGACGGGCGCCGCCAACAGCCTCAACACCCTGATGCGGTCCATCGGAACGTCGGTCGCCAGCGCCGTCGCCGGGGTGATCCTGGCCCAGATGACCACCGACTTCGCAGGGCACGCGCTGCCCTCGGAGAACGGCTTCAAGGTCGTGATGGCCATCGGCGCCGGAGCCGCCGTGCTCGCCTTCCTCGTCGCCGCGTTCATCCCGCGCCGCCGTGCGGCCACCGCCCGGCACGCCAAGGACCGGCAGCCGGAGACCGCCGGGGTCTGAACCTCGCCGGAGCATGACCTGTCGCACCACTTGACCGAGGGCGGCCGTTTCGACGGCCGCCCTCGGTCATGTCCGTCACCGGCCGGTCGGCCGCTCCCCCGCGTGGGCCGCGCGCAGCAGCGCCAGGACACCGGCCTCGGTGACCTCCCGGGGGTTGGGGAACGACAGGGCCGCCGTCCGTTCCGCTGCCGTCGCCAAGTCGCTCTCCTTCAGGCCGAGTTCGGCGAGGGAGGTGGGTGCGCCGAGGCGGCCGGACAGCTCGCGCAGCCGACGCGGGGTGTCGTCGGTGCCGAGGGCGCGGTCCAGGGCGGCGAGCGCGTCGGGGGCCGCTCGCGCGTTGTGGGCGAGGGCGTAGGGCAGGACGACGGTGTGGGTCTCGGCGTGCGGGAGGCCGAAGGTGCCGCCCAGGACATGGCAGAGCTTGTGGTGCAGGCCCATCGTGGTGGCGCCCAGGCAGGACCCGCACAGCCAGGCCGCGTACAGGGCACGCCCGCGCGCCTCGGGCGAGCCGGGGTCCGCCGCGATCTCGGGCAGGGCGCCCGCCATCGCCCGTACGCCCTCCTCGGCCATCAGCGCGATCAGGGGTGAGCGGTCGGGGGCGTAGAGGGCCTCGGCGGCGTGCGCGACGGCGTTGATGCCGCTGGTCACCGAGAGCGGGACGGGCAGCGGGTAGGTCAGGGCGGGGTCGTAGAGGATGACGCGGGGCTGGACGACAGGGTCCTGGCCGGTGCGTTTGACGCCGTTCTCGGTCAGTCCCCAGACGGCGGTCGTCTCCGATCCCGAGTAGGTGGAGGGAACGGCGATCAACGGCAGCCCGGTGCGCAGCGCGACGGCCTTGCCGAGGCCGATGGCCGAGCCGCCGCCGACCGCGACACAGCCGTCGGCGCCCGCCTCCCGCGCCGCCGCCACCGCCCGGTCGGCCGCGTCGACGGGGACATGCTGGCGGGCCCCGTCGTGCAGGCCTACGCAGGCCGGGCCCAGGGCGTCGGCGACGGCCCGCGCGCTCGCGGCGCCGCGCGCCCCGCACACCACGAGCAGCCGGCGCAGCCCGAGCAGCGCCGCCTCCTCGGCGATCGCGTCGGTCGCGGCGCCGGCCCGGAAGACGACCCGGACCGGCCGGGTCTCGTGGGTGAAGTCGAGGTGCTCGCTCACGTGCGCTCCAGGACGAGGTCGAAGCGGGCCAGCCTGAACGGTCCCGACAGGCCGAACTGCCGGGCCAGAGCGGGGTCCTCGGGGTCCTCGATGTCCTCGAATTCCCGCACCAGGCTCGGTTTGACGGCGAACACGGCGTCCGAGTCGAGGTAGTCGCCGCCCGCCACGAAGATGTGCGTGGTGACCGGGGTGTGCCCGGCCGCCGAGGCGATGAAGTGGATGTGGGCGGGCCGGTACGGGTGGCGTCCGGTCGCCGTGAGGAGGGTGCCGACGGGGCCGTCCGTCGGGATCGGGTACGCGCTCGGCACACAGCTGCGGAACCGGACGCGGCCCTCGGCGTCGGCGGTGAACAGGCCGCGCCCGTTGCCCGGTGGCTGCGTGTCCGGCCGTTGGACGTCGTAGAAGCCGTGGCCGTCGGCCTGCCACACGTCGACGGTGGCGCCCGGCAGCGGGGTGCCGTCGTCGGAGCGGACCCGGACGTCGACCACACAGGGTTCGCCGCCACCGGCCAGGTCGATGGTCGCGTCGGGCTCGCGGACCGGCGACTCGGTCAGGTGGAACGGGCCGAGGACCGTCGCTTCGGTGGCCCCCTCGGCGCGGCGGGCGTTGACCTCCTCGACCAGCATGGAGAGGCCGAGCACGTCGGAGAGCATGACGAACTCCTGGCGGGTGTCGGTGCACGCCTGCCCGGTCGCCGTGAGGAAGCCGATCGCCCGCTCCCACTCCCGCTGGGTCAGCCCGGTCTCACGCACATAGGCGTGCAGATGCCGGACCAGGCCGGTGAGCAGTTCGCGCAGCCGGGGGTCGGGGGCGCCGTCGAAACTGTTCACCGCCTCGTCCGTGACCGTCGGGTGCGTGGCGTCGGTGGTCATGCCGGAACTCCTCCCAGGGGGGCGGGTGGTCGCGGGGACCAGCATCGCGCCCGTGGGTGAGCGGTGGGTGAGAACACGCGTCATTTGATGAGCGCGTTGGCCACCACGACGACCATGCCGAGCAGCGCGTCGACCGCGCCGATGGCCACGGCGACCGTCCAGGGCCGGGCCGACCAGCGGGCGGTGACCAGGCCGAGGACGAACAGCAGCAGAAGGTTGAAGGTGAACGCCGCGTACTCCACGCCGTTCGGCGGCCACCAGCCCCAGCCCGCCCCCGCCAGGATCAGCACGGTCGGCAACACGGCCGTGACCAGCGGCCATTCACCTCGGAGCACCCGCAGGGCGTCGCCGCGCCGGTGCGGGGCGCGCTCGGCGATGTAGTGGGCGTAGCCGTGGGCGAGGGCGGAGGCGAGCGCGGTCACCAGCAGCCAGAGGGCGTCGTAGCGGCGGCTGGCGCGGGAGGTGTGGCCGTACTGGGTGAGGGCGGCGACCATCGAGCAGGCCAGGACGGCGCCGTACACCCCGCCGAACAGGAGCGTCTCGCGGGTGTCGCTGCGGTGCGGTCCGGGCACGGCCGCCGAGGGGTCCGCCATGCCCTCCACGATCGCCCGCCGCCGCGCGGGCCGCGACCCGGCCGGGCGGCAGAGTGTCCGCCCGGCGGGGCCTTCCCCGCACACTCTGTACGGGCCGGGGGCGCGTGCGCGCTGGTTAGGGTCGCGGTATGACGCAGAGTTTCGTTCTCCACGTGCCCGACGCCGACCTCGTGCCCGAGCCGCTCGACCCGGCGCAGATCGTCTCCGGGACGCCCGAGGTGACGGGCAAGGTGGTCTGGGAGTCGGCCGACGGGCGGCAGCTGCGCGGGGTCTGGCAGATCACGCCGGGGGTGGTCACCGACACCGAGGCGGACGAGCTGTTCGTGGTGATCAGCGGGTCGGCGACCATCGAGGTCGAGGGCGGTCCGACGCTGACGGTGGGCCCCGGCGACCTCGCGGTGCTGCGGGCGGGCGACCGGACGACGTGGACGGTCCACGAGACGCTGCGCAAGGCGTACGCGATCACCCTGTGACCGGCGCCGCCGTGCTGCCCCTGATCTCCAACGTCGGTGCGGTCAGGTACTGGCGGCCCGGCTCGCCCGGCCGGTCGAGGCGGTCGAGGAGGCAGCGGGCGGCGCGGCGGCCGACCTCGTGGCTGGCGTTGTCGACGGTGGTCAGCCACACGTGCCGCAGCCGGGAGATGCTGGTGTTGTCGTAGCCGACCACGGACACGTCGTGCGGGACCCGCAGGCCGAGCTCCGTGGCGGCCGAGAGGGCGCCGGTGGAGGCGATGTCGTTGACGGCGAACAGCGCGGTGGGCCGGTCGGGGCGGCTGAGCAGCCGGACGGTGCTGCGGTAGCCGCCCTCCTCCGTCATGTCGCTCGGCTCCACCGGGCACTGTTCGGCGATGCCGTGCGCCCGCGTCGTCGCCTCGAAGCCGCGTCGGCGCAGCTCGCCGACCGCGCCGTACCCCGCGAGGTGGGCGATCCGCCGGTGCCCGAGGCCGACGAGGTGCTCGGTGACCAGCCGGGCGCCCCGTTCGTCATCCCCGGCGACGAGGTCGACGCCCGCCGGGACGGGTTCCCTGGCACCGGCGACGACGACCGGGATGCGGGCGGCGACGGCGTCCAGGGCGGCCGGGTCGGGCAAGGTGCCGACGACGACCAGGCCGTCGGCGCGCTGGTCGAGGAAGGGGCCGGTGAGGTCCTGGCCGGTGCGGCGGTTGAGGCGGGCGTCGGCCAGCAGCATGTGCAGGCCGTTCTCGTGGAGCAGGGAGTTCAGGCCGTCGAGCAGGTCGACGAACCAGGGGTTGCGCAGGTCGTTGAGGAGAACGCCGACCGATCGGGTGCGTTGTTCGCTGAGGCTGCGGGCGGCGGCGTTGGGGCGGTAGCCCAGCTCCCGGGCGGCCCGCAGCACGGCGTCCCGTTTCTCCGGGCGCACCTGGCCGGAGCCGCGCAGCACGAGCGAGACCAGCGACTTGGAGACACCGGCCCGCTCGGCGACGTCACGGATCGTCGGCGGTCTCATACGTCGGCCGTTTCCATCCTTGGACCGTTCCATGGACGGGCCGGCTCTGTCAAAGGGCAGGGAAAGGGTTGACACCAGCGCATAGGCGCACTCAGGGTGGCCTTGTCAAGATGTGGACCGGTCCAATGAGGGGCCGCGAAGGGGTTGTCATGGTGGATTCACTCGGTGTCGCCGTCGTCGGATTCGGCTGGATGGGCCGGGTGCACACCCAGGCGTACGTCCGCGTCCGGCACCACTATCCGCACCTCGGGCTCCGCCCCGAACTGGTCGCGGTCGCCGACGAGGTGCCCGGCCGGGCCGAGGAGGCCGCCGAGCAGTTCGGGTTCGCGTCGGCCACCCGTGACTGGCGTGCGGTGCTCGACGACCCGAGGGTCGGCGCGGTCAGCGTCACCGCCCCGAACTTCCTGCACCGCGAGATCGGTGTGGCCGTCGCCGAGGCCGGCAAGCACCTGTGGATCGAGAAGCCGGTCGGGCTCACCGTGGCGGACGCCCAGGCGGTGGCCGACGCGGTCGACAAGGCCGGCGTGCACAGCGCGGTCGGCTTCAACTACCGCAACGCGCCCGCCGTCGAGCGGGCCCGCGCCCTGATCGCCGAGGGCGGCATCGGCACCGTCACCCATATCCGCATCCGTCTCTTCAGCGACTACGCGGCGCATCCGGACGGGGCGCTGACCTGGCGGTACGAGCGGGAGCGGGGCGGCAGCGGGGTCCTCGGCGACCTCGCCTCGCACGGCGCCGACCTGGCCCGGCATCTGCTGGGCGACATCGTCTCGCTGACCGCCGACACGGCCGTCTTCGTCCCCGAGCGGGCCCGCCCGAGCGGCGCCACGGCCGGTCACACCCGCGCCTCGGGCGGCGAGTTGGGCCCGGTGGAGAACGAGGACTACGTCAACTGTCTGCTGCGGTTCGCCTCCGGCGCCCGTGGTGTCCTGGAGGCCTGCCGGGTCTCGGTCGGCGAGCAGAACAACTACGGCTTCGAGGTCCACGGCACCGAGGGCGCGGTCTTCTGGGACTTCCGCCGGATGAACGAGCTGGCCGTCAGCCGCGGCACCGCCTATCAGGACCAGCCCGTCAGCACGGTGTACGTCGGTCCGGGCGACGGTGAGTTCGGGGCGTTCCAGCCGGGCGCGGCGAACGCCATGGGCTACGACGACCTCAAGGTCATCGAGGCCCACAACTTCCTGCGCTCGATCGCGCAGGACACCTCCTACGGCGCCACCCTCACGGACGCCGTGCACAGCGCGTCCGTCCTGGAAGCGATGTCCCGGTCGGTGCAGACGGGGGCGTGGGTGACCGTGTCGGAGGGGTGAGCCGGTCTCCGTGCGGAGCGGCCGGGGCGCCGGTTGTGTCGACCGGCGCCCCGGCCGGCGCTCCCGCAGCGTGGAGGCCGTGGCGTTCCCGGTGATGTGCGGGAATGCCACGGCCTCCGGTGCGGCTGATCAGCGATTGACGCAGGTGTTGCCGGCGGCCGGGTTGAGCAGGCCGACGACGTTGACGGAGGTGCCGCAGAGGTTGACCGGAATGTGGACCGGCACCTGGATCACGTTGCCGGACAGGACGCCGGGGGAACCGACCGCGGCCCCCTCTGCTCCGGCGTCCGCCATGGCGACACCGGCACCGGCCATGACTCCGGTCACGGCGAGAGCGGTCGCGGCAAGGGCTGTACGCATACGCATGTGTTTCCCCAGTTCCTCGATGGACGGCAGGGCAGTTCCCCGCCCATGAGCCATTCACCCCCGAAACACTCCAGCGCGCAGCAGCAGTACGCCCATTCGGCTCACGGGCGCGGCCTGCGGGCTCACCGCCCCGGTGGCCTGCGGGGCCCTTCCGCCAGCAGGCGCACACCGGCCGTCAGGGCGTCGGTCACGGCCGTCGGCGGAAGGTCCGGGCCCTCCCAGCCGTTCGGGTGAACGGTGCGGGCGGCGAGCGGCAGCTCGACCTGGACGCCGGTCGCGCGGGTCAGGTTCACCGGGTTCCGGGGATGCAGGCCGCGCAGGGCACGGGGGATCGCGTCGAGGTCGGTGACGGGGGTGAACTCCGGTCGCAGCGCGTCCAGTTCGGCGGCGAGGGTGTGGGCCGCCGCGCGGTTGGCGCCGCCCAGGAACAGGGAGCGGGGCGCCGAGGGGCGCAGATGACCGTGCAGGGAGACCGTGAGCTCGACGTGGGTCAGGAACTCCCGCAGCAGCGCGCAGTGCGGGGCCGCCATCCGGGGCGACGGGACGTGCACCGCGGGCCCGTCAGGCTGGGTGAAGGTCAGACAGGTCGCGCCGGTCGACTCGGCCACCAGCCGGGCCAGTTCGGCCGTGCCGCCCTCGTTGCTGCCGTGCAGGGCGAGCAGTCCCACCGGGCCGCCGGGCGTCAACTCGGCTCGCATCGGGACGCCTTCGATCTCCAGGTGCTCGGACCTCAACGCCGTCTCCCCGCTCAACTCGTCGCCTGCGGAGGCAGGTTGTAGGGCGTGACGACCTGGATCGCGGAGGGCAGGGTGGGCCCGGCGGGCGGCAGGGCGCCGTGGGCGCGCATCACGACGTGGCAGGCCTCCCGCATGTCCTGGCGCAGGTCGTGGTGGAGGACGGCGGAGAGCCGGTCCTCGCGCAGCAGCCGGGTGTTGTCGTGGTCGAGGTCGTGGGCGACGAACACGTCACACGTGCGGCGCAGGTCGGCGAAGGCCCGCAGGGTCGCGATGTTGCCGCCGCCGATGGAGTAGACGGCCCTGATCTCCGGGTCGCGTTCCAGCGCCGCCCGGACCAGCTCGTACTGGGTGGCGTCCAGGCCCTGCCCCTCGGTGATCTCGACGAGGACGCGGTCCGGGTGGCGGGAGCGCATCACGCCCCGGAAGCCCATCTCGCGCTCCTCCTCGTTGCGGAAGAAGCCGCTGCTGATGCTGGTGAGGACGTTGCCGGGGCGATCGCCGAGCCACTGGCCCATCAGGTAGGCGGCGGTCGCGCCGGCGGCCCGGTTGTCTATGCCGACGTAGGCGAGGCGGGCGGTCGCGGGCAGGTCGGTCACCAGGGTCACGACCGGGATGCCCGCGTCGGCGAGCCGGCCGACGGCGGTGGCGATCTCGGGGACGTCCGGCGCCTTGAGGATGACGCCCTGCGAGCCGCGCCGGGCGATCCGGTCCAGGGTGCGGACGAGTCCCGCGACGGGTCCGGTCTCCCGGAAGTGGAAGCGGGACCGGACCACGGCCGGGTGCAGCGCGGGCAGCTCCGTCTCCAGGGCGGCCCGCACGGCGGTGGAGAATCGTTCCGGCGCCTGCATCACGATGTCGATCATGAAGGCCCGGCCCACCAGACGGACCTGGGAGCGCTGCCGGTCCAGATCGGCGATGGCCTGTCTGACCTCGCGTTCGGTGCTCTCGCGCACCCCTCCTCTGCCGTTCAGCACCCGGTCCACGGTCGCCTCGCTCAGGCCCGCCTGCCGGGCGATCTCCCGGATCGGGAACGGATGGCCCATGGGGCGGCTCCTTGAAGGTTTTTTGATGGCCGCCTGCTGGTTGTTCGACGGCTTTGTCATGACAAGAATGTCAGCGCGGCCCGGTCCTGTCACCGGCGGCCGCGTGGCCCACTCCCCCGAAGGGACGACGATGTCCTTCACCTCCGTACGCCGTGCTGCGCCGCTGTCCGAGCGGGACTGCGACCTCACCGCCCTGCGTGAGCTGGTCGAGCAGACCACCGACCGCGCCGCCTACCCGTACGCGTCGGAGGTCATCGACAACGTCCTCGTCTACGACAGCGCCCGGCTGCGCGCGGCCGGGGACGCCGCCGACGTACGGGCCGAGCTGGTCCACGCGCTCGCCGAGGGACCCGGCGTCGTGGTCCTCAAGGGCGCGTTCCCCGACCCGACGGTGGTCGACCGGCTGACGGATGTGTTCGACGCCCTGATCGCCGAGCAGCGGACCGCGGGCGGGCACACCGGGGACCACTTCGCGCGGCCCGGCGCGAACGACCGGGTGTGGAACGCGCTGGAGAAGGCGGCCCTGCACGACCCCGAGGCGTTCACCGACTACTACGCCAACGACATGCTGGCGCTGGTCGCGTCCGCCTGGCTGGGCCCCGGCTACCAGGTGACCTCCCAGGTCAACGTCGTCAACCCGGGCGGCGCCGCGCAGTCCGCGCACCGCGACTACCACCTCGGGTTCCTCTCGAACGAGGCGGCCGCCGCCTACCCCGTCCACGTGCATCTGCTCTCCCCCGTGCTCACGCTCCAGGGCGCGGTGGCGCACTGCGACATGCCGGTGGAGAGCGGGCCGACGAGGTACCTGCCGTACTCGCAGCGGTACGAGCCGGGCTATCTGGCCTGGCGACTGCCCGCGTTCCAGGCCTACTTCGAGGCCCGTCACGTCCAACTCCCGCTCGCCCAGGGGGACGCGGTCTTCTTCAACCCGGCGCTGTTCCACGCGGCCGGCACCAACAGGTCGGCGGACATCCGGCGTTCGGCCAACCTGCTCCAGGTGTCGTCGGCGTTCGGCCGGTCCATGGAGACGGTGGACCGCGAGGTGCTGGCGAACGCCGTCTACCCGGTGCTGCTCGCCCGGCGTGCCGCGGGCGCGGACCCGGCCTGGCTGGAGAACGTGATCGCCGCGAGCGCCGAGGGCTACCCCTTCCCCACCAACCTCGACACCGATCCGCCGGTCGACGGCCTCGCGCCGTTGTCGCAGGCGGACCTCGTGCGGCGGGCGCTGCGCGCGTCGTGGACACCTGAGACGCTGCGCAGTGAACTGCGGGCCGGCGCCGAGCGCCGTGAAAGCTGAAAGGGACCTGAACAGACATGGGACTTCTCGACGACAAGGTCGTCCTCGTCAACGGCGGCAGCCAGGGCGTGGGGGCCGCGATCGCGCGGGCCGCCGTCCGTGAGGGCGCGGTCGTGGCCATCTCCGGACGCCGTCCGGGACCGGGCGAGGAACTGGTCACGGAGCTGACCCGCGAGGGCGGCAAGGCGATGTTCGTGCGCGCCGACCTCTCGGACGCCGAGCAGGCGCGCACCGTGGTGGGCGATGTCATCGCCTCCTACGGCCGCGTCGACTGCCTCGTCAACTCGGCGGGCCTCACCACCCGGGGCACGCTGCTCGACACCACGCCGGAGCTGTTCGACCAGCACATCGCGATCAACCTGCGGGCACCGTTCTTCGCGATGCAGGCCGCCGTCGCGGACATGCTCGCCCGCAAGTCGCCCGGCACGGTCGTCAACATCATCTCGTCGGCGTCGCACGGCGGGATGTCCTTCCTCGCCCCGTACGTCACCGCCAAGGCCGGTCTGGCCGGCCTGACCCGCAACGCGGCGCACGCCCACCGCTGGGACCGGGTGCGGATCAACGGCCTGAACATCGGCTGGACGGCGACCGAGGGCGAGGCCGCGACGCAGAAGGCGTTCCACGGCGCCGGGGACGACTGGCTGGAGCACGCCGCCGCGTCGGTGCCGATGGGCAAGCTCGGCCAGCCCGACGAGATCGCCGACTTCGTGGTCTTCCTGCTCTCCGACCGCTCGGGCGTGGTCACCGGTTCGGTCATCGACTGGGACCAGATCGTCCTCGGCGGCATCGACTAAACCTTTCTCCTTCCCACCCGCACCGCTTCAAGGAGCAACACGCCATGCGCATCGGAATCCTCGGCCTCGGCCGAATCGGCGCCTTCCACGCCGAGACCCTCTCCGGCCTCGACGCCGTCGAGTCGCTCGTTCTCGCCGACCCGTTCGGGGACGCCGCCAAGAAGGCCGCCGAGCGGTTCGGGGGCGAGGTCGCGGACTCCCCGGAGGCCGTGCTCGCGGCCGGTGTGGACGGCGTCGTCGTCGCCGCCGCGACCGACGCCCACCCGGCGCTGATCCTCGCCGCCGTCGAGGCGGGCATCCCGGTCTTCTGCGAGAAGCCGGTCGCCAAGACGATGGCGGAGGGCGTCCAGGTCCTCAAGGCCGTCCAGGGCAGCGGCGTGCCGATCCAGATCGGCTACAACCGCCGTTTCGACGCCGGTTTCGTGGCCGCCCGGGCCGCCGTCCAGAGCGGTGAGCTGGGCACGCTGCACACGGTCCGCTCGACCACCCTCGACCCGGCGCCGCCGCCGGCCGCGTACATCGCCGCCTCCGGTGGCATCTTCCGTGACTGTTCGGTGCACGACTTCGACATCATCCGCTGGGTGACCGGGCGCGAGGTGCGTGAGGTCTACGCGGTCGGCGGCAACCGGGGCGCCGACTTCATCAAGGCGGCGGGCGACGCGGACACCACGGGCGCGATCCTCACGCTCGACGACGACACCATCGCCGTTGTCTCCAACTCCCGTCACAACGCCCGGGGTTACGACGTCCGGATGGAGATCCACGGCTTCGACGACTCGATCGCGGTGGGCCTGGAGGACAAGCTGCCGCTGCGTTCGGTGGAGCCGGGCGTGACGTTCCCCGCGGGCACCCCGCACGACTTCTTCATGGACCGGTTCACGGCCGCCTACCGCGCCGAACTCACCGCGTTCACCGAGGTCGTGGCGGGCAAGCGGCCCTCGCCGTGCACGGTCGAGGACGCGCTGGAGGCGGGCTGGATCGCCGACGCGTGCACGCTGTCCCTCCAGGAGCACCGCCCGGTGACCATCGCCGAGGTCCGCACGGCCTGAGTGCTGAGGTTCTGAGGTCTGAGGTTCTGAGCAGGATGTAGGGCGTCCGGCGGGGCTACGCGCCCCGCCAGACGTTGGCGAACGCCGCGTTCTCGATAGCCCGGCGCCTGCGGACGGCGTCCAGTTCGGTGAGCGCCTCGACGACGGCGCCGAAGACCGTGCGGGCCGCCTCGTCGGGCGGCGGGCAGTCGTCGGGGACGTCGTCGCGCAGGCCGAGGAAGGTCGCGAGGGTGGCGAGGACGGGCTCGTCGGCGGCCCAGCGGTGCGCCGCGCGCAGCCGGGCCGGGGAGTCGACGGGGAGGGGTCTGTCGCCGCGCAGCCGCAGCCAGGAGCCTCGTGGCCGGGCGACGAGGCCCTCCGTCTCGAACGCCGTGAGGTACGCGCCGGCTAGTCCTTGCCCCCGGCGCCACAGCCAGTCCTCGACGGTCTCGAACGGCTCGTCCCGCACCAGCGTGTCGACGGCGCCGTCGAGCAGCGGGTCGCCGGAGGGCGTCGGCCGCTGCCCCGGCACCAGTGACGTGCCGTCCAGGGTCGCCGCGCGCGCCTCGAACAGGTCGAGCAGTTCGGCTCCGGCGAGGACGAGGGAGAGTTCGCCCTGCGCCACGGGGCGGCCCAGCGCCCGGTCCATCACGCCGATCATCAGATCGCGTGCCGCACCCATCCGCGCTCCTCTCGCCCACCCGTCGTCCCGCCATGATCGCCCCCCACACTGTGGAAGCAACGCCCACCCCAAAACAACCACACCACGGCTTGCCGGGGAGGATGCGGCGAGGCAGGGGCTGGCCGCACATTTCCCCACGCCCAGACCGCATGCCGGGTGCCGCGCCATCGTGGCTGATCGCGCAGTTCCCCGCGCCCCTAGGTACGTTGCCGAGCTGTGGGCTGCATTGCTCGGGCCTCGACACCGACCCAACCACGCAGCCAACGACCGATCAAAGGGGCGCGGGACTGTGCCGACATGCGGCTCCGCCGCGCGAGCGCCTAGAAACCCACGGCCCAGCAACGCCGCCAAGGGGCGCGGGGAACTGTGCGACCGGCCCCCGCCGGCCCGCAGACGGCATACAACCCCGTAGGGCAACGCCCCCAAGGGGCGTGGGGCTGGGTTGATATGCGGCTCCGCCGCGTGGGCGCGACCAGACCCGGCTGGGCCGCGGATGATGTACGGCCCCGTACAAGCCCGCACCCCGCAGCCCCGTTGCGGGGTGCGGGGTGGGCGGCACTCGAACCCCGTAGGGTTACGCTCCGCAGGATTTCAGGAAGCGGCGGGTGCGTACCGCGATGGGGAGCGGAGCGGAAGGCTCGCACGGGTACATGTCCTGCTCGACGATCGCGAACAACTCCACACCCAGCTTCTGCGCAGCCTCCAGCACCGGCCCCAACTCCGGCACCCCACCCGGCGGTTCACACATCACCCCGCGCTGCACCGCCGGCCCGAAGGCCACCTCGTTCGCGACGACATCGGCGAGGATCTCCGGGTCGACCTGCTTGAGGTGGAGGTACCCGATCCGCTCACCGTAGGTCTCGATCAGCTTGACGCTGTCCCCGCCGCAGTAGGCGTAGTGCCCGGTGTCGAGGCAGAGGTTGACCAGCTCGGAGTCGGTCGAGTCGAGGAACCGTTCGACATGCTCCTCGGTGTCGAGGTGCGTGTCGGCATGCGGGTGCACGACGATGTCGAGACCGTACGCCTCCTTCACCTCGTGCCCGAGCCGCTCCATGCCCTTGGTGAGATGGGCCCACTGCGCGCCGGTCAGCTCCGGCGGCTCCAGGATCTCGGCGGTCTTGTCGTCACGCCAGAAGGACGGGATGACGACGAGGTGCCGCGCGCCCATGGCCTGGGTGAGCGCGGCGACCTCGCTGACGTGGGCCCAGGTGGACTCCCAGACGGACGGGCCGCGGTGCAGGCCGGTGAAGACCGTACCGGCGGACACCTTGAGGTCGCGCCGGGCGATCTCGTCGGTGAGCCGGACCGGGTCGGTCGGCAGATAGCCGTACGGGCCCAGTTCGATCCACGGGTAGCCGGCCTCGGCCACCTCGTCGAGGAACCGTTCCCAGGGCACCTGTCCCGGATCGTCGGGGAACCAGACGCCCCACGAGTCCGGGGCCGAGCCGACCCGGATGCGATCCAGCGGCCCGGCCATCTCAGGCTTTCCCTTCCGGCGCGGCCGAGGAGGCCGCGGCGGGCGAGGAGACGGCCTCGGCGTCCGGGAGTTCGTCGATGTCGACTCCCCGCACCTGGGACAACTCGTGCTTCAGCGCGGCAAGTTCGGCTCCACCGGCCATGTGGTTGGTGAGTTCCTCCAGGCTGATGCCGGCGCGCTCGGCGGAGAGTTCGACGGTGCCGAGGCGCAGGACGCTGAAGTGGTCGCCGACCATGTAGGCGTGGTGGGGGTTGTGGGTGATGAAGATGACGCCGAGGCCGCGGTCGCGGGCGGCGGCGATGTACTTCAGGACCACGCCGGACTGCTTGACGCCGAGGGCGGCGGTGGGCTCGTCCAGGATGAGGACCCGGGCGCCGAAGTAGACGGCGCGGGCGATGGCGACACACTGGCGCTGGCCGCCGGAGAGGGTGCCGATGGGCTGTTCGAGGTCGTCGAGGACGATGCCCATGTTGCGGAGTTCCTCGTCCGCGGTCTTCTTCATGCGGGCGATGTCGAGGCGGCGCAGCGGCCAGGGGCCGAGCGTCATCTCGGAGCCGAGGAAGAAGTTGCGCCACACCGGCATCAGCGGAACGGTCGCGAGGTCCTGGTAGACCGTCGCGATGCCCTGGGCGAGCGCGTCGCGGGGGCTGTGGAAGTGGACCGGGGTGTTGTCGACGAGGACATCGCCCTCGGTGTGCTGGTGCAGCCCGGAGATGATTTTGATCAGGGTCGACTTGCCGGCGCCGTTGTCGCCGAGGACGCAGGTCACCTTGGAGGGGAAGACCTTCAGGTCCACGCCGTGCAGGGCACGGACGTTGCCGTACGCCTTGCCGGTGTTGCGCAGTTCGACCAGGGGGCGGTCGCTCTCGGGGAGGGTGTCCGCGAGGGTGGCACCGTGGGTGCCGGTGTCCTGGGAAGAAGTCATGGGATGCGTCACCTCCGGGTCGCCGTGCGGCTGACCCACAAGTTGATGAGCACGGCGCCGAGCAGCATCACGCCGAGGAAGGCCTTGAACCAGTCCGGGTTCCAGCCGGCGAACACGATGCCCTGCTGGACCATGCCGAACATGAACGCGCCGAAGACCGGGCCGATGGCGGAGCCCTGGCCACCGGTGAGCAGACAGCCACCGATGACCGCCGCGGCGATGTAGATCAGCTCCTGGCCGACGCCCTCGCCTGACTGCACGGTGTTGTACGAGAACAGCTGGTGCATGCCGATGAACCAGGCACCGAAACCGACGCCCATGAACAGCGTGATCTTGGTGAAGGCCACCGGGACGCCGACGGCCCGCGCGGATTCCTTGTTGCCGCCGACGGCGAAAATCCAGTTGCCGTACTTGGTGCGCAGCAGGAGCCAGGTCGCGAGGGCGGCGAACACCAGCCAGTAGAAGACCGTGATCTTCACCTGGACGCCGCCGATGTCGAACGACGACGCGAAGATCGTGTGTGCCTGGTCGAAGCCCTGCATGTCGCTGATGTCGTCGGTGGCGACGTTGCCGGTGACCAGCTTGGTCACGGCGAGGTTGACGCCTTGCAGGATCAGGAAGGTGCCCAGGGTGACCAGGAAGCTGGGCAACCCGGTCTTGACCACCATCCAGCCGTTGAACGCGCCGATCGCGAGGGAGACGACCAGGGCGGCGATCACACCGACCCAGATGTTCATGGTCAGTTGGTAGCTGATCATGCTCGCGGTGAGCGCCGAACTGATCACGGCGACGCCGGACGACAGGTCGAACTCCCCGCCGATCATGAGGAGCGCGACCGGCAGCGCCATGATGCCGATGGTCGACGACTGGTAGAGCACCGTCGACATCGAGCTGCCGGTCCGCAGCGTCGGGGCGGCGATCAGGAAGAAGATGAACACGGCGAGCGCGCCGAGGAACACGCCGACCTCGGGGCGGGCCAACAGCCGCAGTGCCAGGGGGCGTTCGGCGGTGCGCCCGTCGGTGTCCTTGCTGGGGCCGGGGGGCGGCGGTGTGTTCACCGCCGGCTCAGCCTGCTGAGTCATGCTCATCACCGGGTGCCCTTCGCAGCGAACTTGGCGATGGTCTCGATGTTCGACTTGTCCACGAAGGCCGGACCGGTCAGCACAGGAGCCTCCCCGCCGCCGCTGTAGTTGCCGTTGTTCTTGTAGAGCCACAGACCGTCGACGGCCAAGTAGCCCTGGAGGAAGGGCTGCTGGTCGACGGCGAACTCGATGGTGCCCTTCTTGATCGCGCCCGTCAGCTGGCTGTTGAGGTCGAAGGTGGCGACCTTCGCCTTGCTGCCGGCGTCGGACACCGACTGCACCGCGGTCAGCGCGAAGGGGGCACCGAGCGTGATGACGTGGTCGACGGAGCTGTCCTGCTTGAGCTTGGCCGTGATCGTCGACTGGACGGACGGCATGTCGGTGCCGTTGACGTAGAGCGTCTCGGTGGTGCCCGAGAAGGTCTTCTTCACACCGTCGCAGCGCTGGGTCAGACCGACGTTGCCCTGCTCCTGGATGACACAGACGACGTTCTTGGCGCCGTCTTTGTTCAGCCGCTTGCCGAGCGCCTCGCCGGCCACGGTCTCGTCCTGGCCGAAGAACTCCAGCAGGCCGAGCTTCTTCCAGTCGCTGAGGCCGGAGTTGAGCCCGACCACGGGGATCTTCGCCGCCTCGGCCTTGCTGAGGACGTCCTTCATGGCGTCGGGCTTGGCGAGGGTGACGGCGATCCCGTCGACCTTCTGGTCGATGGCGTTCTGCACCAGGTTGGCCTGGTTGCCCGCGACGGGGTCGGAGGAGTAGACGAGCTTGATGTTGTCCTTGGCCGCGGCGGCCTCGGCGCCCTTGCGGACGATGTCCCAGAAGGTGTCGCCTGCCGCCTGGTGGGTGACCAGGGCGACGGTCATGCGGGGCGTGTTGGCCTTGCCTGCGGACACGCCGGTGCTGTTTTCCTCGGCCTTCTTGCCGCCGGTGCTGCTGGAGCAACCTGCGAGGGTCAGGGCCGCCGCCGCTGCCACGGCGATCGCCGGGACGATTCTGCGGGAGCGAAAGGGAGAAGAGCGTTCCATCTGTCCTGCACCTCACTGTGCTACGGGGGGAGACGGGGGAATCTCGGCGGGCCATGAGATTCCGGGCCGCGGATCTGCTGCTCAGGTCCGGGCCGTGGACCGCTGAACGCGGCTGTTGCGCTGGGACCGGATCAAATCCCCTGTACGCGTGCGCTGTCAATACTTTGTTAAGACATCGTTTCAGGAGCAGGTCCGAATGTCAGTACAAACCATTGACAGGTTCGCCCCTGGGGTCTACACCTGAGATTGCGGCGGCTCTTTGGGACCCCGCCCTCCGGCACAGCTCTAGGAGCGTCGCGCATGGCCGAGTCAGTCCAGCCCTCCGACCTGATCAGCACGGAACGCGTCGGAGGCGATCTTCACGCCTGGCAGTCTCGCGCACCCCGGACCCCGGTGGAGACCTTCGGCGGATTCCAAGGCGGTTCTGCGTCGAACCTGCCGTCGGGCGATGCCACTGTTCAGTTGTGCCCGCACCGCTACCGGCAGCCTAAGTCCCCGGGACCGGAGTCACACGCCGACAGGTACCGCCACCAACCGGACCGGCCGCAGCCCGCGCGACCCGCTCGTACGAGGGGCGCCGCCCAGCCAATAGTTGGCCGAAAACATTCGGCTGTCCTCGACGGCCGTTCCTCCGGGGCGCCGCCATGCTGATCCCGCGCCCCCGGCCCGGCGGGCCCCGACCGGAGCACGCCCGCCTCCGCGACACCCACCCCGACCAGCCGGTCGACACCCCTTGCCCCCTCTACACGGCACCGGAGAAGTCCTGATGAGCACCCCCACCCGCCGCCTGACCGTCGCCCAGGCCCTGGTGCGTTTCCTGTCCGTCCAGTACACCGAGCGCGACGGTGTCCGCCACCGTCTGATCGCCGGCACCTGGGGCATCTTCGGCCACGGCAACGTCGCCGGACTCGGCCAGGCGCTGCTGGAGGCCGGCGAGGACGCGATGCCGTTCCACCAGGGCCGCAACGAGCAGGCGATGGTGCACGCGGCCGTCGGCCACGCCCGCCAGCTCGACCGGCTCTCCGCGCAGGCCGTGACGACGTCCATCGGTCCCGGCGCCACCAACCTGGTGACCGGCGCCGCCCTCGCCACCATCAACCGGCTGCCGGTCCTGCTGCTGCCCGGCGACTACTTCGCCACCCGCGCCGCCGACCCGCTGCTCCAGCAGCTGGAGCACCCGGTCGAGGCGGACCTCTCGGTCAACGACACCCTGCGCCCCGTCTCCCGCTTCTTCGACCGCGTCCACCGCCCCGAGGCCCTGATCCCGGCGGCGCTGGGCGCGATGCGCGTGCTCGCCGACCCGGTGGAGACCGGCGCGGTGACGCTGGCGCTGCCGCAGGACGTGCAGGCCGAGGCGTACGACTGGCCCGAGGAGTTCTTCGCCGAGCGCGTGTGGCACGTACGGCGTCCGGCGCCCGACCCGGTCGAGCTGGCCGAGGCGGTGCGGGCGATCCGGGCCGCCGCGCGTCCGTTGATCGTGGCGGGCGGCGGCGTCCACCACAGCGGGGCCGAGGACGCGCTCAGGGCGCTGGCCGAGGCCACCGGCATCCCGGTCGCCTCGACGCAGGCCGGCAAGGGCTCGCTGCGCCACGACCACCCCGCCGACCTGGGCGGCATCGGCCACACCGGCACCGCGGTCTGCGACGACGTCGCCCGCGCGGCGGACCTGGTGATCGGTGTCGGCACCCGGTACACGGACTTCACGACCGCCTCGAACACCCTCTTCCAGAACCCGGACGTCCGGTTCGTCAACCTCAACATCGCCGCCTTCGACGCCCACAAACTGGCGGCCCGGAGCCTGGTCGCGGACGCCCGCGCGGGCCTGGAGGCGCTCACCGAGGGCCTCGCCGGACACCGCGTCGACGCCTCCTACGAGGCGGAGTACCGGGCGGGCAAGGAGCACTGGGCGCGGATCGTCGAGGCCGCCTACCGGGCCGACGACGCCGCCGTGCCGACCCAGACGCAGGTCCTCGGCGCGCTGGACGCGGTGGTGGGCGACGACGACGTGGTGATCAACGCGGCCGGTTCGCTCCCGGGCGACCTGCACAAGCTGTGGCGGGCCCGCTCCCGTCGCCAGTACCACCTGGAGTACGGCTTCTCCTGCATGGGCTACGAGATCCCCGCGGCGATCGGCGTCCAGCAGGCGACGCCGGACACCCCGGTGTGGGCGCTGGTCGGCGACGGCACGTATCTGATGATGCCGACCGAGATCGTCACGGCCGTCCAGGAGGGCCTGCCGATCAACCTGCTGCTCATCCAGAACCACGGGTACGCCTCCATCGGCGGTCTCTCCGAGTCGGTCGGCGGCGAGCGGTTCGGCACCGCCTACCGCTACCGGGCCGCCGACGGCACCTTCAGCGGCGCCCCGCTCCCCGTCGACCTGGCGGCCAACGCGGCCAGCCTCGGCATGGACGTGCTGCGCGCCAAGACGGTGGGTGAGCTGCGCGAGGCGCTCGCTACGGCCCGCGCCTCCGACCGGCCGACCTGTGTCTACGTCGAGACGGACACCGCCACCCCGACCTCCCCGGGGGCGGAGGCCTGGTGGGACGTGCCGGTCGCCGAGATCGCCTCCCGGGAGGCGGCCGTGCGCGCGCGCGAGGAGTACGAGCAGCAGGTGACGGCGCAGCGCCGTCACCTGTGACGCGCGCACTTCCCCCCATCGGTTCCTGACCCTTCAGCAGAGGGAGGCTCCCCCATGGCGAAGACCGGCGGCCCCACCCGGGCCGGGTCCGCCCCCGTGCTCCACTCCGTGGACTTCGCCCTGGACCGGAGCAGTCCGGTGCCGCTCTACTACCAGCTCGCCCAGCAACTGGAGTCGGCGATCGAACACGGCGTCCTCGCCCCGGGCAACCTCCTGGGCAACGAGATCGACCTGTCGACGCGCCTCGGTCTGTCCCGGCCCACCGTCCGCCAGGCCATCCAGTCCCTGGTGGACAAGGGCCTGCTGGTGCGCCGTCGGGGCGTCGGCACCCAGGTCGTGCACAGCCAGGTCAAGCGCCCGCTGGAACTGAGCAGCCTCTACGACGACCTGGAGTCGGCCGGCCAGGGCCCGAGCACCTGTGTGCTGCGCAACGAACGCGCCCCGGCCTCCGCCGATGTCGCCGCCGCCCTCGGGATCGCCGAGGGCGGCGAGGTCGTCGTCCTGGAACGGCTGCGCAGCACCCATGGCCAGCCGATGGCGTACCTCTGCAACTACCTGCCGGCGGCGCTGCTCGACCTGGACACCGCGCGTCTGGAGGCGACCGGTCTCTACCGCATGCTGCGCACGGCCGGCATCACCCTGCACAGCGCACGGCAGACGGTGGGCGCCCGCTCCGCCGCCCCCGAGGAGGCCACCCGCCTCGACGAGGAACCGGGCGCGGCCGTGCTCACCATGCAGCGCACCGCCTACGACGACACGGGCCGGGCGGTCGAATACGGCGCCCACATCTATCGGGCGTCCCGCTACTCGTTCGACTTCCAGCTCCTGGTGCGCCCCTGAGAAAGGGAGAGAAAAAGGCGCGCGCGCACCGCCCGCGCGCCTTTTCCTGAGAATCCAGGAACGTTTCTCCTGTCATCCCTTTCCTCGCCACGAAGCCGCCACAAGGCCCTCGCATCCCGCCTCTGACCTGCGAAATCATCACTCACCCCGGCACTCACCCCCGCCCCGGAAAGCCAAAAGGGCCGCGCAACCTCTTTTCGGCACCACCCGGAGTATGATTATCCGTTTTCCTTTAGGAGTCTTTTCCTTAACCCCGGATATCCCTACCTTCTTATTCACGGACGCATCACGTCGATGCGGTCCGGCCTTTCGGGAGGGAATTCCATGCTTGCTCTGCGCGCCTGTGTCATCGCCGCCTCCTCCGTCCTGCTCGCCAGTGCCGCCGTCACGGCGTCGGCGCTGTCCGCCAGCCGCTTCGACGACGGCAGCTTCGAGAACCCGAAGGCGCCGGCCAACAGCTTCACCGAACTGTCCGCCGGTCAGCTCATCGGCCCGTGGCAGGTGACCTCGGGGACGGTCGACCTGATCGGCGCCGGCTTCTGGCAGGCGGCGGAGGGCGACCAGTCCGTCGACCTCAACGGCGCCGGCCCCGGCGCGGTGTCCCAGACGTTCACCACCGTCCCCGGCGCGACCTACACCGTCAGCTACGCCCTGTCCGGCAACCCGGCGGGTCCGACGTCGGTCATCAAGACCGGCACGGCCTCGGTCGACGGGCAGAACTTCCAGGACTTCTCGTTCAACAACACCGGCACGTCGTTCACCAACATGAAGTATGTGAAGCGGCAGTTCACCTTCGAGGCCACCAACTCGACGACCACGCTGGCCTTCACCAGCACCACGGCCACCGGCCCCTACGGCCCGGTCCTCGACGACGTCCGCGTCGAGCGCTGCGCGCCCTGCCCGACCTGCGCCAAGGGCTGACGGGCACCCCACACGGGCCGGGCGGGAGCAGCGCGTGTCCCCGCCGGCACCCGCCCGGCCACTCCCGGAGACGACCGAGGGGCGGTCCCGGATTCTCTCCGGGACCGCCCCTCGGTCCGTTCGGCAGACCCTTCCACGCGCCTCCTGACCGCCGTGGATCTTCCCTCAACGGGCCGCCTCCACCGCCGTGTTGAGGGTGCGGTCGAGCCAGCCGAGGATGGTCGGGAACACCTCGGGCAGCTTGCTCACCGCGCAGTGCCCGGTGCCGGGCACGAGGTCGACGACGGTGTCCCGACGGCCCTGGAAGACCAGCGTGTCGTGCTGCGGGACATGGACGTCGTCGGCGCCGTTGACGATCAGCATCGGGGCGTTGCAGTCCTCGTCGAGCAGCGGGCGCAGCGAGAACTCCGCCCGGCGCAGGGCGAGTTCCTCGTCCGTGGGGGGCGCGTCGAAGCCCAGCGCGTTGCCGACGATGCCGTCCATGCCGAAGACGTCCTTCCGGGCTCCGGTGAACGCCGCCTCGACCGGGCCGCCCAGCACCACGGCGGCGTCGACGTCACCGGCGAGACCGGACCGGGCCGAGAAGTATCCGCCCATCGAGATGCCCACGTGTCCGACGACGCCGTTGCCGAGCGACCGGGCGTGCGCGATCAGGCCGCCGACCAGCTCCGCACCGCCGGCGCCGGTCATCGGCACGGTGGATTCGCCGGTGCCCGCGATGTCGAACGCCAGCACCTGGAGCCGGAGTTGGGTCGCGAGGAGCACCAACAGCCCGTGCACGTCCATCTTCCAGCTGTCCACTCCCCCGCTGGCGATCAGCACCGGCCGACCGGCGGGCAGGTCGAAGGGCGCGAGCAGATGCACCGGAACGTCGGTGGTGCCGCCTCGGTAGGGCAACTCCAGTACCTGGCGCCGGAATTGGAGCCCGAAGTCGGGGGCGGCCAACTGGTACTGCTCCAGCTGCCTGGTCAGCGCGACGCGCTTGCTCGCGTCGGCCAGGGTGGGGAACTTCGCCCATCCGTAGGCCAGCGCGGCCCGGTCGTGCGCGCCCGCGTCGGCGTAGGCGGCGGCCAGCTTCGACCATTCGTGGACCCATCCGCCCGGCGCGTCCGCCCACATGTCGGAGACGGCGGCCCGCACGGTGTCGACGTCACCCACCGGCAGCCCGGTGTTGATCATCTGCGGATACCGCTCGCCGAACAGTTCGGACGCGTCCAGCGGCCATGGATAGGACATGACGGGCTCCCTCTGCGACAGAGTCACTAATGCAGACTTTCTGCGTTAGTGGACGCTACTCCCGGCCGGACCTAAACGCAAGAACGATGCGTTAGGGTGGGTCGATGAGTGGCAACGAGACGCACGACCAGGTGACCCGGCGCCCCGGCGGCCGATCCGCGCGGGTCCGTGCGGATGTCCTGCGGTCGACCCTGGAGGCGCTCGCCGAACGCGGCCCCGAGGGCCTGACGATGAGCGAGATCGCCCGCCGGTCAGGCGTCCACGCCACCTCGATCCAACGGCGCTGGAGCACCCTTCAGAACCTGATCCTCGACGCGCTGCTGAGCTACAGCCAGGACCGGCTGCCGATCCCCGACTCCGGGAACGTCCGCGACGACCTGCTCGCGCTGGCCCGTCTGATCGCGGCCTACCTGGACACCCCCCTGGGCGGCGCACTGGCCCAGGCGATGGCCGCAGGCGACGACGATCCCGACCTCGCCACCCACCGCGCCCGCTTCTGGCAGGCCCGCTACGAGGCCGCCAAGGTCATCGTCGACCGTGCCATCGACCGCGGTGAACTCGCCGCCGACACCGATCACGCGCTCGCACTCGAACTCCTCGTCGCGCCGTTGCACTTCCAGGCGCTGCTGATCCGGCAGCCCCTCGACGAGGCCCGCATCGAGCGGATGGTCGACGTCCTCCTGAACGGCCTGCCCAGCTAGCCCCGCTACGGGCGCCCGCCGGTCTCGTGCGGTACTCCAACCGGCCTGCCGTCACGCCGAGTTGCCGCCCTGCCGCGAGTCGAAGGCGGGCCGGGCCTCCGGGTCGGGGGCGTTGTCCTCGGCGCCGGTCGCGGCCCAACTGGCCAGCAGGTTCAGGGCGTCGACGGTGGGCGTGGCGGGTTCGACGCTGTAGGCCATGAGGGTCAGCCCGTTGTCGGCGGCGAGTTCCAACGCCTCGTAGGCGAGGGTGAGTTCACCGACGACGGGGTGGCGGATCTGCTTGACGCCGCCCGGGTGCCGGAGGACGTCGTGGGTGGCCCAGCGGGTGCGGAACAGGTCGCTGCGCGTGGAGAGTTCGCCGACCAGGTCGATCAGGGCCCGGTCGTGGGGGTCGCGTCCGGCTTCGGCGCGCAGGATCGCGACGGTGCCCGCAGCCATCCGTTCCCCATCGACGTAATAGTCGGCGGCCGCGGGGTCGAGGAACATGAACCGGGCCACGTTGGGCGGGCGGCGCGGGGTCGCCAGGATGGGGGCGAGGAGGGCCCTGCCGAGCGTGTTGGTGGCCAGGATGTCCAGCCGCCGGTTGCGGACGTAGGCCGGGGTGGCGGACATCGAGTCCAGGATGCGCTGGACGTTGGGGCGCACCTGGGGTTTGGGGGTGCGCGTGAGGGTCCGTGCGGGGGTGTTGGCGGCGGCGGCCAGGTCGAAGAGGTGGGCGCGTTCGGCCTCGTCGAGGTGGAGGGCGCGGGCGAGGGCTTCCAGGACGCTGTCGGAGACACCGCGCGCGTTGCCCCGTTCGAGCTTGATGTAGTAGTCGGCGCTGACACCGGCGAGCAGCGCGACCTCCTCGCGGCGCAGACCGGTCACCCGGCGCTGTCCGCCGCCTGCGGGCAGACCGGCCTGTGCGGGGGTGATCCGGGCGCGGCGTGAGGTGAGGAAGTCACGGAACTCGGTACGGGCGTCCATACCCCCACGATAGGTCCGTCGCCGCGCGCGTGAGGGGGTCTGACCGTACCGGTAACAGCGGGAACCCCCTGGTGAGAGGCCATGAGCAGCCGTTCGTGCCACGGTGGGAGAAGGACCCCGGCGCCCCTCGGGAGCCCGTGCCGGAGTCCACGTCACCATTGAGGAGCACGCCATGGAATACCCGCGACTGGGAACGTCGGGGCTGAAGGTCAGCCGGATCGCGCTGGGCTGTATGAGCTTCGGCGACCCCACCCAGAGGACGCCGTGGGTGCTCGACGACGACGCGGCCGAGCCGGTCTTCCGGCAGGCCGTCGAGCTGGGCATCACGTTCTGGGACACCGCGAACATCTACAGCCTGGGCACCTCGGAGGAGATCGTCGGGCGTGCGCTGCGCAGGTACACGCGGCGTGAGGACGTCGTTCTGGCCACCAAACTGTGGGCGCCGATGCACGAGGGTCCGGGCGGGGCGGGGCTGTCCCGCAAGGCGGTCATGGAGCAGATCGACGCCTCGCTCCGGCGCCTGGACACCGACTTCGTCGACCTCTACCAGATCCACCGCTTCGACCCGCACACGCCGGTCGAGGAGACGATGGAGGCGCTGCACGACATCGTCAAGGCGGGCAAGGTGCGCTATCTCGGCGCGTCGTCGATGTGGGCCTGGCAGTTCGCCACGATGCAGCACGTCGCGCAGAGCCACGGGTGGACGCGGTTCGTCTCCATGCAGGACCAGTACAGCCTGATCCACCGCGAGGAGGAGCGCGAGATGTTCGGCCTGCTCGCCGACCAGGGCGTGGGGAGCATCCCGTGGAGCCCGCTCGGCGGGGGGATCGTCACGCGCCCCTGGGGTGAACGGTCCACACCGCGCGCGGCGCTCAACCGGACGGTCGACCAGCAGGACCGGCCGATCTTCCTCGACAGCGACCGGGCCGTCGTCGAGGCCGTCCAGCGCATCGCCCAGGCCCGCGGTGTGTCGATGGCGCAGGTCGCGATGGCCTGGGTGCTGAAGAACCCGGTGGTCTCGGCCCCGATCGTGGGCGCGACCAAGCCCCACCACCTCGCGGACGCCGTCGCCGCCCTCGACCTCAGCCTCACCACCGAGGAGAGAGACGCCCTCGAAGCCGGCTACGTCACCCGCCGCCCCACGTTCTTCTGACGCCCGGGTACCGCAGTGCGTCCGGGGTGTGGACGAGCGAGCCGAACTCCCCCCAGATACCGCCCAGTTGGGTGCGGATCGCGCAGGAGGAGGTCTTCGGCCCGGTGGTCTGCGTGATCCTTTTCGACGGCGCGGCCGAGGCGGTCGAGATCGCCGACGGCACCGTCTTCGGGCTCGTCCGGGGTGTCCACACCGCCGACGGCGCCCGCGCCCTGCGCGCCCAGGTCCGGTTCCTTGCCCTGATGTTCGGTCAACGCCCCGCCCACTCGCTGCATACGCCCGCCGCACCACCCTGACCGGCAACTTCAGCCCCGGCCCGCACACGGGACACCCCACCCGGCGACCACCTCACTGGTCCAGCGTTTCTCCACCTGTACGCGCGTGGAAGCGGGCCTTCTTCTGGCGGTTTCCGCAGGTGTTCATCTCGCACCATTTGCGGGTACGGCTCTGACTGGTGTCGAAGAAGGCCGCTCGGCAGGTGGGGGATGCGCACAGGGCCAGTTTTCCGTCCCGTTCACCTGTGATGATGTCGATCGCGTCGGCGCCGATAACCCCTAGCGCGTCCTCCACGGCGGAGGCCGAGGTGAGTCGCCATTGCCGTTTTCCCTCGGGCGTCACGACAGCCGAGGCCCGGCCTTGAATGCTGACGTCATTGATGACCTGGACAGCGGGCGCCGGGAGAGGTTCACGGCGTGCGGCCGCTGTCGCGGCGGCGTGAATCGCCTCCCTCAGCTCCCGAGCCCGTTCAAGCTGGGCGGTCGTGCAGGATTCCACGGCGAGGCCGCTCACCGCCAGCCAGTCGACGAGCCGGTTCGGCGCGGGAATGCGTTCCACGGCGTCGCCGCAACGCTCCGTCAAGGTCGCCGTGAAGCTGGTCGCGAGCACCTTGCCGAGACGGAATTCAGGGAACTGAGCACGCATGGAACCACCTTAGCCGGTTGCATGTCGCCGCCGGGACCTGTTAGAACCGTCTTAGCCGGTTCCGACAGTTCCCGGGCCGGTTCCGTCGATGACCAGGAGGTCTCATGTCCCCACACCGGAACGTCGCCGACCTTGCGGCCACCATCGATCGCAGCCTCGCCGGCACATCGGCCCACTTCGTCGGGGGCCTCTCATGAACCCCCTGACCAGCGACGTGCAGGCCTACGAAGCCCACGCGAGCGACGCCGACCTCGACGACCTGCGCGCACGTCTGGCCGCGGCCCGGCTGCCGGAGGCGGAGACGGTCCACCGCGCCGCGCCCGACCCGCGCCGTTGGGACCAGGGCGTTCCGCTCGCCGACCTCGTGGATCTCGTGGACTACTGGCGTACCGGGTACGACTGGCGGTCGTTCGAGACGCGTCTCCACCAGATCGGCCAGTTCCGTACGACCGTCGACGGTCTGGGAATCCATTTCCTGCACCGTCGATCCACCCGCGCGGATGCCACCCCGCTGATCCTGACGCACGGCTGGCCGGGCAGCATTGCCGAATTCACCGATGTCATCGACGAACTGGCAGATCCGAAAAGCCCGGACACACCGGCATTCCACGTCGTGGTCCCGTCCCTGCCAGGTTTTGGTTACAGCGACAAACCGGCCACCACCGGATGGGGAACCGAAAAGATCGCGGCCGCCTGGGTGACATTGATGGGAAAGCTCGGCTACGACACTTTCCTGGCCCACGGCGGCGATTGGGGAGGTGTGATCACCGCAATCCTCGGCGGCAGGTTCCCGGAACACGTACTCGGTATCCACACGACGCTCGCGCAGGCACCGCCCGGATTGACCACGGACGGACTGACGGAGATCGAGCGCACATGGACGGAGGAGACCCGCGATTTCTGGCGCCACCGCGCGGCGTACGCGAAGCAGCAGGCGACCCGACCACAGACCATCGGCTACTCCCTCGTCGATTCCCCGGTCGGGCTCCTCGCCTGGATTCTCGACAAGTTCGCGGAATGGACGGACACCGAGGACAGTCCGTTCGAAACGATGTCCCGGGACCGGGTTCTCGACAACGTCACCCTGTACTGGCTGACCCGGACCGGCGCCTCGGCGGCCCGCATCTACTACGAGAGCCACGACTCGCTCGACCCCGAACTCCGCGTCGACGTCCCGTCAGCGATCAGCGTCTATCCGCGCGACATCGAGAAATGCCCGCGCGGCTGGGCTCAGGAGCGGTACCGGCGGATCGTCCGGTGGCGGTCGCCCGAGACCGGGGGGCATTTCCCGTCACTGGAGGTCCCCGAGTATTTCGTCAGGGACCTGCAAGAAGGCCTCGCGGCGGTGCTGGCCGCCAACGACAGCCGGTCGTGAGGCTGTTGAGGCCGACGTGGGGGCCAGTCGGTCTGCTCCGGGGTGGTGTGCCGGATGCTCCGCCCACGCGGGCGTTCGCGGCAGGGGCCGTTGCTCAGGCCTTGTAGGCGGCCAGGCTGCGGGCTTCCCACGAGACCGGCCGGTCCCCGCCCCGCGAGCGGCCCAGGTCCCCGCCTCCTCCCTCAGCCGAAGTGGCGGACGGGTGAGCCGTCGGCCGGGGCGTACGGCAACCAGTCCGCGACCGTACCGGCGTTGACGAACTCTGCGACAGCGGACGCGAATTCGCGCCCCAGGGCACGCTGGACGTCGTCGGCCCCCGCACCCGCCCCGGCCAGGATCGGGCTGTCGGGAGAGGCGTCGAACGTGCCGAAGAGGTAGGGCAGTTCGGCGCAGTGCGTGGCTCCCAGGGCGTACGGGTCCGCAGCGGGGGCCTGGTCGAACTGGCAGACGTAGGTCGCGTTGCCCTCGCCCGCGTGCTGGTCGGTGATCTGGAACGAACCGTCGCGGAAGAGGCCGTCGGTCTGCACCGCGGTGAAGATCTCCGTGGGCGTCGCCTGCGGGTGGCGGGTGACGTGCTGTTGGTAGAAACGTGCTGGGCGGCCTGCCCGCCGATCTGGGCGGTGAGCAGTTCCAGGGCGGTGGCGGCGGTGAGGTTCCGGGTGCGGGGGTCGAAGGCGAGGAAGGCCGTCGACTCGTTGCGGGTGGTGCCGATCAGGAGCGGCTTTCCCGTCAACGCGCCGTCCGCGAGCGCCTGTTGGCGGGTGCGGGGTACGCCGGGGGCGCCGAGGACCGGGTACATCAGCGGGGCCGCGTTGCCCGGCACCGCGAGTCGGGCGGAGAGGCGGCCGTAGGCGTCGAGCAACTGCTCCACCGGCAGGGCGCGCAGGGCCTTCGCGGTGTCCGCGCCCGCCGGGATGTCCAGGAGGCGGAGATGGGCGTCGGCGGTCTCGGCGGCGTCGTGCGCGTCCTGCGGGGCCAGGCCGAAGGGGCCGCTCTGGAGCAGCAGCCGGGTGACGGACCCGTTCGTCGCGGGGTCGAGGACGAGCATCAGGGCGGAGTAGGCCCCGGCGGACTGCCCGCCGACGGTCACGGTGTGCGGGTCTCCGCCGCAGGAGGCGATGTTGTCCTGGACCCGGTCCAGCACACGGGCCTGGTCCTGGGGGTCGAGGTTGGCGGCGCCGATCTCCGGGAGGTAGAGGTAACCGAGCGGCCCCACGCGGTAGTTGGCGGTGGCGACCACGATGTCACCGAGCGCGCTCAGGTGACCGCCGTCGTACCGGTCCCAGCCGCCCGAACCGCTGCTGAAGCCGCCGCCGTGCCACCAGACGAGGGCCGGACGGGCCGCGCCGTCCGCCGGCGCCCGGCGCGGGGTGAAGACGTTGACGGTCAGGCTGCCGTCCTCGTTCCCGTCCGGCACGCGCGACCCCTGCACCTGCTCCAGCCGGGAGGCCGCCTGCGGCACGGACGGCCCGGCCCGCACCGCGTCCCGCATCTTCGCCGGGGTGTCCCTTGAGGTCTGCGCCGCTCTGCCCGCGATCTCCGCCACCGGTGCCGGGTACGACGCGTACGTCACGCTGGACGCCTCCGGCACCTTCAGCCAGGCCAAGCAGGAGGCCGGGCTGCTCCGCATGCAACAGGCGGGGGTCGTCGTCTCCGACTACGCCACCCTCATGGTCGAGGCGCTCGCGGAC
Source organism: Streptomyces sp. NPDC091279 (assembly GCF_044757465.1). Classification (NCBI taxonomy): domain Bacteria; kingdom Bacillati; phylum Actinomycetota; class Actinomycetes; order Kitasatosporales; family Streptomycetaceae; genus Streptomyces; species Streptomyces sp. NPDC091279. The sequence goes on along the minus strand of NZ_JBIVVA010000011.1, from coordinate 214,630 downwards.
AACGCCATCCCGGAATCCGGCGATCTCTACGCCGCCCTCGACATGCCGTTCGCCGTCCTGGTCGGCCAGATCTCCGCCGCCCATCAGTCCTGACGCTCGCCGCAGCCTGAAGCAGGCGCGGCCCCGGCATCGTTGCGCCGAGGCGCGCCGGAGGGGCGGCGGCGTCGTACCGAAGCGCCAGTGACGCCTGCCGCGAGGGTGGTCCGGCGCCGATCACCGGCGCGTTCGCCCGCGTACCTCGCCTGGTGCTGCGCGGTCAGTCCGGGTGGCGGGCGGAGACGGTCATGGTGAGGGGGGCCGGGCCGAGGGTGGCGCCCGCGACCGGGGTGGGTTCAGGGCCCGGGGCCGGGTCCAGGTGCCAGCGCGCGGTGACGGCGGCGGCGAGCAGGGTGAGTTCGGCCAGGGCGAAGTCTTCGCCGGGGCAGCCGTGCACGCCGGCCGCGAAGGGGACGCACGCGCCCGGTGGCGGTGGGGCGGCGTTGTCCGGGTGCCATCGGTCGGGGTCGAAGGACTCGGGCCGTGGGTACCAGCGTGCGTCGCGGTGCAGGGCGTAGGGGCTGTAGAAGAGTTGGGTGCCTCGCTTGATGGAGTGGCCGCCAAGACGCAGGTCGGTGGCGGCTCGCCGGGGAAAGAACCAGATGGGCGGGTAGAGCCGCAGGGTCTCCTGGACGACGTGCCGGGTGTGGAGGAGTTCGGGCAGGTCGGAGGGGGTGACGGGGCGGTCGCCCAGGACGCGGTCGACCTCGTCGTCGAGACGTCGGCGGATCTGCGGGTGCCTGGCGAGGAGGATGAACAGCCAGGCCGCCGCCGACGCGCTGGTGTGCGATCCGCCGACGATCAGGGAGGTCGCGTCGTCGTGAAGCTGCTGCTCGTCGGCGCCGATGGCCAGCCGGGCCATGGTGGGGGTGTCCCGGTTGGCCTGGATCAACTCGTCCACCACACGGTGGATGTCGGCCAGGGCACCCCGGTACTTCCTGCGTTCCGGGCTCGGTACGCGGTCGAGGAGCGCGGCCGCCGGTCCGTAGGCGCGGCGGGCCAGACCGGCGACGACGATCGGCAGGTTGTGGTGGATCAACGAGCTGAACCCGGCCGGGAGATGCTGTCCGAAGATGGTGGCGGCCACCACGTTCAGGGTGAGGTCGGCCATCTCGGCGTTCAGGTCGATGTCCTGGCCGTCGCTCCAGGAGGCCGCCCTGGCGGTGGTCTGCTCGGCCATGGTGTCGAGGTAGGTCGCCAGGCGCTTGGCGTTGAGCAGGGGTTGGACCACGCGTCTGCGGTCGCGGTGATGCGTGCCGTCGGCCACGGCCACGCCGTTCCCGAACAGGGGGCGTGCTCTGGTGAAGATGTCGCCCCGGTCGAAGCGACGGGTGGGCCCGGTGAGCAGGGCGTGGACGAGGTCGGGGTCGTTGAGGATGTAGGCGGGCTGGCGTCCGATGCGGATCTCGACGATGTCTCCGTACCCGCGTTGCCGGTCGAGGAAGGCCAGCGGGTCCCTGACCAGGCTCACGGCGTGGCCCAGCAGGGGGAGGCCGCCCGGGGCGCGGGGTGCCCGGGATGTTCCGGTTCCGGAGGGTGCCGTCATGTCAGTCCCGTCCTGTGCGCGTGGTCCCGGCGTGGTAGCGCGGCGTCCGCAGACCCCACTCCAGATGGCCGCGCATCCAGACGCGGAGTGCGGCGGCGCAGCGGTCGGCGTGGGCCTGGACGGTGTCCGGCAGCCCCAACGCGGCGGTGAGTCGGGCGAGTTCACGGCAGGCGGCCGTGTAGGTCCCGACGCGGCGTGCGCAGGCGCCGGACACCTCGGCGGCCGCCGTCCGTCGGTCCTGGAGTCGGTCGTGGGCGGTGACGAGGACGAGGTTGTGGAGGTCGCCGTGCGCGGCCTCCTTGTCCACGGTCATCAGGTCGTTGGTCCAGCACACCAGGTCCGCCGCCGCGATCAGGAGTTCCTGGTAGGGGCGTGAGTAGTAGACGCACGACGGGAGCGCGCCGCCGTCCGTCCGCTCCACCGGATCGAACGTCTCCACCAGATCGAACGTGGGCATGATCCCGCCGAATCCGCGGCGCCAGTGCGCGAAGGTGTCGGGGCGGGGGACCTGCGCGGCCTGCCGGTGAGCGGCCTGCCAGACGCAGGCGGCCAGATAGTCGCTCACATGTCGGCGGAACCTGAGCTGCCACACCTCGCTCGTGCCCGCCGACGCCTCCGTGATGATCTCCGCCAGGGCCCGGCTCATCGGCCGGGTGGCGCGGGTGCGGGTGCCCAGCGCCGTGGCCTGGAGGTCGTGCAGGTGGGCGGCGAGGAGATCGGCGTCACGGCCCAACGCCGCCTCGTCGATCCGGTCGTCGAGGAGGAAGAGCCAGGCCATCCACTTGGCGGAGAGGGTGAGTTGGGCCTCGGTCGCGTCCGGGTGGCAGTAGGCGGCGAGCAGGCCGGGCCGGATGCGGGGCAGGCTCTCCCGTTCGGCGGGGTCGTCGCAGAGGTCGCCCGCGTCCACCCAGAGGAGCGTCCTGGCGTCGACGGTGTCGGCGTGGGAGCTGTGCCGGGCCGGGCCGCTCCAGATCGCGGAGCCTTCAACGGGCCTCGTCGACACCATGGTTCCGTTCCCTCCCCCGGTCCGACGGGCGACCGCCCCACATCGCGATCATCGCGTGCACGACGTCGACGAACTCGGGTCGTCTCAGGTGCGCCAGGGCGGCGGAGGTCTCGGCCGCCGGGAGGAACCCCCGTTGGTCCATGACCGGCAGCAGATCGGCCACCGAGAGTCGCCACGCGGTGCCAGCGGCGTTGTCCGAGGTCAGCGTCGCGCAGTGGACCCGGGCCCCGACGTCGATGAGGCCCTGTCCGAGGAGCGGGGCCGGAAACGACCGGGCCCAGGTCTCGACGTCGCTTCCGAGCGTCGCGGTGAGCGTGCCGACGATCGCGGCGCCCAGGCGTCGTACGACCGGGTCGGCGGAGGACGCGGCGGGGAAGAAGGAGGGGTCCTCGATGTAGATCCGTCCCCCGGGTGCCAGCCAGGACACCATCCTGGCCAACACCGCGTCCCGTTCCCGCAGATGGCACAGCACACTGCGGGCGACGACGAGGTCGAACGTCCCCGGCGGGAACTCCTCGGTCCGTACATCGTGCCGTCGCACGACGACCCCCGGCTGCCGGAGCCCCGCCAGGAACCGGACGTCGGTGTCGGTGGCCGTGACCTCTCCCCCGGGACACCGCCGCGCGAGCCAGCGCGCCAGGGTCCCGGCGCCCGCGCCGACCTCCAGGCACCGTGCCCCGGGGGGTAACTCCCATCGGGAGAGCAGGTCTTGCGTGGCGGGATCGCACTCGGCGGCCAGCGCGTGGAGACGCTCCCGCTGCGAAGGGTGTTCGAAGTCGAACACCTCGTCCCCGTAATCCGCATCCGCATCCGCATCCGCATGATCACGATGATTCGGCCGATCACGGTCGGCCAACGGTCCTTTCCCCATGTGCCCCTCCCCCTGCCCTCTACCGAATTCCGGCTTCCGGAAACGCCCTTGAGGAGAGTCCGGGCGCCTACCGATAATTACCCTGCGGGGGACGGCACTTAACCATCCCGGGCAGTACCGAAGCGATCTCGCGAGGATTTTTCTTCGGGCACCCCGACAGTCATACGGCGAGCGAAAACAACCCGTCTCCCTTACGTGGCACGACCAAGAACCGGAATTCATATTTACCTTCCATCTGACGCGTCCGTTTCAGGATGTCGGCGCATGGTGGCCCCCTGACCTGGGGAGTGATGGGCCGAGAACCGGGGCGGATACCGGTCGCGGCAGCCGCCGAACCGGGTTATCCGATAAATGCCCTCACGGTTCCAGGGCGCCCCGAGGAGGCAGCGCACATGACAGCGCGGACAACCACCAAGAATGTGATCGTCGTCGGCTCCGGAATCGCGGGCACCACCGCCGCGTTCCGGCTGCGGCAAGAGGGCTACCAGGTGACGCTCCTCGAACAGGAGGATTATCCCGGTGGCCGCATGTCCTCCCACGCGGTATCCGGCGGGGACAGCGCATACCGGCTCGACCGGGGCGCGAGCTGGCTCTCACGCAACTACCTGCCCATGATCAAGCTGTTGGAGGAGACCGGGCTCGCCTCCCGCATGCTCCCGTGCTCCAACGAACTGGGCGTGCTGCGCGACGGCAAGGTCCACCGCCTGTCGTTCGTACGGCCGACGGATCTGCTCCGCACCGGACTGCTGGGCTGGCGCTCCAAGCTGAAGGCGCTGAACCTCCTTCGCGACCTCTCGGCAGCGCGCCCGGCGCTGAGCTGGAGCGACATGTCGAAGGCGGCCGGGATCGACATCGAGAGCGCCCAGGAGTACGCCCTGCGCCGGCTCGACAAGCCGCTCCTCGACTACCTGGTGGAGCCGTTGTGCAGCACGCAGTTCCTCGCCCCCGCCGACGAGATCTCGGCCGTCGGGGTCCTCAGCATCATGTGGGGCACCTTCGGGGCGGCGAGCTTCACCTTCGACGGCGGTGTCGGCCGGCTCCCCGCCTTCCTCCTCGACCTCCCCCTCATGCGCTCCGAACAGACGCGCGTCGAGCTGAACGCGCGCGTGAGCGACGTCCGCCAGGACGGCAACGGCGTCCACGTCACCTGGGAGCGCGACGGGGCGAGCCGCGTCGAACACGGTGACGCCTGCGTCGTCGCCGTTCCCGGGCCGATCGCGGCGGGCCTCGTTCCCTCGCTCACCGACGACCAGCGCGCGTACCTCAGCGCACTGCGCTACACCAGCGACGTCCACGTCACCTTCGGGCTGCGCGAGGCGACGGGCGAAACAGCTCTGGGCGTCGCCATCCCGCTCCGCGAGCATCCCGACCTGTGTGTGGTGCTCCACGAGCACAACCTCGGCCCCGGCCGGGCACCTGCGGACCAGGGCCTGGTCACCCTCGTGTTCCGCCACCACTGGAGCGCCGCGCGCAAGAGCGTCGACGACGACACGGTCGTCGAGGACTCCCTCACCGCCCTCACCGAGGTGCTCCCCGATCTCGCCGCCCACATCGGCAAGCACCGTGAGATGGCCGCCGTTCAACGCTGGGACCGAGCCGTCCTCGCCCGCCCCACCGGCGGCTACGGCGACCTCGCCCGCTTCACCAGCAGCCTCGACCCCCGGTCCCCGATCCAACTCGCCGGAGACTACTTCGCGTACAGCACCACCAACGCCTCCCTCTCAACAGGAGAAGCAGCCGCGCAACGCGTAGCGGCACTCCTGTCCACTTGAGCGAACCCGCGCCACCGTGGTTGCGGCCTTCGACCGCCGTGAAGGGCAACCGCCCGACGATGCCTGGTTGTTGGCGTCGCGACGTGTCTTGCGCTCGGTCGGCCGACGTCGCGACCCTCGATCGACCAAGAGGCGACCCGACCGCCACCGGCCTGGTGGTCAGACCAGGGCCCTTCTGACCACGGGTTCGCGTTCCAGCAGTCCGGCCCGGGACAGTTCCTCGGCCACATCGAGGGTCACCTCGGCCAGGTGGGTCAGGACGGCGGCCACCGGTGCGGGGACCTGGCCGGGAGCGGTCAGGCGGTGCAGGACCAGGGTCTCGAACGTGCCCGGCACCGGCAGCGGGAGCAGGGTCAGCCCGGGGGTGCGCGAGGCGACCGAGCCCGGCAGCACGACCGCGCCCAGCCCGGCGCGCACCATCGCCGCCACCGCGGACCAGTTGGTCGCCCGATGGGCGGTCGGCCTGTCCGGCAGCCCCAGTTCGGTGGCCAGCCGGGCGTGGGCACGGGCCCGCGCGCTTCCCTCCGGAGCCCCGATCCAGGGCACGGCCGCCAGTTCGGCCGCCCCGGTCGGGGGATCGCCCCAGCTGCCGGGCACCCCGACCCGGTACTGCTCCTGCGTGAGGACCTTCAGGGCGCAGCCCGACGGCGCGTCCGGCCGGTGCTCCTGGTCGCCGGTGATCAGGAGCACGTCCAGGGCACCCTGGCGCAGCGCCCTCAGACCGTCCGAGGCGGATGTCTCGCGCAACTCCGGTCGCAGGGCCGGATAGCGCTCGACGAGCGACGCGGTCGCGCGGGCGACCAGGGTGGTGAGTACGGCCAGCACCGATCCGATCACCACCGGGCCTTCGATGCCGGCCGTTCCCGTACCGGTCAACTCCCGCTCTGCGGCGGACAGTTCTTCGGCGATCCGGCCGCCGTACGCGGCGAGCGCCAGACCGGTGCGGGTGAGTTCGGCCCGGCCGTCGGCCCGGTCCAGCAGGGGCACCCCGGCCTCCTGCTCCAGCCTGCGTACCGTCTGGGAGACAGCTGAGGGACTGACGCCGAGCAGCCGTGCGGCGGCGGCGATCCCCCCGGCCTGGTGCACGGTGTGCAGCACGACAAGCCGCCTGGGGTCCACATCCATATCCGCTCCCTCGGCGACAGTCGGTCGGCCGAGGCCAGTCCATCACGATCCGGCGTGCTGTTCGACGGCGTCCCTGACCTTCCGCATCAGCGGGGCGACGACGCTTGCGGGGGTGTTGGTCAGGAAGTGGTCGCTGGCGGAGTTCGGGTAGTACGTGACCAGGCCGAAGGTGGTCGGGGTCAGCCACAGGCAGGACGAGGACAGGGCGGCCAGGCCGCCGGACTGGAGCATGGTCTCCTGGCAACCGGCCTGTCCGCCGTGGTCGCCCGCCGTGGTCGACTGCCAGTCCTGGGTGATCCGGTCGCCGGTCCCGTCCTGCCGGGTGTCCGGCACCTGGGCCATCCGCTTCAACGTTGACGGGTCGTAACCGGAGCCGTTGAGTCCGGCGAAGACGAGATAGCCACCCTGGCTGGGATCGTCGTAGACCGCCTCGACCGAGCTGCCGGTGATGCCGAGTTCCGCGGTGGTCTGGTCGAGGGCCTGGGTCAGTTTCGCCATCTTGGCGGCGGACGGCTGGACCCGCGCCAGCCCGTCCACAGACCCTGGCGTGGTCAGCGTCCACCCGTTCCCGGAACTCTCACCCGAAACCGCTGAACCACCGGCAACGGCGGAGGAGTCGCCATCGCCCCGGGCCGACGCGGAGGACTCTGCTGAGGCCCTCCCGCCGCCGCACCCGGTGACCGCCACGCAGAGAACGGCACTCAGAACGAGCAGGGCTGCCGACGTGGCGGGCTGCTTGGGCATGACGGCTCCTAGGCAAGGCGGGCGAGCGGCGAGGCGGACCGCTCCACTGTGCCGACCACCCCACCACCGAGGAAGCAAGCCCTGCTTCACCCCACCAAAAACCCCTGCTTCACCCCACCGACCTCGGGCCCGGGCACGGCAGCACAAACAAGTCGAAAACCCGGTCACCCTCTGACATCCTGCGGGCCGCACTCAAGGCTGCGGGACTGACTGCGACCCTCATCGCCACCGTCACCTCCTTCAGGGCCAGTCTTCTCCCTCATGCGGGACAGCGACCTCCCTCCCGGTGACCAGCTCAGTCCGCTGCGGGCACCGAGTTCCTCCAGGGCCGAGGCGGTGGAGCTTGGCTCATACCTGGGCCTCGGTCCTATCCTCACAGGTGCGTCGCCCGGCGCAGCAGGCGGTCGATGTTCTCGCGGCTGCGCCTGTCGGTGGGGGTCTGGACGACGAGTCGGACGCCGGGGTGGTCGGTCAGTTCCATGCCGGTGGCACGCAGGCTCACTTCGCCGATCCCCGTGATGTCGTAGCGCTTGTCGCACAGGTGCGGTGGAGCGACGTCGTGCGTGGCCCAGAGCCGAGAGAACAGCGGGCTGGCGGCGCACAGACGGGTGACGAAGTCCTGCCATCGCGGGTCGCCCGCGTTCTGGCTGTAGCGATAGCGGAACCCTGCCACGGCCTCGGGCGCCTGCTCGTCGCGGTTGACGAGGTGGTGCTGCCCCTCCGGTGCCGCGAAGAGCTGCCAGAGGGTGTTGCGTTCGCCGGGCGGAGCACTGACCAGGGCGGGGTGCAGGGCCGCGTATGCGCGGTTCCAGCGCAGCACGTCGGTGCGGGCGTCGACCAACATGGCGGGCAACGGGTCCAGGGCTTCCAGGACGGTGTCGAGGTGGCCGGGGAGCTCGGTCGGCGGATCGCTGGTGACCGGGGGCTGGGGGACCTCGGCCAGACGGTAGAGGTGGTCGCGCTCGGCGGCATCCAGAAACAGTGTGCGGGCCACCGCGTCGAGCACCTGCGAGCTGACGTTGATCGGCCGCCCCTGCTCCAGCCACGTGTACCAGGTGATGCCGACACCGGCCAGCTGGGCGACCTCCTCGCGGCGCAGTCCGGGGGTGCGCCGCCGGACTCCCGGGGGGATGCCGAAGTCCTCGGGTGAGACCCGCGCGCGTCGTGAGCGCAGGAACTCCCGCAGTTCGGTCCGGTTCGTGGTCGTCGGCACCTGTCCACTGTGCCAGAGCCGGGAGGCGTCGGACTGGTGCTGCCAGTACCCGTATCAGCAGGCTTCTGGCACCGGTGTCCGCACCGGGCGCAGGCTCGTACCGCCTGTGTTCCCCAGGACGTTTCCTTCGGAACGGCTACCCAGATGAACGGACGACGAGTTCCATGAGCAACGCGTTTCACAACAAGGTCGCGGTCGTGACGGGCGGGAGTGCCGGTATCGGCCACGTCACCGCGCGGAAGATCGCCGAAGGGGGCGGCACCGTCTACATCACGGGCCGGAACCAGGACGCCCTGACGGCGGCGGCCGCGGAACTACCGGGTGATGTCGTCGGGGTGCGGGCCGACTCGCGCTCGGCCGACGACCTCGACCGGCTCTTCGCACAGGTGGAGCGGCGCAGCGGCAGGCTGGACGTGCTGGTCGTCAACGCGGCGGCGATCGCGACCGCACCGCTGGGAACCATCACCGAGGACGTCATCAGGTCGGTCTTCGACGTCAACATCACCGGCACGATCATGACCGTCCAGAAGGCGCTGCCGCTGTTGGCGGACGGGGGCGTCATCGTCCTCACCGGCTCGATGGCCGCGCACAAGGCGTCGCGCGGGCGGAGTCTCTACGCGGCGTCCAAGGCCGGGGTCCGTGCCCTCGCCCGTACCTGGGCCCTTGAGCTGACCCCACGCGGGATTCGAGTGAACGTGGTGAGCCCGGGCCCGACGGACACGCCCGGTATCGCACAGCTGGCCGCCACCGCCGAGGAACGCGAGGCGCTCATCGCCACGATGGGCACCGGGACCCCGATGACCCGGGCCGGTACGGCGGAAGAGGTCGCCGCCGTCATCGCCTTTGTCGCCTCGGACGCAGCCTCCCACGTCAACGGCGCCGACTACCAGGTCGACGGCGGTTACGGCCAGGTCTGACACCTTCACGGGGCCGTCACGGACTACCTGGCCACGGCCGAACGTCCTCGATCACGGCCTCGTACTGGTGGCGGTGGACCAGCGTTCGGCGATGGCGTTCCGCATGTCAGGGCCTTTCGGGCTTGTCCGCACACCTCCGTGTGCTGCGCGCACCGCGTTCCCTTCCCGCTACAGCGGTCCGCACCCGCTGGCACCGGTCAAGGACCGCCGGCCCCCAGAAACGACCAAGGGGCGGTTCCGGATTTCTCCGGAACCGCCCCTTGTCTGCGACTGTCTCCAGTCGGGACGACAGGATTTGAACCTGCGACCCCTTGACCCCCAGTCAAGTGCGCTACCAAGCTGCGCCACGTCCCGATGCGTCTCGCGCGGTGGACCGCGTGATCGTGCGGACAGCACTTTACCCCACGTCGGGGGCCCTGCCGAAGCCGGGCCCCGAGGGGCACAATCGGCGGTATGAGCGGTGCGGGAGACGGCGGCGGAGCGCGGGACCGGGACGACGAGGGGCGGGCGCGGAACGCGCGGCCACGGGACGGGCTCGGGCGGCCGATGCCGTACGGGACGCAGGGGGTGCGGCGGCAGCCCGAGGGCGTCGTGCGGGCTCCTGAGCTGACCGTCGTCGAGGCGCAGGAGCTGTTGGACGCGGGGAAGCCGTTCCACGCGCACGAGGTGTTCGAGGACGCCTGGAAGTCGGGTCCCGAGACGGAACGGGGGCTGTGGCGGGCGTTGGCCCAGGTCGCCGTCGGGCTCACGCACGCCGCCCGCGGGAATCTCACCGGCGGCGTACGGCTGCTGCGGCGCGGCGCGGGGAACGTCGAGGAGTGGGCCCGGGAGACGGGCTCGGCGCGGCCGTACGGCATGGATCTGGACGGCGTGGTGCGCTGGGCGCGGGCGCTGGCCGCCGAGGTGGAGGCGACCGGCGTGGTCGTCGACGCGGGGGCGCGGGCGCCGGTGCTGCGGGGCTGACGGACGCGGTGCGGCCGTTGTCAGTGGGGTGCGGCAGACTCGACGTGTGCGAAAGATTCATGTCATCGGTATCGGTTCGGGCGACCCCGAGCAGCTGACCCTTCAGGCGGTGCGGGCGCTGCGCGGCACGGACGTGTTCTTCGTCCTGGACAAGGGCGAGGTGAAGGCCGACCTGACGGGGCTGCGCCGCGAGCTGCTCGACGCGCATGTGGAGCCGGGCTCGTACCGGGTGGTCGAGGCGCGTGACCCGGAGCGGGACCGCACGGCGGGCGGGTCGGCGTACTCCCCGGCCGTCGGGGACTGGCGGCGGGCCCGGGCGGACATCTACGAGCGGCTGATAGCCGAGGAGTTGGGCGAGGGGGAGAGCGGCGCGTTCCTGGTGTGGGGCGATCCGGCGCTGTACGACAGCACGCTCGGCATCCTGGAGGAGATCCTCGCGCGCGGCGCCGTGGACTTCACGTACGACGTCGTGCCGGGCATCAGCAGCGTCTCGGCGCTGGTCGCCCGGCATCGCACGGGGCTGAACCGGGTGGCGGGGCCGGTGCAGATCACCACCGGGCGGCGGCTCGCCGAGGGGTTCCCGGAGGGGGTGGACGACGTGGTGGTGATGCTCGACGCCCACCAGGCGTTCCGGGCGTACGCGGACCAGGACATCGACATCTACTGGGGCGCCTACATCGGCACCCCGGACGAGATACTCGTCGCCGGGCCGCTCGCCGAGGCCGGGCCGCGGATCGAGGCGGTGCGGGCCGAGGCCCGTGAGCGCAAGGGCTGGATCATGGACACGTATCTGCTGCGCCGCAACCCCGGGCAGGGCTGAACGCCACCCGGGCGGACCGGTACCGCATGCGGGTCGGCCCCCTCGGTGTGATCGTGACCAGATGACCGTGACCGAGGAGACCGCACCGCCCGCCGCAGCTCAGCCTCCCGTCCTGGACAAACGGCGCCGCAACGTCGTCTTCGTGACGATCATGCTCGGCATGCTGCTGGCCGCCCTCGACCAGACGATCGTCGGCACGGCGCTGCCGACGATCGTGTCGGACCTGGGCGGCGCCGAGCACATGTCGTGGGTGGTCACCTCGTATCTGCTCGCGGAGACCGTGTCGACGGTGCTGGTCGGCAAGTTCGGCGACCTGTTCGGCCGGAAGGTGGTCTTCCAGGTCTCGGCGATCGTGTTCATCACGGGGTCGTTCCTGTGCGGCCTGGCCACCAACATGTCGTTGCTGATCGGCTGGCGGGCGATGCAGGGCATCGGCGCGGGCGGGCTGATGGTGACGGCGATGGCGTTGATCGCCGATGTGATCCCGTTGCGCGAGCGGGGCAAGTACCAGGGCGCGATCGGTGCCGTGTTCGGTGTGGCGACGGTCATCGGGCCGTTGCTCGGCGGGCTGTTCACGGATCATCTGACGTGGCGGTGGGCGTTCTACGTCAACGTCCCGATCGCGGTCGTCGTGGTCGTGGCGGCGGCGCGCACCATCCCGGTGGTGCGGTCGGCGTCCCGGCCGGTCATCGACTACCTCGGCATCGCGCTGGTCGCGGTCGGCGCGAGCGCGCTGATCCTGGCGACGAGCTGGGGTGGCAACCAGTACGCGTGGGGTTCCGCCACGATCATCGGCCTGTTCGTCGGCGGCGCCGTCGCGCTCGCCCTGTTCTGCTGGGTGGAGACCAGGGCGAGCGAACCGATGCTGCCGATGCGGCTGTTCGCGAACCCGGTGTTCACGGTCTGCTCGGTCCTCAGCTTCGTCGTGGGCTTCGCGATGCTGGGCGCGATGACCTATCTGCCGACGTATCTCCAGTACGTCGACGGCGACTCGGCGACGGTGTCCGGGGTGCGGACGCTGCCGATGGTGATCGGGCTGCTGATCGCGTCGGTGTTCAGCGGCAACGTCGTCAGCAAGACCGGGCAGTACCGGTGGTTCCCGATCGCGGGTTCCGTGGTGATGGGCGTGGGCCTGTATCTGATGTCCCTGATGGGGCCGTCGACCGGGCCGTGGCTGGAGTCGCTGTACATGTTCGTGCTGGGCACCGGCATCGGCCTGTCGATGCAGGTGCTGACGATCGCCGTGCAGAACACCGTCGAGTACGCCGACCTCGGCACCGCGACCTCCGGCGTCACCTTCTTCCGCACGCTGGGCAGCTCGTTCGGCACGGCGGTGTTCGGCACGATCTACACCAACTCCCTCACCCCGAACCTCAAGGACGGGATCGCCTCGGCCGCGCGGACGACCTCCACCCTGGGCCCGGCCGCCCTCACCCAGGCCGCGACCAGCCCCGAGGGCCTGCACCGGCTCCCCTCCGCGACGGCGGCGCCGATCATCAACGCCTACGCCGACACCATCCAGACGGTGTTCCTGTGGACGGTCCCGGTCGCGGGGGTCGGTTTCGTGGTCGCCCTGTTCCTCAAGCAGGTGCAGTTGCGCGACAGCGCGCGGATGGGCTCGACGGACATGGGCGAGGGGTTCGCCTCACCGCACGGCGGCGGCTCGGAACGGCTCCTCGAAGCGTCCGTCGGAAAGATCATCAAGGGCACCGATCTGGAGACCGCGCGGCGGATCATGGGGGAATCCGACACCCGCCTCGACGTCGCCGGGGCGTGGGCCGTGATGCAGGTCGAGCTGCACACCCGTCTGGTCGGCCACGCCAGCCTCGGTCTGATCGCCGCGCGTCGGCATCTGCCGCCGGAGGTGCTGTTCCCGGTCTTCGACCGCATGGTCGACGAGGGCTACCTCACCCGCACCGGCTCGCTGCTCTCGCACACGGCGGCGGGCGCCCGCGAGGCGGAGGTGATCACCAAGGCCTGGGGCACCTGGCTGGAGGGCCGCGTCCAGGAGGACATCGGCCGCCCGACCGGCAAGGAGCTGCGGGCAGCGGTGGACGCGATCGCCAAGCGCCTCATGGTCGAGGACCTGGCCGGCGGCCTCCCCGCACGCGCCCCGGAACTGACGGCCCCTTAGACGGCCCCTTAAACGCCTCCGGCCGTCACCGTCCGCCAAGGTCCAGCAGCTCAAGAACTCCCGCCACCTCCGCAACGGCGGTCACGCCCGCGGGGAGGGCGGGCCGGGTCACCAGCACCACCGGCACACCGAGCCGGCGGGCAGCCGTGAGCTTGGCCGCCGTCGCCGCTCCCCCGCTGTCCTTGGTCACCAGAACGTCGATCCGCTGCTCCCGCAGCAACTCCGTCTCGTCGGCGACGGTGAACGGCCCCCGGGCGAGCAGCACCCGGGTGTGCGGCGGCATCGGCGTCTGCGGGGGCTCCACGCACCGCACGAGAAAGTCGAGGTCCGTCAGGTGCGCGAAGGCGGACAGCCCCAGCCGCCCGGTGGTGAGCAGCACCCGGCGCCCCAGGGCGGGCAGAGCATCGGCGGCACCCGCGAGAGACGGAACCGGATGCCAACGGTCCCCGGGAACGGCCGTCCAGCCCGGCCGGCGCAACACCAGCGCGGGCACCCCCGTCACCTCGGCGGCCCGGGCCGCGTTGGCCGTGATCCGCTCGGCGAAGGGATGGGTGGCGTCGACGAGGACATCCACGCCCTCCGCCCGCACCCACGCGGCCAGTCCCTCCGCCCCGCCGAACCCCCCGACCCGCACGTCCCCCGCGAGCGCCCCCGGCCGCGACACCCTCCCGGCCAACGACGACGTGACCCGCACCCCACCCACCCCGGCAAGCACACCAGCCAGTTCACGAGCCTCAGCGGTCCCACCGAGGACCAACACATGCGGGGACATGAGGCGAGGGTACGGGGTGGGGGAACCCCATACAGCCGGGGTCAGCATCAACAGCCCGTCCGGCGTTCGAGGACGAGGCCGTTCAGGCCGAAGGGGGGTCTGGGGGCGCAGCCCCCAGGTTCCTTGGGCGCGCGGCAAACGCGGGCCAGCCGCATTCAGCCCGTCCGGCGTTCGAGGGCGAGGTCCCGGCGCACCTCACCGTAGGAGCAGCTGCAACCCGCCTACGATCGTCGCCGCGATCACGATCCGTTCGAACAACCGCTGGTTGATCCGGGCCACGGCCCACTTGCCCAACAGCGCACCGGGCACGACAAAGACCACGAGCGCGGCATCGAGCAGCAACGACTGCCCGTCGATCAACCCCAGCCCCGCACTGAACGGCACCTTCGTGACGTTGACGATGAGGAAGAAGAAGGCCGAGGTGCCGAGGAAGCCGAGCTTCCGGAAGCCTGCGGAGAGGAGGTACATGGACATCACGGGCCCGCCCGCGTTGGCGACCATCGTGGTGAAGCCGCCGAGGACGCCGTAGGAGCGGGCCTTCACACGGCCGGAGCGGGTGGTGACGGAGTCGGGTTCCTGGTCCGCCTCGGCCCGGCGGCGGCGCCAGATGGTCACCCCGGCCATCAGCAGCAGGATCGCGCCGATCGAGGTGCGGACCACCTCGTCGTCGGCCCAGACCAGGAACAGTGTCCCGGCGAGCACGCCCCCGGCGACGGCGGGGAACAGCCGCCAGAGGGTGGGCCAGTGGGCGTGCCGTCGGTAGGTGAGGACGGCGAGGACGTCGCCGAAGATCAGGATCGGCAGGAGGACGCCGGTGGAGGCGCGGGCCGGCAGGATCGCCGCGAAGACGGCGAGGCTCACCGTGTTCGCGCCGCTCACGGCGGTCTTCGAGAAGCCGACGAGGAGCGCGGCGGCGGCGAGCGCGGCGAACTCCCAGCCGGTGAGGTGAGAGAGGGTCATCGTGTCCATGCGGAGACCGATGCTATGTCCATACAACTGGACTGCGTAAGGAGCGTCTCGACAGGTGGCCCCCGGCGGCCCTGGCGGTCCGGCGCACGGCCGGGTGGTGTTTGCACCGGTTCGGGTCGGGCACCCGCGCTCCGAGGCCCCCGGCACTCAGCGCCGGACGGCCCCGTGACACCGAAGGAGAGTCGCTTTCATGACCGTGGTGAAGAGCACGCTGCCCGAGTCGGACCGCCAGATCACCGGGGAGGCGTTGCAGGGCACCCTGGTGGATCTGCTCGGGCTCTCGCTGATCGGCAAGCAGGCGCACTGGAGCGTCGTCGGACCGCGGTTCCGTTCGGTCCACCTCCAGTTGGACGAGGTCGTGGACACGGCGCGGGCCTACGCCGACACCGTCGCGGAGCGCGCCGCCGCGCTCGGGGTGGCGCCGGACGGGCGCCCGGAGACGGTCGCCGCCGCGTTCACGCTGCCGAGCCCGAAGAACGGCTGGCTGCGGGACAACGACGTGGTCCAGCTGATGGTGGAGACGCTGGGGGCGGCCATCGGACGGCTGCGGGAGCGGATCGCCGCGACCGACAAGCCGGACCCGGTCAGCCAGGACCTGCTGATCTCGCTCACCGCCGAACTGGAGAAGCAGCGCTGGATGTTCGAGGCCGAGAACCTGCCCCGCGAGAACTGACCCCCTGCCTCCGGGGCAGCCCCTCCCCCGTCCGGGCCCTCCGCCCGCCCCGCGAGCGACGGCTCAGCGCTGTTCGCCCTTGCCCGCCAGCATCCGTTCCAGCCGGTCGAAGCGTTCGTGCAGGGCGCGGGCGGTCTCCTCGCTCATCTCACGGGCGCCGTGCGCGAGGCGGTGGCGGCGCTGCTGCTCCCGGCCGACGAACCAGGTCGCGAGGGCGGCGGTGACCATGCCGTAGGTGGTGATCCCGACGATCATCACGACCGTGCCGATGAGCCGGCCGCCGAGGGTGACCGGGTAGAAGTCGCCGTATCCGACGGTCGTCGCCGTCTCGATCGCCCACCACAGGCCCTGCGGGTAGGTCAGGAGGTTGGCGCGGGCGGCGCCGTGTTCGGCGGAGACGACCGCCCAGGCGCCGATCAGCGCCACCACCAGGAGAACGAGGGTCGCGGTGCCGGCCGCCTTCAGGTGCAGGGAGCGGCCCTCGCGGGCGAGCAGCGACTGGACCGCCCTGGTGAGGAATCCGGGCAGCATCATCGCTCCTTCGCGTCGGCCTGCGGCCAGTGTCGTCGGGGGCGCGGCGGCGGGCATGCCGGGCGGGGCGTTCGAGTTGCCGGGCGGGGGGCGTCGTTGTGCGCTGGGTGCAGTCGCCCCGAGCCGGAGGTCGGTGCCATGTCGGAGCAGTCCCCCGAGGTGCCGGAGACCTACGCGTTCACGTGCGGGACCTGTGGGTACGGCTGGCAGGCGACGTTCGAGCTGCTGTTCTTCACGGACGCGCTGGACCCGGCGGGCGGCACCACGCAGGAGTACGTGGACGAGGCGGGCCGGGCCGTGCGCTCGCCGCTCACCGACGCGGTCTGTCCCCGCTGCGGCGGGCGCCGGGTGCGGGTCGACGAGCCCGGGCAGCAGGACCGTTCGACCCGCGTCGGGCACGAGGGGCCGGACCGTCCCGCGCACCACCTCCACCTCCCGCACCGGCCGCGCCACCGGCCCGAGGACGCCTCCTGATCCCGCTCACCCGTACGGTCGTGTGCGCTGGTGGCGGCCCGGGCCCGATGGTGCGCTGAGGGCACGACTCGTGCCGAGGAGGCATCCGCGATGGTCCGTCGCCCGTCCCGCCCCGCCCGTGTGCTCGCGTCCGCCGTGGCCGCGGGCGCGCTGCTGACCTGCGCGGCCTGTTCGAACGGCGACGAGGAGGCGGCGGCCTCCGACGCCGTCGCCTCGCCGCTCGCCGAGCGGTCCCGTGCCGCCTCCCCCACCGCCTCGGCGCCGATGCGGCTGACCAGGGCCGGGGCGCGTGCCGCGCTGATCACCGAGGGGGACGTCGAGGACGACTGGACGCAGGTCAAGGGCGCCGGGAAGTGGCGCGACAGCCTGCTCGTCGGCAAGGTCGACGTGGCCGCGCTGCTCACCGGGAAGGCGAACGCGGCCGACTGCCAGAAGCTGCTGGACACCCTCAACGGCGAGAAGCTGCTCGGCAAGCCGTCCGGGGCGTCCGCGCTCACCGGCTTCACACAGGGCCAGTCCCGGCTGCTCTATCAGGTCGCCGCCTACGACCGTCCCCCGCTCGACACCGCGCTGACCTGGCTGAAGTCGCTGCCCGCCACGTGTGCCTCGTTCGATGTGACCGGTGGGAAGGCCGGCAGACGCACGGTCCAGGTGGTCGACGAGGCGCCGCCGGACAAGGGCGACGCCCGGCAGGGGCTGCGGGTGACCGTCCAGGGCGCCGTCGACGGCACGCCCGCCACCCTCACCCTGGGCGTCGCCGCCGTGCGCGTGGGCACGGACGCGATCACCGTCACGGCGGGCGGCCTCGGCGGCGACGAGGAGGACTCCCTGAAGGCCGCCGTCGAACGGGGCACCGCGCGCCTCCAGGAGGTCCAGGCCGGGAAGACGCCCGCCGGGGAGCCGGCCGAGATCGACTGAGGTCTCCGTTCCGCACACCTGATCGGCCGATTCCCGGGACACCCTGGTCAACGGGATGCACAATGGCGGCGAAGGCCGCAGGCGGTGCGAGAAGGAGCAAGCGAGTGAGTGAGAGCCACACCCCGTCCAGCGGGTCGACGAGACTGAACACGGCGGTGGCCCACAACGCACGCGTCTGGAACTACTGGATCGGCGGCAAGGACAACTACGAGGTCGACCAGAAGGTCGGCGAGCAGGTCGCCGGGATGTTCCCGATCATCCGGGACATCGCCCGCGCGGACCGCTGGTTCCTGAGCCGGGCGGTGCGCTTCCTCGCCGAGGAGCACGGGGTGCGGCAGTTCCTGGACATCGGCACCGGACTGCCGACGGCGGACAACACCCACGAGATCGCCCAGCGCGTGGCGCCCGACGCGCGGATCGTCTACGTCGACAACGACCCGATCGTCCTCGTCCACGCCCGCGCCCTGCTCACCGGCTCCCGCGAGGGCGTCACCGACTACATCGACGCCGATGTGCGCGACCCGGACGCCATCCTCGAACGGGCGGGTGCCACCCTTGACTTCTCGCGCCCGGTCGCGGTGATGATGCTCGGCATCCTCAACTTCGTCCCGGACACCGACCAGGCCCGGGACGTCGCCCGGCGGATCATGGACGTCATGCCGTCGGGCAGCTTCCTGGTCCTCACCCACCCCACCTTCGACGCCGAGGTCGGCGGCGAGGGCCAGATCCCGGCGATGGCGTTCTGGAACGAGAACGCCACGCCCCCGATCACCGCCCGCAGCGGAAAGGACATCGCCTCCTTCCTCGACGGCCTCGACGTGCTGGAGCCCGGCCTGGTGCCGTGTTCCCGGTGGCGTGCCGAGGCCGGTTCCCCCGCCGTCGTTCCGCAGTACGGCGCGGTCGCGGTCAAACCGTGACGCCCCGGCGGCGAACGATGTTCGCGGGGTCCACCGCCGCCCCGAACCCTCCTGAAAGTATGATCAAGCAATGTCTGACATGACGGAAACGACGCCTGGCTGGCTCACCTCCGACGAACTGGAAATGGCACGCGCCCGCATGCCGATCCTGTACGTCGAGGCCATCCCCGTACGGGTCGACGACAGCGGTGAAGTCACCAGCGTCGGCCTGCTGCTGCGCATAGGACCGGACGGAACGGTCAGCCGGACCCTGGTCTCGGGGCGGGTGCTGCACCACGAACGGGTGCGGGACGCGCTCCTGCGCCATCTGGAGAAGGACCTCGGCCCGGTGGCGCTCCCCCGGATTCCGGCGGCGCTTCAGCCCTTCACCGTCGCCGAGTACTTCCCGACCCAGGGCGTCACCCCGTACCACGACCCGCGCCAGCACGCGGTGTCGCTGGCGTACGTGGTGCCGGTGACCGGTGACTGCCGGCCCCGGCAGGACGCCCTGGACCTGGTGTGGTTCAGCCCGCAGGAGGCGCTGTCGCCGGCGGTGCAGAGCGAGATGCCGGGCGGTCACGGCGTGCTGCTCAAGCAGGCGCTGGCCCATGTGGGCAGCGTGCACTGACCCCGCCCGACCGGGTCCGGTGGGCGTCGGGCGGGGTGGGCCGGGGCCGGGGAGCCGGGTGGCTCAGCGGCTGAACGGCCCCTCCAGTGCCGCCCATTGGAGCAGCATGATCGTCTTTGCGTCGGCGATCTCGCCGCTGCGGATCATCTCCAGGGCCCGGCGGAAGGGGAGTTCGAGGAGTTCGATGTCCTCGCCCTCCTCGTCGAGCCCGCCGCCCTCGTGGGTGCGGGTGGACGACGTGTACTCGGCCGCGTAGAAACTGACGCGTTCGGTGACCGAGCCGGGGCTCATATAGACGTCGAAGACGTGCCGCACCTCGCCGATGGTGTGGCCGGTCTCCTCCACCACCTCGCGGCGGACGGCGTGTTCGGGGTGCTCGTCCTCGTCGTCGAGGAGTCCGCCGGGCGTCTCGACGAGCATGCCGTCGGGGTGGCCGTTGACGTAGACGGGGTAGCGGAACTGCCGGGTGAGCAGGACGGTTTCGCGGGCGGCGTCGTAGAGCAGCATGGTGGCGCCGTTGCCACGGTCGTGCGTCTCGCGCTCCTGGGTGCTCCAGGTGCCGTCGGTGCGCTGGAGGTCGTAGGTGGTGGAACGTTCCACGTACCAGTGGCTGGAGAGCAGCCGCACGTCTCTGACCTTGACGCGCGGGTTGCCGGTGAGGTCGAGGCCGGTGCGGTGCAGTCCGGTGCGGCCACGGCTGTCCGGGGTGTCGATGCCGGCGGTCATCGGGCGCCGGTCCTGGCTGCGTACGGGCGAGAGTTGTTCATGATCCGCTTGTATCACGGCCGGTTGTGGCATCGCGCTACTTGATCAACTCGATACGTGATCACCGCGTGCCGACTCCGATGGATCGGCCTCCGCTCGGCCGGCGTTCGCCGCCGGGTGCGCTCGTGCGGTCAGTGCTGGGGGCTGTCGCCGAAGGACGTGACGGTGAGGAAGCGGATCGGCAGTTCGAGCAGCCGTTCCGGGCCGTGCGGGGCCTCGCCGTCGAACTGGAGGGCGTCGCCGGGGCGCAGGGTGTAGCTGGACCTGCCGTGGCCGTAGACCATGACGCCCTCCAGCATGTAGAGGAGTTCGGTGCCCGCGTGCTGGAACAGCGGGAAGACCTCGCTGGACTCGGTGAGGGTGACCAGCAGGGCGTCCATCCGTTTGTGGCTGCCGCGCAACGAGCCGAGCTGCGCGTACTCGTGGCCGACGCGGGTGCCGCGCCGCACGATCCGGGCGCCGTGCCCGGCCGGTACGAAGACCGCCTCGCGTTCGTCGTCCAGGCCCCGGAACAGCGCGGTGACGGGGACGTCGAGGCCGCGGGCGAGCCGGGAGAGGGTGGTGAGGCTGCACGCGGTCTGGGCGTTCTCGATCTTCGACAGCATCGCCTTGGAGATGCCGACCCGCTGGGCCATCTCGCCGACCGAGACTCCGGCCGCCTGCCGGTACTCGCGGGCCCGGACGGCGATGATCCGCTCCAGCGCCTTGTCGTCGGCGTCGACAGCGCCCTCGGCGGGTTCATGGTGCTCGGTCATCGGCGCATCCTAAGCGGTCGGACGAGGTCGGCCACGGCCCGGCAGCCCTCCCGAGGAGCAGGGGGCGTGCGCAGCCGTCCGACGCCGGGTTCAGCCCGTGCGGCCGAGGCGGAACCGGGGGTGGGGTGCGGCGCGGCCGGTGGCGAGGTCGGCGGCCATCGCGCCGATCAGCGGTGCGAACTTGGCGCCGTGTCCCGAGCACGGCGAGACGACGACCAGCGGGCCGTGCCGGTCCAGGACGAAGTCCTCGTCGGGGGTGCTGGTGTAGAGGCAGGTGGCCTCGGCGACCGGGGCGGGGTCGAGCCCCGGGAGCCGGTCGCGCACGAAGGCGCCGATCCGGGCGCGGGAGGCCGGGTCGACGACGCCGGTGCGGGTGCGGGCGGTGGTGCGGGTGCCCCGGTCGTGCTCGGCGACCTTCACCGCGGGCCGGGGTCCGCCGTCGCCGCCGGACGGCAGCCCGAACACCTGCATCGAGGCGTCCTTGGACACCAGGACCGGCCAGGCGTCGGCGGGCCGGCGCTGCCGGAAGTGGAAGACCTGCTGCTGGGTGATGGTGAACGACGGCAACGGCAGCGGCAGTTGGAGGTCGGGCAGCCACGCTCCCGCCGCGACGACGACCACGTCGGCGGTGAGGTCCCGGCCGTCGTCGCACCGCACGACCGCCTTGCCCCGAACGTCGATCCCCTCCACCCGTACGCCGACCCGGAGTTGGGCCCCGTGCCGCACCGCCCGCCGCACGCAGGCGGCCACCGTCCGGTCGGCGTCGACGACTCCGGCGTCCGGGTGGAACAGCGCGGGCCCGTCGAAGTGGATGTACGGCCAGCGCTCCGACGCCTCCTCGGCGGCGAGGAGTTCGTGCGGGACGCCGGTGCCGGCGAGGACGGCGGCCAGGGCGTGCGGGTCGCGGGTGGCACCGAGGTCGAGGCCACCGGTGGTGCGCAGCAAGGGAGTTGCGCTGTCGTTCTCCAGTTCCCGCCACTCCTCGTGGGCCCGGCCGGTCAGCCGTACGTAGAAGGGGTCGGCGTAGGCACGGCGGAAGATCCGGGAGGTGCCGTGCGAACTGCCGTGCCGGTGGCCGATGTCGTGGGCCTCGACGAGGGTGACGTCGTGGCCGCGCCGGGCCAGTTGCCAGGCGGTGGCGGCGCCCATCAGCCCGGCGCCGACGACCGCGATCACCGGAAGGCTCCGGGTATCCAGTCCGTGCCCGCGAGGGGGACGCGGGCCATGGCGGCGGACTCGACGGTGAGGGCGACCAGGTCCTCGGGTTCGAGGTGCAGGAGGTGGGACTTGCCGCAGGCGCGGGCGAGGGTCTGCGCCTCCATCGTCATCACGCGCAGGTAGTTGGCGAGGCGGCGGCCCGCGGCCACCGGGTCGAGGCGGGCGGCGAGTTCGGGGTCCTGGGTGGAGATGCCGGCCGGGTCGCGGCCGTCCTGGAAGTCGTCGAAGTACCCGGCGGCGGAGCCCAGTTCGCGGTACTCGGCGTCGTACTTCGGGTGGTTGTCGCCGAGGGCGATGAGGGCGGCCGTGCCGATGGCGACCGCGTCGGCGCCCAGGGCGAGCGCCTTGGCCAGGTCGGCGCCGGAGCGGATGCCCCCGGAGACGATGAGCTGGACGTCCCGGTGCACCCCCAACTCCTGGAGCGCGCGCACCGCTTGGGGCAGCGCGGCCAGGGTGGGGATGCCGACGTGCTCGATGAAGACGTCCTGAGTCGCGGCCGTGCCGCCCTGCATGCCGTCCACGACGACCACGTCGGCGCCCGCGTGCACAGCGAGCTTGACGTCGTAGTAGGTGCGGGTCGCGCCGACCTTGACGTAGACGGGCTTCTCCCAGTCGGTGATCTCGCGCAGTTCGAGGATCTTGATGGCGAGGTCGTCGGGTCCGGTCCAGTCCGGGTGGCGGCAGGCGCTGCGCTGGTCGACGCCGACGGGCAGGGTGCGCATCCCGGCGACGCGTTCGGTGATCTTCTGTCCGAGCAGCATGCCTCCGCCGCCGGGTTTGGCGCCCTGTCCGAGGACGACCTCGATGGCGTCGGCCGCGCGCAGGTCGTCCGGGTTCATGCCGTAGCGGGACGGGAGGTACTGGTACACCAGGTGCTGGGAGTGGCCGCGTTCCTCGGGGGTCATCCCGCCGTCGCCGGTGGTGGTCGAGGTGCCGACCTCGCTGGCGCCCCGGCCGAGCGCCTCCTTGGCCTGCGCGGAGAGGGCGCCGAAGCTCATCCCGGCGATGGTGACGGGGGTGGCGAGCCGCAGCGGCTTCCTGGCGTGCCGGGTTCCGAGCAGCACGTCGGTGTCGCACCGCTCGCGGTACCCCTCCAACGGGTAGCGGGACATCGAGGCGCCGAGCAGCAGCAGGTCGTCGAAGTGCGGGAGGCGTCGTTTGGCGCCCCAACCCCGGATGTCATAGACACCGGTCTCGGCGGCGCGCTGGATGGCGTGGATGGCGGCCCGGTCGAACGTCGCCGACTCACGCAGGCCGTGGGACGAGGGTTCCAAGGTCACAACTCCTCTGAGAGAGATACGAAGGGGCGGGACGGCGGACGGGCATCCCCTCAACGGGCCTAGTACGCGGTTGAGTTGTCGCCCCGGAAGTGGTACAGCTCCCGGGCCGACCCGTACCGGCGGAAGTCCCCGGCGTTCTCGTCCCGCCCGGCCGCCGTGAGCAACTCGGTGAGTTCCGCGAGGTGTTCGGCCCGCATCTCCTTCTCGACGCAGTCCGCCCCGAGGGACGTGACCGCGCCCCGCACATAGAGGCGTGCCTCGTAGAGGGAGTCACCGAGCGCGTCCCCGGCGTTCCCGCACACCACCAGTCGCCCGGCCTGTCCCATGAACGCGCTCATGTGCCCGACGTCGCCGCCGACGACGATGTCGACCCCTTTCATGGAGATCCCGCACCGCGCGGCCGCGTCCCCGTCGATGACGAGGAGCCCCCCGTGTGCGGTGGCGCCCGCCGACTGGGACGCGTTCCCGCGCACCCGGACGACGCCGGACATCATGTTCTCGGCGACCCCGGTCCCGGCGTTGCCGTGCACGGTCACCGTCGCCCGCTGGTTCATCCCGGCGCAGTAGTAGCCGACGTGGCCGTCGATGTCGATGGTGAGGTCGTCCCGGATTCCGCAGGCCACGGCATGTGCGCCCCGTGGGTTGAGGACCTGCCAGGAGGTCGCGTCCGGCGTGTGCAGGGCCTGGTTGAGTTCACGGACCGGGGTCTTCGCGAGGTCGATCAGCGTCGCCATACGTACACCTGCTCCGGCTCGGGTTCGAAGATGCGGGCGTGCTCGACGCCGGGCAGGACGTCCAGCGCGCGGTACTCGGAGGCCATCGCGACCCACGCGGGGGTCTCGGCGATCAGGGCCGGTTTGCAGGCGATGGCGTCCCGGACGACGGCGAAGGAGTCGCCGGTGGAGACGAGCAACGTGTAGAAGCCGTCGAAGCGTTGGCAGAGCAGCTTCAGCGCCTGTTCCAGGTCGGCGCCCCGCGCGAGGTGGTGCGCGACGAAGCGGGCGCCGACCTCGGAGTCGTTCTCGCTGTCGAACGGGACGCCCTTGGCGCGTAGTTCGCGGCGGACGGTGGCGTGGTTGGCGAAGGAGCCGTTGTGCACCAGGCACTGTCCCGGTCCGACGGAGAAGGGGTGGGCGCCCTCGGGGGTGACGGCCGACTCGGTGGCCATCCGGGTGTGTCCGACGCCCTGCCATCCGGTGACCTCGGCCAGCGCGAAGGAGTCGGCCAACTCCACTGGGTTTCCGGTTCCCTTGAGGACGGCCATGCCGGTGCCTGAGCCGATGACGGTGGCGTGCGGCAGCCGGTCGGCGACGGCTGCGAGGAGGTCGTCGTCGCCGTGGACGACGGTGGTGGCGTCGGCGGCGAGGGCGACGGTGCCCGGCAGCGCGGCCCGCGCCTCGGCGGGGGTGACCCCGAGCAGCGAGACGACGGTGCGGCCCGGCGGGGAGAGCCGGGGGTCGCCGTAGACGGCCACGCCCGCCGAGTCCGGTCCGCGTTCGGCGAGTTGGCCGAGCATCGCGGTGAGGAGTTCACCGAGGCGTGGTGCGAGGGCGGGCTCACGCAGGTGCAGCCCGACGATTCCGCACATCTCAAGTCCCTTCAGAACGCGGTCAGATAGCGGTCCAGCTCCCACGGTCCGACCGTGGCGTGCCAGTCGAAGAACTCCTCGCGCTTGAGGTCGGCGAAGTACCCGCTGACGCCGGGTCCGGCCGCGTCGAGGGCGCCGCTGACGACGTCGTCGGCCTGGAGCGCCTCGACGGCGTGCAGCAGGGTCGGCGGGAGCTGCGGGCCCTTGCCGAGGGCGCCGGGCTCGCCCGGGTCGAGGCCGCGGTCGATGCCGTCGAGGCCCGCCGCGAGGGCAGCGGCGGCGGCGAGGTAGGGGTTGGCGGCGCCGTCGCCGCCGCGCAGTTCGACGCGGTGGCCGTCCGGGACGCGCACGAAGTGGGTGCGGTCGTTGCCGCCGTAGCTCGCCACCCGGGGTGACCAGGTGGCGCCGGAGCGGGTGGCGACGGCGCCGGTGCGCTTGTAGGAGTTGACGGTGGGCGCGATGACGGCCTGCAACGCCCGGGCGTGCTCGACGACTCCGGCGACGAAGGAGTAGGCGAGCGGCGAGAGTCCGAGGCCGCGCGCGTCGGTGGGGTCGGGGAACGCGGGGTCCTCGCCGCGCCAGAGGGAGAGGTGGAGGTGGAGTCCGGTGCCGGTGCGGTCGGTGAACGGCTTCGGCATGAACGTCGCGGTCATGCCCCGCTGTTCGGCCAGCACCGACACCAGGTACCGCAGGGTGATGACCCGGTCGGCGGTGGTGAGGGCGTCGGCGTGCCGGAAGTTCTGCTCGAACTGGCCGTTGCCGTCCTCGTGGTCGTTGGCGTAGTTGCCCCAGCCGAGGGTGTTCATGGCGCCGGAGACGGCGGTGAGGTGGTCGTACATCCGGGTCAACCCGCGTGCGTCGTAACAGGGTTGGGCGGCGGTGTCCCGTCGGTCGGCGACCCGGAGCACGCCGTGTTCGTCGCGGTCGACGAGGAAGTACTCGACCTCGGCGCCCGCGATCAGGTTCAGCCCCCGGGCGGCGGCCCGCTCGATCTGGCGGCGCAGGATCACGCGCGGGGCGTAGGGCCAGGGCTCGCCCTCGACGTACGGGTCGCAGTGGACGAGGGCGAGTCCCGGCTTCACGAAGGGGATCGGCGTGTACGAGCGGGCGTCGGGGCGGGCGACGACGTCCGGGTCGCTGGGCTGCTGGCCGAGCGCGCCGGCCGCGTATCCGGCGAACCCCACGCCCTCGTCGCGGAGTTGCTCGACGGCCTCGGCGGGGACGAGCTTGGCGCACGGCTTGCCGGTCAGGTCGACGAAGACGGCGAGCACGAACTCGATGCCGTCGGCGCGGACCGACTCGGCGAGATCGGGGCCTTCGACCGCCATGGGTCCCTCCTTGCTCACCCATCGGGTGTCCACTGTGGTGAATCACTGTTGCCTACGAGTAGACAGCCGGGGCGTTACGGCCCGATGTCCGCTGTGGAAGGTCCGCGTAAGCCGGTGGATCACCCGTGCCCGTACGGCACTTGGCAAGGGAGCGCCGGTTCGCCGGAGGGCGAGAGCGCGCGGGGCTGCGGCCGGGGCCGGGGCAGCCGAAAGGCCGGGCTCCCCTCGGCAGGGATGCCCGGCCCTGACGGACCGTCAAGAGACGCTGCGCGTAGGCTCGTTGAGCACCTCTTCCGTCGGACGCCCCGAACTCCCCCGTATCCAGAGCGGCTTGAGCCGGTACGACAGCAGGTACACCGCGGTCGCCGCCCCGGCCGCCACGAACATGCTCAGGTCGCCCGCGCCCGGATGGGCCGCCGCGAACGGTCCGGTGTAGAGGCTGGACTGCCAGAACGGCACCGAGGCCGCGACCCCGACCGCCCAGGCGACGAAGCCCCAGTCCAACACCCGTCGCCGGTCGTAGAGTTCCGCGATCCGGGCCGGGTCGCGGCGCCCGCCGAGGTAGAAGTCGAGGAGCAGCACGGCCGCGAAGGGCGCGATGAAGTACGCGGTCAGATTGAGGAACACCTTGAACTTGTCCTCCGTGCCCGACGCGCCCCACAGACTGATCCCGTAGGCCAGCAGGCAGATGACGGTGACCGCCTGCGAGCGGGAGACCGGCACCTTGAGCGTCTGGACGGAGATGGCGCCGCCGTAGACGTTCAGGAAGTTCTGCGCGAGCGCCGAGAGGCCGACGGCGATCAGGGCGGGCACGGCGAACGGCCCGGCCAGTTCGTGCAGCGCGGCGATGGAGTCCGAACCGCCGGCACTGCCCCCGACGACCACTCCGAGGATGCCCAGCCAGCAGATGGTGACGAAGTTGCCGAGCCCGGTGTACCAGGAGGTGCGGGCGATCACCTGCGGGGTGTCCGGCAGATAGCGCGAGTAGTCCGAGGCGAACGGCGCCCACGCGACCAGGAAGGAGAGGAACCAGCCGCAGAAGGTGACCCAGCCGCCGGTTGCGCCGATGTATCCGGCGGCGTGCGGATCGGCGCGGAAGACGGCGCCGCCGCGGGCCACCGCGACCACGGTGATCAGGGCGAAGAGCGGGGTCAGGACGTACGTCAGGACTTTCTGAAGGTAGTTGATCATGTTGTAGCCGTAGACCGCCACCACCAGCTCGACCGCCGTGAGCGCTCCGGCGCACAGCCAGAACGGCAGGTCGGTCAGTTCCGCGAACGCCTTGCCGCCGAGGATGACGGTGACCGAGGCCCAGCCGACGCCGGCGAAGACGTTGATGTACGCCACCGGCAGGAAATTGCCGAAGAAGCCGAGCGGGCCGCGCGCCTGGATCTGCTGCGGCACCCCGAGCCGGACGCCCATCCGGGACATCACGGCCATCAGCACCGACCCGGCCGCCGCGCCGACGACGATCGCGGTGACGGCCGCCCCGAAGCTCAGCCCGAACCAGGCCGCGCTGAAGCCGAGCAGGATGATCGGGAAGTTGAGCCCGGCCGCGAACCACACGAAGAACTGTGAACTCGGCCTGCCGTGGCGTTCGTTGTCGGGGATGTGGTCGACGCCGAACGGCTCGACCTTGGTGACCGCGCTGCCGTAGAGCGGTGTCGGGGTCCGGTCTGTCATGGCGTGCTCCAGGTCGCTGCGGTCGCGCGGCTCACCACGGCAGGGGTGCCGTCCGTGAGATGTCGAAGAAGCCTCCGCCGCTGTAGACGAGCGGGGCGAGGTCGTCGTGGCGGGCCGAGACGACCCGGCCGGTGAACACGGTGTGGGTACCCGCCTCCAGGCGTTCCCCGATCTCCACCTCCAGCTGCGCGCACGCGCCGTCGATCAGCGGCGCGCCGAATCTGCCGGGCGTCCAGGAGATCGCGGCGAACTTGTCACCGCCCTTGGTGGCGAACGTCTTCGCCACGTCCAGCTGGTCCGCGGCGAGGATGCTGATGCCGAGGTGGCTCGCCCGGTGCAGCGCCGGGTGGGTGGACGAGCTGTGCTGGACGCACACCAGGACCGTCGGCGGGTCCAGCGAGATGCTGGAGAAGGCGTTGACGGCGAGCCCCTTGGGCGTTCCCGCGTCGTCGGTCGTCACGACGGTGACGCCGGTGATGAACTTGCGGTGCACCCCGCGCACCAGGTCGGGATCGACGGCCGCCCGCTGAAGGGTCGTCACGATGCCGAGGGCTTCGAGGAGTTGACGGCTGTCGAAGGTGACCCACTCCTCGGCGACGGCGCCGTCCTCGAAGCGGGCGAAGGTCGCGCCGGACACCTCGACGGACCGGTCGGTGGGCGGCACGCCCAGGAAGGTGCCGGTGTGCCGGCCGGTGGAGCGCCAGCGGATCGCGTACCGGTCGCCGTCCACGACGACGTCCTCGATCTCGGTGCGCAGATCGGGGAACGCCTCGCGCACGGCCCGGATCGACTCCTTGAACTGGTCACGGTCCTGGACGCGGGCACCGGGTCCACGGCGCCGGACGTAGGCGGGGCTGAGCAGCTCGTCCAGGGCACCGACGTCTCCGAGGTCCCAGGCGGACCGCCAGGCGGAGCGGATCAGCGCGGTGCGGTCGGCGGGGGCGGTGCGGTCAAGAGTGTGGGTCATGGCAGATTCCCTCAGTCAGCTCTTGTATGGCAGAGGACCGTAGGGAGGGGGTCGCCCCCTGTCAATACCCCGAACAGGAAACGCCGGCGAGCGCCGACCCGTTCATCAAGTACACAGGTCAGGCTTGTTTCTCGGGCGTTAACCCTTGACGCCCCAGAGTCGGACTCCTAGCCTCGCTGCCATGGCACAGCGAGAGAGGGAGGGTCACGGGATGCGGTTCTCGATATTCCACAACCTCGGAGCGCCCGGCCGGCTCGGCGCGTACGCCCAGGTCATGGACGAGGCGCGGGAGTTCGCGATCGCGGCGGAGCAGGCCGGTTTCTGGTCCACCTGGTACACGGAGCACCACTTCGGGCACGAGGCGATCGAGATCACCCCGAACCCGGTCCTCATGGGCACGGACATCGCCGCCCGCACCGACCGCATCCGGATCGGGCAGGCCGCGAACATCGCCACTTTCTGGCATCCGCTGCGGCTCGCCGAGGACATCGCGATGCTCGACCAGCTCTCCGGCGGCCGCGTCGAGGTCGGCCTCGGCCGCGGCCTGTACGGCCGTGAGGCGCTGAACCTCAACGCCCTCGCCGACCCGCGCGACCAGGAGCAGAACCGGGCCCTGTACGACGAGACGGTGGAGGTGCTGCGCAAGGCGTGGAGCGGCGAGTTCTTCGCGCACCGGGGCCGCTGCTACGAGTTCCCCGCGCCGGGCGTGAAGTGGAACCACCCCCTCTCCCCCGCGACCGACGCCTACACGGCCGACGGTGTGATCACCAAGATGCAGGTCACGCCGGCCCCGCTGCAACGCCCGCATCCGCCGTTGTGGCAGGTCATCGACAGTCCCCGGTCGATCGCGGCGGCCGCGGCCGACGGGGTGCAGGGGATGTTCTGGCTGCCGCCGGTGTCGGCCCTGAAGGAGCGTTTCGAGCTGTACCGGTCCACGGCGAGCCAGGCGTCGGGGCGGCCGTACGCGCTCGGTGAGGGCATCGGCCTGGTCCGGGACGTCTATGTCGCCGACACCATGGAACAGGCACGCGCCGACTTCGAGGAGGCGCTGATGACGACGTACCGCTGGATCATGCACTGGCGGGGGCTGTCCAACCTGATGGAGGCCGGTGAGGAACTGACCGCCGCGCACGAGCTGTCGTTCGACTTCCTCCAGGGGCGCAACCTGCTGGTCGGCACGCCCGAGCATGTCGCCGGGAAGATCGCCGAGCTGCGCGACGAGGTGGGCCTGGAGCATCTGCTGCTGTGGACCACGCACCCGGGCCTCGCCCATCGCAAGGCGATGCGCAGCCTGGAGCTGTTCGCGGAGAAGGTCATGCCGGAGTTCACCGCGTGAGGGGCCTGCGCAAGGTGGTGACCGTCGTCGACGAGGTGCTGCGGGACGTCGGGCGGCCGGTGCCCGTGCCGGTGCGGCGCGTCGCGGTGGCCGCGGTGGTCCGCAACCCGTGGGCCGGGCGGGGTTTCGTCACCGACCTCCAGCCCGAAGTGGAGGCGCTGGCACCGGAGTTGGCGCGGCTGCTGACCGGGCGGCTGATCGAGACGCTGGGCGGGGTCGAGCGGATCGAGGCGTTCGGCAAGGCGGCCGTGGTGGGGCTCGACGGCGAGGTCGAGCACGGCGGCGCCCTGATCCACACCCCGTACTTCGGCAACGTCCTGCGGGAGTTGACGGAGGGCACCTCGATCATCGTGTTCAGCGACGACCGGCTGCCGGCCGGCGAACCGCTGACCGTGCCGCTGTGGCACAAGACGGCGGCGGCGACCCGCTCGCACTACCAGACCGTGCAGATCAGGGTCCCGGACGCGCCCCGGCCCGACGAGCTGGTGGTGATCGCCGGCGCCGCGTCAGGACCGCGCCCCCACGCCCGAATCGGAGACCGGCGTACGGACCCCGTGGTCCGCCTCGCCGACCTGGAGAAGCTGGAGAACGCCCGATGAACGTCCGTAAGATCGTCACCTTCACCGAGGACATCCACACCGAGGGCGGCCGTGCGGTCGACCCGCCGGCCCGCACCGCGGTGGTGCTCGCGGTGATCGAGAACCCGTGGGCGGGCCAGGGGTTCGTGACCGACCTGCTGCCCGGCATCGACGAAGTGGCCCCGAAACTGGGCGAGTTGCTCGCTCCCCGGGTGGTCGAGGCGCTGGGGGCGCCGGTGGAGGCGTACGGGAAGGCGGCGATCGTCGGCCTGGACGGGGAGATCGAGCACGGTTCGGCGCTGATCCACACTCTCAAGTTCGGCGACCACTTCCGACGGGCGGCCGAGGCGACGACGCTGCTGCCGGCGGTGGAGAAGCGCGCGGCGGCCGGGACCGTCTTCGACATCCCGCTGAAGCACATCACGGACGCGACGATCCGCTCCCACCACCAGTCGGTCGAGGTCCGGGTCCCGGACGGCCCGCGCGCCGACGAGATCGTGATCGGCCTGGCCGCGGCGGCGCAGGGCCGACCGCAGGCGCGGCTGGCCCCGCTGTCGACCGAGCGGTGAGCGCGGTGGCGGCGCTCGGCCACGAGACGCACGGCGACGGCCCCGCTCTCGTCCTGCTGCACGGCGTCGGCCTGGACCGGCGCATGTGGGCGCGGTGTCTGCCCGCGCTGACGGCCCGGCACCGGGTGACGCTGGTCGATCTGCGCGGCCACGGCACCTCACCGCCCGCCGCCCCCGGCGTCGGGGTGCGTGAACTCGCGGCGGACGTGGCGGAGTTGCTGACCGGCCCGGCCGATGTGGTCGGCTTCTCGCTTGGCGCCCTGGTGGCGCAGCAACTGGCGCTCGCCGCACCGGAGTCGACGCGTTCCCTCACCCTGGTCAGCTCGGTCGCCGGACGCGACGCGGCCCAGCGGGCGGCGGTGGCCCGACGGCACCGGCGGGCCCGGGAGGACTTCGCGGGCTCGGCGCGGGCCGCCACCGAACGCTGGTTCTCCCCCGCCTGGCGGGCCCGGGAGCCGGAGGTGGCGCTGTCCGTCCTCAGCACCCTGCTCGGCAACGACCGCACCTCCTATCTGGCCTGCTACGAGGTGTTCGCCGGTGCCGACGCCGAACTGTGGCCGCTGCTGCCCCGGATCACCGCCCCCACCCTGGCGATCACCGGTGCCGACGACCCCGGGTCCACCCCGGCGATGACCCAGCTGCTGGCCGACCGCATCCCCGGCGCCCGGGCCCAGGTCGTGCCCGGCGCCCGCCATCTGCTCCCGCTGGAGCACCCGACGGAACTGACCGCGGCGATCCTGCGGCACACGGGAGCCCAAGCGCCCCCGGAACACCTCGCCGCACGACCCGAGCGACGCCGCTGAAGGGGCCCGGGGCCGCAGCGCCGCGCGGTCCCGCCGCACCGGCGCGAGCAGCCGTACCCGTCCCGCGACCGCCCGTCGACCGAGCCCAGCACGGCGACGCGACCGAGGAGACCCTCGTATGACCCGACTCCCCCGCCACCAGCACTACATCGCCGGGACCTGGACGGCCCCCGTGTCCGGCCGGTACTTCGAGAGCGTCGACCCGACCACCGCCCGCCCCTGGTACGAGGCCGCCGACGGCACCGCCGAGGACGTCGACCGTGCCGTGGCCGCCGCCCGCACCGCCTTCGAGGACCCCCGCTGGCGCGACCTCAGCCAGACCCGCCGAGGCAGGCTGCTGCGCGGCCTCGCGGAGCTGATCGGTGAGCACGCGGAGGAACTCGCCCGCACCGAGACCCTCGACAACGGCAAGCTGCTGCGCGAGATGCGCGCCCAACTCGCGGGCCTGCCCGAGTACTTCCACTACTACGCGGGCCTCGCCGACAAGATCCACGGCGAGGTGATCCCGGGCGCGAGCCGCGAGCTGCTCAACTACACCCTGCGCGAACCCGTCGGCGTGGTGGGCGCGATCACCCCGTGGAACTCGCCGCTGCTGCTGACCGCGACCAAGCTCGCGCCGGCCCTCGCGGCGGGCAACACGGTGGTCGTCAAACCGTCCGAGCACACCTCGGCGTCGCTCCTCGCCCTCGCCCCGCTCTTCGAGGAGGCCGGGTTCCCGCCGGGCGTGGTCAACGTGGTGACGGGCTTCGGCGCCACGGCGGGCGCGCCGCTCACCGAACATCCGGACGTCGCGAAGGTGACGTTCACCGGCTCCACGGAGACGGGTCGCCGCATCGCCCGCACCTGCGCGGACCGGCTGGTGCGCTGCACGCTCGAACTCGGCGGGAAGTCACCGAACATCGTGTTCCCGGACGCCGATCTGCCGTCGGCCGCGATGGGGGTGGTGGCCGGGATCTTCGCCGCCGCCGGGCAGACCTGTGTGGCGGGCAGCCGGGTGCTGGTGCACCGGGACGTGTACGACGAGATCCTGGAGCGGGTGACGGCACGCGCGGCCACCATCCGGATCGGGGACCCGTCGCAGGAGTCGACGGAGCTGGGACCGCTGGCGATGGCGGGGCAGTTGGCGAAGGTCGAGTCGTATGTGGAGCTGGGGCGGGCCGAGGGCGGCACGGTGGTGTGCGGCGGTGCGCGTCCGGACACCGGGCTCGACGGGTACTTCTACGCCCCGACCGTCTTCACCGGCACGGACAACGGGATGCGGATCTGCCGGGAGGAGATCTTCGGGCCGGTCGCCACGGTGCTGCCGTTCGGCTCGGAGGAGGAGGCGCTGCGGATCGCCAACGACTCGGCGTACGGGCTGGCGGCGGGGGTCTGGACGCGGGACGTGAACCGGGTGCACCGGATGGCGTCCCGGCTGGAGGCGGGCACCGTGTGGGCCAACACCTACCGGTCGATGTCGCCGATGTCCCCCCGGTCGGGCTTCAAGAGCAGCGGGACCGGTGTCGAGCACGGCACCGAGGTGATCCGTGAGTACACCCGGCTGAAGAGCGTGTGGATCAACACCAGCGAGGAGCCGGTCGGCGACCCGTTCGTCCTGCGCTCATGACCGGCCCGGGGCTGGCATGGCAGCCCGCGCGGCAACGTGCGGTTGACGGGGCGCAGCTCCCCCCATTACGTTCACGTACCATGCAAGAACCCACTCGCCCCAAGCGGAAGCCGTTGCAGCACACGAGCCTCCAGGCCCGGGTCGCCGAAGAGCTGCGCCAGATGATCATCAGCGGTGAGCTGCCGCCGCGCTCCAGCCTCTCCGAGATGGCCCTCTCGGAGACCTTCGGCGTCAGCCGCACCCCGATCCGCGAGGCCCTCAAGCAGCTCCAGATCGAGGGCCTGGTGGAGGTGCGGCCCCGGGTGGGGACGTTCGTCGCCGTGCCGTCCCGGCGGGAGATCACCGAGCTGTTCCAGATGAAGGAGCTGCTGGAGGGCGCGGCGGCCCGGCTGCTCGCGTTCCGGGGCAGCGTGCCCGAAGTGGAGCGCCTGGAGCGGAACATGCGGGACGCCGACGAGGCGGTGCGCGCGGGCGACACCGAGCGGTACGCCCAACTGGTGCACGACTTCCATGACTTGATCGTCGTCGGCGCGGACAACTCCAAGCTGGAGGCCCACTACCGCACCCTGATGAACCAGTTGGCGTACGCGCGGCTGGTGCGGGCCTCGCTCGCGCGCCCCGGGCGGCTGACCGAGTCCGACCACGAGCACCACCGGGTCCTCGACCTGATCCACGCCAAGGACGGCGACGGCGCGGAGCGGGTGATGCGGGAGCATGTCCGGCGCAGCCACCAGGCGTTGATGGCGGAGATGGACGAGCGGCAGCAGGGGACCTGAGCGAGATCGGCGGCTCCGGGGGCTCCGGGGGCTCCGGGGGCTCCGGGGGCTCCGGGGGCTCCGGGGGCTCCGGGGGCTCCGGGGGGCGAGAAAACGGGATGTGTCCGGCGCGCGTGTGGAGAAACGGAAACGGCCCGCCCTTCCATACAACCGTTCGGGAAAATTCGTCGTCTGACGCGGTGAGAGCCGACGTTCTCCTGTACTTCACCCTCCTGCCGCCGACGTTTCACCGAGGATGATCCCCACATGGTCCAGATCCGCACCGGCCGCCGCACGTTCCGACAGACCACCGGCGCGGTCGGCGCCGTCGCCCTGCTCGCCCTGGGTGCCGCCCCCGCCGTCGCCGACGACGCCACCCCGGAGTTCGCCTTCGGGGCGTTCGACCCGATCAAGGGCGTCAAGACCGGCAGCACCTTCGAGGTGCCGGCCACCTTCACCAGCACCGGCACCGAGCCGCTGGACAAGGTCTTCCTGTCCTACGAGGTGACGCGCGGCCTGAGCCACACCGATCTGCCCTCCAACTGCCTTCGCTACGAGGTCCCTTCGTACGACGAGGCGCCCAGCAAGTCGCAGGCGGTCTGCGAGTTCGACCAGACCGTGAAGCCCGGTGTCGTCTACGCGCCGGAGAAGGCGCTGACGCTGAAGGCCACCTCTCACGCGCTGGAGGACCGGCTGCGGATGGTCGTGGAGGCCGAGGACGCGGGTCCCGACGAGAACGCCTCGGAGCCGGTGCGCGGCACCGCTCCCGCCGTCAAGCTCGTCGAGCGGCCCGACCAGACCCCGGCGACCGACGGTGAGGAGTACGGCGTCGTCGACACCACCGTCTCCACCGAGAACACCGCCGACTTCCAGGTCACCGGCGCGCAGTTGACGGGCAAGGTCGGGGACACCGTCCACCTGAAGGTCGCGTTCACCAACGCCGGGCCCGCCTGGGTGCTCGGGAACCGGGACACGTCGGCCGCCGATGTGCGGGTGAAGCTGCCGGCCGGGACGACGGTCACCAAGGCCGACGGGTTCTGCGACAAGCTGGCGACGGGCAGTTACTCGTGCGGCACCAGCCAGTCGTGGGTCGACGAGGGGCACGGCGAGACCTACGACTTCACGGTGCGCATCGACAAGAAGGTGGACGGCGCCAAGGGTTCGGTCGCGTTCGCGGGACCGGCCCGGCCGTTCGACAAGGTCGCCTCGAACGACACGGCCGCGATCGGGCTCGACGTGACCGGCTCCGGCGCCTC
Source organism: Streptomyces sp. NPDC091279 (assembly GCF_044757465.1). Taxonomy (NCBI): domain Bacteria; kingdom Bacillati; phylum Actinomycetota; class Actinomycetes; order Kitasatosporales; family Streptomycetaceae; genus Streptomyces; species Streptomyces sp. NPDC091279. The sequence goes on along the minus strand of NZ_JBIVVA010000011.1, from coordinate 179,135 downwards.
CCCTGCCCCGTCCGCCTCTCCGACGTCGTCCGCCGCCCCGACCCCGTCCGCCGCGTCCGCCTCGCCGACCGGCGGCTCCGACGCCTCGGCGACCACCGGTGGCGGTTCCTCGACGACCGGCGGTTCGGGTGCGACCACGCTCACCGGCGACCTGGCGAGCACCGGTTCCGGTTCGGTCCTGCCGCTCGCGGGCGCGGCGGTCGCGGTGGTCGGGCTCGGCGCCGGTGCGGTGCTGCTGGCCCGGCGCCGGGCGGCCCAGAAGTAACCGGGCGACAGCTCACCGGCTCCACGGCCGGCGCCCGGCGGATCTCTCCGCCGGGCGCCGGCCGTCGTCGTTCCCGGGCCTCTTCGGCCGCCAGAGCCGCCCGATAACCGCACAAAGCCACCCACAGAGCCTGGCTGAATCTTGTCAGATTCGTTTTCTTGAACTCTTCGTGTTTGTGGGGGTAGGTTGTCCGCATGACCGCTCCCCAGACTCCGAACACCGCCTTGGAGCTGCGCGGTGCCGGCCTACGGGTGACGGCCGCCCGCGTCGCGCTGCTCGAAACCGTCCGGAACGGTGATCACCTCGATGTCGAGGCGCTCGCCTCCGGGGTACGTGACCGCGTGGGCCACATCTCCCTCCAAGCCGTGTACGAGGCGCTCCACGCCCTCACCGCGGCGGGACTCATACGCCGCATCGAACCGGCCGGCAGCCCGGCCCGGTTCGAGGGTCGCGTCGGTGACAACCACCACCACATCGTCTGCCGGACCTGCGGTGTCGTCGCCGACGTCGACTGCGGGGTCGGCGAGGCCCCGTGCCTGACCGCCTCCGACGACCACGGCTTCTCGATCGACGAGGCCGAGGTCATCTACTGGGGCCAGTGCCCCACCTGCTCCACCGGCCGCACTACCTGAGCACGCTAGACATGCCCAGTTTTGGAAGGATTTTCCATGTCTGAGAACCACGAGTCCGCCGAGGCGAAGTGCCCCGTCGCCCACGGGCGCGCCCCTCACCCGACCCAGGGCGGCGGCAACCGTCAGTGGTGGCCGGAGCGTCTGAACCTGAAGATCCTCGCCAAGAACCCCGCGGTGGCGAACCCGCTGGGCGAGGAGTTCGACTATGCCAAGGCGTTCGAGGCGCTCGACCTGCCGGCCGTCAAACGTGACATCGCCGAGGTGCTGACCACCTCGCAGGACTGGTGGCCGGCCGACTTCGGCAACTACGGCCCGCTGATGGTCCGCATGGCCTGGCACAGCGCCGGCACCTACCGGATCAGCGACGGCCGTGGTGGCGCCGGTGCCGGTCAGCAGCGTTTCGCGCCGCTGAACAGCTGGCCGGACAACGGCAACCTGGACAAGGCCCGCCGTCTGCTGTGGCCGGTGAAGAAGAAGTACGGCCAGAGCATCTCGTGGGCCGACCTCATGATCCTCACCGGTAACGTCGCCCTGGAGACCATGGGCTTCACGACCTTCGGCTTCGCCGGTGGCCGTGAGGACGTCTGGGAGTCGGAGGAGGACGTCTACTGGGGTCCCGAGACCACCTGGCTCGACGACCAGCGCTACACCGGCGACCGTGAGCTGGAGAGCCCGCTCGGCGCCGTCCAGATGGGCCTCATCTACGTCAACCCCGAGGGCCCCAACGGCAACCCGGACCCGCTGGCCGCGGCCCGCGACATCCGTGAGACGTTCCGCCGCATGGCGATGAACGACGAGGAGACCGTCGCCCTCATCGCCGGTGGCCACACCTTCGGCAAGACCCACGGCGCGGGCCCGGCGGACCACGTCGGCGCCGACCCCGAGGGCGCGTCGATCGAGGAGCAGGGCCTCGGCTGGAAGAGCACGTTCGGCACCGGCAAGGGCGCCGACGCGATCACCAGTGGTCTTGAGGTCACCTGGACCAGCACCCCGACCCAGTGGGGCAACGAGTTCTTCGCGAACCTGTTCGGCTACGAATGGGAGCTGACCCAGAGCCCGGCCGGCGCCAACCAGTGGGTGGCCAAGGACGCCGAGGCGACCATCCCGAACGCGCACGACGCGTCGAAGAAGCAGCTCCCGACGATGCTGACGACCGACCTGTCGCTGCGCTTCGACCCGATCTACGAGGGCATCTCGCGGCGCTTCTTCGAGAACCCGGACCAGTTCGCGGACGCCTTCGCCCGCGCCTGGTACAAGCTCACGCACCGTGACATGGGCCCGGTCGTGCGCTACCTCGGCCCGGAGGTCCCGTCCGAGGAGCTGCTGTGGCAGGACCCGCTGCCCGCGCGCACCGGTGAGCTGATCGACGCCGCGGACATCGCCTCCCTCAAGGAGCAGATCCTCGGCTCCGGCCTTTCCGTCTCCCAGCTGGTCTCGGCCGCCTGGGCGTCGGCGTCCTCCTTCCGCGGCGGCGACAAGCGCGGCGGTGCCAACGGCGGCCGCATCCGCCTGGAGCCGCAGCGCACCTGGGAGGTCAACAACCCGGACGAGCTGGCCCAGGTGCTGCGCGCCCTGGAGGGCATCCAGGCCTCCTTCAACACCGGCGCCAAGCAGGTGTCGCTGGCCGACCTGATCGTCCTCGCGGGCACCGCTGCGGTCGAGAAGGCGGCGAAGGACGGCGGCGTCGAGGTCGACGTGACCTTCACGCCGGGCCGGGTGGACGCCTCGCAGGAGCAGACGGACGTCGAGTCGTTCGCCGCCATGGAGCCGGCCTCCGACGGCTTCCGCAACTACGTCGGCAAGGGCACCCGCCTGCCCGCCGAGTACCTGCTGCTCGACAAGGCGAACCTGCTCACGCTGAGCGCCCCCGAGCTGACGGTCCTGGTCGGCGGCCTGCGGGTGCTGGGCGCCAACCACGCCGAGTCCAAGCACGGTGTCCTCACCACGCGTCCGGGCACCCTGACGAACGACTTCTTCGCCAACCTGCTCGACCTGGGCATCACGTGGAAGTCGACGTCCGAGGCGCAGGACGAGTTCGAGGCGCGCGACGGCTCCGGCGCCGTCGTCTGGACCGGCACCCGTGCCGACCTGGTCTTCGGCTCCAACTCCGAGCTGCGCGCGCTCGCCGAGGTCTACGCGAGCGACGACGCCAAGGAGAAGTTCGTGAAGGACTTCGCCCAGGCGTGGACGAAGGTCATGGAGCTGGACCGCTTCGACCTGGTCTGAGCCCCCGCGTGATCTGACGGCCGGGCGATCCTCGTGATCGCCCGGCCGTTCGCCGTCGCGACCCCGCCCGCCGGTCACGCGGGCCCACCGGTGTCGTGGCGGGCACGGCGTGCGCGGCTCAGGCGTCGGGAACGGCGACGAGCAGGGCCTTGGGCCCGTTCAGGCGCCGGACGGAGTCGAGCCGCAGCCCCGCCGCGTCGAACAGCGCGCCGAACTCACGCGAGGTGCGTTCGCGGCCCGGCAGCACGGAGAGCATGTACAGCGTCATGAGCGCGGTCAGCCGGGCCTCGGGTCCGGTGCCGGGGGTGTCGTCGGCGACCAGTTCGATCACAACGAGCCGGGCGTGCGGTGCCATGACACGGCGGCACGCGGTGAGGACGGAGCGGTTCAGTGGGCGAGCCACTCCGACGCGGCCCGGACGCGGGCCCCGTCCGCCAACTCCCTTACCCCGCCCGGGTGTTCGTTCACGACCAGGGGAACGCTAGCTCGACGGAACGACCCTTGCGAGCGAACGGCACTTTCCTGACCGCAGGGTGACAGCTTCCGGCAGGGGCACGGGCTGACGAGAATTGGCGCCCGCTCCGGCCGCTCGCTCGGCAACAATCCCTGGCATGCACATCATGAGGCCCGACGTCATCCGCATCTTCCGGACGTTCGAACTGGACGGGAAGGTGACGTTCCATCAACTGGACGCGCATACCTGGGTGTTGCTCCCGGTCGAGAGCGGTTCTGCGCTCATCGTTCAGGATCTGGGCGGATCTCTGCGGCTTCGGGCCGGGCATGAGGTGGTCATCGACGTCGACTACGAGGAGGAGAGTTCGCGGGAAGCGCTTCCTGAGATCATCACGGCGTTGCAGAGCGGAAACGCGGTGGAGCACTTCTCCATGGGCCCCGGGCGCAAGCTGCGTTCGTGTGGATATCGAGTGAACTACCCGTCGGGCACGGATGCCGGCATCAACGGCAGAGTGAAGAGCGTCTCCGCTCGGCTTCCACGCTGGAACGCGCGGTAGGCGCGGCAGGCGCAGGGAAATCGAAGGGGCGGTTTCGGATTTCTCCGAAACCGCCCCTTGATCATCGACTCGTACGAGTCGGGACGACAGGATTTGAACCTGCGACCCCTTGACCCCCAGTCAAGTGCGCTACCAAGCTGCGCCACGTCCCGATGCGGGTCTGACCTGGGGTTTCCCCGGGCCGAACGCGCACCGAAACCATACCGCACTCGGGTCGGTGATCGCGCATCGGTTTCCCCCGGGGCCGCGTTTGACCTGAAGTGTGGTTGAGGTAGCACGATCGGGTATATGACGATCACCGAGGAAGCGCGACGTATGTACGGGTACGCGGACCTGCCCCACCTCATGGGCCTGATGACCGGCGACGAGAAGCACAACCCCGCCGCCACCTCCACGCTGGACGTGCTGTGGGTGCTCTACGACCGGGTGCTGCGGGTGAGCCCGGAGACGGTCGGGGCGCCCGGACGGGACCGGTTCCTGCTGTCCAAGGGGCACGGCCCGATGGCGTACTACGCGGTGCTCGCCGCGAAGGGCTTCCTGTCGGCCGAGCTGCTGGCGGGGTTCGGCTCCTACGACTCCCCGCTCGGCCACCACCCCGACCGGCTGCTGGTGCCCGGCGCGGAGATCGGCAGCGGTTCGCTCGGGCACGGGCTGCCGATCGCCGTCGGCACCACGCTCGGCCTGCGCGCCCAGGGGCTCACCGACCCGGCGGTGTGGGTGCTGGTCGGGGATGCCGAGCTGGACGAGGGCAGCAACCACGAGGCGATCGCCTTCGCCGGGCCCGCCGGTCTGGAACGGCTGCACACCGTCGTCGTCGACAACGCCTCCGCCAGCTACCCGCGCCCCGGCGGGATCGCCGCCCGCTTCGAGGCGGCCGGCTGGTCCACGGTGAGCGTCGACGGCCGGGACCACGACGCCCTGTACGCCGCGTTCACCGCCCCGCACCCGGGCCGGCCCCATGTGGTCGTCGCCCGCGTGGAACCGAAGAACGCCTGAACTCCGCACCCTCCGCACCGACTTCAGAAAGACTCCGCCTGCCATGGACACCATGCGCGACCGTTTCGCCCCCGTCGTCTCCCAGTTGCTGGACGAAGATCCGCGCGTCGCGGTCGTCCTCGCCGAGATCGGCGCCGTTCCCTTCGAGGAGGCCGCCCGTCGTCACCCCGACCGGGTCGTGAACGTCGGTATCCGCGAACAGCTCCTGGTCGGGGCCGGCGCGGGGCTGGCGCTGACCGGGATGCGGCCGGTCCTGCACACCTTCGCGAGCTTCCTGGTGGAGCGGCCCTTCGAGCAGGTGAAGCTGGATTTCCAGCACCAGGGCGTGGGCGCGGTGCTGGTGAGCGCCGCCGCCTCCTTCGACTGGCCGGCCGGCGGGTTCACCCACATGTCGCCGGGTGATGTGGCGCTGCTGGACACCCTGGACGGCTGGACCGTGCATGTGCCGGGCCATCCCGACGAGGCCGAGATCCTGCTCCGGCACGCGGTCGCCGCCGGGGACGACCGGGTGTACGTACGGCTGTCGGCGCAGGCCAACCTGGCCGGGCGAGCGGTCGACGGGCACCGTTTCCTGCCGGTACGCGCGGGGCGTCACGGGGTCGTCGTCGCCGTCGGTCCGACGCTGGACGCGACCCTGGAGGCGACCGAGGGCCTCGATGTGAGCGTGCTGTACGCGACGACCGTGCGGCCCTTCGACGCGGCCGGGCTGCGGCGGGCCACGGACGCGGCCGGGACCGACGTCGTCCTCGTCGAGCCGTATCTGTCCGGCACGTCGACCCGCGCCGTCAACGACGCCCTCGCCGACCTGCCCCACCGGGTGCTGGGGCTCGGGGTCGGCCGACGGGAGCTGCGGCGCTACGGCACCGTCGAGGAGCACGTGGTCGCGCAGGGGCTGGACGCGCGGTCGCTGCGGGAGCGGATCGGCGGGTTCCTCGGGGCCCGCGTGTAGGCGCCTCAGTCGGCTGCCGGGAGGCCCAACTCCGGGTGGCTGTCGAGGAGTCGGGGCGGGGCCGCCTGGCGCCAGGAGTCGGCCAGGATGTCCCGCAGCTCGTCCACGCCGTCCAGCGCGGCGAGCCGGGCCCGCACCCAGGCGAACTGCGCCTCATGGTCGGCGATCCAGAACTTCTCGGGCTCGGCCAGGACCAGTTCGGCGCGCTCCTCCTTGGGGCAGCGCACGGCGATGGAGGTCTCCTCCTCGGGCACGGTGGCGAACATCTTCCCGGCGACCCGGAAGGTGGGCATGCTCCAGGCGATCTTCTCCGTGGTGTCCGGCAGGGAGAGGGCGATACGGCGTACGTCATCAGCATCCGGCATGCTCCGCACGGTAACGCCTCCCACTGAGCGGTGTGCATCGTGAAGCCGCAGGTCGCGGGTCTGGTGTGAATGACGAGTGGGGTACTCGCGCTGGTCGGCGGCTGATGACCTTGGTGTAGATCATTGGGCGGGCCCTGTTCCGGTGAGATGTCTGGTTCGGCTGCACCCGCGACCTGCCCCTTCTACGATCCGTCGGCAGGTCGGCACGCCACGAGATCGCGGGAGGGCCCGGGATGCAGGAGCGGCAGTGGATCACCGCTCGCCGGGGCGAACTGGACGCCCTCGCCGAGGAGTTGGCCAAGCAGCTTCAGGAGGTCCAGGTCGAGCGGGATGAACTGGCCATCGCGGAACGGGTGTTGAACCGCCTGGCCGAGCAGGTCCAGGCCGACGCCGAGGCTGTCGCTCCGGTATCGGCGAAGGTGGCCGGGCGGGCAGTCCTGCTCATCCCGCACCGCAGCGACGCGGCCGATGAGGGCGCGCTGCCCGGCGACTACCGCAAGATCCTGGCGATCGTGCGGGAGGCCAACGGCCCGGTGCAGGTCAGGGCGGTTGGCGAGCGGCTGGGCCTGGACGCCTCGGTGCGCGGCAACTGGAGCCGCTGCGGGCGAAGATGACCAAGCTCGCCGATCGCGGCTGGCTGCACAAGCGGGGCGACGGACGGTTCACCGCCCGTCCGTGACCGCGCGGGCGGGCCGTAACTGGCGGGTCCCCGGCGGCAGTTGAGTTTGGTGTGAAGAAAAACAACGGCCTCGCCGAGGGCCCTGACGGCCTTGTCCACACCGCCCGCCTGCCGCTGTCGAGCGCGACCTTGAACTATCTCGCCGGCCTGATACGCGGCCACATGAAGAAGATCGGCTCACGGTGGCGGGCCCCGCCCGCCGGAAAGATCGCCGGCATCGTGCTGGCGGTGCAGCGCTGTGACCAGCGGCCCGGCGATCTGGCCGGCGGGAACGGGGTGCACCGCACCACCGTGAGCCGGTGGGTGCGCGAGGTCGTAGGTCTGCTGGCCGGCCGCGCCCCGCGCCTGGACCGCGCGTCGAAGAAGATCGCCCGAAAGGGCGGCGGCGTGGTCCTCCTGGACGGCTCCCTGATACGCACCCGTCGTCGCACCGGGGCGGACAACCGGCCGAACTACTCGGGCAAGCACAAATGCCATGGCCTACTCGTGATCGCGCTCGCCGACGACCGCGGCCGACTGGTGTGGATCTCCGCGGTGCGGCCCGGACGCACATCCGAGATCACCGCCTGCCGGCACGACAAACTCACTGCCCACCTGCGGGCCGCCGGGCTCGGCGCCATCGCCGACCTGGGGTTCATCGGCCTCGACGACGGTCCTCCTGACGCCGACCCGGCGGTGATCTGCGGCTACAAGGCGGTCCGGAACCGGCCCCTGACCCGCGGCCAGAAGCTGTCCAACAAGGCACTGGCCGCGGTGCGGGCCCCGGTCGAGCACGGCTTCGCCCATCTCAAGAACTGGCGCGTCCTCGGCAAGGTCCGCACCGACCCGAAGTGGGCGACCGCTCTGGCGCGAGCCCTGCTCGTGCTGACGAACCGGGAAATCACCCGCTGACGGATGATCTTGTCGCTGGACTATCGCCCCCGAGCTGGCCGACGCCTACGCACGCCAGACCATCTGACGTGCAGCTTTCACGATGCACCGGGCTCAATCAACGTGCCATCGTCTTGAGAGTCCACTCCAGCGTCATCGCTGACTTGCTCGTGGTAGAGGCCGTGAACATGGTGCCGCCGGGGTCGGTCTGAAACTCGCCCGAGCCGCCACACTGTATGTCTGTGGCCTGCCCCTTGTTGGGCTGGATATGGACCAGCCCTTCACCTCGGCATGTCAAATTGAGCTTGCCGGTCACTCCCGGCGTACTGTCCGCGCCAAAGTGGACGGGGGTGCCGGCGACAAGGCGCAGCCCTGTCCCGGAGGCGGTCACAGGCAGAGCCGACGCAGTATGGGCTGGCCTGGCCGTCATGGTGGGGTGAGGGCGCGTGGCGGCTTGGTGTGCCGGGTGACCGGTGCATCCCACCAGTGCCACACCGGCAGCCAGAGCCGCCCAGGCGGCAGGCGCACGCTTCATGAACTGGTCTCCCAGTACTTGATACGGATGGAGAGGGAAGGCGCGGTCAGGGTACCCGAGCTAATGGTTTTGACATTGCACGGGGCGACGATCTCGGTCTTCTTCCAGGGTATTTTGTAGCCGTCCGATCCCGGCTTGGCGTTCCCGATCTTGTGCGGACTGACCGCGAAGGTTCCGGTCAAGGTCGTCGAAGCCGTGATGGAGCCGCTGAGCGTGACGGACAGACTTGCCTCGGCTTTGGCGATCAGCCCGTTGATCTCGCTTTTCGCTGTGCCTGTCACGGACGCACCGACGGTGGCACCTGCTTGGAACGCGACGCTCATCGTGCCGCCCTTGGGACCGTACAGGCCGGAGCGGAAGACAGGAACAGGTGCGCCGATGAAGTAGCCCTGCTTGGCCCCGAAGCTGGTGGCTTTCTCGCCCACTTCGGGGCACCTCTGCGGGACGGACGCAACTGCTTCGGCGGCCGGAGCGGTAACCAGACTTGCTGATGCGATTGTGGCGAGCACGACTATTGAGGCCCGGAGCATGAGCCCCCCTGGTCAGGCATTTTGCATGGTGTTCTTGGTCGACCAAGAACATAGCCAGCCCATGGTTAATTGATCAACAGTTCTGAGGTGGACTTGAGATACCTCGATTTTTGACGTTCTGTCACATTCCGAGAGTGCATTTGAGCGAGGGCGTCCAGTTCGCCCCGGCGAGCGGTGATCCACTGCCGCTCCTGCATCCCGGGCCCTCCCGCGATCTCGTGGCGTGCCGACCTGCCGACGGATCGTAGAAGGGGCAGGTCGCGGGTGCAGCCGAACCAGACATCCCACCGGAACAGGGCCCGCCCAATGATCTACACCAAGGTCATCAGCCGCCGACCAGCGCGAGTACCCCACTCGTCATTCACACCAGACCCGCGACCTGCGACTTCACGATGCACACCGCTCACGACAACGCCCTGGCGAGCAAGCACACCCACCCCCGAGCGAGCCCCTGACACCGACCGACGCGCCCCGAGGGGACCAGCCCGGCCCGCCACCTCCCACCGAGGGCCAAACCCGGCCACCGCCTCCCGCAGAGACGGCCAGCCCCAGCCGCCACCACCCGGACGAGGGGAGCCAATCCCGGCCGCCACCCCCCGCCGGGGAGCCAATCTCGGCCGACGCCCCCGGCCAAGGGGCCCCGCCCCCGCCGGCACCTCCCCTCCCCCACCCCCTCCCCCGCTGGCCCGTGCAGGGCCCGCGCGCGGCCCGGTCAAGCCCCCGCCCCCGCCCCCGCCCCCGCTCAGCGGCCCGCCGTCGCCAGTGCCTCCAGGACCGGGCTGATCAGTGGGTGTCCCTCCGCTCCTCGGCGGACGGCGGCGAAGACGCGGCGGGTGGGGGCCGTGCCGTCGACCGGGCGGACGGTCACGCCCGTGAGGTCCATGCCCCGCAGCGCGGAACGCGGCACCAGGGCGACGCCCACCCCGGCGGCGGCGAGGGCGACGACCGCCCTGAAGTCGTCCGACGAATGCTCCAGGTGCGGCTGGAACCCGGCGTTCTCGCAGGCCAGCACCACCACGTCATGGCAGGGATTGCCGGGGTAGGGGCCGATCCACGCGTCCTTGGCCAGTTCGGCGAGGGGCACCTCGTCGGCGTCGGCGAGCCGGTGGGTGACCGGCACGACCGCGTCGAAGGGCTCGGCATAGAGCGGGACCGGCGTCAGCCGGGGATCGTCGGCGGGCGGAGCGCCCCGGTACTCGACGGCGACGGCGACATCGACCACCCGGTCGAGCACCATCGGCAGGCTGGCGTCGCCCTCCGCGTCCTGGACCCGGATGCGGATGCCCGGCGCCGACGCGGCGAGGCGGGCTATGGCGGGCGCGACCACCTGCGCGATGCCGGTCGCGAACGAGGCGACCGTGACCGTACCGGCCTCACCCGCCGAGTAGGCGGCCAACTCGGCCTCGGCCCGCTCCAGTTGGGCGAGGACCGCGTGGGTGTGGCCGAGCAGGATCTCACCGGCCGGGGTCAGCCGGACCCCCTTGGCGCCGCGCTCCACCAGCCGGTGCCCCGTCTCCTGCTCCAGCGCCGAGAGCTGCTGGGAGACGGCGGACGGCGTGAGATACAGCGCGGCGGCCGCCGCCGTGACCGTACGGTGGTCCGCCACCGCACGGAGGATATGGAGCCGCCGCGCTTCGATCATGGCCCGATTATTGCAATATGTCCGAGCCGGTCAGCACCGCCCCCGTGGGACCCGTAAGACCCGTAGACCCCGTGCGCCCGTCAGCCCCGTGAGCCCCGTAAGCCCCGTAGGGGGACTCACCAGGCCCACGAGCCCTACCAGCCCTGGCAGCCCTGGCAGCTCATCGGCCCGATGAGCATCATCGACGCCGTCAGTCACATCGGCGGCATCAGGCGGATCGACTCCACGGACCCCACCGGCCCACCGGCCCACCGGCCCACCGGCCCACCGGCCCACCGGCCCACCGGCCCACCGGCCCACCGGCCCACCGGCCCACCGGCCCACCGGCCAGGCTCCCCCGCCTCCGCGCCCGCTCCCCTCCCCCTCAGCCCTCCAGTTCCGCCCGCGCTGCGACGAACGCGTTGACCGCCTCGTTGACGTCCGTCGTGGAGTGGGCGGCGGAGAGTTGGACGCGGATGCGGGCCTGGCCCTGGGGGACGACCGGGTAGGAGAAGCCGATGACGTACACGCCGCGTTCCAGGAGGAGTTCGGCGAGGCGGCCCGCCTTGGTCGCGTCACCGATCATGACGGGGGCGATGGCATGGTCGCCGGGGAGGATCTCGAAACCCTCTTCGGTCATCCGGCGGCGGAACAGCGCGGTGTTCTCCGCGAGTTGGACACGCAGATCGTCGGCGGACTCCAGCAGGTCGAGCACCTTGAGGGAGGCCGCCGCGATGACCGGGGCGAGGGTGTTGGAGAACAGGTAGGGGCGGGAGCGCTGGCGCAGCAGGGCGACGATCTCCGCGCGGGCGGCGACATAGCCGCCGGAGGCGCCGCCGAGGGCCTTGCCGAGGGTGCCGGTGAGGATGTCGACGCGGTCCATGACGCCGTGCAGTTCGGGGGTGCCACGGCCGCCGGGGCCGACGAAGCCGACGGCGTGCGAGTCGTCGACCATGACCATGGCGTCGTGGCGTTCGGCGAGGTCGCAGATGTCGGCGAGGGGCGCCACATAGCCGTCCATGGAGAAGACGCCGTCGGTGACGATCAGCCTCCGGCGGGCACCGGACGCCTCCTTCAACTGCCGTTCCAGGTCGGCCAGATCGCGGTTGGCGTAGCGCAGGCGGCGGGCCTTGGAGAGGCGGATGCCGTCGATGATGGAGGCGTGGTTGAGGGCGTCGGAGATCACCGCGTCCTCGGGGCCGAGGAGGGTCTCGAAGACACCGCCGTTGGCGTCGAAGCAGGAGGAGTAGAGGATCGTGTCCTCCTGGCCGAGGAAGGCGCTGAGGCGGGCCTCCAACTCCTTGTGGACCTCCTGGGTGCCGCAGATGAAGCGGACCGAGGCCATGCCGTAGCCCCAACGGTCCAGGGCCTGGTGGGCGGCGGCGACGACCTCGGGGTGGTCGGCGAGGCCGAGGTAGTTGTTGGCGCAGAAGTTGAGGACCGGGCCGGGGCGGCCGCCCGCGCTGACGGCGACGGTGGCCGACTGCGGGGTGCCGATGACGCGTTCCGGCTTGTGCAGTCCTGCGGCGCGGATCTCGTCGAGGGTGGCGCGCAGGTCGTCGCGCACGGAGTCGAACATGGGGGGGGGCTCCTAACGGGCTTGGGGGGAACGGGAGTTACGCGGTCCAGTCCAGGATGACCTTGCCGCCTCGGCCGCTCGCCGCGTCGGCGAAGGCCGCCTCGTGGTCGCGGTGGGCATAGCGGCCGGTGATCACCGGGGTGAGGTCGAGGCCGCCTTCGAGGAGGACCGACATCGCGTACCAGGTCTCGAACATCTCGCGGCCGTAGATGCCCTTGAGGGTGATCATCGAGGTGACGATCCGGGCCCAGTCGACGGGGAACTCCTCGGCGGGCAGGCCGAGCATGGCGATCCGGCCGCCGTGCGTCATGTTGGCGATCATGTCGCGCAGGGCCTCGGGGCGGCCGGACATCTCCAGGCCGACGTCGAAGCCCTCGCGCAGCCCCAACTCCCGTTGCCCGTCAGCGATCGACGCCTCGGTGACGTTCAGGGCAAGGCTCGCGCCGATCTTGCGGGCCAGCTCCAGGCGCTCCTCGCTGACGTCGGTGACGACGACGTTGCGGGCACCGGCGTGCCGGGCGACGGCGGCTGCCATCAGGCCGATCGGTCCGGCGCCGGTGATGACGACGTCCTCGCCGACCAGCGGGAACGACAGCGCGGTGTGCACGGCGTTGCCGAACGGGTCGAAGATCGCGGCGACATCGAGGTCGACGGGGACGCGGTGCACCCACACGTTGGACGCGGGGAGGGCGACGTACTCCGCGAAGGCTCCGTCGCGGCCGACGCCGAGTCCGACGGTGGCCCGGCACAAGTGGCGCCGCCCGGCGAGGCAGTTGCGGCACTTTCCGCAGACCAGGTGGCCTTCGCCGCTGACCAGGTCACCGACGGCGAGATCGGCGACGTTGCGCCCGGTCTCGACGACCTCGCCGACGAACTCGTGTCCGAGGACCAGCGGGGCGTCGACGGTCTGCCGGGCCCAGCCGTCCCAGGCGCGGATGTGCAGGTCGGTGCCGCAGATGCCGGTGCGCAGCACCCTGATGAGGACGTCACCGGCTCCGACGGCGGGTTCCGGGACGTCCGTGAGCCAGAGCCCGGGCTCCGCTTTCTCCTTGACCAGCGCCTTCACTCTGCGGCTCCCGTGCGTGAGGTCCGGCCCGCGGGCACGCCGAGGCGTCCCGGCGGCCGGGGAAAGGGTGGAATCGCAGAGCAATCTGCCGTACCGGGCGGCCGCCGGTCCATCGAGGATTTCTTAAGCGGCGCCGTAGATCGGCTTCAGGCCCGCAGGCCCTCCGGACGTGCGTGCGGGTCGTCGGCGGGCAGCCAGGCGTCCGGCGCGTGCACGCCCAGGTCACCGACCCCGGCGCTGAGGGCGTCGACGACGGCGAGGACGGCGGCCCGCTCCTCCCGCTCGCGTCGGACCAGGGACCAGCTCCAGTACGGCTCGGGCGGCCGGATCGGGCGCCTGACGAGGTCGGGCGGGAGTGAACTGTCCTGGCCCTTGGGGCAGTTGACGACCGGTCGGCGCAGTCGGCGGACGTGGTCGAAGAACGCGGGCCCGGTCACCCCGCCGTCGGCGATGCGGACCACCCGGGCGCCGGTCGCCGCCGCGAGGGCCTCGCCGTACACGTTCCACGTCGACCAGGACGTCATGTCGTCGTCGAGGAGGACGACCGCGTCCCGGGCGCGCACGGCGCCGGTGTCGGGGCCCGGGGCGACGGCGTGGATGCGGTCGGCGCCGACGAGGTGGGCCCGCAGCCCCAGGCGTCGCAGGTCGGGGAGGGGCAGCCAGAGCACCGCGAGGTCGAGGCTGCCGTCGGCCACCCGGGCGGCCTGGGTGTGGGACGGCGCCACCCAGGCGTCGATGTGCAGCTGGGCCACGGCCGCGGTGCGGGACGTCAGGTCCGGCGGGAGCCAGTTGACGTAGCCGATCCTGACCGCCTCCGAGCCCGAGAGGCGGCTCGCGCGCAGGCGCAGGTCCTCGGCGCGGTCGAGGAGGGCGCGGGTCGGCGGGAGGAGGGCGGCGCCGGCCGGGGTGAGGGCGACCGAGCGGCGGTCCCGGTCGAACAGCCTGACGCCCAGGTCTCGTTCGAGCGCCTTGATCTGCTGGGAGAGGGACGGCCCGGCGATGAGCAGCCGGGCGGCGGCCCGGCCGAAGTTCAGCTCCTCGGCGACCGCGACGAAGTACCGCAACTGACGCAGCTCCACACCCGTCATGCTACGGCGGCTGGGAGGCTGGTCCTCTCAGTAGCTAGGGCCCGCGTCGTGGCATCGGCGCGGGGTGGGGCGCAGGATGGGGAGCAGCCGGGCCGGTGATCGTTCGACCGGCCCACGAGAGCCACGGGAGAGGCCATGCGCGAGTTCCTGGTCCGGATCACGACCACCGTCCCCGAGGGCGTCTCCCCGGAGGAGGCCGATCAGCGGCGGGCCGCCGAGGCGGTGCGCGCGGCCGAGCTGGCCGTCACCGGACACCTGGCGCGGCTGTGGCGGCCGGTCGGCGAGCTGAGCAGCGTCGGCCTGTGGCGGGCGGCCGACGAGGAGGAGCTGCACGCCAAGGTGCTGGGCACCCTCCCGCTGCGCCCCTGGATGGCCGTCGAGGTCACCCCGCTCACCTCCCACCCCAACGACCCGCACCCCGACGAGCCCGGCCCGCACGGAATCTGAGGTTCCGTCAGATGACCAGCCGCATATCGCTGCCCTCCCCCTGGCCCCAGGTCGTCCAGGTCGCCGCCGCCCTCGCGGGCAGCATGGGGGTGGGCCGGTTCGTCTACACGGCGATCCTGCCCCTGATGCACGACCAGGCCGGTCTGTCGGCCGCCGCCGGGGCGCGTCTGGCCACCGCCAACTACGTCGGCTACCTCGTCGGGGCGCTGGCCGGGATCTTCGCCCCGGCCCTGGTCCGCTCCCGGCTCGTGCTGCGCGGTTCGCTGCTGGTGCTGACGGCGACGCTCGCCGCGATGCCCCTCACCGACGGCACCGCCGCGTGGCTGGCGCTGCGGCTGCTGGCCGGGGTGACGAGCGCGCTGGTCTTCGTCGTCGCGGTCAACTCCCTGCTGCACCGCCTGCGCGAGCACCCGGCGCACGTGACGGGCTGGGCGTTCGGCGGGGTCGGCGCCGGGATCGCGCTGTCGGGTCTGCTGGTGCTGGCGCTGCGGTCGGTCGCGGACTGGCGGGTCGCCTGGTGGGCGGCAGCCGCGCTGACGGCTCTCCTGGCCCGCGCCGCCTGGAACCTGCGTCCGGAGAGCGCCCCCACGACACCGCCGGCCGACCGTGCCCAGGCGGGTCCTGGCACCCTGCGCTGGTTCGGCGCGCTGTTCGTCTGCTACACGCTGGAGGGCGTCGGTTACATCGTCGCCGGAACGTTCCTGGTGGCGGCGGTCGGGCAGGGCTCCCCCGGCTGGGTGGGCACCGGCGCCTGGGTGCTCGTCGGGCTGGCCGCCGTTCCGTCGGCGGCGCTGTGGTCGTGGTGCGGGCGGCGCTGGGCGCGGCCCGATCTGCTGCTCGCGGCGCTGCTGGTGCAGGCGGTCGGCATCGCGCTGCCCGCGCTGGTCGGGGGCACGGCCGCCGCGCTGGTCTCGGCGGTGCTGTTCGGCGGCACCTTCATCGGGATCAGCACCCTCACCCTGGCGACAGGTGCTCACCTGCGGTTTCCCCGTTCGGTGGCGCTGCTGACGGCCGGGTACGGGGTCGGGCAGATCCTCGGCCCACTGGCCGTCGCCCCGCTGCTGCACGACGGGTACCGGGGCGCCCTGCTGCCGGCCTCGGCCGTGGTGCTGGCGGCGGCGTCGGCGGCGGTCGTGCTGCGGATCGGTTTCCCGCACCACATGCTCGTAGTACGGCCCCCGGGGACCCCGGACGGCGACCGGCGGCCGCGGGCGACACCGGAGGCCTGTCCCGGCGCCGCCCCGCACCCGCCCGGCTGACGTGGAGGCGCTCATGAACACCGCTCGGGACCTCGTGATCGTCGCCATGGAGGTACCGGCCGACCACCCGGTCGAGACCGGTGACCTGTCCCTCGCGCTGGCCGGCGCCGAGCTGCTGGACCTCGCGGAGAGCGGCGCCGTGCGGCTGGACGACGTCCGGATCGTGCCCGGCACGGCGGTGCCGGCGGACCGGCGGCTGGCGGAGGCGGCGGAGGCGCTGCTGCGGAGCGAGCCGTACGAGAAGGTCGACGACTGGCTGTGGCGCCGAGGCCGTGGGCTGTCGGCGTCCTATGTCGCGGACCTGGAGCGGGACGGGCTCACCGCCCGCAAGCGGGACCACCGCATCTCGCTGGGCGGCGGCCGACGGGTGCTGGCCGACTCCCCGGAACGTTCCCGTGCCGAACGGCGCCTGGACGCGGGCGAACCTCTGCTGGCCGCCCTCGCCGCCGAGGTCGGCATCCGTGAACTCCCGCCCGCCGACCGGCAGAGCACCGAGCGCACCCGGGAACCGGAAGAGACGGTGGCGACGGTGCTCGCGGCCGTCGGCGGCGCGGTGACGGAGCTGGAGGGGGTGCGCAGACGCCGGGCCGTCGAGGACGCGGCGTACGAGAACGTGTGGCGCGGGCTGTAGGACGGGTCAGATCAGGCTGTCGGTCTCCAGGCGGGCGACGAGTTCCGCCGCCGAGGCCTTGATGGTGGCCAGGCCCGCCGTCCCCCAGGGTCTGGGGCGGAGGTCGCCGACGGCCACCGTGCCCAGCACCATGCCGGTGCTGTCGATGAGGGGTGCGCCCAGGTAGGCGTGGACGCCGAAGCCGTCGACCGCCGGGTTGCAGGCGAAGCGCGGGTAGTCCCGCACGTCCTCCAGGACCAGCGCCTTGCCCCGGACCACCACATGCGGGCAGAACCCGTGGTCGCGGGCGAGTCTGCGGTCGCGCTCCTGCCGGGCCCGGTGCGGGCGGGGCGGGGTGTGCAGTCCGGCGAAGAACTGGCCCCGCTCGTCGATGAAGTTGACGACGGCGTACGGCGCCTCGGTCCGTTGCGCGAGCCGGTCCGCGTATCCGTCGAGCGCCGGTTCCGGCCGCTCGCCGAGCCCCAGCAGCCGCAGCCGCCGGGTGCGGGCCGGGGCGTCCTTGTCCTCGGGGGTGAGCAGCAGCCGCCCGGCCGGATGCGACGCCGGGTCGTAGGTCATGGGCGGGCTCCGTCACGGTGGACGCGGTGCATGGGCGGGCTCCCTTGCGGGGTGCGGGGATCACAGGTGGACGCCACGGCCGCACGCGGGCGCCGGGGCATGGGCGAGGAGATGCCGGACGAGGGTCAGCAGGGTCTGCACCCCGGAACTGGAGATACGGGCGTCGCAGCGCACCACCGGGACGGCCGGGTCCAGGTCCATGGCCGCGCGGACCTCCTCGGGGTCGTAGCGGTGGGCGCCGTCGAACTCGTTGATCGCGACGATGAAGCCGACCCCGCGCTGTTCGAAGAAGTCGATGGCCGCGAAGCACTCCTGAAGGCGCCGGGTGTCGGCGAGGACGACCGCGCCGAGGGCGCCCTCGGCCAGCTCGTCCCACATGAACCAGAACCGTTCCTGCCCGGGGGTGCCGAACAGGTAGAGGACGTGCTGCGGATCGAGGGTGATCCGGCCGAAGTCCATGGCCACCGTCGTCTCGACCTTGTTCTCGATCCCGTCGAGCCGGTCGGTCGTGACGCTGGCCGTGGTGAGGAGTTCCTCCGTACTGAGCGGCGCGATCTCGCTCACCGCGCCGACAAAGGTCGTCTTGCCCACCCCGAATCCGCCCGCGACCAGGATCTTCAGCGCGGTCGGGAACAGGTCAGAGCTGTCGTCGTAGTCCATCGAGCACTGCCTCCAGAAGGGCCCGGTCGGTGGGGTTGTCGTCGTGGACGGGGGGCCCTGCGGTCAGCGCGCCCCAGTCGACGAGGTCCGACAGCAGCACCTTGGTGACCGCCGCCGGGAGTTTCAGTTGGGCGGCGACCTCGGCGACCGGAACGGGCGCGCGGCACAGGTCGAGCGCCTGCGCGTGCTCCGGTCCGAGGAGGCCGAACAGAGTGGCGCCGGTGGCCCGCACCTGCGACAACAGGTCGAACGTGAACGTCGGCCTGGTGCGTCCTTCGCTGATGGTGAAGGGGCGCACCAACCGGCCGGCCGCCTCGTCGAGCCAGGGCCCGTCCCCGGCCGTCGCCACGCTCAAGGCCGCAGCACCGGGGGTTCGACGGCGTGCCGGCGGGGCGCGGTGGCGAGGTAGGGGCGGACGCTCTTGACCAGCATCGCCATCTCGTAGCCGAGCACCGCCGCGTCCGCGTCGCGCCCGGCGAGCACGGCGAGACAGGTGCCGGACCCGGCGGTGGTCACGAACAGCAGGGTCGAGTCGAGTTCGACGACGACCTGGCGGACGTCACCGCCGTCGCCGAACCGCAGTCCGGCGCTGCGGCCGAGGGCGTAGAGGCCGGAGGCCAGCGCGGCCATGTGGTCGGCGCTGTCCGCGTCGAGGCCGTGGACCGACTTCACGAGGCCGTCGCAGGACAGCAGCACCGCGCTGTCGGTGTGCGGTACGCGCTGCACGAGGCCGCTCATCAGCCAGTCGAGGTCGGATTCCTGGCCGGTCGGCACATCGCTCGCCATGGTGGATCGACTCCTTGGGGTACGAAGGTCTGCGGGAGCGGTGAGGGTCATCCGGCCGACGCGCTCCCGTCGCGCCGGTGGAGCTGATCGCCGCCGTGCCCGGACGCGGGGTGCGCCTGGAGGACGGGGCCGACGTCGAGGACGGTGACGTCCAGCGGCGGCGCACCGGCCGCCGGAAACGCCTCCGGATGCGGAACGGCGGTGCGGTGGGCCGGGTCGAGCGGGTGCCCGCCGGTGTGGGTGAGGTCGGGCCGGTACGGGGCCCCGGGCGCCGGGTACGTCGGGTCGGGGGGCGCCGGGTCCCGGCGCGGGCTGCTCTCCGCCAGGCTGATGCCGCGCCGGAAGGCCGCCATCAGGCCGGGGTCGTGCTCGGCGGGCGCCGCGTCGACGGGCCGGGGCAGCGGGCCGCCGCGCAGCTCGGGAACGAGGTGTTCCTGCGCGCGCCGCCGGGGCAGCCGGGGCTTGGCCATGGTGCCGCGCACGGGTCCGACCCGGGGCGTGAGCGGCGCCGTCGGCCGGTCGTCGAGGAGCCGCCGGTCATCGGCCCGCAGCCCCGGCACCGCCTCCGCCGGATTGGCCCGCGCCGTGTGCTCGCCGCGCACCGGCAGCGGGGCGGCGGCCCCGGGGTGAACGACGGTGGCGGCGGCCGGGACCCCGTGGGGGAGGGCGCTGCCGTGGCCGGGCTGGACGGGGACGGCCTCGGCCGGGGCGCCCCGGTGGCTGCCGGGCCGCGCGGGCGGGCCGGGCTCGACGGCGCCCTCACCCACGGGTTCCTGGTCCGGCCCGGTCGGCGCCGGCGGTCCGAGCAGCTCCGTCGGCACGACGAGGACGGCCTGCACACCGCCGTAGATGTTGCTCTGGAGGCGGACGTCGATGCCGTGGCGCCGGGCCAGTTGGGAGACGACGTACAGGCCGATGCGCCCGTCGGCGAGCAGGTGCGCGACGTTGACCTGGTCGGGGTCGGCGAGCAGGGCGTTCATGCTGTGCTGCTCGTCCAGCGGCAGGCCGAGCCCCCGGTCCTCGACCTCGACGGCGAGCCCGGCGGTGACGAGGTTGGCGCGCAGCAGGACCTGGGTCTGCGGGGCGGAGAACACCGTGGCGTTCTCGACGAGTTCGGCCAGCAGGTGGATGACGTCGGCGACGGCGTGCCCGCGCAGGGTGCCGTCGACCGGGGGCACCAGCTTGACCCGGGCGTACTGCTCGACCTCGGCGACGGCGGAGCGCAGCACCTCGGTCATCGGAACGGGGTTGCTCCACTGCCGACGGGAGACGGCGCCGCCGAGCACGGCGAGGTTCTCGGCGTGCCGGCGCATCCGGGTGGCGAGGTGGTCGACGTGGAAGAGGCCCTTGAGGAGGTCGGGGTCCTCGATGTCGTTCTCCAGCTCGTCCAGCGCCGACAACTCCCGCTGCACCAGCGACTGGAGGCGCCGGGCGAGGTTGAGGAAGACCTCAAGGCGCTGTTCGTCGCCGGTCTGGCTGGAGAGCTGCGCGGCCTGGACGACGGCGGCGAGGGCGCTGTCGTGGGCGCGGGCGAGGTCGCAGGCGAGGAGGTCGAGGTCGTCGGCGTCGTCGGGCGGGAAGCCGCGCGGGGCGCGCCGGGGCGGGCGTTCACCGCGGCGCAGGGCCTCGACCAGGGCACGCAGGTCGGCCTCGCGGCGGGCGCTGCCGCGACGCAGGGCGCCGACCCGGTCGCCGACGGAACGGGCGGCGCGCCCGGCGGCCACGGCGGCGACCAGGATGCCGGCGAGCGCCACGGCGAGGGCGCCCGCGAGCACGCCCCACAGGGTGAGGTCGGGGCGGGCTCCGGTGGAGCGGACGGTGAAGAGCACGGCGGCCGAGGCGCTGAGGGCGACGGCGGTCGGCGGCAGCACGGCGAGCCGGAACAGCTGCGACCGTATGGGGGCCTCGGGCAGCGCGGGGGCGGTGCGGGCGACCGGCCGGCCGTGCCGTCCGCTCTCACGGCGGTCTGCGCGGGTGGCCGGTGCGCGGAGGTGAGCCATCGGTTTCCTCGTACTGGTCCGTCGGTGCCTGGGGGCGCGCGGGATGCGCGGTCGGGCGTTCGCCGTCGCGGTGCGGGCCGGACTACGCCGTTCGACGGACACTCACAGTAGTTGTGAACGACGCATGCGCGAGCGGCAGTTGCCGAACTCCCCGGGCGATCGTCCCCCGCCAGCAGGACGTCTCGCACGGGAGACCGATACGGCCGCCACCCAGACGAAAGGATGCAGCGAGGAACCGATCAGAGCTGGTCGAAAACGGTCCCCGGACATGCGGGAGGGCCGGGGAGCAGCTGCTCCCCGGCCCTGTCTCCGGTTCTCTCCGGTGGCTGTTCCCGGTCTGCCGGTCAGCCCGCCTGGACCGTCTCGGGCTCATCGGTGCCCGTGGAATGCTTCCCCTGAACGTCACTCACCGTGTCGTCGGCGGGAAGGGGCGTCGGGGTGTCCGCGTCCACCCAGCCGCCGACCGGTGCCTGGGCGACGCCGCGCCACCAGGGGTCGGCGGGGAGCGTCTCGGCGGTGGGTTCGAAGGGCTGGCCGGGGTGGGGCAGCGCGATGCGCGCGCCGACGGCTCGGGCGGCGGCGACGGTGCCCTCGCCGGGCTCCGCCCACGGGTGCGGCGCGAGGTTGAACGTGCCCCAGTGGATCGGCATCATCACGCCGCGCGGCGTGCCGCCCTGGAGATCGAGATGGGCCCGCAGCCCCTCCTCGGGCGTCATGTGGATGTCGGGCCAGAACTCGCTGTACGCGCCGATCTGGATCATCGTCGCGTCGAACGGGCCGTGCGCGGCGCCGATGTCCTTGAAGCCCTCGAAGTACCCGGTGTCGCCGCTGTGGTAGATCCGGTGCTCGGGTCCGGCCACGGCCCAGGACGCCCACAGGGTGTGCTGGGTGTTGCGCAGGCCGCGCCCGCAGAAGTGCCGGGCCGGGGTGGCGGTCAGGGTGAGGCCGCCGACCTTCGTCTCCTCGTGCCAGTCCAGCTCGCGCAGCCGGTCGGAGGGCACGCCCCAGCGCTCCAGGTGGGCGCCGACGCCGAGCGGGATCGCGAACAGCGTGTCCGTGCCGGCCAGCGCCTTGATGGTGGGCATGTCGAGGTGGTCGTAGTGGTCGTGCGAGATGACGACGACGTCGACGGGACCGAGCGCGGCCAGCGGCAACGGCACCGGGTGCAGCCGCTTGGGCCCGGCGAACGGGAACGGTGAGCAGCGCTCGCCCCACACCGGGTCGAACAGCACCCGCTGCCCGTCGATCTCCGCGAGGACGCTGGAGTGGCCCATCCAGGTCAGGCGCAGTCCGGTGGCGGGCGGCCGGGCGATGTCGGCGAGGGTCGTGGGGTGCACCGGCACGGGGCCCTGGGGGGCGCGCCGGGGGCGGGACTCCTTGTCGAGGTAGACCTTGGCGATGCTCTTCGCGGAGCCCGAGGGACGGATGGTGGCGGTCTCCCCGGGGTTCTGGAAGACGCCGTCCTTGAAATGCGGTGATCTGCGGATACGCGCCAGGCGCTCACCGCTCGGGTCCGCGCCGAAGGCCTCGGGCCGCAGCTCGCGGAGCCCGGAACTCAGGGGTCGGAAACCGGACACGGTACCTCCAGGGTGAGTCGGTGAGGCATTCCATTATGGTCGCCCCCACGGACAGCACCGGCGCGTCCGGTGCCTCTCGGGCTCTTTCCAAGGAAAGCCCAAAGATACGACGGAGCGTGACGAAGGTCGACCGAGGCCCGCACCGGCGGCGCCGCCCCCTCGGACGCTCCCCCGCATACGTTGACAGGTGGCGACGCCCCTTCCCATACTGACCCCCGATTCAGTAGAGGTCAGCGGCCCGCGCCCCTGTCCGCCGCCCGCGAGGAGCCCCGTGACCAGCACTGACACCGCCCCGCTGCTCTCGCTCACCTGGACCGACCACGTCACGGGCCGCCGGGGTTTCCTGGTCGTCGACCGGCTGGTGCGGGGCGTCGCCAGCGGCGGCCTGCGGATGCGGGAGGGCTGCACGCTGGCCGAGGTGACCGGGCTCGCGCGCGGCATGACCATGAAGGAAGCCCTGCATTACGACCCGGAGCGTCACCCACAGCACCGTTACCTCCCGCTCGGCGGCGCCAAGGGCGGCATCGACTGCGACCCCCGGGACCCGGCGGCGTACGGCGTCCTGGTGCGCTTCTTTCGCGCCATGAAGCCGTCCGTGGAGAGTTTCTGGACGACCGGTGAGGATCTCGGTCTCACCCAGGACCTGGTGGACCGGGCGGCGGCCGAGGCCGGGCTCGTCTCGTCGATCCAGGCGGTGTACCCGCTCCTCGACGACGAGACGGCGGCCCGGCGCCGGCTCGCGGACGCGTTCGCCGTCGAGGTGGACGGCATCGGCCTGGACGAACTGGTCGGGGGCTGCGGGGTCGCCGAGTCGGCGCTCGCCGCCCTGGACCGGGCCGGGCTGCCGTACCGGGAGGCCCGGGTCGCCGTGCAGGGCCTGGGCACGATGGGCGGGGCGACGGCCCGTTTCCTGACCCGCGCCGGACTCAGCGTGGTCGCCGTCGCCGACGTCAAGGGGACGATCGCCAACCCGGCGGGCCTGGACGTCGAGGCGCTGCTGCGGGCCCGGGACGGCCACGGCACCGTCGACCGCGCGGCGCTGCGCCCGGCCGACCTCGAACTGCCCGGCGACGCCTGGCTGTCGGCCGACGCGGAGATCCTCGTCCCGGCGGCGGTGTCCTACGCGATCGACGCGCCGGACCAGGAGCGGATCAGCGCCCGCTGGATCGTCGAGGCGGCCAACATGCCCGTACTGCCGGAGGCCGAGCGGCTGCTCACCGCGCGCGGGGTGACCGTGCTGCCCGACGTGGTGGTCAACTCCGGTACCAACGCCTGGTGGTGGTGGACCCTGTTCGGCGACGTCGGCCCCTCGGCGGAGGAGGCCTTCGCCCAGGTCCGGCGGGCGATGCGGGCCCTGGTCGAACGGACACTGACCCGTGCGGAGCGCGACGGGACGACGCCACGGGCCGCCGCGCACGCGATCGTCGCGGACCGTCTGCCGGTGATGGGGGAACGGTTCGGCTGGTACCGGTGACATGAGCCGGGAGCGGTTGGCCGGGAAGCGCCCACCGCGGGGTCCGGCAGGTGCCGACGGCATAGGCTGATCGCGTGGCGAGAGAGCGGTTGACGGTGACGGAGCGGCGCGAGGAGCTGTTGCGGGCGGCCGTCGAGCAGATCGAGGCGCGGGGCGTGGCAGGGGTGCGGATCTCCGACATCGCCTCGGCGCTCAGGGTGAGCAACGCGCTGGTGCTCTACCACTTCGCGACGAAGGAGCGCCTGGTCGTCGCCGCGTTCGCGCATGCCGCCGAGGGCGACCTCGCCCACCTGCGCACCCTGCTCGGCCGCCGCACGACGGCCCTGCGCCGGCTGCGGGCGGCGGTGCGCTGGTACGCCCCGACCGGCCAGGCCAAGGGCTGGCGCCTGTGGATCGAGGGCTGGTCGGCGTCCCTGCGCGATCCCGAGCTCCAGGCACTCACCCGCGACCTGGACCGCCGTTGGAAAACAGCCATCACCGAGGTCATCAAAGAGGGCGTGGCGGCAGGCGAGTTCCACTGCCCCGACCCCACAGCCACAGCCCTCCGCCTCACCGCCCTCCTGGACGGCCTAGCAGTCCAACTGACCTCCTACCCCGGCTCAATCCCCCACACAAAATCCCGCCAATGGACAGAAGAGGCCCTGACGCGGGAACTGTCCCTGGACAAGTAACGCGGGGGCGCGGAGGGCGCGGGGGCGCGGAGGGCGCCCTTTGGGGGCGCGAGGAACTGCGCGAGCGGCCACACTCGACCCGCACCCGCGCTCCCAGCGCACCCCCACCCCATGAGGCGCCCCAAAAACCACGCCGCAGCCGAACCAGGACCGCGAGGAACCACACAAGGGGGCGCGGGGAACTGCGCATCCAGGGGCGCGGGGAACTGCGCAAAACCACCACGCACCCGCACCCTCAAACGCACCCCACACCGCACCCGCCCCGCAGGGACGCTCAGGCCACCGGAGCAATCCGGTTCTTGATGTCGTCGGGCGACAAGACACCCTTCGCCGTCACGTGGTCCCCGGACGACTCCCCCCGCAACCGCCGCCCGATCCACGGCACGAGATACTCCCGAGCCCAATGCACATCATCCCGCCGCACCTCCAACGTGCCGCGAGGAGGCAACGGCGGCCACGCCTGATCAGGATCGGCCGGCACCTCGACACCGAGCACCTGCCCCGCCCGCAGGGCAACCCGCGTGTGCCCGTCGGCGGACAGATGCAGCCGGTCGTTGTCCCAGGCCCGCCGATCCTGCACGGTCCGCAGGGACCACAGGTCGAGCACCGGGCACCCGTGCCGATCGGCGATGGCCCGCACATGCCCGTTGTACGTGGCGATCTTGCCGCGCAGATGCTTGAGGACGGGCACCCCCCGGGTGTCGAACCCGGTGGTCACCATCACCGTCCCGCACGCCTCCGTCAGCCGCACGACCCCCCGCTCGAACCGCTCCGCGACCTCGTCGGGATCGGTGCCGGGCCGGATGATGTCGTTGCCACCCGCACAGAAGGAGACCAGGTCAGGGGCGAGTTCAAGGACCTTGGGCACCTGGTCCTCGATCACCTGGTCGAGAAGTTTGCCGCGTACCGCGAGGTTCGTGTACGCGAAGTCGCCCTCGGGGCGCCGATCGGCGAGCAGGACCGCGAACCGGTCGGCCCAGCCGACGAACGCCCCGTCGGGGCCGGGGTCGCCGACGCCTTCGGTGAAGCTGTCCCCCACCGCAACGTACGACCCGATCACTACTCTGCTGTCATTCTTCGAATCGTCTGCCACCCCGCCATGATTCACCTTCGAATAAGGCCTACGCGACCGTAGGAAGCGGTCAAGGAACGGTGAGATGAACCACTCCTAAAGTGTTGGCCAAGGAAGGAATAACAACCCACACAGGGTGGTTGAGGCGGCAACCTCGCTGAAGCCGCCCCTCCGGTTACCCGGCGGCCCGCCACACCCGGAAGTCCCGGACCCGGAAGTGGCTCCACGTGGTCCGGAAGGCGAAGTGCCCGTCGGTGTACGGCTGCGGGTCGGCGTGGTCGAAGACCAGCCGCCCGTTGTTCCACCAGCGGACCGTGGAGCCGTCGGAGACGATCCGGACCTGGTGCGGCCGGTTCGCCACGAGCAGCGGCTCGGTGTAGTCGAGCACCAGCGGCCGGACCCCGGCAAGGCCGACGTAACGGCGCAGTCGGGTCGTGGTGTTGTAGTTGGCGCCGTATCCGGAGTAGTACGTGGTGAGCTGGTCGTACTCCTCCAGGGCGCCGCCGCGCGGGGTGGCGAAGAGGTCGTGCGGGGAACGGACGTCGGTGGCGTTCCAGAAGTTGTTGAGGTCGGAGACCCGGTCGTTGGGCCCGCCCTCGGAGACCGGCGTGGCGGTGTACTCGATGACGTAGGGGCCGGTGAGCCGCCGGCGGAGCCATACGGTCGCGCCGCTCGGCACGTCGATCTCCAGCACTCCTCGGGACGCGGTGACCGTGCCGCCGTCCTGGAGTTCGGTCGCCCACTTGCCGAGTCCGTGCCGGAAGTCGTCGTGGGCGATCAGGTCCCGGTGCCGGCGGGGCGTGGCGCTCGCGGCCGGCGCGGGGGCGAGGGCCAGCGCGGCGGTCGCTGCGGCCAGGGCTCCGAAGGTTCTGCGCGTCGTCGTCACGGAGATCACTCTGCCCCGTGCTCACGGACCCTGTCGACACCGCGGATCGAGCCGCAACACCGTGGACACACCGGCCTGTTGGCCGACGCACCGGAGGCCGGACCCGGGGATCGGGGTCCGGCCTCCGGTGGTCTGCGGGGCCGGGGTCAGCCGACCGTGACGCCCTTGGTGCGGAGGTAGGCGACCGGGTCCACGTCGGAGCCGTAGTCCGGGGTGGTGCGGATCTCGAAGTGCAGGTGCGGTCCTGTCACGTTGCCGGTGGCGCCGGAGAGCCCGACCTGCTGCCCCTCGGTCACGGTCTGCCCGGCCGACACCGACAGTTCGGAGAGGTGCGCGTACTGGGCGTAGTAGCCGTCGGCGAGCTTGATGACGACCTGGTTGCCGTACGCGCCGCCCCAGCCGGCCGTGACGACGGTGCCGGCGCCCACGGCCTTGACGCTGGTGCCGGTCGGGACGATGAAGTCGACGCCGGTGTGGTAACCGCTCGACCACATGGAACCGGAGGCGTGGTACGGGGTGCCGATGGTGGCCCCGGTGACCGGCAGGGTGAAGCCGGAGGAACTGCTCGTCGACGCACTGCTCTTCCCGGAGGACGTCTGGGAAGAACTCGCGGAATTCGAGGAGCTGGAAGAGGAAGAGCCCGAAGAGCCCGAAGAATGCGAGGAGTTCGAGGAACTCGACGATTCCGACGGCTTCGACGACTGCGACGGCTTCGAGGGCGCCGATTCTCCGCCGGTCCCCGCGGCCTTCGTGCCGATCGTGAGCTTGAGCCCTGGGTGGATCAACGAGGGGTTGTCGCCGACGGCCCGCCGATTGTCGGAGTAGAGCCGCTCCCAGCCACCGCTGACGTGCTGCTCGTCGGCGATCTTCGCGAGCCAGTCACCGGAACGCACCGCATAGGTCCGTACGCCCGAGTCGGCCGTCGACCGCTGTTTCGCGGCCGACTTCTCGGCGGCGGCCGGAAGGGCCTGGACGGCCTTTTCGGAAACCGTCCGGGCGGTGGATTGCGCGGTCGCCGCGTGGGCGCCGGCGGCCCCCATGAGCGGAAGGGCGAGAGCGGCCCCGCCGGTTCCGGCGACGGCTATCGAGCGACTGAAGCGCGGGGGCTTCGGACGGCGGTGCTTACCCTTCGCGGGCATGACGCATTCCTCTCCGGTGCCTGCGAGGTGAGCTGTCGGGTGCGAGCTGGAGATGCCCGGCCGCGCTTTTCGGCGCGGCTTAACCCCAAAGCCTGTTCCGGAGACCGGAACAGGCGGTGATGCCTGTGGGTCCCCCGCTCCTGCCGGGTACGAGTGAGTAGTCCGGATTCCGGTCGGCGGCAGGATTAGGCATCCGCCCGGATGGGTGGCGAACGTAAGCGACGAAGACGCCACAGAACAAGCGGCGGTTCCCTGTGAATGTGTTTCCTGTGATCCAGCACTGAAATTCGCCGTCACCCTGCGTGCAAGGAATGGTCCACGCTCGGGGTGAACTCCCTTGAAAAGCACCCTCATTACGTGAACATGTCGAGCCACCCTCGGTCACGACTATGACGCTCCTCACGTGACGCTGCTCCAGCCCCCTTCATTCCAGAGCGAGTTGGAATGAAGGGGGCCTAAGCGCAAACGAGGGAGTTAATACGGACAGAAGGTTCAGATACGGCGCAGCCGGATGACCTTCGCGTCGAGATCGCCACGCAACCCGGTGGCCAGCCCGTGATGCAGCAGCACGGCACCCCGGTGGACTTCACCCGTGTCACGGCATTCATACGATGCCGTCGGGTCGAGCCCGCGCAGCCGCAGCGCCGGTGCGGGATTGCCGTAACTCTGCGACTGGAGCCAGGCCAGCACCACCGCCTCGTCCCCGCGCACATACTGCACGGCGCTCAGCCCGCCGCCCGGCGGCCGGAGCCGGTAGAGGTCGCCGCGCTGCACGACGGGCCGGATCTCCTTGTAGAGGTCCACCCACTCGGCGGCCTCGGTCAGCTCCTCCTCGCTCCACTCGGTGAGGTCGCCGCCGACCCCGAGCACCCCGGCCATGGCACTCACGAACCGGAAACGCAGCGAGCTGGCCCGGCCGTTGAGCTGGGTGTTGGGGCTGTCGGTGACCCAGGCGGCCATCACGCGCGCGGGGTGCAGCTGACTGAAGCCGTGCTGGATGGCGAGCCGGTCCAGCGGGTCGGTGTTGTCGGAGGTCCACACCTGGTCGGTGCGGCTCATGATCCCGAGGTCGATCCGGCCGCCGCCGCCCGAGCAGGACTCGAAGGCGACACCGGGGTGGGCCTCGCGCAGCCGGTCCAGCAGGGCGTACAGGGCGCTCACATGGTCGACCCACAGGCGCTGCGGGTAGGGCTCACCCGGCCAGCCCGCGTCGGTGAAGCAGCGGTTGAAGTCCCACTTGACGTAGTCGATGGGGGCACTGGACAGGAGGGTGTCGAGCCGCTCCCAGAGATACTCCTGGACGTCCTCGCGGGCCAGGTTCAGCACCAGCTGGTTGCGGAACTCGGTGCGTGCGCGGCCGGGCTGGAACTGCACCCAGTCGGGGTGCGCGCGGTACAGGTCGCTGTCCGGGTTGACCATCTCCGGCTCGACCCAGATGCCGAACTGCATACCGAGCGCGTGCACCTGGTCGGCGAGCGGCTTGAGACCGCCGGGGAAGCGGTCGGTATTGGGCGTCCAGTCACCGAGCCCGGCCCGGTCGCTGGTGCGGGCGCCGAACCAGCCGTCGTCCACCACGAACAGCTCGATGCCGATGGCCGCCGCACGCCGGGCCAGCGCGGCCTGCTGCTGCTCGGAGATGTCGAAGTAGCTGGCCTCCCAGGAGTTGAACAGCACCGGCCGGTCCCGGTCGGCGTCCGGGATGACATACGCGCGCTGGTAGGCGTGCCAGGCCCGGCTGGCGCCCCCGAACCCCTCGTCGCTCCACAGTCCCGCGAAGACGGGCGTCGTCCACGACTCGCCCGCCGCCAGCCGCAGCAGCCCGGAGTCGTCGTACCCGGCGCCGCCGTTGATCTGCACGCGCGCGTCCGGCAGGTGCGCGACCGCGATGCGCCAGGAGCCGGACCAGCCGAGGGCGCAGCCGTAGACCTCGCCGCGCTCCTCGGTGGCGTCGGTGTCCAGGGCGACCCAGGGCAGGTGCTGGTGCCCGGTGTGGCCGCGACGGCTGCCGATGACCTTGTCGCCGTAGGTGAGGGGCGCGCTGGTCAGCAGCGACTCGGCGGCCCAGGCACCGTGCAGCTGGTGGAGCCGCCAGCCCTCGCGCTGGGGCAGGGTCCAGGTGGCGGAGTCGGCGCGCAGCAGCTCGACATCGGGCCCGTCGTTGGCGAGGGTGACCCGGCGTTCCAGGACGTCGTGGCGCATCCGGTAGTGCAGGGTGACGGTGAGGCCGTCGTCCCGGAAGCGCAGCCGCAGCTCACCGCCCTCGCCCTCGGCACCCTCGGCACCCTCGGCACCCTCGGCACCCTCGTCGACCTCGTATCCGTCGAAGTGCCACTCGGTGCCGCGCCGTTCCTCGGTGCGCACGGACAGGGCGGGGCGGACGAAACGGGGGCCGCCCTCGACCGGGTACTCCTCGCGGCCGTCGAGCTGGGACTCGAAGGGCCGGTAGGCGGGGTCCGGGCGGGCGGCGAGCGCCTCGGCGTCGGCGAGCGTGATCCGTGCACCCCAGTGCAGGTGGATCAGTTCGTCGTCCTCGGTGAGATGGACGGCGTAGCCGACGGTTGGCCCGGTGAGGAGCCAGGTACGGCCGCGGTCGGAGATCTCCAGCATCAAGCCCTCACATATTCGAACAGGTGCGATCAAGCAGCAACATCTTCAGGTGCCGCGGGCCGCCTGGCAACGCCTGTGGATAACTCATCGGCGACCGATAGGTATGTCGTATCGTCGAGGTCGGCCCCGTCGGCCTCTTGTCGAGCCGCGTCGACGGGCCCGTGTGGGAGGGAGCCCCCGTGACGCAGCAGATCCCGTCGACCGAGCCCGAGCTGTCCGGTGTGCGGAATTTCCGTGATGTGGGCGGGCTGCCCACGACGGACGGCCGGCGCGTGCGGTACGGCGTGCTGTTCCGCAGCGGGCATCTCGCGCACGCGACGACCGAGGACACGGCTTTCCTGTCCTCCCTCGGCCTGCACACGGTCTTCGACTTCCGCAACGCGGCCGACCAGAAGCTGGAGGGCCCGGACGTCGAGCTGCCCGGCACGCGCAATGTGAACCTGCCGCTGTCCGACCCGGCGGAGGGCGCCGGGTTCTGGAAGCTGGTCCGCGACGGCGACATCGAGCAGCTGCGCGCGATCCTGGGCGACGGCAAGGGCGCGGCCCGCATGGTCCGTTCGTACCGCGCGATCGTCCGGGAGCGCACCGAGGAGCACGGGCGCGTGCTGCGGTCGCTCGCCGAGGACAGTGTGCCCGCGCTGATGCACTGTGCGGCGGGCAAGGACCGCGCGGGCCTGTCCATAGCCGTGACGCTCCTCGCCCTCGGGGTGGAGCGGGAGGCGATCGTCACCGACTACCTGGAGTCGAACGCGACGCACCGCCGCTACCGGGTGCGGCGCAGCGGCGGCGGTGAACTGGCCTACTCGCCCGAGGTGATGGAGCTGCTGAGCCCCCTCTTCGACGCCCGCGCGGAGTATCTGACGGCCGCGCTGGAGACCATCGACGAGATCTGGGGCGACGTCGACACCTATCTGGAGCGGGGCCTCGGGCTCACCCCGGAGCTGCGGGACCGGCTGCGCGAGCGCCTCCTCGACTGACGGCCGCTACTGGGACCGCGCGCCCAGCTCGAAGAGCAGATAGATGAAGGCCGCGAAGAGGTGGCCGACGGCGATGTAGATGATCAGCCGGACCCACAGGGCGCGCGGGAACTTCTCTTCCATGTTGCTCATGGGGTGCCTCCGGTGAGGGGCCCCAGGCACAGCGTGGCCGTGGGGCTCTGGAGCAGGGTGTGGACGAAGAGCAGGTCGACGCCGTCGGGGTCCTGGGCGGCGATGCGGTGCGGGGTCAGCGAGTCGAAGTGCGCGCTGTCCCCGGGACCGAGCCGGTGCGTGGTGTCACCGAGGCGGAGCCGGAGCCGTCCGCTGAGGACGTACAGCCACTCCTCACCGGGGTGCACGCGCACGATGTCGCCCTGCGCGCCGTGCGGCACATGGACGCGCAGCGCCTGCAAGGAACGTCCCGAGGCACCGGCCTGCCAGTAGGTCCAGCCGCCCGCCCCGGTCGGTTCCATGTCGGCGGCGCGGACGACGGCGTCCCGGTCGCCGACCGTCTCGCCGAGCAGTTCGGAGACTGTCGTACCGTAGGTGCGGGCGAGCGCGAGCAGCATCGGCAACGAGGGCTGGCGTTGCCCGGTCTCCAGCCGGGAGAGGTGGGCCGGGGAGAGTCCGGCGTCCCGGGCCGCCGCCTCCAGCGTCAGGGAGGCACGGCGCCGCAGCTCACGCAGGTGCGGCGCGACGACGGGCAGGATCTCGTCCGGCCCGCCCGACGACGGGGTCTCGGGGGCGCTCATGCACCCCATTCAGCCGGAACTTTGCCTCCGGGGCAATTTTCTTGCCTCAGAGGCAAAAAACCACCGCTCCCGCATCTCTTACCGGTTGGCCACGGCCTGCTTCACCAGGGTCTTGCCGAAGTCCCACATCAGTCCGCCGCCGCTGTGCGCGTCGTCCATCACCGCGGTGAACGCCTCGACGAACCGGTCCACCTCGCGCTCCCCCACCGTCAGCGGCGGGATCAGCTTGATGACCTCCAGGTGGTCGCCGGAGACCTGGGTGAGAATCCGGTGCCGCTGGAGCAGCGGGACCACCACCATCTGCGCGAACAGGCCCTTGCGCGCGGCCTGCAACATCGTCCAACGGCTGCGCAGCTTCAGCGACTTGGGCCGGCCGAACTCGATGCCGATCATCAGCCCCCGGCCGCGCACGTCGGCGAGCAGCTCATAGGTGTCGACGAGAGCGGCGAGCCGTGACCTCAGCAGCTCCCCCGTCACGCGCGCGTTGGCGACGATCTGCTCGTTCTCCATGACGAACAGCACGGCGAGGCCGGCCGCCATGGCCTGGGCGTTGGAGCCGAAGCTCGCCGAGTGGACGAGCACCCGGTCCATGGACGAGTAGACCTTCTTGAAGATCCAGTCCTTGCCGAGGGTCGCGCCGACCGGCACATAGCCGCCGGACAACGCCTTGGCCACGCACACCAGATCGGGTTCGACACCGTCCTCGTGCTGGTAGGCGTAGAAGTCGCCGGTGCGGCCGAGCCCGGTCTGCACCTCGTCGGCGATGAGCAGCGCCTTGTGCCGGTGCAGCAACTCCTGGGCGGCGCGCAGATATCCGGGCGGCGCCTCGTGGACGCCCTTGCCCTGGATCGGCTCGACGACGAGGGCGGCGACGTCGCCCTTGGCCAACTCCCTTTCCAGGGCGTCGAGATCGCCGAGCGGCACGGAGGTGTCGGGCAGCAGCGGGGCGAAGCCGTCCCGGAAGCCGGACTCGCCGTTGACCGAGAGGGCGCCGGTGGTCAGGCCGTGGAAGGCGTGGTCGCAGTAGAGGACGCGGGTCCTCCCGGTGGCGTAGCGGGCGAACTTGAGGGCGGTCTCCACCGCTTCGGTGCCGCTGTTGCCGAAGAACACCCGGTCCAGGTGCGGGCTGTGCGCGAGCAGCTTCTCGGCCAGCAGCCCGGGCAACGGCTGGCAGTCGAAGCGGGTGAGGTCGGGGAGGTCGGCGTCGAGGACGTCGTGCAACGCCTTGCGGACGACGGGGTGGTGGCGGCCCAGGCCCATCACCCCGAACCCGGCGAGCATGTCCAGGTAGTCGTTGCCGTCCTCGTCCCAGAAGTAGGCGCCCTCGCCGCGCTCGTAGACCTTGTCGAAGCCGATGGTGCGCAGCATGCGCGGGAGTTGAGGGTTGAGGTACTTGCCGTGCAGCTCGTACCGCTCGGCTCCGCGCTCGGCCATGAGGGCGCCGAGGTCGAACTCCTTGCTCATTCCGCTCTCTCCTTGAGTGTGCCGCCCGGTCACCTCGACGGGCGTGCGACCGATGTCGGCCGGCACCTCCCCGCGCCGGGCGGGCGCGAGGAACCGGTCCGGTGCCCTCGGCGAGCAGCACGCCGAAGGCGACCGTCCCTGTGTGGTGCCCCGGGGCGGAGTTACTCCCGGTTGCCGGAGACCGTCTCGCGCAGGGCGCGCAGCGACTCCTTGAGGGAGCCCATGGTGGCGAGGACGGCGGTGGGCTCGTAGCCGCAGTGCGCCATGCAGTTGGCGCAGCGCGGGTCCTTGCCGCGGCCGTACTTGTCCCAGTCGGTCTTCTCGATCAGCTCGCGGTACGTCGGCACATACCCGTCGCTCATCAGATAGCAGGGGCGCTGCCAGCCGAAGAGCGAGTAGTTGGGGATCGCCCACGCGGTGCACGGGAAGTCGACCTTGCCCTCCAGGAAGTCCAGGAAGAGCGGGGAGTGGTTGAGCCGCCAGCGGCGCCGGTTGCCGCCCGCGAACGCCTTCTTGAAGAGTTCGCGGGTCTGTGTGACGCCGAGGAAGTGCTCCTGGTCGGGGGCCTTCTCGTAGGCGTAGGCGGGCGAGATCATCATCTCGTCGACGTGCAGTTCGTCGTTGAGGTAGTCGAGCACCTCCACGATGGTCTGCGGGGTGTCGGTGTTGAAGAACGTCGAGTTGGTGGTGACGCGGAAGCCACGCCGTTTGGCCTCCTTGATGGCGGCGACCGCCTCGTCGAACACGCCTTCCTTGGCGACCGATTCGTCGTGCCGTTCGCGCAGTCCGTCGATGTGCACGGCGAACGCGAAGTACGGCGAGGGCGTGAACTTCTCCATCTTCTTGCGCAGCAGCATGGCGTTGGTGCACAGGAAGACGTACTTCTTGCGGGCCACCAACTGGCGGACGATCTCGTCGATCTGAGGGTGCATCAGAGGCTCGCCGCCCGCGATGGACACCATGGGAGCACCGGACTCCAGGACCGCCCCGACGGCCTGGGCGACCGGCATGCGCTGCTTGAGCACGCCGGCCGGGTGCTGGATCTTGCCGCAGCCCTCGCACTTGAGGTTGCACGCGAAGAGCGGCTCCAGCTCCACAATCAGCGGGAACTTGTCACGTTTGCGGATCTTCTGTTCGGCGAGATATGTAGCGACCTTGATGGACTGGCGCAGCGGCATGGCCATCTGGCTCACCTCCTGGGGAGCAACAAGGATCGGTGCCATTCGAAGAAAGCGGGAAGTACGGAGCGAAGAACGCGGAAGGCCGATATTCCACCGCGCACCGTGCCGATCCGGACCAGTTCATGTTCAGGAGCGTCCACGACCACCCGTACGGCCGCAACGGGGCGTGGTCCCGTGCGGACGGCGCTCAGGAGCGTCGCCGCGGATTCCATGTCGACGGCGATCGCGCCGGTGGCGAGCAGGTCCGAGCGTTCGGGGCCGCGCACCACGTGGTCGGAGCCGGTCAGCGGCCCGGTGTGGACGGTGCGTCCCGGCAGGGTCCGCACGAGTTCCTTGACGAGCAGTTCGGTGCCGACGCAGGCCACGGTCCCGTGCGGGTCCCGGGTCTCCTCGGCGACGACCAGGTCGCCGGGGTGCATGCCGGGGGCGAGCCCGGCGCAGAAGCCGGTGGCCAGCACGGCCGCGTCGGCGAGCTGCGGATCGGCGAGCATCCGCGTGACGGAGCGGTCGGCGGCCCGGGGGCCCATGCCGGTGCGCAGGACCGTGACCGGCCCGCCGGCGCCGCCGCGGTCACCGGCGCGCAGGGCGAGGTGCTCGATGCCGAGCGCGCAGGCGATCAGCAGCGGGGCCGGTGCGGGCTGGGTGCTCATCAGCCGCCCTCGACCTCGGGGAAGGGCTTCTTCGCGAAGGGCTCCCCGTTCAGGTACCGGCCGAGCGCGGTGAGCGGGAACACCTGCCGGTAGAGGTGGTAGTTGATGGAGAAGTCCCAGGGGAAGCCGGTGCCGGTGAAGTACGGCTCGTCCCAGGAGCCGTCCTCGCGCTGGGTGGCGGCGAGCCAGCCGACGCCCCGCTCGACGGCCTTGGAGTCGCGTTCACCGGCCGCCAGCAGCGCCATCAGCGCCCACCCGGTCTGGGAAGCCGTGGAGGCGCCCCGGCCGCTCCAGTGGGCGGGGTCCTGGTAGGAGCGCAGGTCCTCGCCCCAGCCGCCGTCGTCGTTCTGCACCGACTCCAGCCAGCCGACCGCGCGGCGGATCGCGGGGTGCGAGCGGGGGAAGCCGGCGGCGGTCAGCGCGGGCACCACGGAGCCGGTGCCGTAGACGTAGTTGACGCCCCAGCGCCCGAACCACGAGCCGTCGGGCTCCTGTTCGGCGAGCAGCCACTCGATGCCGCGCCGGGTGCGCGGGTCGTGGGCGAGGCCCTCGACGGCGAGCATCTCGACGACGTGCGCGGTGACGTCGGCCGACGGCGGGTCGATGACCTCACCGAAGTCGCAGAACGGCAGCCGGTTGGGGAACGGGCTGGTGTTGTCGACGTCGAAGGCGCCCCAACCGCCGTTCCTGGACTGCATACCGAGGTTCCAGCGCACCGCGCGCCCGATCGCGTTGTCGATGCGATCGGGGTCGTGGTGCCTGATCCGGCGCAGCGCCAGGCCCACTTCGGCGGTGTCGTCGATGTCGGGGTAGTTGTCGTTGTGGAACTCGAACGCCCATCCCCCGGGCGGGAGTTGGGGCCTGCGGACGGACCAGTCGCCGGGCCTGACGATCTCCTCGCCGAGCATCCAGTCGGCGGCGCGCACGAGTTGGGGGTGGTCGGCGGGGACTCCGGCGTCGACGAGGGCGATGACGGCCAGGCAGGTGTCCCACACCGGTGACTGGCAGGCCTCGATCATCCGGGCGCCGTCCTCGCGCCACACGGCGTACCGGTCGAGGGACTCGATCCCGGCCCGCATCACGGGGTGTTGGAGGTCGTAGCCCATCAGGTGCAGGGCGATCAGGGAGTACACGGCGGGGGGCTGGATGCCGCCCCAGCAGCCGTCGTTCTCCTGGCGTTCGACGATCCACCGGGTGGCGTGGTGCAGCGCGGCCGTGCGCAACCGGCGCACCGCGACCGAGCGGTAGCCGCGCACCACCTTGTCGAGCCGCTGGAAGAGCCCGTCCCAACTGGCCGCCGGGGCAAGGGGCTTGGGCGGGTTGGGGCAGAGCGGGTCGGTGTGCAGTTCGTCGAGCGGGAACGGCGCCGGGCGCACCGGGCGCTTCGCGGAGACGACGGTGAGCGGCACGATGGTCTGCCGCGCCCAGCAGCCGAAGTTGTAGATGTTGAGGGGGAACCACTTGGGGAAGTACAGGAGTTCCGGCGGGAGTTCGGGCAGGTCCTCCCACTTCCACCAGCCGAACAGGGCGAGCCAGATGCGGGTGAAGACGCGGGCCGAGGCGATGCCGCCGCGGGCCCGAATCCAGGTGGCGGCGCGGGCCATGTGCGGGGCGTCGGGCGTGTCACCGGCGAGTCTGAGGGCGACGTACGCCTCGATGGTGGCGGAGAGTTCGCCCGGTCCGCCGTAGAAGGTGGCCCAGGTGCCGTCGGGGCGTTGCAGGCCGCGGATGTGGAGTGCGGCGGCGCTGGTGGTGG
Organism: Streptomyces sp. NPDC091279; assembly: GCF_044757465.1. NCBI lineage: Bacteria > Bacillati > Actinomycetota > Actinomycetes > Kitasatosporales > Streptomycetaceae > Streptomyces > Streptomyces sp. NPDC091279. The sequence goes on along the minus strand of NZ_JBIVVA010000011.1, from coordinate 142,177 downwards.
CCTCGTCGCGGATGCCGAGGAACTGTCTGAGGAGCAGGTCCTCGGCGTCCATGGAGACGTTGGTCTCCAGGTCGCCCTTCCACCAGCCCTGCGGGTCCTGCTGGCCGAGCAGGAAGTCGGTGGAGCGCTGTACGGCGCGCAGGGCGGTCTCGTGCACCCCGGCGGCCCCGGGGGTGGTGCGTGCGGTGTCGCTGGCCGCGGCAGCGCGGGGAGGCATGGCCCCGGGGCTTCCGTCGGTCGTCGCTGTCATGGCTTCCCCTTCGCGTGCAGTCAGTTCGCATCGTGCTGCTGTGGGTCCGCCGTCGGCCGGTGCTGGGTGTCCCGAGACACCGGCCGGCGACTACGCGAGGATTATTCGGCCGATAGTGATCATCTCTTTCGTACGACGACGAAGTCGGCGAGCGCCGCGAACTGGGCCCGTACCCGGTCGGGCATGTCGATGGCGTCGAGGGATTCGAGGGCGATGGTGTGCTGACGGCGTGCTTCCTGGGCGGTCCACTCACGGCCGCCCGCTTCCTCGATGAGGGCGGCGCGGGCCGCGAACTCCTCCTCGGAGAAGTGCGCGAAGTCGCTGCTCTTGGCGTCGGCGGCGAGGATCTCGCCGAGCCGCTCGGAGGCCTCCCCGCCCGCCGCGAGGGCGGCCACGACCGGCAGCGACTTCTTGCGCTGGCGCAGGTCGCTCCAGGTCTGCTTGCCGGTGGAGACCGGGTCGCCCCAGATGCCGAGGAGGTCGTCGACGGCCTGGAAGGCGAGGCCGAGGTGGTAGCCGTACTTCTCCAGGGTGTCGGCGGTGCGGTCGTCGGCGCCGCCGAGCACCGCGCCGATGGAGCAGGCGCAGGCGAGCAGGGCGCCGGTCTTGTTGCCCTCCATCTCCAAGCACTCCTCGACGCTGACACGGTCGCGGTGCTCGTAGGAGATGTCCTGGGCCTGGCCGTCGATCAGGGCGCGGGTCGCGGCGGTCAGCCGGCGGGTGGCGCGGCCGGCCTCGACGGTGCCGAGTTCGAGGAGGACTTCGTTGCCGAGGGCGAACAGGGCGTCGCCGACCAGGATGGCCTGGGCGGGGCCGTGCAGCTTCCAGACGGTGTCGCGGTGGCGGCGCTGCTCGTCGCCGTCCATCAGGTCGTCGTGCAGCAGGGAGAAGTTGTGGACGAGTTCGACGGCGACCGCGCCGGGCACGCCGGCCTCGGGGGCGGCGCCGGTGACCTCGGCGGAGAGCACGGACAGGGCCGGGCGCACGGCCTTGCCGCCGTCGCCGTCGGCGGGGTTGCCCTCGGCGTCGATCCAGCCGAAGTGGTAGGCGGCGACGGTGTCCATGGGAGGGGCCAGGCGGTCAACGGCCGCCCTCAGTACCGGCGTGGCCAGGGTCCGGCCGCGTTCCAGGAGCGCGGTCACGTCCACCGCGGTCTCTTGGCCGGCGGTCGAGGCCGGGGGCACAGGGGGCACAGTCTCTCCTCTTGTTGCGGTACCGGAGGTGCGGGGGCCCGCCGCGCGCGCGTCGCGCGTCATGCCGCCTCCTCGAACTCGAAGAGGTGGGCGGGGCGGGGCCGGCCGAGGGCGCCGAGCGCGGCGTCCGCCGCGCTCACACCACTGCGGACCGCACTCTCCATGGTCGCGGGCCACCCGGTGGCGGTCCACGCTCCGGCCAGGTACAGGCCGGATGCCTTGGTACGGGCGCCCGGCCGCAGCCGTCCGACGCCGGGGGTGGGAGCGAAGGTCGCGGTGCGCTCCCTGGTCACGAAGAAGTCCGTCACCTCGGCACCGCGGGCACCGGGCAACAGCCGTTCCAGCTCGGGCAGATAACGCGCGCGCAGGGCGGCGACCGGCGCGTCGATCTCGTCCTGGGCGGCGGACTGGGACAGGGCGAGGTACTGGCCACCCTTGAGTCCGGAGGCGTCGGTGCGGTCGAAGACCCACTGCACCGGGGTGCCCAGGGCCGCGAAGAAGGGCCGGGCGAGGACCTGGCGGTCGTAGACGACATGGACGTTCAGGATCGGCGCGGTGCCGATCTCCAGGAGCCGGTCGGGGTCGTCGAGCGCGCCGGGCGGCAGCAGGTCGTACGCCTCACGCTGGGCAACGGCGAGAACGACGGCGTCCGCGCGCAGCGTCTCGCCGGGAACCTCGACGCTCCAACGGCCACTCTCGTCGGTGGACAGGGAGGTGACGCGAGTGCGGGTCTCGGTCCGCACGCCCGCGGAGTCGAGCGCCTTGCGGGCCAGCCGGTCGTGCAGTTCACCGAGCGGCACCCGGGCCCAGCCGATGTCGGCGGCGCCGGGGTCGGACAGCAGGCCGGTCTTGAACACCATCGCGGCCAGCGCCAGCGAGCAGTCACCGGCGACGGCGTTGAGGGTGGCGACGCCCACCAGGTCCCACAGCGCCTCGACGGCCCGCGCCGACTGACCGTGCGCGGCCAGCCAGCCGCCGAAGTCCTGGGCGTCCAGGGCCGGGTCGGTGAGGTCGAGGGCCTTGAGCGCGAGCGCGGCGCGGCCGACCTTCGCCCGCTCGGCGAGCGAGAGGTGCGGGTAGGCGGCGAGGCTGCGCCCCAGGTGCAGCGGCACCGGCAGCGGGTCCCGCCGCAGTCTGCCGAGCCGGCGCCCCTCGGGCCGGGCCAGGTCGACGACGGGCACGTCGAGACGGTTCTGCACCGGCGCGAGCGCGGTCCCCTCGATGCGGTCGAGGAACCAGCGGTAGGCGGTGCAGCAGCGCAGGTACACGTGCTGTCCGTTGTCGACCGTCAACGCGCCGCGCTGGAAGGAGAAGGCGAGGCCGCCGAGGCGGGGGCGGCCTTCGAGCAGGGTGACCCGTACACCGGCGTCGGCGAGGGCGAGGGCGGCGGTGACACCGGCAAGGCCGCCGCCGACCACGACGGCGTCCTTGGCGTGCGGCCCGCAGGCGCCCGCGACCGGTGTGCCGGCCCCCGTGGCGTCGTTCATCGTGGGTCCTTCCCCGCCCGGCCGCCGTTCCGGCCCCCGGCGCGGCGTGCCGTCGCCGTCAGGGACGCGGTGCCCGGGGCGCGGGTTGAGTGCCGTTTCGCGCCGTCGGCGCCGTCACAGCGGCGAGCGTCCATCAGGCCCGCCTCCTGACGGTCCGCCGGGTCACGTGCCGGGTGTCCAGGCCGGACAGACCGCGCACGGCGACATACGCCTTCTCCCGTCCGGGCAGCGAGACCCGGCCGCGCAGCACGGCCTGCGGGTCGCGCTCGATGCGGTCCAGGAGGCGGCGGTAGATGCCGGCCATGGCGGCGACACAGGCGCCGCTGCGCCGGTCGAGCATCGGCAGCAGCCGGTAGCCCTCGGCGAACAGCGCGCGGGCCCGTCGCACCTCGAAGTGGACGAGGCCCGCGAAGTCGGAGCCCTCCGGCGGGAGTTGGCCGTCGAACCCGGCCGAGCAGCCGAACTTCGCGAGGTCGTCGGCGGGCAGGTAGGTGCGTCCGCCCTGGGCGTCCTCGCGGACGTCGCGCAGGATGTTGGTCAGCTGGAGCGCGAGCCCCAGGGTGTCGGCGTACTCCGGCGCGCGTTCGGCGCCGCGCGCGCCGGGCTCGGTGCCGAACACGCCGAGCGAGAGCCGCCCGATGGCGCCGGCGACACACCGGCAGTAGACCTTGAGGTCGTCCCAGGTCTCGTAGGTCTCGCCGCGTACGTCCATCAGGACGCCGTCGATCAGCTCGTCCAGGCCGCCGAGCGGGACCGGGAAGGCCTCGGCGGTGTGCGCGAGGGCGACGGCGACCGGGTCGGTGTCGTCCTCGGCGACCTCGCCCTTGCGCACCCGGGTCAGCAGCGCCCGGGTCTCTTCGAGGCGCTCGCCCTTCACGTCGACGGGCAGGGTGCCGTCGCCGATGTCGTCGACGCGCCGGGAGAACGCGTACAGCGCCGACATGGCCCGCCGCTTCGACGTGGGCAGCAGCCGGATGCCGTACGCGAAGTTACGGGCCTGGGTTCCGGTGACGGCCTCGCAGTAGCGGTAGGCGGCGAGTACCGGTGCGGGCACGTGCTGTTGTTCCGACTCCACGGTCCGGATCACCTCTTTCCTCGCAGCGTCACGCCCACCTCGCGCAGCAGCTGGAGTCTGCCGGGCTTGGGCGGGCCGGGAAGTACGTCGTATTCGGCGGCGGCGATCGCGTGGACCGCCGCCTTTCCCCCTGCCACGAACCCGGCGAGCAGCAGCTTCAACCTGCCGTGGACGCTACCCACGAGGGGGGCGCCTTCATTCAGGAGGGTGAGGGCGCGTTCTGCTTCGAAGGCGACCAGCGCGCGCGCCGATGCGCCGGCGTGGGCGGTGGCGAGGTCGGATTCCTGCACGTGGAAGCGTTTCATGTCCTCTGCGGGCAGGTAGATGCGGTCGCGGCCGAGGTCCTCGGCGACGTCCTGCACATGTTCGACGATCTGTAGTGCGGTACAGATCGCGTCCGAGAGCCGGACGCGCTCGGGGGTCGAGGTGCCGGTGACGGCGAGGACGAGACGGCCGACGGGGTTGGCGGACAGCTCGCAGTAGGCGAGCAGGTCGTCGTAGGTCTCGTAGCGGGCCACCAGTTGGTCCTGGCGATTGGCGGCGATCAGCCCGAGGAAGGGTTCGGGGGTGAGCGCGCGGCGGCGGACCGTGGGTTGCAGGCGGCGCAGCAGGGGGTGGCGCGGGGTGGCGTCGAAGACGCGTGCGAGGTCGGCCTCGAAGGCGTCCAGCATCAGCAGCCGGTCATCGGCGTCCTGCGGGGCCACGTCGAGGAGGCGGGCGTCGGCGCCGCCGGGGGCCAGGTCGCCGTCGCCGATGTCGTCGACCAGGCGGGCGAAGCCGTAGACGGCCATGAGGTCGTCGCGCCAGTCCCTGGGGAGGAAGAAGGGGGCCACCGGGAAGTTCTCGGCGGCGGCCTTGTCGAGGGTGGAGCGCTCCGGCTCGGTGAGGCGTGGCGTGCGGGATCTCGTCACCGTCGGCCGCCCGGGGCGGGGACGGCACGTGCTGCGCGGAGCCGGGGAGTTTCCGTAGCCATTGCCGTCACATCTCCCGTTCTACACTGCCGACCCAATACACACTATTTCGGACACGCCGCCCAGATGTACGCACGGCCTGCTCAGTCGAGGGTGTGGCGCATTATCGCCCCGATTGCCGCTTTTTCAGCACTGCTCCAGCTTACGTTGTACAACGTGACGCGGATCGTCGGGGTGTCCCGCAGATCACAACAACACACCGATCGGCGCCAAGATTCCTTCGGCCGGGCGGAGTTGGGGTTTTCTTGGCAGACGCGGGGCCCCGCCGGAACTGCTCCGGCGGGGCCCTTCGACGCCTGTGCGGCAGGTCGGCCCATTTCCCGGGCGGACTCTACTTGCCCGTGAACTTCTCGTACTCCTTGAGAACCTCTTCGGTGGGTCCGTCCATCCGGAGTTCGCCGCGTTCCAACCAGAGCACGCGGTCGCAGGTGTCGCGGATCGACTTGTTGTTGTGGCTCACCAGAAAGACCGTTCCGGCTTCCTTGCGCAGTTCCCTGATGCGTTCCTCGGAGCGCTTCTGGAACTTGCGGTCGCCGGTGGCCAGCGCCTCGTCGATCATGAGCACATCGTGGTCCTTGGCGGCGGCGATGGAGAACCGCAGCCGGGCCGCCATGCCGGAGGAGTAGGTGCGCATCGGCAGGGTGATGAAGTCGCCCTTCTCGTTGATGCCCGAGAAGTCGACGATGCCCTGGTAGCGCTCCTTGATCTGCTCGCGGGTCATCCCCATCGCGAGCCCGCCCAATATGACGTTCCGCTCGCCCGTCAGGTCGTTCATCAGGGCCGCGTTGACGCCGAGCAGGGAGGGCTGGCCGTCGGTGTAGACCTTGCCGCGCTCGGCCGGCAGCAGCCCGGCGATGGCCCGCAGCAGGGTCGACTTGCCGGAGCCGTTGGAGCCGATCAGTCCGATCGCCTCGCCCCGGTGCGCGACGAAGGAGACCCCGCGCACGGCGTGCACCTTGCGCACGCCCCGCTCCTCGCGCCGCCTGACGATCCGGCTCAGCGCCGAGGTGGCGCTGCCCTTGCCGGTCTTGGCGCCGTTGACGCGGTAGACGATGTGGAGTTCGTCGGCGATGACGGTGGGGATGGGCTCGCCGGCCCGCTCGGTCTGCTTGTGCTCAGCCACGGCCGTACCGCTCCTCAGCCTTCCAGAAGTACACGAAGCCACCCACGGCGAACAGCAGCGCCCAGCCGCCGGCGGCGGCCCAGACGTGGTCGGGGAGGTTGGCGGCGGCGTAGTCCTCGATCAGCGCGAAGCGCATCAGGTCCATGTAGATCGAGGCCGGGTTCCATTGCAGGACGGTGGCCACCCACTGCGGCTTGTCCGCGAGCATCACCGGGATGGAGAACATCACGCCGGACGCGTACATCCACGTCCGCATCACGAACGGCATCAGCTGGGCGAGGTCCGGGGTCTTCGCGCCGGCCCGGGCCATGATCAGCGCGAGGCCGGTGTTGAAGAGGAACTGCAAGGTGAGCGCCGGCAGGATCAGCAGCCAGGACAGGGTCGGCATGGAGCCGAAGCCCACCGCGACCGCGAACAGCACGATCATCGAGAACAGCAGCTGCTGGAGCTGCTGGAGGGCGAACGAGATCGGCAGCGAGGCCCGCGGGAAGTGCAGGGCCCGCACCAGGCCGAGGTTGCCGGAGATCGCGCGCACGCCCGCCATCACCGAGGACTGCGTGAACGTGAACACGAACACGCCGGTGACCAGGAACGGGATGTACACGTGCCGGGGCATGCCCCGGTCGGCCTTCAGGATGAGACCGAAGATGAAGAAGTAGACGGCCGCGTTGAGCAGCGGGGTCGCCACCTGCCACAGCTGGCCCAGCTTCGCCTGGCTGTACTGCGCGGTCAGCTTCGCCCGGGAGAAGGCGAGGATGAAGTGCCGCCGGTTCAGCAGCTGGCGGACGTACTGGACGAGCGAGGGCCGGGCGCCGCTCACGGTCAGCCCGTGCCGGTCGGCCAGCTGGGCCGCCGTGAGGCCGTCGTCGGGCGGCACGGGCTTGCTCAGGGCGACCGTGCCGTCGTGCGTTGTCTCACTCACTGGGGGAAACTTTCGTCTTCGGGATGCGCAGCCGGGTGCGGGCATGACATGAGGCCGGACCCGGTCCGGGGCCGAACGCTCACAGGGACGAGCTTGTCAGATCACCGGAGGACGGCCCAGCCGGGTCAGCCGCCACACCGTACGCCACTTCATGGGCCTGCGGGGTCCGCACGGTGTGCTCCAGCCTTCCCGGAAACCGCCGAACCACGCCTTCAGGGCGGGGCGCGAGGGCCGGCGCAGCAGCGTGAGCAGCATCCAGACCCCGAGGTAGACGGGGACCAGGGGGGCGGGGAGGTTGCGGCGGGCCAGCCAGACGCGGTTGCGGGCGACCATCCGGTGGTAGACCGCGTGCCGGGAGGGGGCGGTCGTGGGGTGCAGCAGCACCATGTCGGCGCGGTAGTCGATCAGCCAGCCTGCGTCGAGGGCCCGCCAGGCGAGGTCGGTCTCCTCGTGGGCGTAGAAGAAGGCGTCGGGCAGGCCGCCGACCTCGGCGAGGACCTGGGTGCGGACGGCGTTGGCGCCGCCGAGGAAGGTGGTGACCCGGGAGGAGCGCATCGGGTCGGCGGCCCGCAGCCGGGGCACGTGACGGCGCTGGGTGACGCCGGTGTCGGGGTCGGCGATGCGGAAGCTGACGATGCCGAGCTTGGGGTCGGTCGCGAAGGCCTGGCGGCAGAGTTCGGCGGTGTCGTGCTGGGCGAGGAGGCCGTCGTCGTCGAGGAAGAGCAATATGTCGACGTCGCGGCCGCTGGGGCCGAAGGCCTCGATGCCGACGTTGCGGCCGCCGGGGATGCCGAGGTTCTCGGGCAGTTCGACCGTGCGGACGCCGTCGGGGACGTCCGGGACGGGTGAGCCGTTGCCGACGACGACCGCCTCGACCGGGTCGCCGTCCTGCTTGGCGACCGAGTCGAGCAGCGCGCGCAGTTCCTCGGGGCGGTTGCCCATGGTGATGATGACGGCGCCGACCTTCAGGGCGCTCATCGCAGCCTGCTCGACGCCAGGATCGAGACCAGGTGCAGCACGGTCTGGAGCATCGCGATGCCGGCCAGCACGGCGACGCCGAGCCGGGAGAAGAAGAGGTCGCCGCGGATCTGGTCGACGACGGCGAGGGCGAGGATCAGCAACGTCGCCTCGATGCCGAGGATCAGCCGGTGGAACTGGAGGGCGGCGGCGGCCCGGCGGGCCAGCGCCATGCCGGAGGAGCGCATCTCCGCGGCGGCCTCCTTGACCGGGGGCAGGCCGCCCTGGTGCCGGGCGACGCCGACCAGGTCGGTCTCGGCCTTGATCAGGATGGCGCCGAGCGCGGCGAGGGTGCCGAGGAAGGCCCACAGCCAGTCGATGCGTCCGGTGCCCCACAGGTCGGCGGCGCGCAGGCCGAACCCGACCAGGACGGCCGCGTCGGTGAGGTAGGCGCCGACCCGGTCCAGGTAGACGCCGCCCAGCGAGAACTGCTGCTTCCAGCGGGCGACCTCGCCGTCGACGCAGTCCAGGAGCAGGTACATCTGGACGGCGACGACGCCGAGGACGGCGCCCGTGATCCCCGGCACCAGCAGCGCCGGGGTGGCGAGGACGCCGAAGAGGGTCATCAGGTAGGTGAGCTGATTGGGCGTGACCCTGGTGTTCACCAGGTAGCGGTCGACGCGCAGGGACACCTCTCGCATGTAGAGGCGCCCCATCCAGTGCTCACCACTGCGCCGGTCCTTCACCCCCGCGGGGTGGACGACCGGGCGGAGTTCAGCTACCGATGGCCTTGACATAGTCGGCGTAGGTGTCCTTGATCTGGTCGGTCTTGAGGTCGAGGTGTTCGAGGATGGTGTAGCGGCCGGGGCGGGTCTCGGGGGCGAACTCGACGGCGCGCACGAACTCCGCGACCGTGAACCCGATGTCCTCCGGGAGCACCGGCAGGTGGTGGCGGCGCAGGACCTCCGCCATGTACGCGGCCTGTTCATGGGCTCCGCGCAGATACATCGCGAAGGCCGCGCCCAGGCCGCACTGCTCGCCGTGGCTGGCGGCGCGCTTGGGGAAGAGCAGGTCGAAGGCGTGGTTGATCTCGTGGCAGGAGCCCGAGGCGGGGCGCGAGTCGCCGGAGATCGACATGGCGACCCCGGTGAGGACCAGCGCCTCGGCGAGCACCTGGAGAAAGTCGCCGTCGCCGATGTCGCCGGGGTGGCGCAGCACGGCCTCGCCGGCCTGGCGGGCCATGGCTGCGGCGAGACCGTCGATCTTCTCGCCCTTGACCCGGTTGGCCAGCTCCCAGTCCGCGACGGAGTTGATGTTCGAGATGGCGTCGCCGATACCGGCCCGCACGAACCGCGCCGGAGCCTCCCGGATGACGTCCAGGTCGACGACGACGGCGATCGGGTTGGGCACGCCGTAGGAGCCGCGGCCCGCGTCGTTGTCGAGGGTGGCGACCGGTGAACAGAGGCCGTCGTGCGCGAGGTTGGTCGGCACGGCGACCAACGGCAGGCCGACGCGCGCCGCGGCGAACTTGGCGCAGTCGATGATCTTGCCGCCGCCGAGGCCCACCACGGCGTCGTAGTGGCCGGTCTTTATGTCGGTGGCCAGCCGGACGGCGTCGTCGAGGGTGCCGCCGCCGACCTCGTACCAGGTGGCGCCGGGCAGCGAGGGCGCGAGGCGCTCACGCAGCCGGGCGCCTGAGCCGCCGCTGACGGCGACGGCGAGCTTGCCGGAGTGCGAGATCCGCTCGTCGGCGAGGACGCAGGCGAGGTCGTCGAGGGCACCCGCGCGGATGTCGACGACGACCGGCGAGGGAATCAGCCGGGTCAGTACTGGCATGCGATCTCCCGTCCGCGAGCGAGATCGTCGTGGTTGTCGATCTCCACCCAGGTGACGTCACCGATCGGCGCGACGTCGATGCGGAAGCCGCGGTTCACCAGTTCCTGGTAGCCGTGCTCGTAGAACTGCTGCGGGTCGGCCTCCCAGACCGTCTTCAGCGCGTCGGCCAGCTCGGGGGCGGCGTCGCCCTCGATGAGCGTGACGCCGATGTACTCGCCGGTCGCCTCGGCCGGGTCCATCAGCTTGGTGATCTTCGTCATGCCCTTGGCGGGGTCGACGACGACCTTCATCTCCTCGTCGGCGAGGGACTTCACGGTGTCGAGGGCGAGGATGATCCGCCGGCCCTCACCGCGGGCGGCGAGCAGCGTCCGTTCGACGGAGACGGGGTGCACGGTGTCGCCGTTGGCGAGGATCACGCCGTCCTTGAGGGCGTCCCGGCCGCACCACAGGGAGTAGGCGTTGTTCCACTCCTCGGCCTTGTCGTTGTCGATGAGGGTGAGCGTGAGGCCGTACTTGGCCTCCAGCGCCTCCTTGCGGGCGTAGACGGCTTCCTTGCGGTAGCCGACGATGATCGCGACCTCGGTCAGACCGATCTCGGCGAAGTTGCCGAGGGTCAGGTCCAGGACCGTGATGCTGTCCTCTATCCCCGCGGGCCCCACCGGCACCAGCGCCTTGGGCAGGCTGTCGGTGTAGGGGCGCAGACGCCGTCCGGCGCCGGCCGCGAGCACGAGGCCGATCATGCGGGTTCTCCTTCATCGTGTACGGCGGGCGCGCCTCCCAGATGGGAGGCCACCCAGAAGCGGATGCTCTCGACGAGCACCAGCAGGGCAACGGCCACGGCGAGCACCGTGAGCGCGAGCGCGAACTGCGCGCCGGTGAGCAGCGCGGCGAGGACGACCACGAGCAGCGTCCGCCCCTCGTGCCCCCCGATGGCGCGCACCAGCCAGGCGGGCGGCGCTCCGGCGTCCCCGCGGATGCGGTACACCGTGTCGTAGTGATGGTAGGCGACGGCGGCCACCAGCCCGAAAGCCGCAGGAAGCGCCCCGTTCACGTCCGCTTTCGCCGCGAGGACCAGCACGGTGACGTATTCGGCGGCCCGGAAGAAGGGCGGCACCAGCCAGTCGAGGGCGCCCTTGAGGGGGCGGGCGACGGCGCGCGCGGAGGCCAGGACGGAGAGCACGGCGCAGCCGACGGTGGCCCAGGAGGCGCCCCAGAGCAGGGCGGGGACGACGACGAGGGCGGCGGCGAGGGCCGCGGCGACGGCGGCGGGGACCCCGAGGCGTCCCGCCCCGGCGCGCACCAGGAGCGCGGTGAGCGGGCCGCTGTCGGCGAGGTCGGCGAGCGCCCGGGCGGCGCGGTCGGTGCGGCGCGCCGTGCGGGTCACCGAGCGCAGCACCCGGCCGGCGGTGGTGTAGAGGGCGGCGAGGGCGCAGCCGACGAGCAGGACGGAGAGGGTGATGCGGGGGGTCGTCACGGCCGTCAGGACGGCGATCATCGCCCAGCGTTCACCGATCGGCAGGACGATCATCCGGCGCAGCCAGACCGTCCAGCCGACGCTGTCGAGCTTGTCGGAGAGGGCGGCGGTGGGGCTGGTGTTGGCGTCGGCGTCGTGGTTCGCCTCGTTGAAGGAGAAGTCGACGACGTGCCGGCAGGTCTGGAGGATCATCGCGCCGAGCGCGAGGGCCCATACGTCGTCGCCGCCACGGGCCGCGCCGAGCGCGAGTCCGGCGTAGTAGGCGTACTCCTTGGCGCGGTCGAAGGTGGCGTCGAGCCAGGCGCCGAGGGTGGAGTACTGGAGGGAGTAGCGGGCGAGCTGGCCGTCGGTGCAGTCCAGGACGAACGACGCGATCAGCAGGACGCCGGCCGCGACGAAGCCGCCCCGGGTGCCGGTGGCCGCGCAGCCCGCCGCGATCAGCGCGGTGAGCAGGGAGGCGGTGGTGACCTGGTTGGGGGTCAGTCCGCGCCGGGCGCACCAGCGGGCCAGATAGCGGGAGTAGGGGCTGATGAAGAAGGTGGTGAAGAAGCCGTCGCGGGCCTTGACCGCCGACTTGAGGCGAACGGCCTCGTCGTCGACGGCGGCGACGGCCTGCCGTGCTTCGTTGCGGGCCTGCGGGTCGGCCGGGACGGCGGCGACCAGGCTGCCGAGGTCGGGGCGGCGCACATCGGCGTCGTCGGCGTCGAGGGCGGCGGTGATGCGGTCGGGGAGGCTGTCGACGGCGACCGTGGTGGCGCCGCCCGCGCTGTTCTCCCGGGCCATCGCGCGGGTCAGCTGGCGGCGGGCGGCCGGCTGGGCGGTGACGGCGCCGGGGATCGCGGCGAGCGGGAAGCGCGGGTCGGTGAGGCCGAGGCGCAGCGCGTGCGGGTGGCCGACGAAGCGGGCGTCGACGACGGCGACCCGTTCCTCGCCGTCCACCTGGGCCAGCAGCGTCTCCGCCTCGGCGGGGTGTGCGGCGATCCGGACGTCGAAGCCGAGGGAGCGTAGATCACTCTCGATCGACGCTCCGGGCACCGGCGGTCCGGTGAGGATGGCGGTCGACAACCGAACTCACTCCCTGAGTGCCGACGCGGGGGCGCCGGTCATGAGCATGACGTGGGGGGCGCGCCGTGGCCGAGCCAGGCGGGCGATGTGTCGGCAGAGGCTATCGGATGCCCGGAGGCGTGCGTTCACCGCCCGTTCACGGGCTGCTCGACGCCCACTCCACCGGCCTTCGCCGAGATCATCATGGGTGATCGAAGGGCCCGTCGACAAACCGCGCACCCAGACCGGGCATCCGGGACATGACAGCGCTCGGCACCGGACGGCGCGGGGGAACTGAGGCTGCCCTGACCTGCGCTTCGTTTCCGCAGGTCAGATGAGATGACAACGGTGTTCAGTGCCGCGTTGCGGATACCCCCCACCCGTAGTTCACTGTCCACCCGGACCGAGCGAAGGAGGGCTGCCGTCATGGGGGCTGGGCACGACCACGGGCACACGCACGCGCCGACCACGGGGACGGCGGCCGCCGCGTACCGGGGACGGCTGCGGGTGGCGTTGGCGATCACGCTCGGCGTGATGGTGGTGGAGGTGATCGGCGGGCTGCTCGCCGACTCGCTCGCGCTGGTCGCGGACGCGGCGCACATGGCCACGGACGCGCTGGGCCTGGGCATGGCGCTGCTCGCGATCCACTTCGCCAACCGCCCGGCGGTCGGCAACCGCACCTTCGGCTACGCCCGCGCCGAGATCCTGGCGGCGCTCGCCAACTGTCTGCTGCTGCTCGGCGTCGGCGGCTATGTGCTGGTCGAGGCGGTCCAGCGGTTCATCACCCCGGCCGCCACCGAGGGCGGGCTGACCATCGTGTTCGGTGCGATCGGTCTGGTCGCCAACATGGTGTCGCTCACGCTGCTGGTGCGCGGCCAGCAGGAGAGCCTGAATGTGCGGGGGGCGTTCCTGGAGGTGGCGGCGGACGCGCTGGGCTCGCTCGCGGTGATCCTCTCGGCGGTGGTGATCCTGACGACGGGCTGGCAGGCGGCCGACCCGATCGCCTCGCTCGTCATCGGCCTGATGATCGTGCCGCGCACCCTGAAGCTGCTGCGCGAGACCCTCGACGTGCTCCTGGAGACGGCGCCCAAGGGCGTCGACATGGCGGAGGTCCGCTCCCACATCCTGGGTCTCGACGGCGTCGAGGACGTCCATGACCTGCACGCCTGGACGATCACCTCGGGGATGCCGGTGCTGTCGGCGCATGTGGTCGTGCGCTCGGACGTGCTCAGCGCGATCGGCCACGAGAAGATGCTGCACGAGTTGCAGGAGTGCATCGGCGACCACTTCGACGTGGAGCACTGCACCTTCCAGCTGGAGCCGGTCGGGCACGCCGAGCACGAGGCCAAGCTCTGTCACTGAGGCGGCCGTCCGGCCCGCGGGAATAGGGGGCGCACTGGTGTTTTTCGCGCGCCTACCCGCCCTTCTTCACCACCCCAGATTGCATCCGGAACAGACGAAGGCGCCGGTAAGTTCCGGGAGCGCCTGATTCGTACGGCAGACTGGGGGGCGCAAGGACCGATGCGAAGGATGGGTATGCCGATCACACCTGCCACCGCGACGCACAGCTCGTCGAACGGCACCGCGGACGCGATCTTGCTGGAACTGGTAGACGAGGACGGCGTCACGATCGGCACCGCGGAGAAACTCGCCGCGCACCAGCCACCCGGACAACTGCACCGCGCCTTCTCCGTCTTCCTCTTCGACGAGCGCGGCCGACTGCTGCTCCAGCAGCGGGCGTTGGGCAAGTACCACTCCCCCGGAGTCTGGTCCAACACCTGCTGCGGGCACCCCTACCCGGGCGAGGCGCCGTTCGCGGCGGCGGCCCGGCGCACGTACGAGGAGCTGGGGGTGTCGCCCTCGCTGCTCGCGGCGGCCGGCACCGTCCGCTACAACCACCCGGACCCGGCGTCCGGGCTGGTCGAGCAGGAGTACAACCACCTGTTCATCGGCCTGGTGCAGTCCGCGGCGCGGCCCGACCCGGAGGAGGTCGGGGAGATCGTGTTCGTGACCCCCGCCGAACTGGCCGAGCGGCACGCGCGGGACACGTTCTCGGCCTGGTTCATGACGGTGCTGGACACGGCCCGTCCGGCGATCAGGGAGCTGACGGGCCCGTCCGCGGGCTGGTGACCGTCAGGCCACCGGTACGGGTTTGAGCGGCAGGGCGGCCCAGATCACCTTGCCGCCGCTCGCGGTGTGCTCGACGTCGCAGACGCCGCCCACCTCCCGGGTGATCTCCCCCACCAGGAGCAGCCCCCGCCCACCGGTGCGACCGTGGTCGGTCTCCAGGGCGGTCGGGCGGTAGGGGTGGTTGTCCTCCACCGACACCCGCACCCACGCGGGGCCGACGGCGATCTCCACGGCGAACGTCGGCGACAGCAGCGCCGCGTGTTTGACCACGTTGGTGACCAGCTCGGAGACGATCAGCAGGAGGCCCTGCACCAGATCGTCGGAGACCGGCACGCCCTGCCGGTGCAGCAGGTCCCGCACCGCATGTCTCGCCTGCGGGACCGAGGCGTCGACGGCGGGTGCCGTGAACCTCCAGACGCCCTCGTAGGGCAGCGGTTCATGTCCTGCGGGAACCCCTTCCGTCGTGTCGTCCGGGCGTGGGCCTGCCCCGCGCCCCTGGTTGTCCATCGTCCGGTCGCCACCCTCGCACTCGGTTGTCACCACCCGTCGAATGGTGGCAACGGCGGCCCCGCGCCCGGAAACCTGAACAGAAGTCAGCAAATATCGAACGTTTCTGACCATCTGCGAATGACCTGGTCGGCCGGGTGACCACTGCTGTCCGCCGCGCGCCGCCTTCCCGACAGTTCGGGCGTTCCGGGTTTGGCGCGGCCCGCGCCCGGTTCGCCCGGCTCCCTCCCGCTCCCGCGTGCCGGACGTGCCGCTAGCATCCGGATCATGGAGCCCCAACTGTCCCACCGCGTCGCCGACTCGGTCGCCACCGTCGTCATCCGTCACCCCGCCAAGCGCAACGCCATGACGGCCGCGATGTGGGCCGCCCTGCCGCCGCTGCTCGACACGCTCGCCGCCGACCGTGAGGTGCGGGCGCTGGTGCTGACCGGGGAGGGCGGGACGTTCTGCGCCGGGGCCGACATCTCGACGTTGCGCGGGTCCTCGGCGACGGCGCAGGGGCTCGCGGTGGCGGCGGAGGAGGCGCTCGCCGCGTTCCCGAAGCCGACGCTGGCCGCGATCCGGGGGCACTGTGTGGGCGGCGGCGCGCAGTTGGCGGCGGCCTGCGATCTGCGGTTCGCGCAGGAGGGCGCGCTGTTCGGGGTGACACCGGCGAAGCTCGGGATCGTGTACGCGGCCTCCTCCACCCGGCGGTTGGTGGCGCTGGTGGGTCCGGCCGCCGCCAAGTACCTGCTGTTCTCCGGGGAGTTGATCGACGCCGGGCGGGCGCTGCGCACCGGGATGGTCGACGAGGTGCTGCCGGAGGGCGAACTCGACAAGCGGGTCGCGGAGTTCACCCGCGTCCTGGCGTCCCGTTCGCAGCTGACGCAGGCGGCGGCGAAGGAGTTCGCGAACGGGCGGACCGACCGTGACGCGTACTGGACCGCGCAGGCGCGCGGCAGCGGCGACACCGCGGAGGGCGTCGCCGCGTTCCTGGAGCGCCGGGCGCCGCACTTCACCTGGACTACATCGGGCTGAACCGGCTCCCCGCGCGCAGCTCGGCCACCAGCTGGGCGGGCGCCTTCTCGGGCGACCCGGCGTCGTAGGGCGGCTGGGGGTCGTACTCGGTCAACAGCTGGACGGCCTGGGCGTGTTCGTCGCCGGCGATCCTCCCCAGCAGGGTCAGGCCCATGTCGATGCCGGAGGAGACGCCGGCCGCGGTGACGTACTTGCCGTCGGTGACGACCCGCTCGCCGGTGGGTTCGGCGCCGTACTCCTTGAGGGCGTCCAGGGCGAGCCAGTGGGAGGTGGCGCGGCGGCCCCTGAGCAGTCCGGCGGCGGCGAGCAGCAGGGAGCCGGTGCACACCGAGGTGGTCCAGGTGCTGGTGGCGTCGGCGGTGCGCAGCCAGTCGAGGAGGGTGTCGTTGGTCATCTGCGGGGTCTGGCCCGGGCCGCCCGGGACGACGACGAGGTCGGGGCGCGGTACGTCGGCGAGGGTGCGGTCGGCGGTGAGGGCGAGGGTGCCCGCCTCGTTGCGGACGGGGCCGGTCCGCTCGGCGACGAAGACGGTCCGCGCGCCCGGGAGTCGGCCGAGGGTCTCGTAGGGGCCGACGGCGTCCAGGGCGGTGAAGCGGTCGAACAGCACGATGGCGATCTGCATCGGGGTTCCTAACGGTGGGCGGGTGCGGGGCGGAACCGGCGGCGGTACTCGGCGGGGGCCGTGTCGAGGGCCTTGACGAAGGCGCGGCGCATGGCCTCGGGGGTGCCGTAGCCGCAGGTCCGGGAGATCTCCTCGACGCCGTCGCCGGTGTCCTCCAGGAGGCGGCGGGCGTGTTCGAGGCGGACCCGGTCGACGTAACGCCCGGGGGTGGTGCCGGTCTCCGCCTCGAAGGCGCGGGCGAAGTGACGGGGCGAGAGCGCGGCGCGGGCGGCGAGGGCGTCGACGCTCAGGTCGTCGGCGGGGTGTTCGGTGATCCACTGCTGGACCTCGCGCAACGGCTCGCGCCGGGCGGTCTGGGCGGCCAGCTGGACGCTGAACTGCGCCTGGTTGCCGGGGCGGCGCAGGAAGACCACCAGGTGCCGGGCGACGGTCAGCGCGAGCTGTCGGCCCAGGTCCTCCTCCACCAGGGCGAGCGCGAGGTCGATGCCCGAGGTGACGCCGGCCGAGGTGGCGACGTGGCCGTCACGGACGTAGATGGGATCGGGGTCGACCTCGACGGCCGGGTGGTCGTGGGCGAACTGTTCGCAGTAGGCCCAGTGGGTGGTGGCGCGGCGGCCGTCCAGCAGTCCGGCGTCGGCGAGCAGGATCGCGCCGGTGCAGACCGACACCAGGCGCGGGACGCCGGGGCCGTGCGCCCGCAGCCACCGCGTCAGACGCGGGTCGGCGTCCCGCGTGCCGATACCGCCGGGGACGATCAGGGTGTGCGGCTCGGGAACGTCGGCGAGGGCACCGTCCGGCAGCAGGGTGAGGCCGCTGGAGGTGCGGACGGGGGCGCCGTCGAGGGACGCGGTGCGGATGCGGTAGCTGCCCGGCGCGGCCGTATCGGCGCCGGCGAAGACCTCCACCGGGCCGGTGACGTCCAGGCTCTGGACGCCGTCGAAGAGGAGCACGAGAACGGTGTGCTGCGTCATGACGTCGATTCTTGGCGAGCCACGGGACGTCCGCAACGACGTTCTCCCCACCTTTTCAGCCATCGGCGCTCACCCCTTCATGCCCTACCGACCAGTGGGTAACGTGCGGGGCATGACTACTTCCGCTCTGGAACCACGCGCCGGCCGCCGCTGCCACACCGTGCTCAACTCCGTGCACTCCACGCTGTACTTCTCGCCCGACCTGGTCGAGGAGATGGCGGCGCTGGGCATCAAGGAACGGCCTGCGGTCAATTTCGCCCTGCGGTCGGCGGCGCTGGGGCGGGTGGGCGCGGGGACGGTGGCGGCGACCTTCTACAACTACAAGTACGAACTCGTCGCCCGATACGTTCCCGCCGTCTGGGACATCGCCGCGCCGGAGCAGGTGCTGGCCGCACGCGCGCGTGCCGCCGACGCGACGCTGCGGCGCCTGCTGGGAGCGGAGACCCTCGCCTCCGAGGCGATGGCGGAGGCCGCCGGACTCGCGCTGCGCGCCGCCGAGGCGTGCACCCGGCCCGGCCGCCCGCTGTACGCGGCGCACGCCGACCTGCCGGTGCCGAAGGAGGCGCACCTCGCGTACTTCCACGCCGCGACGCTGCTGCGTGAGCACCGCGGGGACGGTCACCTCGCGGCGCTGATCGAGGCCGGGCTCGACGGTCTGGAGGCGGTGGTGACGCACACCGCCACGGGCAAGGGCATGCGGCCCAAGTGGGCGTTCCTGACGCGCGGTTGGGAGCAGGCGGACTGGGACGCGGCGTGCGGGCGGCTGCGGGAGCGCGGGCTGCTGGACGGCGACGGCGAGCTGACCGGGGCGGGGGTCGCGCTGCGGGAGGAGATCGAGGCGCGGACGGACCGGCTGGACCGGGCGCCCTATGACCATCTCGGCGCCGAGGGAGTGGCCCGGCTGACCGAGTTGGCGGGCGGGTTCGCGGGCGCCGTGGTGGCGGCCGGGGCGTTTCCGGAGGATCTGCGCGGGAAGCGGTGACGGCGGCGCCCTGAGCCCCGGTTGTCAGTGCCACCTGCCACAATTGCGGCGCAACCTCAGTGAGAAGGCGGTACGGCATCGTGACGACACCCGGGTCCCTGGTGACAGGGTCCATCGAAGGCAGGATCGCCGCGGAGCTCGGCGTACGGGAGCGGCAGGTCAGGGCTGCCGTGGAGCTGCTGGACGGCGGTTCGACGGTGCCCTTCATCGCCCGCTACCGCAAGGAAGCGACCGAGATGCTCGACGACGCGCAGCTGCGCACGCTTGAGGAACGGCTGCGCTATCTGCGGGAGCTGGAGGAGCGGCGCGCCGCGATCCTGGAGTCGGTGCGTGAGCAGGGCAAGCTGACCGAGGAGTTGGAGGCGCGCATCCGGGGCGCCGAGACCAAGGCGCGGCTTGAGGACATCTATCTGCCGTTCAAGCCGAAGCGGCGCACCAAGGCGCAGATCGCGCGTGAGGCGGGCCTGGAGCCGCTGGCGGACGGGCTGCTGGGTGATCCGACGGTCGAACCGCTGGCGGCGGCCGCCGCGTTCGTCGACGCCGACAAGGGCGTCGCCGATCCGCAGGCCGCCCTGGACGGTGCGCGGGCGATCCTCACCGAGCGGTTCTCCGAGGACGCGGACCTGATCGGCGAGTTGCGCGAGCGGATGTGGGTGCGGGGGCGGCTGGCCGCGAAGGTGCGGGACGGCAAGGAGGAGGCGGGCGCGAAGTTCGCCGACTACTTCGACTTCGCCGAGCCGTTCACCGCCCTGCCCTCGCACCGCGTGCTGGCGATGCTGCGCGGCGAGAAGGAGGAGGTCCTCGACCTCGTCCTGGAGCCGGAGGAGGCGACCGAGGGCCCGTCCTCGTACGAGGGCACGGTGGCGCACCGCTTCGGCGTCACCGACCGCGGCAGGCCCGGCGACAAGTGGCTGAAGGACACCGTGCGTTGGGCCTGGCGCACCCGCATCCTGGTGCACCTCGGCATCGACCTGCGGCTGAGGCTGCGCACCGCCGCCGAGGACGAGGCCGTCCAGGTGTTCGCGACGAACCTGCGCGACCTGCTGCTCGCCGCCCCGGCCGGCACGCGCGCGACGCTCGGTCTCGACCCCGGCTTCCGCACCGGCGTGAAGGTGGCCGTGGTGGACGCGACCGGCAAGGTCGTCGCCACCGACGTCATCCACCCGCATGTCCCGGCCAACCGCTGGGACGAGGCGATCGCCAAGCTGGCCCGGCTCGCCGCCGCGCACACGGTCGAGCTGATCGCGATCGGCAACGGCACGGCGTCCCGCGAGACCGACAAGCTCGCCGGTGAACTGATCGCCAAGCACCCGGAGTTGAACCTCACCAAGGTGATGGTGTCGGAGGCGGGCGCGTCCGTGTACTCGGCGTCCGCGTTCGCCTCGCAGGAGCTGCCCGAGATGGACGTGTCGCTGCGCGGCGCGGTCTCCATCGCGCGTCGGCTCCAGGACCCGCTGGCCGAGCTGGTGAAGATCGACCCCAAGTCGATCGGGGTCGGCCAGTACCAGCACGACCTGTCCGAGGTGAAGTTGTCGCGTTCGCTGGACGCGGTGGTGGAGGACTGTGTGAACGGCGTCGGCGTGGACGTCAACACGGCCTCGGCGCCGCTCCTGTCCCGCGTCTCCGGCATCACCTCGGGCCTCGCGGAGAACATCGTGGCGCACCGCGACGCCAACGGCCCGTTCACCGGACGCCGTCAGCTCAAGGACGTGGCGCGGCTCGGCCCGAAGGCGTTCGAGCAGTGCGCGGGCTTCCTGCGTATCCGGGGCGGCGACCCGTTGGACGCCTCCAGCGTGCACCCGGAGGCGTATCCGGTGGTGCGGCGGATGGTGAAGACGTCCGGGCAGGAGGTCGGGGCGCTCATCGGCAACACGTCGGTGCTGCGGTCGCTGCGCGCGGACGACTTCGTGGACGAGTCGTTCGGTCTGCCGACCGTGACCGACATCCTCAAGGAGTTGGAGAAGCCCGGCCGCGACCCGCGTCCCGCCTTCAAGACGGCCACCTTCAAGGAGGGCGTCGAGAAGATCTCCGACCTCGCGCCGGGCATGGTCCTGGAGGGCGTCGTCACGAACGTCGCGGCGTTCGGGGCGTTCGTGGACGTCGGTGTCCATCAGGACGGTCTGGTGCATGTGTCCGCGCTGTCGAAGACGTTCGTGAAGGACCCGCGGGACGTGGTGAAGTCCGGGGACATCGTGAAGGTGAAGGTGCTGGACGTCGATATTCCGCGGAAGCGGATCTCGTTGACGCTGCGGTTGGACGATGAGGCGAGTCCTCGCGGGGAGCGGCAGGGGGACGGGGGTGAGCGGCGGTCTTCTCGGGGCGGGCGTGCGCCCCAGCCTCGGCAGCAGCGCCCTCAACGTGAGGGGGGCGGTGAGCGGGGGCGGCGTCAGGGGGCGTCGGCGCCGGCGCCTGCCAACAGTGCGATGGCCGATGCTCTGCGCCGGGCGGGGTTGACGGAACCCCCGAAGGGGAGGCGCTAGGGGCTTGTTGGGGGCCGTGGGGGGCTGGGGCCGTGGGGGGGCTGGGGCCGTGGGGAACTGGGGCTGTGGGGAACTGCGGCGCCGTCGTGGCTGGTCGCGCAGTTCCCCGCGCCCCTTTCAGGGGCGCTGCCGCACCCGGCGTTCTAGTGTTCCGTCAGTTTTCCTGCTGTTACCTCTAGGCGGCGGGTTACCTGGACTGCGTTGAGCATGCGGCGGTCGTGGGTGATGAGGAGGAGGGTGCCCTCGTAGGTGTTGAGGGCGGACTCCAGCTGTTCGATCGCCGGGAGGTCCAGGTGGTTGGTGGGCTCGTCGAGGACCAGGAGGTTGACGCCTCGGCCCTGGAGGAGGGCCAGGGCGGCGCGGGTGCGTTCGCCCGGGGAGAGGCCCGTCGCCGGGCGCAGTACATGGCCGGACTTGAGGCCGAACTTGGCCAGCAGGGTGCGGACATCGGCCGGTTCGGTGTCGGGGACGGCCGCGCAGAACGCGTCGAGCAGGGACTCCGTGCCGTGGAACAGCTGGCGGGCCTGGTCGACCTCGCCGACCAGGACGCCTGAGCCGAGCCCGCCCGCACCGGCGTCCAGCGGGATGCGGCCGAGGAGCGCGCCGAGCAGCGTCGACTTGCCGGCTCCGTTGGCGCCGGTCACCGCGACCCGGTCCGCCCAGTCGATCTGGAGGGTGACCGGCCCGAACGTGAAGTCGCCGCGGCGCACCTCGGCGTCCCGCAGGGTCGCGACGACGGCGCCGGAACGCGGGGCCGACGCGATCTCCATGCGCAGCTCCCACTCCTTGCGGGGCTCGTCGACGACGTCCAGGCGTTCGATCATCCGCTGGGTCTGCCGGGCCTTCGCGGCCTGCTTCTCGCTGGCCTCGCTGCGGAACTTGCGGCCGATCTTGTCGTTGTCGTTGTTCGCCTTGCGGCGGGCGTTCTTGACGCCCTTGTCCATCCAGGAGCGCTGGGTCTGTGCCCGGTCCTGGAGGGCGGAGCGCTTGTCGGCGTACTCCTCGTAGTCGTCGCGGGCGTGCCTGCGGGCCACCTCGCGCTCTTCGAGGTAGGCCGCGTAGCCGCCGCCGTAGAGGTTGATCTGGCCCTGGGCGAGGTCGAGTTCGAGGACCTTGGTGACCGTGCGGGTGAGGAACTCGCGGTCGTGGCTGACCACCACGGTGCCGGCCCGCAGGCCGCTCACGAAGCGTTCGAGGCGCTCCAGGCCGTCGAGGTCGAGGTCGTTGGTGGGCTCGTCGAGGAGGAAGACGTCGTAGCGGGACAGCAGCAGGGAGGCGAGGCCCGCACGGGCGGCCTGGCCGCCGGAGAGGGAGGTCATGGGCTGGTCGAGGTCGACGGTCAGACCGAGCGAGTCGGCGACCTCCTCGGCGCGTTCGTCGAGGTCGGCGCCGCCGAGGTCGAGCCAGCGCTCCAGGCTGGTGGCGTAGGCGTCGTCGGCGCCGGGTGCTCCGTCGACGAGTGCCTGGGTCGACTCGTCCATGATCCGCTGGGCCTCGGTGACGCCGGTGCGGCGGGCGAGGAAGTCCCGCACGGTCTCGCCCGGCTGGCGTTCCGGTTCCTGCGGGAGGTGGCCGACGGTCGCCGACGGCGGGGACAGGCGCAGCTCCCCCGCCTCCGGCGCGAGGAGGCCCGCGAGCATCCTGAGCAGGGTGGACTTGCCGGCGCCGTTGGCACCGACCAGGCCGATCACGTCCCCGGGCGCGACGACGAGGTCGAGTCCGGTGAACAGGGAGCGCTCACCGTGTCCGGCGGCGAGGTTCTTGGCGACGAGAGTGGCAGTCATCAGGTCGTCGATCCTAACGGCCGGGCCGGGGTCGGTGGCGCGCCGGTGCCCTGGTGCGCGGCGGGGCCGCGTCGGTTACCGTCCGCGCGTGGAGAGCGAACGCGGCAACGACGTCATCGTGATCGGCGGCGGGGTCATCGGCCTGACGACGGCCGTGGTCCTCGCCGAGCGCGGCCTCGGGGTGCGGGTGTGGACCCGGGACCCGGTCGAGCGGACGACCTCGGCGGTGGCCGGGGCGCTGTGGTGGCCGTACCGGATCGAGCCGGAGGCGCGGGTCGGCGCGTGGTCGCTGAACTCCCTGACTGTGTACGAGGAGTTGGCCGAGCGGCCCGAGGAGACCGGGGTGCGGCTGGTCGAGGGGGTCCAGGGGCAGGCGCGGCTCGACGCGTTGGGGGCGTGGGCGGCGCGGGTGCCGGGGCTGCGGGCGGCGACGGCCGAGGAGTACGCCGGTGGCGGGCTGTGGGCGCGGCTGCCGTTGATCGACATGGCGGTCCATCTGCCGTGGCTGCGGGCGCGGTTGGTGCGGGCGGGCGGGGTGGTCGAGGAGCGGACGGTGGCGGCGCTGACGGAGGCGGATACGCCGGTCGTCGTCAACTGCACCGGGCTCGGGGCGCGTGAGGTGGTGCCGGACGCCTCGGTGCGTCCGGTGCGCGGGCAGTTGGTCGTGGTGGCCAACCCCGGCATCACCACCTGGCTCGGCACGACCGACGCCGACGGCACGATGGCCTACCTCTTCCCGCACGCCGACCGGCTGCTCCTGGGTGGCACGGCCGAGGAGGACGTGTGGTCGACGGAGCCCGATCCGGCGGTGGCCGAGGCGATCGTGCGACGGTGTGCGGCGGTGCGGCCGGAGATCGCCGGGGCGCGGGTGCTCGCCCACCGGGTGGGGTTGCGGCCGTACCGGGACGCGGTCCGGCTGGAACGCGAACTCCTCCCGGACGGCCGGGTGTTGGTGCACAACTACGGTCACGGCGGAGCCGGCGTGACGGTGGCCTGGGGGTGTGCGCGGGAGGCGGCCGGGCTGGCGTTCCCGGCCGCCTGATCCGCTCAGCCCCTGGGGATGCGCGGGGCGGGGCCCGGTGCGCTGACGCTGTCCAGGGGGGTGAACGACGGTGCGGTGGCCGCCGATCCGGTGGTGGCCCGCGTGAGGGCCGGGGCGCCGCCGACGAGGGGGAGGTCGGCGGAGGTGCGGGCCAGGTCCAGGGTGAGGGTCGGGGTGTCGGCGGGCGGGTCGATGAGGTTCTTGTCGGTGCCCGCGATGATCAGCGCGAGGCGGTGCCCGGCGGGGACGACGTGGTCGGTGGCCGCGAGGTCGACGGTGAGGGTGTACGCCGTGCCCGGGGTGAGCGGGACGCCCTTGTCGGGTGAGGCGTAGGTGCCGAGGTCGGCCCAGCCCCGGCTGAACACCGTGGCGGTGACGCCGGTGGTCTTGGCGCGGGTGGCCAGGTAGCAGGCACTGTCGCCCGCTGTGCTCTCGCCCCAGCAGGTGCGGTTGGTGAGGGTGCTGATGCCCTCGGCGGAGTCGGCGTAGTTGCGGACGGTGTCGGGGCCGAGGTCCACGAGGACGGTAGAGAGGTGCGCGGTCCTGGTGGTGGGCGTCGCGGTGACGGTGACCTGGGAGGAACCCGAAAGACGCAGGTCACGGGTGAGGGGCGCGGTGACGAAGCCGGCCTTGGCGGGGGTGGAGGTGTCGATGCGGGCGGCCCAGTCGGTCTCGCTCAGCCTCGGGTCGTCGGTGAAGGACTCGGTGCCGGTGCCCGGGGTGAGGCCGAGGGTGCCGACGCCGGGGCGGTCGCCGCGGGCGGGGTGCAGGGTGGTGGTGCGGGTGTCGCTCGGGGGCCAGGTGCTGGACGTCTCCCACTGGTCGGGGTGGCGTTCGATGTCGGCCATGGGTTCGGTGTCGATGCCGTTGTCGTAGCCGAGGAGTTCGTGGTCGAACCAGCGGTGCAGGGTGTCGACCCAGGTGCCGCGCCGGAAGTCGAAGGGGTCGACGTGCCCGGTCTGGGAGAGCCAGATCTTGCGCGCGACGCCGTTCTCGGCGAGGGCGTCCCACCACTGGCCGAAGTTCTTGGTGCGGACGTTGAGATCCTGCATGCCGTGGGTCAGGAAGACGCTCGCCTGGACCTTGGCGGCGTCCTTGACGTAGTCACGCTCGGTCCACAACGGCGTCCGGTCGCCGGTGCGGGGTGCCCCGTCGACGAGTTTCCTCTGGACGGCGGCGCACTTGGCGCGGGCGCCGCTGCTCTCCACGGCGTCGGAGAGCCGGTCGGGGCCGGAGTCGTAGAGGGGGGCGCCCTGCGCGAAGTAGTAGTCGTACCAGGAGGAGATGGCG
Organism: Streptomyces sp. NPDC091279; assembly: GCF_044757465.1. Classification (NCBI taxonomy): domain Bacteria; kingdom Bacillati; phylum Actinomycetota; class Actinomycetes; order Kitasatosporales; family Streptomycetaceae; genus Streptomyces; species Streptomyces sp. NPDC091279. Next base: position 117,020 of record NZ_JBIVVA010000011.1, on the reverse strand, counting down.
CTGATCGGGACGATCGTCTTGAGGCCTTCGACGCCGGTGGCGGCGACCCCGTTGGCGATGGTGCCGTCCCAGCTCTTGCCGATCATGCCGGTGGCGCCGTTGGTCCAGTCGGCCTGGACGGTGCTGGTGCCGGTGCGGGTCGTGTACGCGCGGGCGCGGCCGTTGAGCCAGTCGATCACGGCCTTCGCGGACTGGATGTCGGAGCGGCCGCCGACGTCGACGCAGCCGTCGGAGCGGTTGGTGCCGGCGAGGTCGACGCCGACGAACGCGTAGCCGCGCGGGACGAAGTAGTTGTCGTAGAAGAGCGGCATCTGGACGACGTCGCCGGCCGCGTCGTAGGTCTTGAGCTGGCTCTCGTTGCCCCGGCCGCAGCAGGAGTAGTAGGGGCTGGCGTCCATGATGACCGGTATCCGCTGCCCCTGCTGGGCGGGTTCGCTGGGCCGGACGATGTCGACGGCCACCCGGTCGGGGCGTCCGTCGCCGTCGTCGTCGAGTCCGGTGTCCACCCAGACGGCTTCGCGGATGGCGTCGGCGTACGAGTAGACGGGGGTGCTCTCCTCGGGTGCCGCGTGGGCCGCCGCCGGGGTGAGGAGGGCCGCCATGAGGGTCGCGACGGCCACCGCCGCGCGCGTTCTCCAGGTCGTGGAGCGTGGGGAAGTCGACATGCGCGGGACGCTACAGCGGTCAACTCCCGTACAGAAGAAGGCATCTGAGCAGGCTGCCGGGGCGGATGTGGCCGGATCGGTGCGGTGGGGCGCGGTGGGACGGGGTCGCTCATGACGGCCGAATGGCGATCATGTGACAGCGGGGGCGATGGACAGGCCCAGGGACACAGCGGCTCAATAGGCTCCGAACAGCTTGTGATCCCCCACGACTTGGAGCTTTCGTGCACCGCAGATTCATCGCGCCGGGCGCACTCGCCGCGGCCTCGCTGCTGCTGGCGGTCCCGGCGTCGGCCGCGAGCTACTCCCCCGGCGCCCCGGGCATCGGCGACCCCTACTACCCGGCGTACGGCAACGGCGGCTACGACGTCTCCCACTACGATCTGCGCCTCAAGTACCAGCCGCAGACGGACGAGTTGGCGGGAACGGCGACCATCCTGGCGCGGACCACGCAGGATCTGTCGCGGTTCGACCTGGACTTCCTGCTGGACGTGAGCGAGGTGCGGGTCAACGGCGCCAAGGCCGCCTTCGCCACCTCCGGCCAGCACGAGCTGGAGATCACGCCGAGTGCGCCGCTGCCCAAGGGCACGCCGATCACGGTGGTGGTCCGCTACAGCGGGGTGCCGTCCACGAAGAGCGCGTACGGCTTCTCCACCTGGCACCGCACGCCGGACGGCGCGGTCGCCGCCGACGAGCCCGAGGCGGCCTGGTGGTGGTACCCGAGCAACGACCACCCGCTGGACAAGGCCACCTACGACGTGTCCGTGGCGGTGCCGGACGGTACCCAGGCGATCTCCAACGGGACGCTCCAGTCGACGAGTTCGCAGCTGGGCTGGACGCGGTACAACTGGCGCCAGGAGAAGCCGCAGGCGACCTACCTGACGACGCTGGCGGTCGGCCGGTTCGACATCACGACGAGCACCTCCGAGGGCGGGGTGCCGGTCGTCAACGCCTACAGCAAGGATCTCGGCGACCAGGACGGGGCCGCGCGGGCGAGCGTGGAGCGGACCGGGGAGCTGGTCGACTGGCTGAGCGGCTACTTCGGCCCGTACCCGTTCAGCTCGGCGGGCGGCTACGTCCCCGACACCACCACCGGGTACGCCCTGGAGACACAGACCCGCGTCTACTACAGCCCCCGGCAGTTCGCGGGCGGTTCGAACGCGTCGCTGGTGGTGCACGAGCTGGCGCACCAGTGGTACGGGGACTCCGTGTCGCTGAAGGGCTGGAAGGACATCTGGATCAACGAGGGCTTCGCGCGGTACGCGCAGTGGCTGTGGTCCGAGCACGAGGGCGAGGGCACGACGCGGGAGCTGGCCGACTACGTGTACGCCTCGCATCCGGCCGACGATCCGTTCTGGACGGTCGCGCCCGGTGACCCCGGTGCTGACCATCAGTTCGACAGCGCGGTGTACGACCGGGGTGCGCTGGCGGTGCAGGCGGTGCGGGAGGCGGTCGGCGCCGACGCGTTCTTCGCGATCCTGAAGGGGTGGCCTCGGGAGCACGCGTACGGCAACGCGTCGGTCGCGGACTTCCGGGCGTACGCCGAGCGGATCTCCGGCAAGCCGCTGGACACCCTCTTCGACACCTGGCTGTTCCAGCCGCAGAAACCGGCCGCGCGCGGAGCCTCGCTCGCCGAGGCGGCGGCGGACCCGGTCGCGCAGCCCAGGTCGTGGCGGCAGATCGAGGCCACGAACTCGGCGCACGAGCACGAGGAGCGGGCGAAGTAACGGACACGACGGTGGCGTCACCTCGGAGGTGTTCTCCGACATGACGCCACCGTAGGTGCTGCCACTGACAATGGGCGCTGACCTGCTACTTCGCCGGGTTGGTCAGCTCGTGGTCGGTGTTCTCGGTGACCCGGCGGCGGACGCCGAACCAGCCGGCGACCAGCATGACCGCGATCACCGGGATCAGCAGCAGGGTCTTGCGGCCCACCTCGGGGTCGTTCCACATCAGGGCGAGGACGGCGACCAGGAACGCGATGGTGACGATCTCGGTGACCGGGCTGCCCGGGAGGCGGAAGGAGGGCCGGGTGAGCCTGCCCTCGCGGGCCCGGCGGACGAAGACCAGGTGGCAGATCATGATGATCACCCAGGTGCTGATGATGCCGAGGGAGGCGACGTTCAGCACGATCTCGAAGGCCTGGCTCGGCATGAGGTAGTTCAGGCCGACGCCGAGGACGCAGACCCCGCAGGTCAGCAGGATGCCGCCGTAGGGCACCTGGTTGCGGTTCATGCGGGCGGTGAACTTCGGGGCCGAGCCCGCCGTCGCCATGGAGCGCAGGATGCGGCCGGTGGAGTACAGGCCGGAGTTGAGGGAGGACATCGCGGCCGTCAGGACGACCAGGTTCATCACGTCGCCGGCCGCCGGGACGCCGATCTTCGACAGGACGGTGACGAACGGGCTCTGGTCGGCGGAGTAGACCGAGCCGGGCAGCAGCAGGGCCAGCAGGACGACGGAGCCGACGTAGAAGAGGCCGACGCGCCACATGATGGAGTTCACGGCGCGCGGGACGACCTTGTGCGGCTCGGCGGTCTCGCCGGCCGCGACGCCGACCAGCTCCAGTGCGGCGTAGGCGAAGATCACGCCCTGCATGACGAGGACGACGGGCATCATGCCGTGCGGGAGGAAGCCGCCGTTGTCGGTGATCACGCTGAGGCCGGGGGTGCGGCCGTCGACCGGGTGCTGGGTGGCGAGCAGGAAGATGCCGATCAGCATGAAGGCGATCAGGGTGGCGACCTTGATGATCGCGAACCAGAACTCCATCTCGCCGAAGATCTTCACGGAGATCAGGTTCACGCCGAGGACGACCGCCAGCGCGATCAGGGCCAGCGTCCACTGGGGGATGCTCGTGAACATGCTCCAGTAGTGGGTGTAGAGCGCGATCGCGGTGATGTCGGCGATGCCGGTCGTCGACCAGTTCAGGAAGTACATCCAGCCCGCGACGTAGGCGCCCTTCTCGCCGAGGAACTCCCGCGCGTACGACACGAAGGACCCGGAGGAGGGCCGGTACAGGACCAGCTCGCCCAGGGCGCGGACGACGAAGAAGGCGAAGACGCCGCAGACGAGGTAGGCGACGGCGAGTGCCGGGCCCGCGTTGTGCAGCCGGCCTCCGGCGCCGAGGAAGAGCCCGGTGCCGATCGCGCCGCCGATGGCGATCATGTTGACGTGGCGGGGTTTGAGGTCCTTGCTGTAGCCGGCGTCGCCCGCGTCGACGGGCGTCTGTGCCGCGTCGGTCGGGGTGGCGGCCTGGGCCGTTTCCACGGCGTCCTTGCTCACGAGGTTGTTCCACTCTCTGGTCCGCCCGGGCGGGTCACGCCCGGGGCTGCCGGTGTTCTCGGCCCGCCGCTCGGTGACGGCACAGACCAAGGCGCCACCTTCCCCTGTCGACGCCCGCCCACGCGGTGGCGCACGTCACAGAGCGGAACATCTCACGTGATCATCACGCTTCCACCCGAGGTTTCACACGTCTGGTGCGACAGCGATACTGCTCCGCATGACGAGCGACACCGAGGAGCCGGTCCTGACGGTCGACGCACTGGCCGCGCGGGCGGGCGTCACGGTGCGCACAGTGCGCTTCTACAGCTCCCGGGGGCTGCTGCCGCCGCCGGTGATCGGTCCGCGTCGGGTGGGGCACTACGGGCCCGAGCATCTGTCGCGGCTGGCGCTGATCGAGGAGTTGCAGCACCAGGGGATGACGCTCGCGGCGATCGAACGGTATCTGGGGCGGCTGCCCGCCGATCTGGACGCGCGGGATCTCGCGCTGCACCGCGCGGTGGTGGCGTCCTGGTCGCCGGTGACCGTGGAGACGGTCGAGCGGCCGGAGCTGGAGCGGCGGGCGGGGCGTCCGCTGGACGACGGCGAGGTGGAGCGGCTCGCGGCGATGGAGGTCGTCGTGCGGGACGGGGAGGCGTTCCGGGTCGACGCGGGGCTGTTGCCGCTCGGGGTGCGGCTGCTGGACGTTCCGCTGGCGCCGGAGACGGTGCTCGCGGCGCGGACCGTGCTGCTGGACCATGCGCGGGCGGCGGCGCACGCGTTGGCGCGGCTGTTGGGGGACGCGGTGTCGGAGCGGGCGCCGCAGGAGGCGCGGTCGCTGTCGGCGCACCTGCAACCTTTGGTGGTGCAGGCGCTGCTGACGACGTTCCAGCGGTCGTTGCAGGAGGAGGTGCGGGAGTGGTGGGGGGAGGCGGAGGAGGCCGGACCCTCCTGACGCGTCGAGGGTCCGGCCGGGGCGTGGCTAGGCGTCCGTGAAGGTCTCGCCCCGGTCCGCCTTCGCCACCAGGAGCGCCGGAGGGGTGAAACGGTCGCCGTAGCGGTCGGCGAGTTCACGCGCGCGGGTGACGAAGCCGGGCAGGCCGCCCGCGTAGCCGTTGATGTATTGCAGGACGCCGCCCGTCCAGCCGGGGAAGCCGATGCCGAGGATCGAGCCGATGTTGGCGTCGGCGACGGAGGTCAGGACGCCCTCTTCGAGGAGCCTCACGGTGTCGAGGGCCTCGGCGAACAGCATGCGTTCCTGCATGTCGCGGAACGGGATCTGGTGGCCGGTCCTGGTGAAGTGCTCGCGCAGCCCCGGCCACAGACCGGTCCGGCCGCCGTCGTCGCCGTAGTCGTAGAAACCCGCTCCCCCACTGCGTCCTGGGCGGTCGAACTCGTCGACCATGCGGTCGATGACGGCCTCGGCGGGGTGTCCCGGCCAGGTGCCGCCCGCCTCCTCGACGGCCCGCCGGGACTCGGCGCGGATCTTGCGCGGGAGGGTGAGCGTCAGTTCGTCCACCAGGGCGAGCACCTTGGCCGGGTAGCCGGCCTGCGCCGCCGCCTGTTCGACCGACGCGGGCTCGATGCCCTCGCCGACCAGGGCGACGCCTTCGTTGATGAAGTGGCCGATCACCCGGGAGGTGAAGAAGCCGCGCGCGTCGTTGACGACGATCGGTGTCTTCTTGATCTGCCGGACCAGGTCGAAGGCGCGCGCGAGGGCCTCGTCGCCGGTGCGCTCGCCCTTGATGATCTCGACGAGCGGCATCTTGTCGACGGGTGAGAAGAAGTGCAGGCCGATGAAGTCGCCCTGGCGTTCGACGCCTTCGGCGAGGGCGGTGATGGGGAGGGTGGAGGTGTTGGAGCAGAGCAGCGCGTCCGGGGCGACGACGTGCTGGATCTCCTGGAACACCTTGTGCTTGAGGGAGCTGTCCTCGAAGACGGCCTCGATGACGGCGTCGCAGCCCGCGAGGTCGGCCGCCTCGGCGGTGGGCGTGATGCGGGCGAGCAGCGCGTCGGCCTTCTCCTGGCTGGTGCGGCCCCGGGAGACGGCCTTGGCGCACAGCGTGCGCGCGTGGTCCTTGCCCTGGTCCGCGGCGGCGGCCGAGACGTCCTTGAGGACGACGTCGATGCCCGCGCGGGCGCACGCGTAGGCGATGCCGGCGCCCATCATCCCGGCGCCGAGGACGGCGACCCTGCGGACCTGGCGGGGTGCGATGTTCCGGGGGCGGTTGGCGCCGGAGTTGACGGCCTGGAGGTCGAAGAAGAACGCCTGGATCATGTTCTTCGAGGTCTGCCCTGCGGCCAGTTCGACGAAGTAGCGGCTCTCGATGACCTGGGCGGTCTCGAAGTCGACCTGGGCTCCTTCGACGGCGGCGGCGAGGATGGCGCGCGGGGCCGGGTAGGGGGCGCCGGCGGTCTGCTTGCGCAGGTTGGCCGGGAACGCGGGCAGGTTGGCTGCGAACTTGGGGTGCGCCGGTGTGCCGCCCGGAATCCGGTGCCCGGGCGTGTCCCAGGGCTGCCGGGACTCGGGGTTCGCGTCGATGTACGCGCGTGCCTTGGCGAGCAGTTCCTCCGGGGTGGCGGCCACCTCGTGGATCAGGCCGTTGTCCAGGGCGCGGGGCGCGGAGTACTGGGTGCCCTGGAGGAGGACCTTGAGGAGGGCGTCGGTGATGCCGAGGAGGCGGACGGTGCGGACGACGCCGCCGCCTCCGGGGAGGAGGCCGAGGGTGACCTCGGGGCAGCCGATCCGGGTGCCGGGCGTGTCGAGGGCGACACGGTGGTGGCAGGCGAGGGCGATCTCGTAACCGCCGCCCAGGGCGGCGCCGTTGAGGGCGGCCACGACGGGCTTGCCGAGGGTTTCGATGCGGCGCAGGTCGCGCTTGATGGCGAGGCCGCCGTCGAGCACCTCCCGCGCGGTCTCGGGGGTGACGCGGATGAGGTCGCGCAGGTCGCCGCCCGCGAAGAACGTCTTCTTGGCGGAGGTGAGGATGATGCCCCGGACGGTGTCCCGCTCGGCCTCCAGGCGGTCGGTGACGGCGGCGAGGGAGGCGCGGAAGGCCGCGTTCATGGTGTTGGCGGACTGGTCGGGGTCGTCGAGGACGAGGGTGACGACGCCGGTGTCGTCCTGCTCCCAGCGGATGGTGGTGGGCTCGGTGCTCATGGGTGAGGTGCTCCGTGTGATCCGTCGGGAGGGGGTCAGATGCGTTCGACGATGGTCGCGATGCCCATGCCGCCGCCGACGCACAGCGTGGCGAGGCCGTAGCGCTTGTCCTGGCGCTCCAGTTCGTCGACGAGGGTGCCGAGGATCATGGCTCCGGTCGCGCCGAGCGGGTGGCCGAGGGCGATCGCACCGCCGTTGACGTTGACCTTGTCCAGGGACAGGCCCATGTCCTTCACGAAGCGCAGCACGACGGCCGCGAACGCCTCGTTGATCTCGACGAGGTCGATGTCGTCGATGGTGAGGTGGGCCCTGGCGAGCGCCTTGCGGGTGGCGGGCGCGGGGCCGGTCAGCATGATGGTGGGTTCGGAGCCGGAGACGGCGGCGGCGACGATCCGCGCGCGCGGGGTGAGGCCGGCCCGGTCGCCCGCTTCTTTGGTGCCGATCGCGACGAGGGCGGCCCCGTCGACGATGCCGGAGGAGTTGCCCGCGTGGTGGACGTGGTCGATCTTCTCGACCCAGTGGTACGTCTCCAGGGCGACGGCGTCGAAGCCGCCGAGGTCGCCGATGTCCGCGAACGACGGCTTCAGTGTGGCGAGGGAGTCGGCGGTGGTGCCGGGCCGCAGGTGTTCGTCGTGGTCGAGGACGATCAGGCCGTTGCGGTCCTTGACGGGGATGACGGAGCGGTCGAAGCGGCCTTCCTTCCAGGCAGTGGCCGCCCGTTCCTGGGAGAGTTCGGCGTACGTGTCGACGTCACGGCGGGAGAAGCCCTCGATGGTGGCGATGAGGTCGGCGCCGATGCCCTGCGGCACGAAGTTGACGGCGAGGTTGGTCATCGGGTCGTTGAACCAGGCGCCGCCGTCCGAGGCCATCGGCACCCGCGACATGGACTCGACGCCACCGGCCAGGACGAGGTCCTCGAAGCCCGCGCGCACCTTGGCCGCGGCCATGTTCACGGCCTCCAGACCCGACGCACAGAAGCGGTTCTCCTGCACCCCCGCGACCGTGTCCGGGAGTCCGGCGGCGAGCGCGGCGATGCGCGCGATGTCGGAACCCTGGTCACCGACCGGTCCGACGACGCCGAGGACGATGTCGTCGATGGCGGCCGGGTCGAGGCCCGGGAAGCGGTCGCGGAGTGCGTGGATGAGTCCGACGACCAGGTCGATGGGCTTGGTGCCGTGCAGGGCACCGTTCGCCTTGCCGCGTCCGCGCGGGGTGCGGATCGCGTCGTACACGTACGCTTCGGTGCTCACTGGTAGGCCTTTCGAACGTGGTTCGGGCGTGCGGGGAACGGCAGTTGATCTCGATGGTTGTGCCGTGGCGGACCGGGGCCACGGCTGTCGCTGGCGTCCCGCGCGGTGACGCGGAACGCGCCGGGCTCCTGGTCGGGCTCGTGGGGGAGGACGCGCCGCTTCATTCCCGGCCCCCGGTGTCCTGGTCCCGCGTCAGGGCGGGCACGTCCCAGTCGCGGGCCACGGCGGTCGTGTCGGCGCCGGGCAGGGCGGGGCCGGTGCGGACGGTGGTCGGGGTCGTGGAGAAGCGGGGTGCGGGGGCCGGTTGGGTGAGGCCGCCGTGGTCGGTGAAGGTGCCGCGCGCGGCGAGGTGCGGGTGGTGCGGGGCCTCGCGCAGCGACAGAACGGGCGCCACGCACGCGTCGGTGCCTTCGAAGAGGGCCGTCCACTCGTCGCGGGTACGGCTGCGGAAGCGGTCGGCGATGGCCACCCGCAGGTCTTCCCAACGGGCCCGGTCCAGGCGGGCGTCGGCGTGTTCCGGGATGCCGAGCAGGGTGAGGAACCGGTGGTAGAAGCGCGGTTCCAGGGCGCCGACGGCCATGTGGCCGCCGTCGGCGGTCTCGTAGGTGCCGTAGTACGGGCAGCCGCCGTCCAGGAGGTTGACGCCGCGCCGGTCCTGCCAGAAGCCCGCGGCGACCGCGCCGTGGATCATCGCGGCGAGGTGGGAGGTGCCGTCGACGATCGCGGCGTCCACGACCTGCCCGGCGCCGCTCACGCGCGCGTGGTGGAGCGCGGCCAGCACGCCGACGACGAGGTAGAGGGCACCGCCCGCGTAGTCGCCGAGCAGGTTGGCGGGGAGGGCGGGCGGCTGGCCGGGGCGGCCGATCATGCCGAGGGTGCCGGTGACGGCGATGTAGTCGATGTCGTGCCCCGCGCGCGGGGCGAGGGGACCGTCCTGGCCCCAGCCGGTCATCCGGCCGTACACGAGCCGGGGGTTGCGGGCGTGGCACGCCTCGGGGCCGACGCCGAGCCGTTCGGCGACGCCGGGCCGGTAGCCCTCGATCAGGAGGTCGGCGCGGGCGGCGAGGTCGAGCACCCGGGCCGGACCTTCGGGTGCCTTGAGGTCGACGAGGACGGAGCGTTTGTTGCGGTTGGTGACGTCGTGGGCGGGGTCGATGCCGAGTACGGGGCCGCCGGGCCGGTCGACGCGGACGACGTCGGCGCCCAGGTCGGCCAGGAGCATGGCGGCGAACGGTCCGGGCCCGATACCGGCCAGCTCCACCACGCGCACGCCGGTGAGCGGGCCCTGCCCCGGCGTCGTTGCCGTTGTCATCCAGCCCCCTGGGGTATGACACAAACGATGTAACACCAGCGATGCTAAGAACGGACTTTCCCGGGCACAAGAGCCGGGCGAGCAAGCGCTTGTCCCATGGCCGGTAGTCAATAGTCGGCACCCGGATCACCCGGATCACCCGGACCCGCCGGGCACCTGCTCCCGGATCTCACCGGGCACCTGCCCCCGGGGCTCACTGCGCCCCCGCCCCCGGGTCTCACCGGGCGTCCAGCTCGCCCAGGAGGCGCCGGGGCGCGACCGCGCGGTAGCTCTCCTCGACCCAGTCGCGGAGCAGCTCGGCGGCCGGGGCGCCCTTCCCCTCCAACGGGACCCACACCCAACCGGCCTTCCCCAGCCCGTATCCGGCGGGCTCGGCGCCCGGGCAGGTCAGGGCGTGCGCGTGCGTCTCCTCGCCGGTGAGCTTCAGCGTCAGGCCCAGCGGATGGCTGCCGTCGGTGACGCCGAGGAAGACGAACACCTTCCCGTTCACCTTGGCCACCGTCTCGCCCCACGGGAACTCCTCCCCCGCGCCGGGCAGCCCGAGGGCGAACTCCCTTACGCTCCCCCACTTCCGCAGGGCATTCCGGTCCGCGGCCACCTGCAACCTCCGGGCTCGTCTTCGGGCTCCGCACTCCTCACGCTAGCCTCGGCCACTGACAACGGCGCGTGCTGCGGACCGAGGGGTGTCATGAACTGGCCGAACAAGACCGACCGTCCGTACGACATCGTGCTCTTCGGAGCCGTCGGTTTCGTCGGCACGCTCACCGCGGAGTACCTCGCCGCGCACGCGCCCGAGGGGCTGCGCTGGGCGATCGCCGGACGCGACGAACGGCGGCTGGAGGCGCTGCGTGAGCGGCTGCCGGGTGACGCGAAGCCCGACGTGCTGTCGGCGGACGCCTCGGATGCCGCGTCGATGCGTGAACTCGCCGGGCACGCGCGCGTGGTGGCCACGACGGTGGGCCCCTATGTGAGCCACGGCGAGCACCTGGTCGCCGCCTGTGCCGACCGTGGCACCGACTATCTCGATCTGTGCGGCGAGCCCGAGTTCGTGGATCTGACGTACGTCCGTCACGACGCACGCGCGCGGGAGAGCGGGGCACGGCTGGTGCACGCCGTCGGCTTCGACTCGGTGCCGCACGACCTGGGCGTGTACTTCACCGTGCGGGAGCTGCCGGAGGGGGTGCCGCTGACGGTCGACGGCTTCGTCACGGCGGACGCGTCCTTCTCGGGCGGCACCCTGGCGTCGGCGCTCAGCCAGTTCGCGCGGGTGCGGCCGATGTGGGCCGCCGAACGGGAGCGCAGGCGGCACGAACCGCGCCTGCCGGGCCGCCGGGTGACAGCGCCGACGGGCACGCCCCGCTTCGCCAAGGAGGTCGGCGCGTGGGCGCTTCCGCTGCCGACCGTCGACCCGCAGATCGTGCGCAGGTCCGCACGGAGTCTGGAGCGGTACGGCCCCGACTTCCGCTACCGCCACTATGCGGCCGTGCGCCGGTTCCCGGTCGCGGCGGGCGGGATCGCGGCCGCCTCCGGGGTCTTCGCCGCGGCCCAGCTGCCGCCCGCCAGGCGCTGGCTGTCGGACCGGCTCAGGCCGGGTGCGGGGCCGAGCGCCGAGAAGCGCGCGAAGAGCTGGTTCTCGGTCCGTTTCGTCGGCGAGGGCGGCGGGCGCCGGGTGTTCACGGAGGTCACCGGCGGCGACCCCGGGTACGGCGAGACGGCGAAGATGTTCGGCGAGGGCGCGCTGTCGCTGGCGTTCGACGACCTGCCTGAGACCTCGGGCCAGGTGACCACGGCGGTCGCGATGGGCGACGCGCTCATCGCGCGGCTGCGCGAGGCGGGCATCGTCTTCCGGGTGGCGGCACGGAGGTGATCTGGCGGGGGCGTCCAGGGGGGCTCGTCCGGGGCGGCTTGGCCGGGGTGACCGGTCTGACCGACCTGGTCCTGGCGACGTGGCCGGGGTGAGCTGGTCGAGGGTGAGGTGCTTCGGCTGGCCGGGGCTGACTGGGCTCGGGCCGGCTGGCTGGTCTGACCCCTCTGGTGGCCCGGTCTCGCCGATTTGATCCGGGTGATCTGATTCGGCTGATCTGACTGGCCTGCCCGGCTGGGCTCAGTCCGGCTGGTCCGACTCGGGGCTGGCGCGGTCCGGCCGGTTCCGTTCGGTCGGCGCGGTCCGGCCGGTCCCGTTCAGCTGGCTCGATCCGGCTCGTCCCGTTCGGTCGGCGCCGGTTCGGCCGGTCCCGTTCGGTCGGCTCCGGTTCAGCTGATCTGGTTCGGGTCAGGGGGTTTGGATGGGGCGGCTTGGCTTAAGGGTTTCGCCGGGTGGCCTTGTCACAGGCTCCAGTCGGCGACCGTGTAGATCATGCCGCCGATCCAGCCGGCTACGGCCAGGACGGAGAGGACCAGCGCGAGCGTCACGGTGCGTTCGACGGGGCGGGTCGAGTCGGCGAGGGGCTTCGGGGCACGGTGCGTCGTCATGGGCACCAGCCTGCCGACCGGGGCGGTGGACGCACATCCGTACGGATACTCAGACTGTGTACTTATCGGAGTCGTCCCGCCGCGCCCGGCGCTGTGGCCCGAGTTGGGACTTTTACTGCCTGGCCGCCTACAGCCCCCGGCTCATGGCTGCGAAAGTTTCACTGGGGACCTCAATGAAACACTTGAGGGTATGAAATTCCTTCTCGAAGTCACCATGGACGACGACGCGTTGGCCAAGGACCCGGCGGGTGAGCTGGGCCGGATTCTGCGGTACTGGGGTGGCAACCTGCACCACTACGCCCTGACCGCCGGGGACGAGGCGGCCGTGTACGACTCGGAGTACCGCGAGGTCGGTCAGTGGCGTGTGGTCGCGTCCTGAAGCGCCCTGCGGCACAGCCCGTCGGCCCTGCGGGTGGTCTCCGGGAGGCGGTAGCTCGGGGTCAGTGACAGCACGTGGGCGCACGCGTTGTCGAGGCTCGTGCGGTGGCCGACGGACACGAAGACCGGCTTGACGCCGTCCCGGGTGCGCAGCGCGCGGCCGACCTCCTCCTGGCCCGCGAGGAGCGGCGACGCGCTGCCACGCGGGGCGCCGGGATCGTCGTAGGTGAAGGTGAACGGGTTCTTCGCGACGCCGATGGTGGGCAGGCCGGTCAGGACGCCCAGGTGGCTGGCGAGGCCGAAGCGGCGCGGGTGGGCGAGGCCGTAGCCGTCGCAGACGACCAGGCCCGGCGGGCACGGCAGGGCGTCGAGGGCGGCCAGGACAGTGGGGATCTCGCGGAAGGCGAGCAGGCCGGGAACGTACGGGAACGACACGCGGCCGACGGCCGTGGCCTCGGCGACGACGTCCAGGGTCGCCGCGTCCAGCACGACGGCCGCCGCCGCGACGATGTCCCGCTCGTCGTCGTAGGCGACATCGACCCCCGTCACCCGGCCGGTGCCGGGCGGTGGGCCGTTCTCGTCGCGTTCCACCCGGGCCCGCAGCTCGTCCTGGACGGCGCGGGCCTCTTCCTCGGTCGTGGGCCAGCCTGCGGGGATGTTCACGGTCGTCATGGTGGTGACGAGCGTACGGTCCTCTCCGCGGCCCGGGGCCGGGGGGTCAGTCCTTGCCGAGCGCGCTCCGCAACTGGCTCTTGTTCATGTCCGAACGGCCCCGCACTCCGCGCCGCTTCGCCTCCTCGTAGAGCTGGTCGTAGGTGGGTCCTGCGGCGCCCTGATGGGAACGGAGGCCGCCGCGCCGTCCGGACGACATGTCCTGCGTGGAGATCCGGCTCGCGGTCTTCGACTCACCGGAACGTGCACGTTCTTTGTTGACCGTCCTCGCGGCGATCTCCTCGGCGCGGTCGGTGCTCTCGCCCCGTTGCAGCGCGATCTCCTTGATGTGCTCGTACTGACGTTCCCGCTTGGGGCTCGCTCCGCGTGGCATGGGTGGCTCCTTTCGCGTCCTCAAGGGCGTGTACCCCGATCGGGTGCGGCTGTCTCACCTGCGTCAGGAACCGGGCCGGGCGGCCGCGCGCCGGTGATGGAGGTCACTCGGAACTCATCGGAACTTTGGTGCACTGAACGGCCCGTTCCTGCGTCTCTCCCATTGCCCGGACCCATCCGCCCGGACACACGTCCAGTCGTCACGTACGAGGGAGCAAGGCGTTGTCCACTGTCATCGACCAGCCCGTGGAGGCTCGCCTCGTCGCGGCGGCGCCCCGTATGGCGAACATCCCGGCCACGCTGCACTACGACGTGAGCGATCCGTTCGCGGTGCGTATGACCTTTCCCGCCCCGGCCACTCTGGAAGGTGTGGACGTCTGCTGGACGTTCGCTCGCGAGTTGCTCTCGGCGGGGTTGGAGGGGGCCGAGGGGCATGGTGACGTGCGGGTGCGGCCTTATGGGTACGACCGGACGGTTCTGGAGTTTCGGGCGCCCGAGGGGACGGCTGTGGTGCATGTCCGTTCGGAGGAGATACGGCGGTTTCTGCGGGCCAGCGGTGAGTTGGTGCCGGCCGGGTTTGAGCATCTCCATCTCGACCTCGATCGGGACCTTGTCGAATTGATGCGGGACGCCTGAACGTTTCGCCGGGGGCGGCGGGGTGGGTCGTCGGTCGTCTGCGGCGCCGCTGTGGCTGGTCGCGCAGTTCCCCGCGCCCCTTTCCCGGCGTGACCGGGCCCCTGGCCGAGATGATCGGGCCCCCTGCCGCTCCCCACGCCGCCTTGCCCAGTCGGACGTCTGCCACGCCGTCGTGGCTGGTCGCGCAGTTCCCCGCGCCCCTTTCCCGGCGTTGCTGGGCCCCTGGCCGAGATGATCGGGCCCCCTGTCGCTCCCCACGCCGCCCTGCCCTGTCGGTCGTCTGCCACGCCGTCGTGGCTGGTCGCGCAGTTCCCCGCGCCCCTTTCCCGGCGTTGCTGGGCCCCTGGCCTAGATGATCGGGCCTCCTGGTCGTTACCACGCGGCGTTGGTGGGCCCTTGGGCTTGGGGCTTCAGGGTGGTGAGGAGGGGGGTTAGGGCGGGGTAGGTGGTGGTGGCTTGGGTGGTGAGGGCTGTTGTTCGGGTGGGGTCGGGGGTGGGGAGCAGGTGGGTGGTGGTGGCCAGGGTCAGTAGGGCTGCTTCTTGGGGGGAGATCTCCGGCAGGGGGATGGGGCCTGTGAGCAGTTGCTCCGCCTCCTCCCTGAGTGCGTCGACCGCTGTTGTGCGGGCGAGGGTGTAGGCCACCGACGGGAAGATGCCGAGGACTCGTTTCCGGTCCGCGCGGAGGTATCCGTCGGCGGTCAGTTGTTCGCGGACGGCGTCGAGCGTCACGCGCGCGTGCGGGGTGAGCCAGCCCTGCCAGGAGTGCGGACGTGACTCGCGGATCAGTTCCAGGAGGCCGTCCAGGACCGCGTCCCCCGTCTCGGAGTCCAGGTCGACGGGCGTGGCGACTCCGTCGTCGTCGATGAGCAGTCCCCGTTGGACCAGTTCGACCAGGGCACCGGCCCGCACCAGGGGGCCGTCGGTGACCTCGGACTTCCTGGGGTCCCAGGCCAGCAGGTAGAGGCGGGCGGGCAGTGAGAGCGAGCCGTCGGACACGGTGCCTCCTTCGCTCGGGAAGATCAGTCGTCACGTTAATGCGTTGACTACGGCCCGGCCCGCTCGTAGCGTCGATGGTGCTTCTGTTGCCGTCGATCGGAGAAGGACGTTGCTCGTCTGAGGTCCTGAGTCACCGCGTCACACACCACGGGTGTGTGCGCAGCGTGCGACCTCGGCATCCGAGCCGTCCCGACGGAGCAGAGCCTTCCTGTGTCCGCCCTCGCTCCAGGGTCCCTCCCCCGCCATCGGTCGCCGGTGTCTCGATACGCGCTTGCCCCTGACCACACCAAGCAACCGCGAGGCCCGTATGTCCGCTTCCCTCACCTGCACCTCCCTGTTCTTCGCCTGGCCCGACGGGACCCCCGTCTTCGAGGGCCTCGACGTGACGTTCGGCCCCGGCCGGACCGGGCTCGTCGGCGTCAACGGGTCCGGGAAGTCCACCCTGTTGAAACTCGCCGCCGGTGAACTGACCCCGGCCGAGGGCACCGTCCGCGTCACCGGCGAGGTCGGCCACCTCCCGCAGAACGTCACGCTCGACACCCGGCTGCGCGTCGACGAGGCGCTCGGCATCGCCGCCCGCCGGGCCGCCCTGCACGCCATCGAGGCCGGTGACGCGGCCGAGGAGCACTTCGAGACCGTCGGCGACGACTGGGACGTCGAGGAGCGCGCGCTCGCCACACTCGGCGAACTGGGGCTCGGCCACATCGGCCTGGACCGGACCGTCGGCGAGGTGTCGGGCGGCGAGTCGGTGCTGCTGCGGCTGGCCGCGCTGCTGCTGCGCCGCCCTGACGTGCTGCTCCTGGACGAGCCGACCAACAACCTCGACCTGTACGCCCGCCGCCGCCTCTACGCGGCCGTCTCCGCCTGGCCCGGCGTCCTGATCGTGGTCAGTCACGACCGTGAACTCCTCGACCTCGTCGACCAGATCGCCGATCTGCGCTCCGGCGAGGTCACCTGGTACGGCGGCAGCTTCTCGGTCTACGAGGAGGCGCTCGCCACCGAGCAGGAGGCGGCCGAGCGCATGGTGCGCGTCGCCGAGTCCGACCTGCGCAGACAGAAACGCGAACTGGTCGACGCCCAGGTCAAGCTGGCCCGCCGCAAGCGGTACGGGCAGAAGATGAGCGACCAGAAACGCGAGCCGAAGATCGTCATGGGGGCGCGCAAGCGGGCGGCGCAGGAGTCCGCGGGCAAGCACCGCATCCTGCACGAGGAGCGGCTCTCGGAGGCCAGGGAGCGGCTCGACGACGCGGTGGACGCCGTTCGGGACGACGACGAGATCCGTGTCGATCTCCCGTACACGGCCGTGCCGCCCGGCCGGACCGTCCTGACCCTCCAAGACGTGGAACTCGCGTACGGCGCGCGCGTGGCGGGCGGATTCGAGCTGCGCGGCCCGGAGCGGATCGCGCTGATCGGGCGCAACGGCGCGGGCAAGACGACGCTGTTGCGGACGATCGCCGGGGAGCTGGCGCCGGTGTCCGGTGTCGCGCACGCGCACGTGCCGTTCCGTTTTCTGCCGCAGCGGCTCGATGTGCTCGACGGTGCGCTGTCGGTCGCCGAGAACGTGGCCCGGTTCGCGCCGGACGCCACCAACAACCGCGTCCGGGCCCGGCTCGCCCGCTTCCTGTTCCGGGGCGCGAAGGCGGACCAGAAGGCGGCCACGCTCTCCGGCGGTGAACGGTTCCGGGCGGCGCTGGCCGCCCTGCTGCTGGCCGAACCCGCGCCGCAGCTGCTGATGCTCGACGAGCCGACGAACAACCTCGACATGGCCAGCGTGCGGCAGCTGACGACGGCCCTGGAGTCGTACGAGGGGGCGCTGATCGTGGCCAGCCACGATCTGCCGTTCCTGGAGTCGATCGGGGCCACCCGCTGGCTGCTGCTGGACAGCGAGTTGACGGAGACGGACCCGGAGGAGATCGGTTAGCGCGTCGTCCCCGGCCGGGACGTGCCTGGCCGGTCACGGCGGGCAGGCCGCCCGTACGGACTCGGGTTCCGCGGCCGGGCGCCGGCCGGAACGGCACCGCCTTGAGGGCGCCGTTCACACCGGCCGGCAGCCGGAGCGGCCGTCACGGGACGCAGCTGTCACGGGCCGGAGCCGTCACGGGCCGCGACCGTCACGGGATATCGAGCAGGACCTTCCCGACAGCGCCCTGTTCGAGCGCGGTGTGGGCGTCAGCGGTGCGCTCCAGCGGGAAGCGGTGCAACGGCAGCCCGGCCTCCTCGCCCACCCGCAGGGCGCCCGCGTTCACGGCTGCCGTGATGTCGGTGAGCGCCTGCTGCTTCGCCGCGGGCGGCACGGTGTAGATGAAGACGCCCTGCCAGCGCAGGTTCGCCGACAGCGAGGAGAGCACGGGGATGGACAGGTGCTCGTCCGCGCCGCCCGAGTAGTAGGCCACCACGGCTCCCGGCGCGGCCACCGCGATGTCGAGGGCCGCGTTGGTGCCCGCGACCTCCACGACGATGTCGACGCCCTCGGGGGCGAACGCCAGGATCTCCGCCGCCGCGTCCTGTGTGCGGTAGTCGACCACCCGGTGGGCACCGGCCGCGTGCGCCAACAGGGCCTTGGCAGGGCTGCTGACCGTGGTGACCACCCGCGCCCCGGCCCAGCGGGCGAGCTGGATGGCCGCGTTGCCGACCGCGCCGGCGCCGCCCGCCACCAGCACGGTCGTGCCCCGCAGGGTGCCGGGCGCGATGCGGCCCGGTCCGCTCTCATGAACAGTCAGCGCGCGGTGCGCGGTCAGGGCCGGGATGCCCAGGGCCGCGCCGAGCTCGAACGGGGCGTGGTCGGGCAGGGCAACGGCGTGCTGGTCGAGGGCGAGCGTGTACTGCTGTGCCGTTCCCCAGGGCCGCTCCCACGCGGCTTCCCAGAGCCACACCCGCTGTCCCACCCGAGCGGGGTCGACCTGCGGTCCGACAGCGTCGATCACGCCGGCACCGTCCTGGTGGGGCACCTGCTCGTCCATGCCCGGCGGCAGCGCGCGTCGGCGGCTGCGCCAGTCGGTCGGGTTGACGCCGGAGACGTGCACGCGTACGCGTACCTCGCCCGGGCCCGGCTCGGGGACCGGACGTTCGACGAGTCGCAGGACCTCGGGACCGCCGGCGGCTGTCCGGATGACGGACTTCATCTCTCACCTTGTCTTTCGCTCGCCCCTGGAGAACGGTCGGTCGGCGCCCGGAGAAGCACGCGACCCCGCACGGGGCACTCCTTGCGAACTCCCCCTCCAGAAGCGGTATTCCAAAGAAGCTCGCGAACAACGATCTCCGGGTTTCGCCCTGATGACCTGACACGCGCGGGGGACAGCGGCCCAGCGGCACGGCCCGAGACAGGACACCATCCGAGACAGGACACCGTCCGAGACAACGAGAAGGCCCCCGGGCCACGGTGCCGTCGCCGGACAGCGAAGCCGAGAACCTGCGCCGCGCGGATGTGCTGCATGATGGCGGACCGGGCCCGCGCACCACGGGGGCCCGGTCCGCCGTTGTCCTGCTGCCCTTGTGGAGACCTCCTCGTGCCCAGTAAGAAGGCTCTCGTCCGCCGTCCCGGCCCGCGTCTGGCCGAAGGCCTGGTCACGCACATCACGCGCGCGGAGGTCGACGTCGCGCTGGCCGTCGAGCAGTGGGAGGCGTACGTCGACACGTTGGGCGCACAGGGCTGGGAGACGGTCGAGGTCGGTGCGGCCGACGACTGTCCCGACGCGGTGTTCGTCGAGGACGCCGTGGTGATGTACAAGAACGTCGCGTTGATCACCCGGCCCGGTGCCGGGTCCCGGCGTGGTGAGACGGCCGGTGTGGCGGAGGCGGTGACCGGCCTCGGCTGCTCGGTCAACCGGATCGTGGAGCCGGGCACCCTGGAGGGTGGCGACATACTCAAGGTCGACGACACGATCTACGTCGGCCGGGGCGGGCGGACCAACGCGGCCGGGGTGCGGCAGCTGCGGGCCGTTTTCGAGCCGCTCGGGGCGCGCGTGGTGGCCGTTCCGATGAGCACCGTGCTGCATCTGAAGTCGGCGGTGACGGCGCTGCCCGACGGGACCGTCATCGGGTACCCGCCGGTGGTGGACCAGCCGGCGCTGTTCCCGCGCTTCCTGCCGGTCCCGGAGGAGTCCGGTGGGCACGTGGTGCTGCTCGGCGGCGACAGGCTGTTGCTGGCGGCGAGCGCGCCGCGGACGGCGGAGCTGCTGGCCGGGCTCGGGTACGAGCCGGTCGTCGTCGACATCAGTGAGTTCGAGAAGCTCGAAGGATGTGTGACGTGCCTCTCGGTCAGGCTCCGGGAGCTGTACTCCTGACGGGTGACAGCGCCACCCTTTCATCCCGGGACCTGCGGCTCCTGGGTTTTTCTGACATGCCTCAAGAACCCTGCTGATCAGGGCCCTTTACGCCTGCCTTAACCTACGGCAACGTAACCTACGGTTTCGTAGCCTACGATGCCGTAGGTTCCGGCACCGCTCGCCGGTAGTCCTCGTTCCCCTGTTGTTGCGCGTCCCCCTGGAGTCTCCGTGACGATCACTTCTCCGCACGTTGGCAGCCCCGCCGGCTGGACCGACGCCAAGCTGTTGTACGCCCTGGAAGAAGTGGTTGAGAAGGAACTCAACCGGCACCTCGCCGTCACGAAGGACTGGATGCCGCACGAGTACGTGCCGTTCAGCGACGCCCGTAACTTCCCGGGGTTCTTCGAGGACGGCGAGGCCTGGAGCAAGGAGCAGTCCCCGGTCACCGAGATCGGCAAGATCGCCCTGGTGGTCAACCTGCTCACCGAGGACAACCTGCCGAGCTACCACCACGAGATCGCCTCGCTCTTCGGCCGGGACGGCGCCTGGGGCACCTGGGTGCACCGCTGGACGGCCGAGGAGGGCCGGCACGGCATAGTGATGCGTGACTATCTGCTCGCCTCGCGCGCGGTGGACCCGGACAAGCTCGAAGAGTTCCGGATGGCCCACATGAGTGAGGGCTTCGAGTCGGACAACCGGCACTCCATGCTGCACTCGGTCGCCTACGTGGCGTTCCAGGAGCTGGCCACCCGCATCTCGCACCGCAACACCGGCCACCAGTCGGGCGACCCGGTCTGTGACCGCATGCTGGCCCGGATCGCGACCGACGAGAACCTCCACATGGTCTTCTACCGCAACCTCCTGAAGGCGGCGTTCGAGCTGGCGCCCGACCTGACGATGCAGGCGGTCCGCGATGTCGTCGTGCAGTTCCGGATGCCCGGCCACGGCATGCCCGGTTTCGAGCGCGCCGCCGCGCAGATGGCGATCGGCGAGGTCTACAACGTCCGTATCCACCACGACGACGTCATCCAGCCGGTGCTGCGCTTCCTCAAGGTCATGCAGATCGACGGCCTCGGCCCCGAGGGCATGCAGGCGCAGGAGGAACTGGGTCTGTACATGAGCGGCCTGGACGCGGAGGCCGTCAAGTTCGACGAGAAGCTGGCGGCGCGCAAGGCGCGGATGGCGGCCCGCCGCGCCTGATCCGTCCCACACGAAGGGGCGCACCGTTTCCCGGTGCGCCCCTTCGTCTGTTTCGTCTGTCTCGTCTGTTCCCGTTGTCTTCCCGGCGCGCCCGGTCAGTGGCGCACGACGGAACGGCCCGCCTCGGCGGTCGCCTCGTCGGCGTGCCTGCGGGCGGCTCACCAGGGCCGGAGCGTCGGCGGCGAGCGTCTAGTGCGAGGTGCGGCGCAGGGCCAGGCGTTCCTTCTCGGAGAGGCCGCCCCAGACGCCGAAGCGTTCATCGTTGGCGAGGGCCTGGTCGAGGCAGGCGGAACGTATCTCGCACATGCCACAGATCCGCTTCGCCTCCCGGACCGAGCTGCCCGGCTCGGGGAAGAAGAAGTCGGCTCCGGTCTGCGCACACAGCGCCTGTGCCTGCCACTGCGGGGCGGCCGGCGGGATCGTCTCGATGTGCATGCTCAGATCGTGTCGCGCAGCGCGAAACATTCGATCAACGTCGGATCAACGCCGTGCCCGAGAGCCTCCGCCATGCCCTCTGACCTGCGCGTCAAGGCCCGTGCCGAGCGGGGGGCGTGGTGCTCCGGCCGCGATTGTCAGTGGTCGGTGCAAGACTCGTGAGTGCACGGGACGGGACCTTCGGGCGGGACCTTTCTAAGGAGAGCGACGATGCTCACCACACACTTCATCGACGGCGCTCCGAACTGGATCGACGTCGGCGCGACCGACCTCGACAGCGCCATCTCGTTCTACGGCGGGCTCTTCGGCTGGACGTTCCAGTCGGCGGGGCCCGACGCCGGTGGCTACGGCTTCTTCCAGCTGAACGGCAGGACGGTGGCCGGTGGCATGCAGACGGACGGGCAGCAGTCGCCGCCGACCTGGACCGTCTATTTCCAGAGCCCGGACGCCGACGCCACGGCCCGGGCCACCGCGCAGGCACACGGCACAGTGGTCGTGCCGCCGATGGACGTGATGGCCCAGGGCCGCATGGCGCTGCTGGCCGACGAGGCCGGTGTGCCCTTCGGCATCTGGCAGCCGGGCGAGCGCAAGGGGCTCGACGCGGCGAACGAACCCGGTGCGCTGGGCTGGGTCGAGCTGTACACGGCGGATGTCGCGGCGGCTGCCGCCTTCTACCACTCGGCGCTGGGGCTTGAGACGTCCGCCGTGACCTTCCCCGGCGGCACCTACACCTGCGTCAACCCCGCCGACGCGGGCGAGGAGACGATGTTCGGTGGCATCGTGCCCCTGGCCGCCGACCCGACGGAGACCGGCGCCCACTGGCTGCCGTACTTCGAGGTCACCGACACGGACGTCGTCGTCTCCGACGCCCGGAACCTGGGCGGCACGGTCCGCATGTCCGCCACCGACATCCCCGGGGTAGGCCGCATCGCCAAGCTGGCCGACCCCTTCGGCGCCCGCTTCGCGGTGATCAGAAGCGAGCAACGAGAGGGCTGAGACGGGGGCGGGAAGCAGGGAGGCGGACGGGGGGCGGGCATCGGTGACTGGGCGGGGGGCGGCTTGTTCGGTAGGGGGACGGGTGCGGTTGCGGAGGGCGCGGGCTCGCGGTCGGGGTGCAGGCTCGGCTCACGCAGAAGCGGGCTGGCCAGAGCCCGTTGTGGGCATGCCGGGGGGGGCGGCAGGAAGGCTGAGAGGGAAGGGGCGGTTAGAGGACGACACCGGTGACCGGGCAGAGGGGACCGGCTCAGTAGGGAATGGGGGCGCGTGGAAGAGGGGGGCGAGCTCGACGGACGCCAAAGTGAGCTGGTCAGCGCCCGCTGCCAGCACGACGGGCGGTGACAGGAACGCGGGGCGGGTAGACGGAGGGGGCGGTCAGGGAGCGGGCACCGGGTGACCGGGCAGGGGGACGGGCCCGGCAGGGGATGCGCGCGGGGGCGGCGGGGGTGCGGGCTCGGCGCACGCGAACGTGGCTCGGTCAGCGTCCGGCGCAGGCATGACGGGCGGCGACAGGAAGGCAGGGCGGGTAGACGGAGGGGGCGGTCAGGGAGCGGGCACCGGGTGACCGGGCAGGGGGACGGGCTCGGCAGGGGATGCACGCGCGAGTGCGGAGGAGTGCGGGCTCGGCGCACGCGAACGTGGCTCGGTCAGCGTCCGGCGCGGGCATGGCGGGCGGTGAGCGCAGGCTTGGTCTGCGTCTACGCGGAGGCTCGGCGGATGAGGGTCGTCGGGAGGACGATGCCGGTCGGTGCGTTCGTGCCGCCGGTGCGCTGCGCGCCGGTCCATGTCACGGCGTCGTGAGCACCTGCGACGGGCAGCCCCGCGTCCCCGGTGCGGTGATCGAGGCGGCGCAGCAGCACCCGTGCCATCAGTCGGCCCATCCCCTCGATGTCCTGGCGGACCGTCGTCAGGGGCGGGTCGGTCTGCTCGGCGACCGGCAGCATGTCGTCGAAGCCGATCACCGCCACGTCCTCGGGCACCCGGCGCCCCCGCTCGCGCAGCACCCGCAGCGCACCCGCCGCTGTGAGGTCGTTGGCGGCGAAAACGGCGTCCAGGTCGGGGCGGCGGTCGAGTAGTTCGCGCATCGCCCGCTCGCCCCCGGCCGGGGTGAAGTCGCCCTCGACGATCAACCGGGGGTCGGCGTCGATCCGGACGTCCCGGAAGCCGTCGAGCCGGTCAGCGGCGGACGTCTGGTCCAGTGGGCCGGCGATGTGCGCGACGCGCGTGCGGCCGAGCCCGACGAGGTGGCGTACGGCCGTGCGGGCGCCGCCACGGTTGTCGCTGTCGACGTACACCACGCCGTCGCCGTCGGCGTGGTCGCGGGCGGCTTTGCCGTGGCCGCCGGTGCCACGGGCGTCGCGCCTGCCCGGCCCAGCTTGCCGACCCCCGTCGCCTGGTCCCCACTCGCCAGCGCCGTCAGCGTCGACACGGCCCGTCTCCTCGTCACCACCGGTGCCCCCGGCGCATCTCCCACTCGGCCCAACTCGCCGACCTCCGCCGCTCGCGTCCCCGACGACATCTCCGCCGGCATCCGCACCCCGGCCCGCATCGGCATCGCCCCCGCAGCTCGCCCGCCCGCGGCCATCCCCACAGCGCGGGCCCCCGACCCCATCACCCTCGCCGTCGCGCAGGTCCCCGGCGCCGGTTTCCCCGGCATCACGCAGGGCCCTGGCCCCATCACCCTGACCTTCGCCCAGGCCCCCGGCGCCCCCGGCGGCACGCAAGCCCCTGACCCCGTCGCCCCTGCCATCGCCCAAGCCCTCAACTCCGGCGCCCCCAGCACCACGCAACCCCTCGGCCCTATCGCCCCCAGCACCACGCAACCCCTCGGCCCTATCGCCCCCAGCACCACGCAACCCCTCGGCCCTATCGCCCCCGGCACCACTCAGACCTCCGCCCCCGGTAACCCCGCTCCCCTCTCCCCCACCGTCGCTCCAGTCCGGTCGGCCGCCGAAAACTGTGGGGACGCCCGCGCGGCGGATCAGGGCGGGGAGTGGGTCGTCGAGGTGGAGGGAGAAGACGAGCGCGCCGTCGACGTGGCCGCCCGCGAGGTAGCGGCCGACCCGGGCGTGGTCGTCGCGGCCCTCGGTGAGCAGCAGCACGAGTTGGTTGTCGTGGGCTGTCAACTCCTTGCTGATGCCGCGTAGTTGGAGGGCGAAGAAGGGGTCGGCGAAGACCCGGGTCTCCGGTTCCGCGATCACCACGGCGACGGCGTCGTGGCGCCGGGTCACCAGGCTGCGGGCGGCTTGGTTGGGGACGTAGCCGAGTTCCTCCACGGCGCGCCGTACCCGTTCGACAAGGGGTTCGCTGACCCCGTCGCCGCCGTTCACCACCCGGGAGGCGGTGGCCCGGGACACCCCGGCCAGGGCGGCCACGGCCTCCAGCGTGGGACGCGCTGTGTCGGTCACTCGGGGCTCCTCACCGGCGGGTGCCGATCAGGATAACTCCGGCGAGTGGGGAGATGAGAGCGCTCTCGGACACGTGCCGGTGCTCATACGGCGCGGGTCAGCGGGCGTGCGCCATGTCGGACCCATCAACGGCATCCGCCCCCGCATCCGCCACGCGTGCCGGTGCTCATGCCCGCGCGAGCGAATGGGCGTGCACCGCATCCCACCCATCAGGGGCAACCGCCCCCGCACCCACCACACATGCCCGGCGCTCGTGCCACGCGAGTCAGCGGGCGTGCACCGCATCCGACCCATCGGGGACATCCGCACCCGCCGCGCGTGCCGGCACTCGTGCCGCGCCGCTCAATGGGCGTGCACCACATCCGCCCCGTCAACAGCGTCCGCCCCCGCACCCGCCACACGTGCCCGGCGCTCGTGCCGCGCGGGTCAGCGGGCGTGCACCGCATCCGAGCCACCAGCGGCATCCGCCCCGTGCCCACCGCAGGTACCGGCGCTCGTGCCGTGCCGCTCGGCTCAACGCGCGTGCGCCACATCCGACCCATCAGCAGCGTCCGCGCCGCCACACGCACCCGGCGCTCACGCCGCTCGGCTCAATGCGCGTGCGCCGCATCCGCCCCGTCGGCCGCGTCCGTGCCCGCCCCCGTACCCGTACCCGCACCCTCCCCCGCCCCGTGCGGGTGCCCCCTCTCGTGGTCCGGGATCGTGCCGTCTGGTTTTCTCACCAGGAACAGGCCGACCATGCCCATGTCCGAGTGGCTCTGGACGTGGCAGTGGTACATCCAGGCGCCCGCTCCGACGCCCTCGCCCGCGATGATCTGGAAGCCGAAGGAGTCCGCGGGGCCGACGATCTTGTTGTCGACGACCTGGCTGGGGTCGTCCGGCCCGGTGAGGAGGCCGGTGCGGTTGTCGGCCCAGCGGTGACCGTGCAGATGGAACGTGTGGTAGTACTCGCCGTGCGTGATCGACACGAACTCGACCCGGTCGCCCACCGTGGCCTCGAAGTCGGGCCCCGAGTGCGCGGGTTGGTTGTTGATCGTCATGTCGTTGAAGACGATCGTGTGGGTCCGGTCCGGCAGGATGTCTCCCGCGCGGCGGACGATGACGGCCCCGTAGAGGCCCTTGCGGATGCCGCCGGTGCCGTGGGCGGTGCCGACGACGTGGTCGTGGTAGTGCCAGTAGCCCGCGCTGCCCGCCCGCCAGGTGCCGTCGGCGCGGCGGCCGGGGGCGTGGGTGCGCCAGGTGTAGACGCGGGTGGCGCCCGGTTCCACGGCGCTCTTGTTCAACGTCGTTCCGTCGCTGGAGATCTCGTAGTCCAGGCCGTGGACGTGGAGGCTCGCGGCGACGTCGAGGGTGTTCTCCAGCTCGATGTGCAGGGTGTCGCCCTCGTTGAGTTCGATGAGCGGTCCCGGGATCGAGGCCTTGCCCTTCTCCAGACCGTAGCCCAGCTGCCCGTCGGCGAGCTTCTCGGCGTACAGCTTGAGGTGTCTGACCTCTCCCCCGGCCGGTGCGGTGCGGGCCGGACCGGCGGCGCGGGCGATCGGTGGCGCGAGGGACATCGAGGTCGCGACCGCCGCCGAGCCGAGCAGCATCCGCCGGTTGAAGCCACGTCGGTCCATGCGGAACTCCCCACGCTGGTAAGGACGTTGCCCAGGTCTGCCGGTGATGGACCCGTGCGACGGTAGCGACCCCTCAGCCGTTTATCCACACTCGGGACAAAGTTCGAGCGATTGCGGCCGTAGGTATTGGCGGACCGGGCAAAGCCGTCTAGCTTCCTTGGCGTTGTCGCCGCGACCGGGGAGGTGCCCATGCACTTACGAGGGTTGAGCACGGGAAGGGCAGGACGACGGGCCTGGGCCGCCACCGTGACGGCCGGGGTGCTGGCCGCCGGGCTGCTGTCGGGGCCGGCCGCGAGCGCGCGCCCGGTGACGGAGCCGGCGTCGACAACGATGTCTGTCCCGTCACCGCCGGGCGGCGCGAACGTGCGGGTGCTGATCTTCTACGGGTCCGCGGCGGCCGGGGACGAGTCGCCGGTGGTGAACGCCGGTATCGAGGCGATCGAGCGGATCGGGCTGACGGGCCCGCAGGAGCGGCGGTTCGCGGTCGAGGCGACCGACGACGCGTCGGTCTTCACGGACGGGTCCCGGCTGGGGACCTTTCACGCGATCGTGTTCCTGACCGGCGGCGGGGATGTCCTGGACGCGGAGCAGGAGGCCGGTCTTGAGGCCTATATGGAGGCGGGCGGCGGGTTCGTCGGCCTGCATGACGCGGCGCGCGCGGAACCGTACTCGGACTGGTTCACCGGTCTGATCGGCGCCCGCCCCGCCGCCTCCAGCCCAACGGCCGTGCAGCGTGCGGTCGTTGAGGTGGGCGACCGGCAGCATCCGGCGACCAGGGAGCTGCCGGTGCAGTGGCGGCGGGCCGACCAGTGGCCGAACTGGGTGAAGAACCCGTCCGGCGAGGTGCACACCGTGGCACGGGTGCGGGAGTCGACGTACGCGCCCGGGGTGAGCGCCAACGGCTGGGACCATCCGGTGAGTTGGTGCCGGGACTATGACGGCGGGCGGTCCTTCTACACCGGTATGGGCGGCACGGTGTCGTCGTACGACGAGGCCGACTTCCAGGCCCATCTGCGCGGCGCGCTGCTGTGGACCACCCGGCTGGTGCGGGCCGACTGCAAGGCCACCATCACCGGCAACTACCGGGCACAGCGGCTGACCAAGCCCAACCAGGCGGGTCTGAACGACCAGATCGGGGAACCGCACGGCCTGGTCACCGCGCCCGACGGACGCGTCCTCTACATCGGCCGGGGCGGAGCCGACTCCTCCCGGCCCGTGGTCACCGACTGGAACGACCCGGACGTCGGCAAGGGCCAAGGACAGATCCACGTCTACGACCCGAGGACACAAAAGGTCACCCTGGCAGGCGAGTTGACGGTCTTCGGGAACAAGGGCGGCGGGGACGAGCTGGTCAAGGTCGAGGAGGGGCTGCTCGGGATCGAGCTGGACCCGCGCTTCGCGGAGAACGGCTGGGTGTATCTGCACTACACACCGCACTCGGGCCTCGACCGTGACCGGCAAACGGCCGCGCGGCGCGTCTCCCGCTTCACCCTCGACCCCGCCACCCAGAAGCTGAACCTGAGCAGCGAGAAGGTGCTGCTCACGTGGCCGGTGCAGGTGCACAGCTGCTGTCACGCGGGCGGCGGGATGGCCTGGGACTCGAAGGGCAACCTGTACATCGCGACCGGCGACAACAACTCCAGCCAGTTCAGCGACGGTTACTCCGGCAACAACCCGGCGCCGAACTACAAGGGCCTCTCGTTCGCCGACGCGCGCCGTACCGCAGGGAACACCAACAACCTCAACGGCAAGATCCTGCGCATCCATCCGGAGTCCGACGGGACGTACACGCTCCCGGCCGGGAACCTCTTCACGGGCCGGGAGACCGACGAGGGCGGCGGCCGGACGCGCGGCGAGATCTATGTGATGGGCGTGCGCAACCCGGCGCGGATCTCCGTCGACCGGAGCACCGACATCCTCTACGCGGGCTGGGTCGGGCCGGACGCGTCGGTGCCGTCGACGATCTGGGGGCCGGCCAAGTACGACACGTTCGCCGTCATCTCCCGGGCCGGTAACCGGGGTTGGCCGTACTGCATGGGCAACAAGCAGCCCTATCGGGACCGTAATCTGCCCGATCCCTCTAAGCCGCTCGGCTGGTACGACTGCGACCATCCGAAGAACGAGTCCCCGAACAACGACGGTCTGATGAATCTGCCGCCGGTGACGGGCAACAACATCTGGTACGCGCCCCAGGGCGGCGCACCGGACTACCCGCGCGACGCGCACGGCGTCCCCTCCTACCGGCAGGACGAGGCGACCTATCTGCTGCCGTGGCTCAAGGGCGGCGGGCAGGCCGCGATGAACGGGCCGGTCTACCGGTACGACGCGGCGAGCACGAGTGCGGCGAAGTGGCCCGCGTACTGGGACGGGAAGTGGTTCGTCGGTGACTTCTACGACGCCGATCAGCCGCGTGACGCGGTGCTCACCGACCCGAGGACGCAGGGTGACGGGGGCCTTCCGGTGCACGCGGAGTCGCTCAAGAAGATCGTGCCGATCGGCAACGACGGCATCAAGAACCTCATGGACTGGAAGTTCGGTCCCGACGGGGCGCTGTATGTCCTCGACTACGGGCGGGGGTTCTTCACCTCGGACGCCAAGTCGGCGCTGTGGAAGGTCACTTACACGGGCGGCGGGCCGACCCCGGCCGCGAACCTGCTGGCGAGGTGAGGGCAGTGTTGAAGCAACACCGCGTGCTGACGGCCCTGTTGGCCGCCCTGCTCATGGTGCTCGGCCTCCAGTCGACGGCGGGCGCCAGGACCGGCCCCAGACAACCGGCCGCCGCCCAGGTGCTGACCTGGACGGCGGGTGACGACATCACGGCGTACGGTTCGGCGCCGACGACGGCGGTGGCCGGGCAGGCGACGATCGTCTTCGAGAACAGCGCGGCGACCGGCAACACCACGGGCATGCCGCACACGGTGACGTTCGCGACGACGGACCCGGAGTTCAACGGCGATGTCCAGCTCAACATCCTCGCCAACCCCGCCGACGACCAGGGCGGGCGGCACACCGCCGAGGTCACCCTCACCCCGGGCCGCTACTTCTACCACTGCACGATCCCGGGCCACGGCCAGATGCAGGGCATCCTGGTGGTCACCGAGCCCGGCGGCGAGGACACCACGGCACCGGAGACCTCCGCCGAGGTGCGCGGCACTCCCAACGCGCAGGGCCAGTACGTCGGTTCGGCGACCGTGGTGCTCACCGCGAGCGACGACGGCGGCTCCGGCGTCGACCGGATCGAGTACGCCGTCGGTGACGCGGACGTCTGGCAGCCGTACACCGCCCCGGTCCTCGTCGACCAGGTCGGCGACCACACGATCCGCTACCGGGCGACCGACAGGGCGGGCCAGGTGTCCGCCGTGAAGAGTGTGACGTTCACGGTGGTCGCCCCGCCGTCCGACGACACGACTCCGCCTCAGACGTCGGCGACCGTGAGCGGTGCGCGGGATGCCGACGGCGCCTATCTCGACATGGCGACGGTCACCGTGTCGGCCTCCGACACCGGCTCGGGCGTCAACTCCGTGGAGTACGCGGTGGGTTCGGGTGACTGGCAGGCGTACACCGGGCCGGTGATGGTGCATCAGGTCGGCACCCACACCGTCCGCTACCGGGCCACCGACCGGGCGGGCAACGTGTCGGCGGAGCGGAGCGTCACCTTCACCGTCGTCGCGCCGCCCGCTCAGGACACCACTCCGCCGGTGACCGGTGCGACCGTGACCGGCACCCGCAACTCCGACGGGGCGTACCTGGGCGGTGCCCAGGTCACCGTGAGCGCCGCCGACGAGGGCGGTTCGGGGGTCGCGGGCATCGCGTACTCGCTCGACGGCGGTCCCTATCTGGTGTACGGCGGGCCGGTGTTCGTCGACCGGGCGGGCCGGCACACGGTGGCGTACCGGGCGAGCGACCGGGCGGGCAACACCTCGGCGTCCGCCGCTGTGAGCTTCACGGTGGTCGCCGGTGGCGGGGTGCCCGCGCCCAACTGCCCCGAGTTCGACGAGCGGTTGACGGTGATCGTCGGCACGGTCGACTCGGGGGTGCCGAACCGGGTGACGAACGACCGGTGCCGGATCAACGAGTTGATCGAGGACGAGAAGGAGTGGACGTCCCACGCGCTGTTCCTCAAGCACGTCGGGACCGTCCTCGACCGGCTGTTCAGGGAGGGCGTGGTGGACGCCCGCGAGTCCGACGCCATCCGGGCGGCCGCCGGAGAGTCGGGCATCGGCAGGCCGGGTCAACACGACGGCTACCGGGCGCTGTTCGACGGCAGCGCGGACTCCTTCGCCGACTGGCAGCACGTGGGCGGTGGTTCGTTCGCGCTGAACCCCGACGGCACGATGACCAGCGGTACGACCACCGAAGGCCTCGGCATGCTGTGGTTCCCGCAGCGCAGGTACGGTGACTTCTCGCTGCGCCTCCAGTGGCGCGACGACGCCCCGGGCACCGGCAACGCCAACTCCGGTGTGTTCGTGCGGTTCCCGTGGGTCCACGACCACCCCGAGGAGCCGCGTCCGGAGTGGGTCGCCATCACGTACGGGCACGAGATCCAGGTGCTGGACCGGCCCGACGGCGACCTCTACAAGACGGGCTCGGTCTACGGTTTCGACCGGGTGGGGCTCGCCGGGGCCGGGGTCGCCCAGAAGGGCACCTGGAACGACTACGAGATCCGGGTGGTCGACCAGCACTACTCGATCTACCGCAACGGCGTCCTGATCAACGCGTTCGACAACATCGGCGGCCAGGAGTTCACCCCGCCCCGCGCCGGTGACCCCGGCACCGACGGGCGCCGTTTCGCCTCCGGGTATCTCGGTCTCCAGGTGCACAGCACGACGGACGTGGTGTCGTACCGGGACATCAGGGTCAAGGAGCTTTAGGAGCACCGGAGTCGGGCTCGGGCGGAGTGTCCTTTCTGGCTCGGCTCGGCTGTACCCGCTTGGGTTCACCCGGCATCTTCGGGTACTCCGGCGGGTACGGCAGGTCGCCGAGGTGGTGGTCGTGTTCGTCGCGGCGGGCCAGTTCCAGGAGGGCGTCCAGACGGAAGCGGTGGTCGTCCATGTCGGCGTGCACATCGCCCAGCCGGGCGAAGCGGGCCGGCATCGTCGCGAGGTCGAAGTCGCGGGGGTGGGCGTCACCGACCTCCTCCCAGCGCAGCGGCGCCGAGACGGGGGCGTGCGGGCGGGGGCGTACCGAGTAGGCGGAGGCGATGGTGCGGTCCCTGGCCGTCTGGTTGTAGTCGACGAAAATGCGCTCGCCGCGCTCCTCCTTCCACCACTTCGTCGTCACCCGGTCCGGCATCCGGCGCTCCAACTCCCGTGCCACGGCGATGGCGGAGCGCCGCACCTCGGTGAAGGTCCAGCGCGGTTCGATCGGCACGAAGACGTGCAGGCCCCGGCCGCCGGAGGTCTTGGGCCAGCCCCGCAGGCCGCCGAACTCGTCGAGTACGGAACGGAGTTCATGGGCGGCGCGGACGGCGTCGTCGTAGTCGGTGCCGGGCTGGGGGTCGAGGTCGATGCGGAGTTCGTCGGGGCGGTCGACGTCGTCGCGCCGTACCGGCCAGGGGTGGAAGGTGAGCGTGCCGTACTGGGCGGCCCACACGACGGCCGCCTGTTCGGTGGGGCACATCTCGTCGGCGCTGCGCCCGCTGGGGAAGGTGATGTGGGCGGTGGGAATCCAGTCGGGCATGTTCTTGGGCGCCCGTTTCTGGAAGAAGTTCTCGCCGGTGACGCCGTCGGGGTAGCGCTCCAGGGTGGTGGGGCGGTCGCGCAGGGCGCGCAGGATGCCGGGTCCGACGGCGATGTAGTACCGGGCCAGGTCCAGCTTGGTGAATCCGCGCTCGGGGAAGAAGACCTTGTCAGGACTGGACAGCCGGACGGTGCGACCGCCCGCTTCGAGTTCCACCGCTTCGCCCATGCGGCCACGGTAGGACCGGCCGCGCCGTCGCGCACACGCTGCGGCGGCCCGACGGGCAGGCCCCGGCCCCGAACCATAAAGTCGATATATGGATCTCCCGGTGATGCCGCCCGTGAAGCCGATGCTCGCGAAGTCGGTGGCGAGCATCCCGCCCGGCATGCAGTACGAGGCGAAGTGGGACGGATTCCGGGCCATCGTGTTCCGCGACGGCCCCGATGTCGTCCTCGGCAGCCGCACCGGCAAGCCGTTGACCAGGTACTTTCCCGAGCTGGTGGAGGCCTTGCGGGAGCGGTTGCCGCAGCGGTGCGTGCTGGACGGGGAGATCGTCATCGCCCGTGCGGGACGCCTCGACTTCGACGCGCTGACCGAGCGCATCCACCCCGCCGACTCCCGGGTGCGGACGCTGGCCGCGCGCAATCCGGCGTCGTTCGTGGCCTTCGATCTGCTGGCGCTGGCCGACGAGTCCGTCCTCGACGTGGAGCTGGCCGACCGGCGGGCGCTGCTCACCATGGCCCTGTCGGGGGTGACGGCGCCGGTGCACGTGGCCCCGGCGACCACCGACATCGACGTCGCGCGGCGCTGGTTCGAGCAGTACGAGGGGGCCGGTCTGGACGGCGTCGTCGCCAAACCGCTCACCCTGCGCTATCTCCAGGACCAGCGGGCGATGTTCAAGGTCAAGCACGAGCGCACGGCGGATGTCGTCGTGGCCGGATATCGCCCCCACAAAAGTGGCCCGGTGGTGGGCTCGCTGCTGCTCGGGCTCTACGACGACCGGGGCGTGCTCCAGCACGTGGGCGTGTCGGCCGCGTTCACCATGAAACGGCGCGCGGAACTGGTGACCGAGCTGGAGCCGTTGCGGATGGCCGATGTCACGGGGCATCCCTGGGCGGCGTGGGCCGAGGAGGCGGCGCACGAGGAGGCCCGGCTGCCCGGCGCCCCGAGCCGCTGGTCCGGCAAGAAGGACCTGTCGTGGGTGCCGCTGCGGCCGGACCGGGTGGCCGAGGTGGCGTACGACCATCTGGAGAACGGCGCCCGGTTCCGGCACACGACGCGCTTTCGCCGTTGGCGCCCCGACCGTACGCCCCTGACCTGCACCTACGCGCAGCTGGAAGAGCCGGTCAGCTACGACCTCGCCGAGATCCTCACCCCGCGGGCCTGAGCCGACGGCCACGAGCCCGTCGTTCAACGGCGCCCTCGGCGCCCCGCGTCACCGGCTCACGCGCCCTCCGCCTCGCGCCCCCCCTGCCCCGCGCGCCCTTCGTCGCGCTCCCCGCCCCGCACCCCGCTCCGGCTTACCGCCGTCACCCGTCCGGGGGTCCGGTCTGCGCCGTTCGATGGACTAGGCCACCCGTTCGGGCGTGTTCAGCGCGCGCTTTCCGGAGGGATCGGGGAGGGACAGCGATGAAACGACAAACGCACAACCGAACAAACGGACTGGGTGGCAACGGTGGGTATGGGACACAGAGCGCGGACGCGACGCGCCACGACGACGACGGCGTTGCTGGCCGCGACGGTGACGGTCACGCTGGCGGCGGGCTGCGGGGCCGGGTCGCACAATCCGCTCGACGACAACCGGGGGCAGCCGAGCCTCACCCCGGCGGCGACCTCCAAGGCACCGCAGACCCCGCAGGTCACCCGGACCCCACCGAACTCACCCGCCCCGCAGCGGCACGCCGATACCCCCGCCCCGCTCGCCGTGAAGATCGACAATGTGCGGGCCGCCCGTCCGCAGACCGGGCTCCAGGCCGCGGACATCGTCTACGCCGAGCAGGTCGAGGGCGGCCTGAGCCGGTTGATGGCGGTGTACGCGACGACGTTGCCGAAGGTCGTCGGGCCGGTGCGCAGTGCCCGTGAGTCGGATCTCGAACTGTTGCGCCAGTACGGGCGGCCGACGCTCGCCTTCTCGGGGGCGCAGCACCGGCTGCTGCCGTTGATCGGCAAGGCGCCGCTCCGCGCGGAACTGCCCGGGAACGTGTCCGGGGCCTTCTTCCGGGGCGCCGAGAAGGTCGCGCCGCACAACCTCTTCGTGCGTCCGGCCCGGCTGCTGCCGTCGGCGCCCACCTCGGCGGCGTTGACGAACGGTTTCCGCTTCGGTGCCGCGCCCGACGGGGGCACCCCGCAGGCGTCGCGGACGGTGCGGTACCCGACGTCGTCCTTCACCTTCGACTGGGATGCGCAGCACGGGCGTTGGCTGGTGTCGACGGATGCCACGCCGACCATGTCGGACGGGGAGCGGGTGGCGCCGGCGACCGTGGTGGTGCAGTACGTGAAGGTGCGCTCCTCGCGGTTCCACGACTTCCTCGGCAACAACACGCCGTACACGGAGACCGTGGGGTCCGGGGCCGCCGAGGTGCTGCGGGACGGGCGGGCGTTCGACGTGCGGTGGAAGCGGGCGAAGGCGACGGGCGGGACGGACTTCACGACGCGCGATGGGAAGCCGGTGAACTTCGCCGAGGGCCAGGTGTGGGTGGTGTTCGCGGAAACGTCCTGACCTGGGTCAGTGCGGTGCGGCGAGGGGTTCCGTCGGGTTGCGGAGCCCCTCGGCCGCGTCCGCGACCCGCCCGATGAGGTCGAAGAAGGTGCGCCGTTCGGCGGCGGAGAGCGGGGCCAGGAAGACCTGGTTCATCCGGGCGGTGCGCACGGTCAGCTTGCGGTGGACGCGCCGCCCCTCGTCGGTGAGGCGGAGCAGGAAACGGCGGCCGTCGCCGGGGTCGCGCACCTTGTCGAGCAGGTCGCGGCGGCCGAGCCTGCTGATCACCTCGGCGACGGTGGACCGGTCGAGCCCGACCCGCTCTCCCACCGTGCGCTGGTCGAGGCCGCTCTCGGCGACGAGGGCGTTGAGGACCGCGAACTGCGGCGAGGTGATCTCCTCGGAGACCATCGTGTTCCACAGCAGGTAGTGGGCCTGCTGGAGCCGCCGGGCCAGGTGCCCGGGGTGGGTGGTGAGGTCCACCGCGGCCATGTGCGCTCCCGAGGTTCGTCCGTCATGGGTGGCTGTCTCTTTGAAACGTGCACTGAACGATACCGTCGATGACCGGAGGTGTCGTGGGGCGTGCGCACGCCGGTGTGCCGCTGTTTCCCGGGGTCTTGACGGCGTCGCGGTCCGATGGGAGCGTGAAGGAAACGTCACCGAAATACTCAGTGCCCTGACTAATCGGGGTGTCGGGTGTGCGGACGAGAGGGGCCTTCCCGGATGGACAAGGTGGTGGCCACGGCCGACGCGGCGGTGGCCGACGTACCGGAGGGCGCGTCCCTGGCGGTGGGCGGGTTCGGCCTGAGCGGGGTGCCGAACGTCCTGATCGAGGCGCTGCACGCACGCGGCGTCGGCTCGCTGGCGGTCGTCTCGAACAACTGCGGGGCGATGGAGTCCGGGCTCGCCGTGCTGCTGGCGGCGGGGCGGATCGCCCGGGTCACGGGGTCGTACATCGGGGCCAACAAGGAGTTCGCGCGCCAGTACCTGGCCGGTGAGCTGGAGGTGGAGCTGATCCCGCAGGGCACGCTGGCCGAGCGGTTGCGGGCCGGGGGCGCGGGCATCCCGGCGTTCTACACCCCGGCGGGCGTCGGCACGCAGGTCGCCGAGGGCGGTCTGCCGCTGCGCTACGACGGGCGGGGCGGGGTCGCGCTGGCGTCGCCGCCGAAGGAGGTGCGGGAGTTCGACGGCACCGAGTACGTGCTGGAACGGGGTATCCGCACCGACTTCGCGCTGGTGCGGGCGGCGCGTGGCGACCGGCACGGCAACCTCGTCTTCAACAAGTCCACCCGCAACTTCAACCCGCTGGCCGCGATGGCCGGGCGGGTGACGATCGCCGAGGTGGAGGAGCTGGTGGAGCCCGGCGAGATCGACCCGGACGCGGTGCATGTGCCCGGCATCTTCGTGCGGCGGGTGGTGGCCCTCACCCCCGAGCAGGCCGCCGACAAACGGATCGAGCAGCGGACGGTGAGCAGCTGATGGCCTGGACACGCCAGGAGATGGCGGCCCGAGCGGCGCGTGAACTGCGGGACGGGCAGTACGTCAACCTCGGGATCGGGCTGCCGACGCTGATCCCGAACCACCTCCCGCCCGGCGTCGAGGTGATCCTCGAATCGGAGAACGGCATCCTGGGCACCGGCCCCTACCCCACCGACGACCAGGTCGACCCGGATCTCATCAACGCGGGCAAGGAGACCGTCACGGTGCTGCCGGGGGCGTCGTTCTTCGACTCGGCGCTGTCGTTCTCGATGATCAGGGGCGGCCACATCGATGTCGCCGTGCTGGGCGCGATGCAGGTGTCGGCGCGGGGTGACCTGGCGAACTGGGCCGTGCCGGGGAAGCTGGTGACCGGCATCGGCGGGGCGATGGACCTGGTGCACGGGGCCCGCACGGTCATCGTCGTGATGACGCACACCGCGAAGGACGGCGCGCCGAAGATCCTTGAGGAGTGCGCGCTGCCGCTGACCGGCAAGGCGTGCGTGGACCGGGTCATCACCGACCTGGGCGTCCTGGACGTCACCCCCGAGGGCCTGGTCCTCGTGGAGACCGCGCCGGGGGTCCCGGTCGCGGAGATCGTGGCGAAGACCGCCGCGAAGGTACGGATCGCCGAGGAGCTGTCAGCGTGAACACCGTCTATGTCGTCGACGCCGTCCGCACCCCGATCGGCCGGTACAACGGCGGTCTCGCGCGCGTCCGCCCGGACGACCTCGCCGCCCACGCCGTACGCGAACTCCTCGCCCGCACACCCGAGTTGGACCCGGCGCGGATCGACGACGTGTACGTCGGCAACGCCAACGGCGCGGGCGAGGAGAACCGCAACGTGGCCCGCATGGCCGGGCTCCTCGCGGGGCTGCCCACCTCGGTGCCCGGCGTCACCGTCAACCGGCTGTGCGCGTCCGGGCTCGAAGCGGTGATCCAGGCGGCCCGCGCCATCGCCGTCGGGGACGCGTCCATCGCCCTGGCCGGTGGCGTCGAGTCGATGACCCGGGCGCCCTATGTCCTGCCGAAGAACGACCGCCCGTTCCCGGCCGGGCACACCGAGCTGTACTCGACGACGCTGGGCTGGCGGATGGTCAATCCGCGGATGGACCCGCAGTGGACGATCCCGCTGGGCGAGTCCGCCGAACTCATCGCCGACCAGCACGGGATCACGCGTGAGCAGCAGGACGCGTTCGCCCTCGCCAGCCACCAGAAGGCCGCTGCGGCTCAGCAACAGGGCCTGTTCGACGGGGAGTTGGCGCCGGTCCCGATTCCGCAGCGCACGGGTGACCCGGTGGTCTTCGGCGCCGACGAGTCCGTTCGCCCGGATGCCTCCCTCGCGGCGATGGCGCGGCTCAAGCCGTCGTTCCGCCCGGACGGGGGCACGGTGACGGCGGGCAACGCCTCACCGCTGAACGACGGCGCCGCCGCCCTGCTCCTCACGGACGAGGAGGGGTTGCGCGCCACCGGCCGTGAGCCGCTGGCCCGGATCTCCGCGACCGGCGTCTCGGCGACCGACCCGCAGTACTTCGGGCTGGCCCCCGTGGAGGCCGTGAACCGGGCACTTGCCAAGGCGGGCAAGGGATTTGACGACCTGTCAGTTCTGGAGCTGAACGAGGCGTTCGCGGCCCAGGTGCTGGGCTGTGTCGCCGAGTGGCCCGACCTCGACCCGGCGATCCTCAACCCGCGCGGCGGTGCCATCGCCCTCGGCCATCCGCTCGGCGCCTCCGGTGCCCGGCTCGCCGGGAGCGTCGCCCACCAACTCGCCCACCAGGGCTCCGGCATCGGCGTCGCCACCCTCTGCATCGGCGTCGGCCAAGGCCTCGCCCTCGTCCTCGAACGCTGACCCCGGCAGGAACCCATGACACTCACCCAGCACGACATCGACCAGGAGATCGCGGCCGAGCACGCCGCCTACGGCAAGCGGGTCGCGGACGGCGCCCCCGTCGAGCACCACCCGCGCCGGGACTACGCGCCCTACCGGTCCTCGGTGCTGCGCCACCCGCACCAGCCGCCGGTCACCATCGACGTCCGGCAGGACCCGGAGCTGGTGGAGCTGCACTCCCCCGCGTTCGGCGAACGGGACATCACCGAGATCGACAACGACCTCACCCGGCAGCACCAGGGCGAGCCGATCGGCGAGCGCATCACCGTCTCGGGACGTCTCCTCGACCGTCAAGGGCGGCCGATCCGGGGCCAGTTGGTGGAGATCTGGCAGGCCAACTCGGCCGGCCGCTACGCCCACCAGCGCGAGCAGCACGACGCCCCGCTCGACCCGAACTTCACCGGCGTCGGCCGCACCCTCACCGACGCCGACGGCCACTACCGTTTCACGACCGTGCAACCGGGCCCCTATCCGTGGCGCAACCACGTGAACGCCTGGCGGCCCGCGCACATCCACTTCTCGATGTTCGGCACGGCCTTCACCCAGCGGCTCGTGACGCAGATGTACTTCCCGAACGACCCGCTGTTCGCCTACGACCCGATCCTCCAGTCGGTCACCGACGACGCGGCCCGGCAGCGGCTGGTGGCGACCTACGACCACAGCCTGTCGGTGCCCGAGTTCTCCCTCGGCTATCACTGGGACATCGTGCTGGACGGCCCGGACGCCACCTGGATCGAAGAAGGACGCTGATCGGCCATGACACACATCGACACCAGCCGCCCGGAGACGGTGCTGCCGACGCCGTCGCACACCGTGGGCCCGTTCTACGGGTACGCGCTGCCGTTCCCCGGCGGCGGGGACATCGCGCCCGTCGGCCACCCGGACACCCTCACCCTCCAGGGGTACGTGTACGACGGGGCGGGCGCGCCGCTGCCGGACGCGTTCGTGGAGCTGTGGGGCGCGGACCCGGACGGGAACGTGCCGGACGTCGACGGCTCGATCCGGCGCGACCCGGCGACCGGCGGCTATCTGGGGCGCAACGGCGTGGAGTTCACCGGCTGGGGCCGGGTGCAGACGGACGCCAACGGACACTGGTACGCGCGGACGCTGCGGCCGGGGGCGCGCGGGCGCAGCGCGCCGTACGTGAGCGCGTGCGTCTTCGCGCGGGGGCTGCTCGTGCATCTGTTCACGCGGATCTATCTGCCGGACGACGCGGCCGCGCTCGCCGCCGATCCGCTGCTGTCGCGGCTGCCGCAGGCGCGGCGCGACACGCTGATCGCGGCCGGAGGGCGTGACGGCACCTACCGTTTCGACATCCGCCTTCAGGGCGAAGGCGAAACGGTCTTCCTGGAGTTCCAGTGACAGCTGCCTCGTCCGACACCGGCCTGCTCGCCCCCGGGTGGGCCGGTTCGCCCACCGCCGACGCGACCGGTGACACCGCCTATCTTCAGGCGCTGCTCGACGCGGAGGCCGCTCTCACCCGGGCGCAGGCCGCGCTCGGGCTGGCTCCGGCCGGGGCCGCGACGGCGGTGACCGGGGCGGCCGACGCCGGGCGGTTCGACGTGGTCGCGCTCGGGCTGCGGGCGCGGGCCGGGGGCAATCCGGTGATCCCGCTGGTGGCGGAGGTGACGGCGGCGGTCGGCGCGGAGTACGGGTCGTATGTGCACCGGGGCGCGACCAGTCAGGACATCATGGACACGGCGACGATGCTGGTCGCCGCCCGCGCCCTGGACCTCGTCCTGGCCGACCTCGCCCGGACCGAGCGCGCCCTCGCCCGGCTGTCCTTCGCGCACCGGGCCACCGTGCTGCCGGGGCGGACGCTCACCCAGCACGCGGTGCCGACGACGTTCGGGCTGAAGGCGGCCGGATGGCGGTCGCTGGTCCTCGACGCGCGGGACCGGGTCGCCGGGGTCCGGGACGCGCTGCCCGCCCAACTCGGCGGCGCCGCAGGCACGTTGGCCGCGTTCGAGGCGTACGGCGCGGGCGACCCGCTGGCGCTCACGGCGGCCTTCGCCCGCGAGGTCGGGCTGCGGGAACCGGCGTTGCCGTGGCACACCCTGCGCACGCCGGTCGCCGACCTCGCGGGGTGTCTGGCCTTCACCGCCGGGGCGCTCGGGAAGATCGCGGCGGATGTGCTCACGCTGGCCCGCACCGAGATCGGGGAGGTCGCCGAGGGCAGCGGGGGCGGCTCGTCGGCGATGCCGCACAAGGCGAACCCGGTGCGGGCCACGCTCATCGCGGCCGGGGCCCGGCGGGCGCCGCAGCTCGCGGCGGTGCTGTACGGCGCGCTGGTCGCCGAGGACGAGCGGCCGGCCGGTGCCTGGCACGCCGAGTGGGAGCCGCTGCGGGATCTGCTGCGGCTGGTCGGCGGGGCCGCCCGGGACGCGGCCGAACTCACCGAAGGGCTACGGGTGAACGCCGAGGTCATGCGCCACCACCTGGACCTCACCCATGGGTTGATCGTCTCGGAACGGCTCTCCGCCGTGCTGGCCCCCGTCCTCGGGCGGGCCCGCGCCAAGGCCCTCCTCTCCGAACTGGCCGCCCGCGCCCACGCCGAGGGCCGCCCGCTCGCCGAACTCCTCGCCGAGGAGCCCGAGGTGCGCGACGTCGATCTCGCCGACGCCATCGATCCCGCCCGTTACACCGGCGCCGCCGGACCGCTCACCGACCGTGCCCTGGAGCGACGTTGACCGAGACACTCCTCAACCACCGTGTGGAGGGCCCGACTTCGGCGCCCCCGCTGCTGCTCGGGCCCTCGCTGGGCACCTCGTACGCCCTGTGGGACAAGGTGGCGCCCGAGCTGTCCGTCACCCACCGGGTGGTGCGCTGGGACCTGCCCGGGCACGGCGGTTCCCGCGCGGAGCTGATCGGCCCCGGCGCCACCGTCGCCGACCTGGCCGGACTGGTCCTCGCGCTCGCCGACGCGCTCGGCATCGAACGGTTCGGGTACGCCGGCGTCTCCCTCGGCGGCGCGGTGGGCCTGCATCTCGCCGTGCACCACCCCGCACGCGTCGACTCCCTCGCCGTGATCTGTTCCTCGGCCCACTTCAACGGCGCGACGGCGTGGCGGGAGCGGGCCGCACGGGTCCGGCGGGAGGGGCTCGGGTGGCTGGTGGAGAGCGCCGACGCCCGTTGGTTCGCCGGGGAGTTCAGCGATCCGCAGCTGGTGCGCGACCATGCCGAGGCCGACCCGGCCGGGTACGCCGCCTGCTGCGACGCGCTCGCCGCCTTCGACCTGCGGGACCGGCTCGCCGAGATCCAGACGCCGACGCTGCTGATCGCGGGCCGCGAGGACCCGGCGACCCCGCCGGCACATCTGCGGGAGATCGCGGACGCCGTCCCGGGTGCCGCGCTGACGGAGCTGGCGGGGGCCTCGCATCTGGCGCCCGCGCAGTGCCCGGAGGCCGTCGTCGCCGCGCTGCGCGGTCATCTCGGAGGGCCTGTGGGGCGGGGCATGGCGGTGCGGCGGGAGGTGCTCGGGGACGCGCACGTGGACCGGGCGCAGGCCCGGCAGACGCCGTTCACCGCGCGCTTCCAGGACTTCATCGCGCGCTACGCGTGGGGCGAGATCTGGACCGACCCGACGCTGTCCCGCCGCGAGCGCAGCATGATCACGCTGACGGCGCTGGTCGCGCACGGCCACGAGGCCGAGTTGGCGATGCATGTGCGGGCGGCGCGCGGCAACGGGCTGACGCCGGACGAGATCGGCGCCGTTCTGTTGCAGACGGCGGTGTACTGCGGGGTGCCGGCGGCGAACTCGGCGTTCGCGGTGGCGCAGCGGGTGCTGGCCGAGGAGGACGGCGCCCCGCGGTGACCGGGCGCCGGTTCAGCGCAGCCCGTGACCGTTCTCCAGCACCTCCCTGGCCCGCGTGACCAGGCCGTCGGCGCCACAGGAACGGGCCAGGGTCAGGCCCCGGTTGATCTCGACGATCGAGCGGGAGGCGATGCCGTACTCCAGGCGGGCCGCCGCGTGTTCGTACTGGCACGGGGAGGCTTCGAGGTAGGTGACGGCCTGCGCGGCCAGCCGTACCGCGCGCTGCCCGGTCTCCAGGGCGGCTTCGCAGCGCAGGGCCTCGCCGAGCAGCGCCGTCTTGCCGATGCCCGCCTCGCCGCGGATCAGCAGGACCCGGCCGGGTGTCGACCGGTCGGCGCACAGTGTCTCGATGGCCTGGACGACGGTGGCGACCTCCGCCTCGCGCTCCCACAGGGCGGCCGAGGCGCCCTCCGTGGGCCGTGCCTCCGTCATCCCGCTACCTCCCCAAGTCGCCCGTTCGACGTACAGACCTTGAGCGTAGCCGCCCGAATGCCGAAGTGGAGGCCGGTCGGGGTACCTGTTGCCGGGACGGGTGACGACGGTGTAGAGCGGTCGACGCCCCTGCCCGCGACCTGGCGGGCAGCGGC
This sequence comes from Streptomyces sp. NPDC091279, assembly GCF_044757465.1. NCBI lineage: Bacteria > Bacillati > Actinomycetota > Actinomycetes > Kitasatosporales > Streptomycetaceae > Streptomyces > Streptomyces sp. NPDC091279. Next base: position 74,793 of record NZ_JBIVVA010000011.1, on the reverse strand, counting down.
TGACCGACAGTCAGGAGGCGCTGGCATGACGGTGATTTTCGGACAACGCCGTTCCGCGGGGCGCTCCCCTGGGTCACGGGCGCTCGCGGCGGGTTCGGTGGGCAACTTCGTCGAGTGGTACGAGTTCGGCGTCTACGGCTATTTCGCGACGGTGATCGCGGAGCGTTTCTTCACGCCGGAGGGCGGCGGCGCGGCCGAGGCGCTGGTGCGGACGTACGCGTCGTTCGGGCTCGCGTTCTTCTTCCGGCCGGTCGGGGCGGCCCTGTTCGGGCGGCTCGGGGACCGGATCGGGCGGCGTCCGGTGCTGATCCTGGTGATCGTGCTGATGACGGCGGCGACGACGTTGATCGGCGCGTTGCCGACGTACGCGACGGCGGGGGCGCTGGCGCCGTGGCTGCTCACGTTCCTGCGGATCGTCCAAGGGCTGTCGGCGGGCGGGGAGTTCGGCGGGGCGGTGGCGGTGATGACGGAGTTCGCGCCGCCCGGCCGCCGGGGTCTGTACGGGTCGTGGCAGTCGTTCACGGTCGCTCTGGGCCTGTTGGGCGGCGCGGGGGTGGCCGCGCTCCTGGCCACCCTGCTCACCGAGCGCCAACTCGGGGACTGGGGCTGGCGGTTGCCGTTCCTGCTGACGTTGCCGCTGGGGCTGGCGGCGCTGTGGCTGCGGTTGCGGCTGGACGAGACGCCGGTCTTCCGCCGGGAGGCGGCGGGGGAACGTCCGTCGCGGCGCGCGGTGGCCGGGGCGATCGCCCTCGGTGCCGGGCGGGTGATGGGGTGGTCGGCGGCCGGGTACACGTTCCTGGTCGTGCTGCCGACGTTTCTCCAGAGCACCCTGGGCGCGAGTTTCCGGCAGGCGCTCGCCGCGACGGTGCTGGCCAACCTCGGGTTCGCGGCGACGATCGTCCCGGCGGGTGCCCTGAGCGACCGTTACGGGCGCCGCCCGGTCATGCTGACGGGAGCGCTCCTGGTCGTGACCCTCTCCCTTCCTCTCCTCAACGTCCTTCAGGACAGCGGCACTTCGACGGCGCTCAAGGGTGCGGCGCTGTGCGGCGCGGGCGCGGTGGTGGGCCTGATGGCGGGCCCGGGTCCGGCGATGCTGGCGGAACTCTTCCCCACCACCGTCCGCCACACCGGCCTCGGCCTCGCCTACGCCCTCTCCAACGCCGTCTTCTCCGGCTGCGCGGGCCTCATCATCACGGAAACGATCCACCGCACGGGCAACACGGACATCCCCGCGTACTACGCGGCGGCAGCTTGCGCGGTGAGCGCGTTGGCTCTGGCCAAGTCACCGGGGAGGAGGGGGAGTTGAGGGCGGAGGCGCGGCGACCGGGGCGGGGTATGAGCGGCCCCGGGGCGGCGGGTCGGGGGCGTGCACGGATGCACGGCGGAGGACGTCATGTGCCGGACGCGGGGAGGGTGAGGGTGCGCGCTGCCACGGAGCCTCCGCCAACTTGAAATCACAGGTCAGAGGGCTGGCGTGACCGGCTCTCGGGGTGCTCACGCTGGTCCTGGGTGACTGTCTGCGCAGTAGGTCATCTGTCAGCGATTGGCTTGGAGGTCTGCCAGGAAGAGCAGGGCGTCTCGGAGGCAGTCGACGGGCGCCACAGTGCCCGTGGCGCCGACAGCCGAGTGGCATGGATCAGCCCAGCGATGCAGTTGCCGCACGCAGGTCTTCCAGGGCTGCCAGTGCATGTGGCGCGAGCCCTTCCGTGTCATCACGATCGCTTTCAGACCACTGGGCGTATCCCCGCTTGAACGCGAGGACTCCCAGCTCGCCCGCGAGGTGCGCGGTCGGGTCGGGGACGCCACGGGCGATGAGCGCGGCTGTCATGGCGGCCGCGAGGCCGACGCTCTTGAGGGCGTCGCGCTCTTGTAGTTCGGTGCTGGCTGCCACGGCTGCTTCGAGGCGGGGGCCGAGTTCGCGGTTCGTCGGTCCCATGGCGCTCGATGCGCGCTCGAGACCGGCTGCTACCGCCTGGAGCGGGCTGGCGCTTGCAGGGGCCTCGGTAATGCCATCGGCGAGCAGCCTGCTGAGCGTCTCCTGGCCGGCGACCAGTAGCTCGCGCTTGTCGGAGAAGTGCCGGAAGAAGGTGCTCTTGGTGACGCCGGCGCGCTCGGCGATCTGCGCCACCGTGGTGGCGTCGTACCCCTGCTCGGTGAACAGGTCGACGGCCGCAACGACGAGTCGCTGGGTCGCCCCCGGTTGCCATCTAGCCATGCGACCAGGATAGGTGATGGGACATCTGTCCCGTCACCGTGTAGGGTCAGTGATGGGACAGGTGTCCCATCACTTTCAGGGAGAGCTCATGCATGTCTTCGTCACCGGCGGTACTGGCACCATCGGCTCCGCCGTCGTCGCCGAACTGCTCGGCAACGGCCACACCGTTCTCGCACTGGCTCGTTCGGACGGCTCCGCGCGGGCCCTTGAGCGCGCTGGTGCCAAGGTGCTGCGAGGAGACCTGGCGGACCTCGACGTCCTGCGGTCCGGTGCAGGGCAGTGCGACGGCGTGATCAGTCTGGCGTTCGGACGCGACTACAGCAGTCCGGACGCTCTCGCGCAGGCCATCGCCGAGGAGGGCGCAGCTCTCGCCACGCTGGGGCAGGAACTCATCGGAAGCGACCGCCCGATCGTCACGGTCTCCGGGACGCCCTGGGTGCCGGGACGCGCCTCCACCGAGGCCGATCCGCTGCCGACCGACGGACCGGTGGGTGGCCGGGGCCGTTCGGTCAATGCGCTGCTGGACCTTGCCTCGCGCGGTGTGCGCAGCATGGCTGTCCGGATGCCGCGCACGGTCCACAACGAGGGCCAGGGCGGATTCGCCGGCCTGTTGACTGATCAAGCGCGCCGCACCGGGGTGGCCGGCTACCCGGGCGACGGCACCCAGCGCTGGCCGGCCGTGCACGCGCTCGACGCAGCCGTCCTGTTCCGGCTGGCCCTTGAGTCCGCACCGGCGGGGACGGCCTGGCACGCCGTCGGCGACGAGGGCGACGCGGTGCGGGACATCGCCACGGTCATCGGCCGGCGACTGGGCCTGCCGGTCGAGGAGGTTCCGCAGGAGAACTTCGGCCCGTTCGGCCCGATCTTCGCCATGGACCAGCCGGCGTCCAGCGCCCACACCCGCGATGCCCTCGGGTGGCAGCCGACCCACTCCAGCCTCCTCGAGGACCTGGAAACCATTCAGCCCTGACGCAGACCGGTTCCAGGGGACCGGACGGGGTCGACTCAATGGGGCACTGGCAATGGGCCGGTACGCCCGGTACCGGAACACTCCAATTCGTCGTGGGCGACGGCGTGCTGAGCGGATCCCTCAGCGGTTGACTTTGAGGTTCGTCAGGACGAGCAGGGCGCGCAGGAGGCAGGTGGCGCGGGCCGGGTCGGTGCGGAGTTTGGTGAGGATCCGCCAATTCTTGAGGTGGGCAAAGCCGTGCTCGACCGGTGCGCGCCCGTTGGCGAGGCCGCGGTTGGCAGTCTTCTCGCCGGGGGTGAGCTTGTGGGCGCGGGTGGCGTGGAAGCCGGTGACAATCACGGGGTCGAGCACGTCGTTGTCCAGGCCGCGAAAGCCGAGGTCCGCCAGGGCCCCGAGGCCCGCGGCGCGCAGGTGGGCCAGGACGTGGTCGTGGCGGGCGGCGGTGTTGTCGTGGGTGCGGCCGGGCCGGGCGGCGGATATCCAGATCAGCCGGCCCCGCTCATCGGTCAGGGCGAGGAAGTGCAGGCCATGCCGGTGGTGTTTGCCAGAGTAGTTGCGCCGGTCGGCCTTCCCGGTGCGGCGCTGGGTGGCGATGAGGGTGCCGTCGATCAGGACCACCTCCCCGCCCTGCCTGGCGACCTTCTTCAGGGCGCGGTCCAGGCGCGGGGCCTGCGCGGCGAGGAGGGTTATCAGCTCGTCGCGCCAGCGGCGGACTGTCGACCCGGACACGTCGTTGCCGCCGGCCATGTCGGCCAGGCGCTGGTCGTGACGCAGCACGGCCAGGACGATCACCGCGATCTTCCCGGGCGGCAGGACCCGCCACCGGGACCGGATCACTTTCAGGTGACGCCGCAGGAGATCGGCGAGGTGGTTGACGGTCCGCGTGGACAGCGGCAGGCGACACTGGTAGGCAAGCGGGCAGGTGTCCTCGGCGTGCTTTTTGGTTTTCGTCACACAATTCCAACGGCCGCCGGGGACACCCCGGTTACGCCCGCCTCCTTCTCCAGGCGGCAGATCAGGTCACAGGCGGGTGGTGAACCGGCCGTCGGGCAGCTTGCGCAGCCAACTGCGATCGACGAGTCTGACCAGCTTCCCGCGCAGCGGCTCAAGCTTGGACCGCACACTGACGTCGATTCCCAGGGCGTCGCCGACCTGCCGGGCCATGACCGGCCCGGCAGCCTGCCGCACGGCGGCAAGGATGCGCTGATAGTCCGGCGGGAGCATGGTCTCCTCCGTGTCCGGCGTTCGGTGCGGGACCAGCATCACCGCACGTCCGCCCACCTGCCCAGGCGCCGGCGCGGCCGAGGCGCGTTCGTCGGCAAGCTGCTCGCTCACCCGCTCAAGAACCCGCTCCGCGACGGCGAGCTCGTCCCGCTCGGCCCGCACCTCCGCCAACTCCTTGGCGAGCAGTTCCTCACGTTCGTCCAGCTCCGCACGCCGCGCAGTGATCCGTTTCAGCGGCTCGGGAGCCATGCCTCGGATGGTAGAAGGTCGCTTGGCCTAAGCGAGCAGGAATCCGCGAACCGTCCGGCTCCGTCAAACGATCTACTCCGCAGACTGCCGCCGACGACCAGCACGAGCGCCCCGAGAACCGGTCACGCCAGCCCTTTGACCTGTGATTTCAAGTTGGCGGAGGCTCACTGCAACGGCAGGACCGACTCACCGGGTAACCGGCCGAACAGGCCCCGAGTGAAGGCAGGTTGAGGGTATGCGGGTGATCGGGTTGATGTCGGGGACGTCGTACGACGCCGTCGACGCTGCGGCGGCCGACCTGACGCTGGTCGACGACAGCCTCGTGCTGACGCCGCTCGGTGCGCTGAGTGTGCCGTACGACGACGAGGTGCGGGAGTTGCTCGCGGCGGTGCTGCCGCCGGGGTCGGTGACGCTGGCCGAGGTGTGCCGGCTCGACACCCTGATCGGGCAGGCGTTCGCGGCGGCGGCCGAACGAGCTGACCGTGAACTGTGTTCCGGGCGAGCGGAGTTGGTGGCCTCGCACGGGCAGACGGTGTTCCACTGGACGGAGGCCGACCGGGTGCGGGGCACGCTCCAGCTCGGGCAACCGGCGTGGATCGCGGAGGCGACGGGGCTCCCGGTGGTCGCCGATCTCCGCCCCCGGGACGTCGCGGCGGGCGGGCAGGGCGCCCCGTTGGTGAGCCTCGTCGACCTGCTGTGGCTGCACGGCCGACCCGGCATCCCGGTCGCCCTGAACATCGGCGGCATCGCCAATCTCACCGCCCCGGACGGCACCGCGTTCGACACCGGCCCCGGGTGCGCGCTGACCGACGCGGCGGTCCGGGACGTCAGCGGCGGGCGCCTCGCCTATGACCGCGACGGGGCGCTGGCCGCTCGGGGCGAGGTCCAACAGCCTTTGCTGGAACGGCTGTTGGCGGACCCGTACTACCGGGCACCGGCGCCGAAGACGACCGGCAAGGAGGTGTTCCACCTCGGGTATCTGCGGGCCGCGCTGGCCGGGTTCGGGGCGCTGCGGGCCGAGGATGTGCTGGCCACGCTGACCCGGCTGACGTCGGTGACGGTCGCGGACGCGGTGCGCGGCGTGCGGGCCACCGAGGTGATCGCCTCGGGCGGCGGCATCCGCAACCCGGTGCTCATGCGGATGCTGGCCCAGGCGCTGCCGGGGGTCGCGGTGCGGACCTCCGACGCGTTGGGGCTGCCGTCGGACGCGAAGGAGGCGTACGCGTTCGCCGTGCTCGGGTTCCTCACGGCGCACGGTCTGCCGGGCACCTCGCCCGTGAGTACGGGGGCGCGGCACGCGAGCGTGCTGGGTTCGATCACGCCGGGGCGGGGCGGTCTGCGGCTGCCGGGGGCGGTGACGCGGGGGCCGAAGAGGCTGGTGGTGGCCGGAAGTTGAGGGTCGACGCGCGCGGGGCGCGAGGAGAGTGACGGCGCCGCTGAGCCGTTCGCCGGGGGCGGGGGCCGTTGCGGCGGGCGGGCCGCGCGGGGGCTGGACGGAGCGGCGGCACGCTGGAAGCGGAGGCGAGGGGGAGGCGGTTCCTGGAGCGGCGGGGGTTTCGGATTCCGGGGCGGGCAGGGGGGTGCGAGCGGAGTGGCGGCGCCTTGGAGGCGAGGGGGAGATGACCATCGTTGCCCCGCCTGTGCCGCACGGGGCCGAGCGGGCTGACGGCGCATCGGAGCCGGACGCCGCCGCAACCACCGTTGACCCAGGGCTCAACTCGCCACACGCGCACCGCCGGTCTCACCGCGCCCCGCAACCGGACGCCGCCGCCACCGCCGTTGCTCATGCCCCAGACCGCCCCACGCGCCCCGGAGGGCGTGGGTGTGGCGGGGGTCGTGTCCTGAAGGTGGGGGGCTCTCATCGGGCTTTCACTGTTGCCTCATACGGTGGGGCCATGACGCAGGAGACTCCTCCCGGGTGGTATCCCGACCCCGGGCAGACAAGTGAGGGTCCCGCCGCCGAGCGCTGGTGGGACGGCAAGGCGTGGACGGAGCAGACCCGGCCGGCGGGTTCGGCCGCCACCTGGGGTCCCCCGGCGCAGGCGCCGACCGCCGGGGCGTACCCGGCGGAGGGGTACCCCGCAGCCGGGTACCCGGCGTATCCGGGCACGCCCCCGGCCCCGGCGCGTCGGGGTTTGCGGACCGGCATAGCGGTGGGCGCGGCCGTGGTGGTGCTGGCCTGCATCGGCGTGGGCGTGTACGCGCTCACCGACAACGGCGGCTCCAGCGGCAGCGCCACCTCCCAGGGCCCCGGCGGCCAGGGCGGGACCGGCGGCGGACCCGGCGGTTCCGAGGGCGGCCAGGGCGGGCCGTTCAGCGGGAACGGCGGCGGCAGTGGCGGTGGGCCCGGGGGCGACGGCGGCAGCGGTGGCGGGCAGTCGCCCGACCCGGGCCAGTCCGAGGCGCCGAAGATCGAGAGCGGCTCGGTGACCGACTCCGTGTCCGGCATCAGCCTGCCGATCCCGGACGACTGGTACGGCCAGCAGATGCAGGTGGGCGCGCAGGTCACCGCCAACTCCTCGTACAAGTGCCCCGGCGACACCTCCAAGTCCTGCACCAAGGGCGGCGCCTACTCGGCACCCGCGCTGGCGCTGGGCACCGAGGGCACGACGGCCGAGGCGGTCGCCAAGGCGGACATCAAGGCCAACGCCGAGCAGTCCTACGGCGGCAAGACCTACGGCGCGATCACCTCGCACGACGTGCTGGCGTCGAAGGCCGTGACGGTGGCCGGACAGAAGGGGTACCTGGTCCGCTGGAAGGCGGTCACGAGCAAGGGCTCCGACGGCTATGTGGAGTCGCTGGCCTTCCCCTCGCCCGCCAACCCGCAGCTGATGGTCGTCGTCCGGTTCGGTGTGGACGTCAGCGAGAAGCAGACCGTCATCGACGACATCACCTCCGGCATCAAGGTGTCGTCCGGCAGCGGCGGCGGCGACGGCCAGCACGTCTGACCGGCCCCCCACCGCAGTCGGCCGGGTGGGGCGCCCCTCCGCTCAAGAGGAGCCCCACCCGGCCGGGGGGTGCGCGCCGCCCCCGTCCCCACGGTGCGGCGCGGCCGGGCCACCGTCCAGTCATCCCATGGACGGCGACCCGGGTCTAGGTGAGGCCCAGCGCGGGGAACACCGCGGCCTCCAGGAAACGGACCAGATAGTCGGGGTCGGCGTACTCGCCCTCCAGCACCGGCCGGGCCCGCAGCACACCGAACATCTGGGCCGGCACGTACTCCAGGGCCGGGTGGTCGGCGGCCACCTCGCCCCGTTCCACGCCGCGCCGCAGGATCTCCCTGAGCGCGGCGATCTCCGGGTCGACGAGCGTCTCGCGCAGCGCCCGCTGGAGTTCGGGGTCCTGGGTGACAGCGTGGCCGAGGGCCTGGAGGAGCCGGGTGTCCTTGCCGGACCACTCCCCCGCCGCCCGGGCCGCGAGGCGCAGGTCCTCGGCGAGCGAGCCGGTGTCGATGTCGGTGTAGCGCGCCTTGCGGGCCGAGCGCAGGGCCGCCGCCACGAACTGGGGTTTCGTCTTCCACTGCCGGTAGAGCGTCGACTTGCTGCACCGCGTGCTCGCCGCGACGCGCTCCATGGTGACGGAGTCGTATCCGCATTCGCGGACCTGTTCGAGCACGGCGTCGAAGAACTCCTGCTCACGCTCGGGCGTGAGCTTGGAGCGGCGCGAGGCGGCGACCGTGTCCGGTCCGTCCGCGGCCTGCGACGTCATCCGCTCTTCTCCCCGCTGGTCTGCCGGGGCCCGGGGGCCCGCCGGTGCTGCCTGTCGTAAGTCCATCGATACGGCAGTGTACCGGTACCGAATCGTATCGGTACACTGCCGTATCGGAACACATTCGTATCGGTACACTGGCGTATCGGAACGAAGAGGTATCGATGAGGCCGAGACTCCCGCAACCCGACTCACGGCACATCACGGCACGTCACAGCACGCGAAACACCCGCAGCACCACCGACAACCCGTACGACCCGCACCACCACCAGCACACGCACCACCGTCAGTGAAGGGGCCGGGGGATGAATGCCCGCACCGAGCCTGTAGAGGCGGGGTCCGACGCGATAGCGCGGCCCCCGCTCGTCCGTGAACTCCTGCTCGTCGCAGGGCTCTTCCTCGTCTACAAGTTCGGCCGGCTGCTCGCGACGGAGCACACCGGCGAGGCGTTCCGCAACGCGCACCGGGTGTGGGACCTGGAGCGGACGCTGCGGCTGCCCGGCGAGGGCGCGGTGCAGTCCCTGCTGCTGCACGGCGACGGCCTGGCGCAGCTCGCCAACACCTACTACGCCACCGTCCACTTCCCGGCCACCGTGGCCTTCCTGGTCTGGCTCTATCTGCGCCGCCCCGCGCACTACCGCTGGGCCCGCCGGGTGCTCGCCGCCCTCACCGGGGCCGCCCTGGTGCTGCATCTGACGTTCCCGCTGGCGCCGCCCCGGATGCTCGCGGCCACCGGTCTGATCGACACGGCGAAGGTGTACGGCCCTTCGGTGTACGGGCCGCCGCAGACCGATCACCTCTCCAACCAGTTCGCGGCGATGCCCTCGCTGCACTTCGGGTGGGCCCTGATGGTGGCGATCGGCCTGATCGTGGCGACCCGCTCGCGGCTGCGCTGGCTGTGGCTGCTGCACCCGCTGCTGACGCTCCTGGTGATCGTCGGCACGGCGAACCACTACTGGCTCGACGCGCTCGCGGCGACGGCGCTGCTCGGCATCGCCCTCGCGGTGATCCGCGCGCCCCGCCGCACGGCGACGACCACCCCGGCGGACAGCACGGCGGACAGCGCGGCGGGCAGCGAACCCGACGCCGGGGCGTTGCCGCCCGTCGGGCCGAGTGTCCTGGTCGGAGCGGTCCGATGAGCACCGCCACCCTGATCGCCGTCGCCCTGTCGCTGCTCTCCGCCGTCGCGTACGCGGCAGCGGCGGTCGCGCAGGAGCGGCTGGCCTCCCGGCACGCCGGTGCCGGGCTGCTCGGGCTGTTCGGCTCGGCCGCCTGGTGGGGGTCGGTGCTGCTCAACGGGTCCGCCGCGCTGCTGCACGTGGTGGCGCTCACGTACGGTCCGCTGACGGTGGTCCAGCCACTGGGCGCGCTGACGCTGGTGGCGGCGGTGCCGATGGGGGCGCGGCTCGCGGGGCGCCGGGTCAGTGCGGTGGAGTGGCGGGGCACCGCGTTCACACTGGCGGGGCTGACCGCGATCCTGGTGACGGCGTCCGGTTCGGCCCCCGACGAGGTCCTGAGCACGCCGGAGGCGCTGGCGCTCGCGGGCGTGACGGCGGCGCTGATCGGCATGCTGGCGTGGCCCGGCGGCAGGCCGGGACTGCGGCACGCGACCGGTTCCGGGGTGGCCTCCGGCGTCGCCTCGGCGCTGACCCAGACGGTGACCGTGGCCGCCACGGACCACTCGGGCGCCCTGCTGAGCTGGCAGGTGATCGGGGTGGCGCTGCTGGTGGCGGCGTTCGCGACCGGTGGGCTGCTGCTGTCGCAGACCGCCTACCGGGGCGGCCTCGGCGCACCGCTCGCCGTGGTGACGCTGGCCAACCCGGTGGCCGCCGCGGTGATCGGCCTCACCCTGCTCGGGGAACGGCTGCGGGACGGCGCCGCCGGGATGCTGCTGGCGCTGGTGGGCGCGGGGTTCGCGGCCTGGGGCGTGCTGCTGCTGACCCGCGCGACCCCGTCCGCGCTCCCGGTGACGCCGGTGGACGACGAGCATCCGGTGGCGGCCGTGCTGGCCCTGGAGCCCGGCTCGGCCACCGCGGAACCGGCGCTGGTGCCCCGCCAGCAGGAGCAGCCGGGACATCTCACCTCCCTGTAGCCGAACGGCCGTTGGGCCGTTCTTTCCGGCGCAACGGCGGTGTCCGGCCGCCTCCGGTCAGGCGGCCGCCCGCATCCGTCCGGCTGCCTCCGTCCCGAGCGGCGTGGCGTCCCCGTCGGTCAACCGTCCTTCAGGTGACGGCAGTTGGGGGCTTCAGCGGGTATGGAGGGCCGGGTCGCTCACGCCCGGGTGGCCGTTCTCGACGTGTCCGGCGAAACGGCGCCGGAACGCGGCGTCGGTCGCGGAGGTCACGGTGAGGTCGTACCAGCGGCGGCCGGCGGCGAGGTCGACGGTGTGGCGGACGGTGGTTCCCGGCCGGACGGTGATGGTCCGGCGGCGCTGGCCGTAGCCGCCGGTGAGGGTCAGACGGGCCGTGCCGGAGCCCTGGTTGGTGAAGGTCAGCTCGATGTCGTCGCGGTGGTGGCGGGCGGTGACCTCGGGGCCGACGGTCTTGTTCGCGCCCTTGAAGGAGCGCAGGAAGCCGTTCGGGCCGTGCACGGTCAGGTCGTACATACCGTCGGAGAGGGCCGAGTTCCAGGTGTCCGAGATCGTCTTGCCCGCCTCGGTGGTGTAACTCCAGGGCCCGTCCGCGCGGTTGCCGGAGGTGACCAGGAAGGCGGCGCCCGCCTGCGGTCCCGACGCGAACTCCAGCGTGAACCTCCCAGCCCCGGCGTCGGCCCAACCGTCCACGAACGGGGCGTACTTGAGCGGCCGGGTGGGCCGCGAGCCGCGCTCCTGCACCGGAAGCGCGCCGTGTGCGGGCGGGGTCGGCTGGTAGTCGGGGTGGCGGTCCTGGTCCGGCGGGCGGTAGCCGTCCGTCGACGGCAGGGCGACCGGCTTGGGGTCCGTGCGGGAGAAGTCGAAGGCCGCCGTGAGGTCGCCGCAGACCGCGCGCCGCCAGGGCGAGATATGGGGCTCGTGGACGCCGAAACGACGTTCCATGAACCGGATGATCGAGGTGTGGTCGAGCGTCTCGGACAGTACGTGGCCGCCCTTGCTCCACGGCGAGACGACGAGCATCGGCACCCGCTGACCGAGCCCGTAGGGACCGGCCGCGTTGGTGGCGTCGCCCTTGAACAGGTCGGGTCCGGTGTCCACCGTCGACAGGCCCTGGGCGGCCGAGCCCGGCGGGAACGGCGGGACCACGTGGTCGAAGAAGCCGTCGTTCTCGTCGTAGGTGACGAACAGGGCCGTCTTCGCCCACACCTCGGGGTCGGAGGTGAGGACGTCCAGGACCTGGGAGACGTACCAGGCGCCGTAGTTCGCGGGCCAGTTGGGGTGCTCGGTGAAGGCCTCGGGGGCGCATATCCAGGAGATCTGCGGGAGCGTGCCGCCCTTGACGTCGGCCTTCAGCTGGTCGAAGAACCCCTCGCCCCGCCGCGCGTCGGTGCCGGTGCGGGCCTTGTCGTAGAGGGGGTCGCCGGGCTTGGCGTCGCGGTACTGGTTGAAGTAGAGGAGGGAGTTGTCGCCGTAGTTGCCCCGGTAGGCGTCCTTGATCCAGCCCCAGCCGCCGGCCGCGTCCAGACCGTCACCGACGTCCTGGTAGATCTTCCAGGAGACCCCGGCCGCCTCCAGGCGCTCCGGGTAGGTCGTCCAGCCGTAGCCCGCCTCGTCGTTGCCGAGGACCGGGCCGCCGCCCTTGCCGTCGTTGCCGGTGTGACCCGTCCACATGTAGTAGCGGTTCGGGTCGGTGGAGCCGATGAACGAGCAGTGGTAGGCGTCGCAGATCGTGAAGGAGTCGGCGAGCGCGTAGTGGAACGGGATGTCGTCGCGCGTCAGGTACGCCATCGTCGTCGAGCCCTTGGACGGCACCCACCGGTCGTACTTGCCGTCGTTGAAGGCGGCGTGGCCGTCGCTCCAGCCGTGCGGGAGGTCCTGGAGGAAGGCGAGACCGAGGTCGTCGGCGTCCGGGTGGAAGGGCAGGATCTCCTTGTCGCCGTCCGGCTGGTGCCACACCGAGGTGCCGTCGGGGCGGGTCACCGGGCGCGGGTCACCGAAGCCGCGGACCCCGCGCAGCGAACCGAAGTAGTGGTCGAAGGACCGGTTCTCCTGCATCAGGACGACGATGTGCTCGACGTCCTGGATCGAGCCTGTGCGGTGGTTCGCGGGCAGCGCGGCGGCGCGTTCGATGCTGGTGGACAGGGCCGTGAACGCCGTCGTCGCTCCCGCGAGTCCGAGAAAGCGGCGCCGATTGACTTCGGGCATGGGTGTGCCTCTCACTCCTGGGGGCGGATGGCCGGTTCATGACGTCGGGGTACGCGCAGCGAGTGTTCCAAGAGCACCGAACGTCAGGGAAGGGTCGGATGGCGACGATGTGAAAGTCGTCGGTACGCGGGATGTCCGGGTCCGGTGAACAGGTGTGCGGGCCGGGTCCGCCGGGGAGTTCGTGATCATGACTGACCTGCGCTCGGCCCCGCCGACCTCGAAACGACCGGTACGCCAGCTCCTCGCCGCCTCCGTGGGCAACGCCGTGGAGTGGTACGACTGGTACGCCTACACCTTTCTCGCCACCTATATCGCCGCCGCCGTGTTCCCCCGCAGCACGGGCAACTCGCTGGTGCCGCTGCTCTCGACGTTCGCGGTGTTCGCCGTCGGGTTCTTCATGCGGCCGGTCGGCGGGCTGGTGATGGGCGCGGTCGCGGACCGGCACGGCCGCCGCACCGCGCTGACCGTCACCATCCTGCTGATGGGCGCCAGCAGTCTGCTGGTCGCGCTCACCCCGACCTACGCCGCCGCCGGAGTCCTCGCGCCGGTCGTCCTGGTGACCGCGCGGCTGCTCCAAGGGCTGTCCCTGGGCGGGGAGTTCGCGGCGTCGACGACGTTCCTGGTGGAGTCGGCCCGGCCCGGCAGACGCGGTCTGTTCGCCAGCTTCCAGTACGTGTCCGCGACCGTCGGGCAGCTCCTCGCGTCCGGGCTCACCGTGTTACTGGTGCGCGGCCTGGGCGAGGGCGGGATGACCGGCTGGGGCTGGCGGGTGCCGTTCGTGCTCGGCGCGGTGTTCAGCCTGGTCGGGCTCTGGATCAGGCGGGGCGCGCGGGAGACCCGGAGCGAGGAGCTGCGGCGGGCTCCGCGTCCCGGGCTGCTGGACGCCCTGCGCTACCACCCGCGCGCCTCGCTGCTGATCTGCGGGGTCACGGCGGGCGGCACCCTCGCCTACTACACCTGGACGTCGTACCTGACGACGTACGCGCAGGTGCATGCCGGGGTCTCCGCGTCGGACGCGCTGCTGGCGGTCACCCTCTCGCTGGCCTTCTTCGGGCTGCTCCAGCCGCTCGGCGGGCTGCTCTCGGACCGGTTCGGGCGCCGTCCGCTGCTGCTGTTCTTCGGGCTCGGTTCGGCGCTGCTGAGCGTGCCGTTGCTGCACGCGCTGCGGGACTCGTTCACGGTGCTGCTGCTGGTGCAGTGCGCGGGCATGCTGCTGCTGACCGGGTTCACGTCGATCAGCGCTGCCGTGAACGCGGAGCTGTTCCCGCCCCGGGTGCGGGCGGCCGGGATCGGCTTCCCGTACTCGGTGACGGTGGCGCTGTTCGGCGGGACGGCGCCGTATGTGGGCACGCAGTTCGAGGAGTGGGGCCACGGCGGTCTCTTCCCCTGGTACGTGGCGGCCCTGTGCCTGGTGTCGTCGCTGGTCTATCTGCGGCTGCCGGAGACCGCGCACAAGGAACTCGAACGCTGAGCACGAGTCGGCTCACCTCTGAGCGCACTCATCGTGGGTCGCCGGCCAGGGCCGGGGTCAACTCGGCCCAGGGGTTGGGGGGTTCACCGGTGACGGGGCCGCAGACGGCCGCGCCGCGTGAGTGGGCGGTGCGCACGGCGAGCGGGACCAGCGCCTCGGGGACGCCGTAGACGAGGTGGCACAGGCGCTCCGGTGGCTGGCGCGCGGTCCACGCGGGGCGGCTGAACGCGGAGACGTACGTCGACCAGTGGCCCTCGAAGGTGACGGTGAGGTCGGCGAGGCGCGCGTACCCGGGGGCCGGGTGGACACCGGGGTTGAGGACGACAGTCCCGGCGCCCGCGCGGCGGACGGCGCGGACCAGCTTGCGGCAGGCGGGCAGCCCCGCCGGGGTCGCCGTCACCCGGTCGAGGAAGCAGCCGTCGGCCCCGTACCACTCCCGGTGCCGGCGCATGTCCTGGGCGACGTCGGCCGCGGCCCGCATCCCGTAGTCCGTGTCGACATAGCCCAGCAGCGACGCCCCCGCCGCCCGCAGCGCACCGGCCGCCGCCGTGAACGCCGGGTCGGGGCCCTCGCCGGGGCCGTTCGCGGGGTTGAGGACGACGCCGTAGGTGTCGGTGGCGGCGGAGATCAGCCGGTGCCAGGCGCCCGGGTCCTCGGCCGGGTGGACATAGAGCGGGATCAGCAGGCTCATGGTGAGGTGCCGCCTTCCCAGAGGGTGGCCAGCGCCTCGTCGAGGGGGTGCACCGGGCGCCAGTCGAGGGCCTCGGCGGCGGCGGTGAGGTCGGAGCACTGCCAGGAGACCTGCGCGGACCGGGCCGATCCGGCCGACGTGCCGCTCTCGGTCTCCTCGACGCGGCCGCGGAAGCCCGCGTGCCGGGCCAGTCCGTGGACGACCTCGCGGACCGGGGCGGCCGCGCCGCCGCCGACGTTCAGGACCGGCGGCAGCGGTCCGGGAGCCAGCACGGCGTGGGCCACCGCGCGGGCCACGTCCCGGACGTCGACGAAGTCGCGGTGGGCGGAGAGGTCGCCGAGCCGCAGCACCGCGGCCGGGTCCTGACCGGCCTCGCGCAGCAGCGCGGTCACCCGGCCGGGCAGCGAACCGGCCGGGGCGCCGGGGCCGATCGGGTTGCCGACCCGCAGGGTCACCGCGTCGAGACCGGACGCGGTGACGGCTGCCGTGCCGGCGAGTTTGGTGGCGCCGTAGGGGCCGACCGGGCTGGTCGGCGCCGTCTCGGTGACCAGGGTGCCCTGCACGCCGGGGCCGTACTCGGCGGCGGAGCCCAGGTGGACCAGGCGGGCGCCGGGGGCCGCGTCGCGCAGCGCGGCGCACAGCACGGCCGGGCCGCGGGCGTTGACCTCGGCGAGGGTGACGGGGTCGCCGCCGGTCGCGCCCGCACAGTTGACGACGGTGTCGGGCGCGGCGGACGCCAGGGTCTTCGCCAGCTGTTCCGGGCGGACGGTGGCGAGGTCGATGCCGTGGTCCGCGTCGGCGGACCGGCCGCCGCCGAGCACCCGCGCGCCGGGCAGGGCGCGCAGGTGCTCGGCGACATGGCGGCCCAGGTAGCCGGAGAAACCCAGGACGAGGATGCGCATGATGAAGCTCAAGCTCCCTTGAGGAGAAGGGACTTGCGGGTGGTGAACTCGGCGTTGGCCCGGTCGTAGTCGTCCGGGCGGCCGATGTCCAGCCAGTACCCGTCGAAGTCGTAGGCGTGCGGCGGCGTTTCGGCCCTGAGCAGGTCGAGGACCAACTCGTCGAAGCCGAGCGGCAGTCCGGCGGTGTACTCGTCCAGCGTCGCACGGGAGAGTCCGTAGACGCCCATCGAGACGCGGTAGTCGATGCTGGGCTTCTCGGTGAACGCGACGACCTTGCTGTCGTCGGTGGTCAGCACCCCGAAGTCGATGTTGACCTGGCGGGCGTAGGTGGCGATGGTCAGGGGCGCGCCGCTGGCTCTGTGGCATCTGAGGACGTCGGCGTAGTCGAGGTCGGTGAGGACGTCGCCGTTCATCACCAGGAAGGTGTCGGGGAGTTGATGGCGCAGGTTGAGCAGCGGGCCCATGGTGCCGAGCGGGTTCTCCTCGGTGGCGTAGTCGACGGCCAGGCCCCACTGGGAGCCGTCGCCGACGTAGGCGCGGATGATCTCGCCGAGGTGGCCGATGGCCAGCGTGCAGCTGGTGAAACCGGCGGCGGAGAGCTGGCGCAGCACGATCTCCAGGATGGCGTGCTGGTCGCCGATGGGGACGAGCGGCTTGGGCAGGGCGGTGGTGTAGGGCCGCAGCCGGACGCCCTTGCCACCCGCCAGGATCACTGCGTGCATCGGGATGCTCATGGGGCTCCTCCTTCGTGTACGTGCGCGGACGTGCCGGACCAGGTCAGATGTTGTAGATGCCGGTCTTGTAGCGGGCGAGGTTGGCCGGGTCGCGGAAGAACTCCACGGTGTGCGCGAGGCCTTCCTCCAGGCTGTGGCCCGGCTGCCAGCCGGTGGCGGCGGTGAGCCGGCTCGCGTCGGCGACCAGCCGCATCACCTCCGAGCCCGCGGGCCGGATGCGGGCCTCGTCCTCGCGGACGTCGAGGGCGGTGTCCATGACCTTGCCGATCAGGGCGACCAGGTCGCCGACCGAGATCTCGCCGCCGGTACCGGCGTTGAAGGTGCGTCCGACGACCTGCTCGGCGGGCGCGGTGCCGACCGCGAGGAAGGCGCGCGCGGTGTCCTTGACGAAGGTGAAGTCGCGGGTGGGCCGCAGGTCGCCGAGGGTGATGGTGCGTTCCCCGGCCGCGACCTGGCCGATCACGGTGGGGATGACGGCGCGCATGGACTGGCGCGGGCCGAAGGTGTTGAACGGCCGCAGGGTGACCACCGGGGTGTCGAAGCTGGCGTGGTAGCTGTCGGCCAGCCGGTCGCCGCCCGCCTTCGAAGCGGCGTACGGGGACTGGGTGTTGATGGGGTGGTCCTCGGTGATCGGCACGGTCTGCGCGGTGCCGTAGGTCTCGCTGGTGGAGGTGTGCACCAGGCGGGGCGTGCCGAGGGCGCGGACGGCCTCCAGCACGTTGAGGGTGCCGGTGACGTTGGTGTCCACGTAGCTGTGCGGGGCCTGGTACGAGTACGGGATCGCGATGAGGGCGGCCAAGTGGTAGGCGACGTCGGCGTCTTGGAGCAGGCCGCGTACGGAGCCGGGGTCGCGGACGTCACCGAGGACGATCTCGACCTGGTCCAGGACATCGGGGTGCAGGGTCTCCAACCACCCGTAGGAGGAGAAGGAGTTGTACTGGGCCATGGCCCTGACCCGGTACCCGGAGGCGACCAGGGTCTCGGTGAGATGCGAGCCGATGAAGCCCTCGGCCCCGGTGACGGCGGCGAGCGGTGCGGAGGTCAACTGCGGTGTCCTTCCAGTGGGTTGAGACGTGCGGTGCAGGAGTCGGGGTCAGGCGTGCGGGGCGGGGCGGCCGAGCAGCCCCAGTGCGCACGCCACGAGACAGAGCGTGGCCGCGCCGCAACTCGCCGCCAGGGCAAGGCCGTTGCCCGGCAGGTGGAGCACGGTGGCGGTACCGGCGCAGGCGGCGGCGGTGAGGGTGATGACGGCCGAGGACCAGGCCGCGCCGAACGCCTGGAGCAGCAGCGCGGTCCACAGCGCGGCGGCGAGCAGCAGCAGCGCGGCGGGTTCGGCGCCGGTGAGCCAGGCGGCGGGCAGCAGCGGCAGCAGATAGCCGAGCAGGCAGAGGCCGAGGATGCCGGCCGAGCGCAGCAGGAACGCGGCGGGGGTGGCGGTGGCGCGCAGCGCGGCGACGGACAGTCCCCGGTAGCGGTACAGCAGCCACTCGGCCGGTCCCATGCTGAGGGTCAGCACGATCACCGCGTACGGCTCGCGCCGCCCCTCCAGCAGGACCAGCAGGCCGGCCGCGAGGCCGAACAGGCCGTAGGGCAGGGACCACAGCGGGCGTGGCCGGGTGCCGCCGGTGACGGGTTCGGCGGCGAGGGCCGCGCGCAGCACATGGCCGGTGACGGCGAGGGTGGCGAGCAGCGCGAGGAGCGGGAGCGTGGCCCGCAGCACGGGTCCTGGCTCCCACCAGGGCAGAACGGCGGCGCCGGCGATGAGCGGGGTGAGCGCGGCGAGCAGCAGCCGTTCGCGGGCCAGTACCAGCAGGACGCCGGCGGCGGCGAGGTAGGCGGACTGGGCGGCGGCGACCAGGGTGACGGGGCCGCCGCCGACGGACAGGGCGGCGGCGGTCGTGGCCAGCACCGCTCCCGCCGGGGCGCCGATGAGCAGGGTGCGGCCCGCCTCGTGCCGTCCGGTCGCCATCCGCAGGTGGGCGCGGTGGCCCAGGGCCTGCCCCCACGCCCAGGAGGCGAGCCCGGCCACGATCAGGGCGGGCGCGTTCTCCCCGGCGTTCCACAGGGGTGCCGTGAGCAGGTAGGCGAGGCCGGGCAGCGCGAACAGCAGGCCGCGCAGCAGGCAGCGCACGGTGTCCGGGCGCCAGGGGTCGGGGACCGGCGCGGGCTGCGGGAAGGTGCGCGGGACGCGTTCGTAGAGGGCGGCGGCGAGGGAGAACAGGTTGGGGTGCCCGTAGCGTTCCTTGATCAGGGCGGCGGACAGTCCCTCGGCCTCCAGGAGGGCGGCGACCTCGTAGGGGTGGACGGCGGGGCCGACGCGGTCGGCGAGTTCGGCGGCGAGTTCGCTGACGGCCTCCTCGTCGGGTCCGGTGCGGGGCAGCCGGATGGCGAGGGTGGCGTCGTCCAGGGCCCAGCGGGGGCGGCGGCGCGGCGGCCGGGGTTCGGCCAACCGCAGGGCCAGCGTGTCCTGTTCGGCGTCGCCGGGTTCGAGGGATATCGGTCCGCTCATATCGCGAGGCTCCCGGTGACGGTCGCGGCGGGCTGCTGCGCGGGGGCCGAGATGGCCGTCTTCTCCCGTGCGCGGTAAGGGAGTTCGAGGTAGATGGTGCGGAAGGTGTCGATGGTCTGGCGCAGCGTGAACTGTTCGATGACGCGCAGCCGGGCCGCCTCGCCCATCGCCGCGCGCCGGGCGGGGGCGCCGAGGAGTTCGAGGGCTGCGGCCGCCATCGCCGCCGGGTCGCGGGGCGGCACGACGAGTCCGGTGTCGCCGACGGCCTCGCGGACGCCGCCCACGTCGGTGGAGACGGTGGCCCGGCCGCACGACATGGCCTCGATCAGGGTGAACGGGAAGCCCTCGCTGATGCTGGAGAGCATCACGACGTTGCCGGCCGCGTAGGCGTCCTTGATGTCGTCGACGCGGCCCTCGAAGGTGACGGCGTCGGCGTGGCCGAGGTCGGCGGCGAGCGCCTCGCAGCGCTCCCGGTAGGCCTCGCCGCCTCGGGGGGTGCCGCCGAACAACCGAAGGCGGGCGTCCGGGAGTTGGTCGCGGACCAGGGCGAAGGCCCGGATCAGGGTCTCCAGGTCCTTGATGGGGTCGACGCGGCCCGCCCAGCTGAGGGTGGGTGCCTCGGGTTCGGGTCCTGCGGCCGGGAACGCGGCGGGGTCGACGCCGTTGTAGACGGTGCGGATGGCCTCCGGGTCGGCGCCGCCCTCCTCCTCCCACAGCCGGTTGTAGCGGTTGCCGGGGGTGATCAGGGCGGCCCTGCGGTAGGTCTCGGCGGCGAGCAGCCGGAAGAACCCGAGGACGACGGCCTTGACCGGCCAGCGGTAGGGGGCGGTGCGGTAGCCGAGGTAGCGCTCGCGGAGATAGACGCCGTGTTCGGTCAACAGCAGGGGCACGCCGTGCCGTTCGAGTGCGGCGAGGCCGGGCAGCGCGGCGACTCCGCCGCTGACCGCGTGGGCGACGCCGGTCTCGGGGGGCGGGGTGGCGAGCGGGCGCAGGGCGTGTTCCAGGAGGGCGGTGGCGGTCAGGGCGTCGTGCAGGGTGGGTCCGGCCTCGCGGGCGGCGATGCCGGGGCGGTTCCACAGCCCGGCGAGCACGGAGATCGCCTGGTGGCCACGGAGAAAGGGGCTCAACGTCCCGTCGGCGGCGGCCCGTGCCATCGCGTACAGGGCGGGGGCGAACCCGTCCTCGGCGTTCGGGTCGAGCAGCGCGGCGAGGAACTGCTCGTAGGCGTCGGCGAGTTGGCGGCGGGCGCGGCCCTTGGGAGCGCTCCCCTCGGGCGGCGCGCCCCACATCGGGACCGACCTCACGCTCTCGACGTGCGGGGGTAGCTCCCAGACGACGGGTTCGCGGCCGGTGCCGGTGACGGCGACCACGTCGAAGTCGATGTCGGGCATGCCCTGGACGAGTTGGTCGCACCAGACGCTGACACCGCCGTGACTGTGCGGGTAGGTGCCTTCGGTGAGGAGGGTGACGCGCGTCGCACGGAGGCGGTGCGTGCCGCGAGGAACGGACATCGGTGGGCTCCACGGCCGAGGTGTGAGGTGGTGGTGCCGGTCCCGGCCGCCGGGTGGGCGGCCGGGACCGAGGATCGTGGCGCGCCGGACGGCACCGGCCCTGACCGGTGCCGGGTGCGGGGCGCGCCGCGATCCCTGGTGTGGAGCCGGGCTCAGTGGTCCGCGGTGGCCGGGACCTGTGCGCGCACGCCGGCGGGGACCCGGGTGTGCGGGGCGGGCGTGGTGACCGTGGCGTGGGTGTCGGTCGGCGCCAGGGTCGTGGCCTGCGGGGTGGCGGGCACCGTGAAGGTGAGCGGGGTCCCGGTGGAGGGGGTCCAGCCGGAGACGGCGCCCGCGTAGGCGGTGCCGAACGCGGCGCTGCCCTGGGTGGTGCCGGTGGGCAGGGTGGCCGTCACCTGGACGCCGGTGGGGGCCGAGACGGTGACCTTGTCGCCGACGC
Organism: Streptomyces sp. NPDC091279; assembly: GCF_044757465.1. Lineage (NCBI taxonomy): Bacteria > Bacillati > Actinomycetota > Actinomycetes > Kitasatosporales > Streptomycetaceae > Streptomyces > Streptomyces sp. NPDC091279. The sequence goes on along the minus strand of NZ_JBIVVA010000011.1, from coordinate 53,873 downwards.
GGTAGGCGGTGACCTGTCCGGCGTTCAGGGCGCTCTTCCAGTCGGCGCGGCGCTTCAGCTCGGTGCCGATGTCCTTCATCCGCAGGTTGACGACGGGGGTGTCGTCCGCGAACAGCGCCTGGTAGCCGCCCAGTACCCCGTCGAGGACCGGGTAGGCGATGCGCTCCTCGGCCAGGTTCGACTGGTGGATGAAGTGCGGCTTCGGGTCGTTGGACAGCACGTGTCCGAGGGCGATCCGGGTCTCCAGCGGGACGATCTTGTCGGCGTAGCCGGTGGCGGTGTCCAGCGGTGCGGCGAGGCAGCTGGTGGTCGCCGGGTTCTCCTCGCAGATGCCGCTGCCGCCCTGGGCGCGGCTGGTGTAGATCCAGTTGTACTCGTCGACCTGTTCGGCCGCCTTGCCCGCGTTGTAGAAGACGTTCATCGGGTAGCGGGGCACGGTGGTGGCCTGGCCGACCGCGCGCTGGTCGGGCTCGCGGGAGTTGTCGGAGCCGATCCACTTGATGCCGGTGTCGGCGAGGGCGGGCGCGAGGTTGGGGTTGTCGACGGGCTGTTGCGGCAGGACGCGCATCCCGGAGTGCTCGCCGGTGACCAACTCGTCGGTCTCCTGCGGGAGTCCGGCGAACTGGCCCCAGACGCGGTTGGTGGCGATCTCGTCCGCGATCTCGTTGCGGCTGATCCACTGGGTGGAGCCGTCGGCGTTGGTCGCGCACTTCCACGGGACGACGGCGGTGTCCTGCACGCAGCCGAGGAAGGAGTGCGTGTAGGTGTGGTTGACCCAGCGGAACTTGGCGCGGTCCGCGATGAGTCTGTCGGCGAGGAGGTCGACGCCGTTGTTCTCCTCGCGCTGGTCGACGCTGCCGACGGCGTTGTACGCGAAGTCGAAGGTGAACTTCTTGTCCTGCTCCCAGGCGACGGCGTGGTCCACGTCGGCGGGGGTCATCCGGATCGGGTCCGGGGTGGCGTTCGGGTCGGTGCAGTCGACGTCGCCTGGCGTGCAGTTCAGCTGGCTGTTCCAGCGGTCGTCGGCGGCGAGCACGTCGTCCACGTGGACGGCGAAGTAGTTGCGGGAGGCGCCGAGATGGACGCCGCCGGTCATCCACTCGACGATGCCGCGCGCGAGCAGCCGGAACTGCTGCTGGTACTGGTTGTAGACGAAGGTGACGACCAGTTCGCGGCGGCCGTCGTGCCGGTACTCGCCGACCAGGGAGCCCTTCGTCGCGGTCCCGGGGATGGTGGCCTCGACCAGGGGGGTGAAGTCGGCGCCGGGCGCGGGCTGCGAGAGGTAGGCGTAACTCTCGTTCACCGCCGGGTCGTTGTCCTCGAAGGGGACGGCGCCGTCGAGGTAGCCGAAGGCGCCGGCCCGGCCCGCGGTGGTGACGGCGGCCTGGGTGCCGTCGATGCTGCCGGAGTAGCCGCCGCTGGTCGGGACCTGGAGGCCGGCCTGCGGGCGGGCGTAGGTGTAGGCGTCGACCTGGGGGATCTCGTAGGTCTGCTCGTACGCGGCGAGCGCCGCCATCTCGGGCGAACCGTCCGCGAACGGGTTGTCGTTGGGCAGCACGACCGCCTGGAACTTGGCGCGCGGGACGCCGCCGACGGTGTCCGCGAGGAACCCGGCGTCGATCACCTGCCGCCCGGCCTGTGTCAGGTCGATCTCGGTGAACGGCGTTCCTGCGGCGGTGAGTTCGGCGGCTATCGCGTCGGTCGACGGGCCGCCGTCGCTCACCACCAGGACCCGCAGGTCGACTCTGGCGTCGGTGTCGGCGTGGGCCGTGCCGGCCGGCAGGCCCAGCGTGGCTATCAGCGCGCCCACCGTGAACGCCGTGGTGCGTATGGTCCGCTTCATGCGGTGAAGTCCCCTCCCCGGGCAGGGGTGAGTACGGCTCCGTGGAGCGGACGCACCCCCTTGCGCGACGCCGGGTCCCCCTCAGAAGCCGGTCGTCGACACATCTGTCGCGTCACATTGTGGTGCCTGTGTGTAGCTTTCATGGTCATGTCGCGAAACATGACGGAAAAGAGCAGGTGTCCAACAGGGCACTGAGGGAACCCCGTTGGGCGTTTACCCGTCCGCGGTCCGGACCGTCCCACGATGTCCCGGAGCCCGAGAACCCTTGATTTCAGGCCTTCACGGCATTCCGGCGAGCCCAGGGGGCCCGCCGGTCAGAGCATCGCAGGAGCGGATCGGGACGGCCGCCGGGGCACAGATCATTTCCGGTCAACCGCCGTACGACGCCCGCTCTTTGGCGCGATCCGTCAGGCGCAGAGGACGCGCGTGTCGGGGGTGTACACCGGGCCGCCGCTGAGGCTGGTGGTGTCGCTGAACTCGGCGTAGAAGTACGAGTAGAAGCCGATGTTGCCGTTGCAGCCGGAGTCGGCGGCGACGGAGAGCGTCAGGGTGACCGTGCGGCTCTGACCGGGCGGGATGGTGGCGCCGTAGTTGCCGCCGAGGTTGGCGGGACCGGTGCCGGAACACGGGGCGGCACCCTCGGCCGTGGCCAGGGTGCAGCCGGTGAAGCTGTACTTGAGGTCGGGGCGCTGGGTGGTCAGATAGGTCGGGTCGATCGACTGGTACACGAACCAGACGTCGTAGGTGTGGTTGTTGGTGATCGTCATCGACAGATTCACCGAACCGCCGGGCGTGGTGGTGGTGTTGTCGGTCGCGAAGGTCAGCTCGGCCGGGGCTGCCTGGACCGCGGTCGCGGTCGGGGCCAGGCCGAACAGGGCCAGCGCGAGGGCGAGGACGGAAGCGAGGCCGAGGCGTCTCATCAGTGGTGATCTCATGGCCCGGAGGCTAGGCACCGCCCCGCGACGACGTCTCCCCTCCGTAACGCGCCCACGACGCCACGTGACCAAAAGTGCGCACTCCGTGAAGGTCGTGCAATGAATCCATGAAGTCCCTCATGGGCCGCCATATCCGCACGTGGCCGGGGTGGCGCACACCGGCCGGTCCGGCCTGATGACGCCGGTCGCCCGCAGGCCGCCGACAGTTGATATTGGCGTGTTCCCGCTCCCCCGGTCCACTCTCCCGCCGTTCGGCTTCCCGGAGTTTCTCGGCCAACCGCGGCTTTCCGGCCGCCCGCCCGCGCCTTCCGGCCGCGTCCACCGCCCGGCGCCGCTCGGCCTTCCGTCGGGCGGAAGGCCGGTTGCGTGCCTGTGAGGCCCGTCACGAGCATGGCGCCACGACCCAGAGACGGGAGCCGCAACGATGCCGCACATGACCGCGTTCGCCAGGAACCAGTGGTACGTCGCCGCCTACAGCCACGAGGTGGGACGCGAGGAGCTGCTCGGGCGGACGGTGCTCGGCGAGCCCCTGGTGCTCTACCGGACCACGGCCGAGGGCACCCCCGTCGTCCTCAACGACCGCTGTGTGCACCGGCGTTACCCGCTCTCCGAGAGCCGGCTCGACGGGGACCGGATCGTGTGCGGGTACCACGGGTTCACCTACGACACCACCGGCACCTGTGTGTATGTGCCGGGCCAGAAACGGGTGCCGCGCACCGCCCGGGTGGCGTCCTATCCGGTGGTCGAGCAGGACTCGCTGGTCTGGGTCTGGATCGGCGACCCGGCCTCGGCCGACCCGGCCACCGTTCCGCGCGCCCGGCATCTCGACGCCCCCGGCTGGATCACCGTGCGCGGCCTGGAGCCGATCGACGCCGACTACGGGCTCCTCGTCGACAACCTCCTCGACCTCTCGCACGAGACCTATCTGCACGGCGGCTACATCGGCACCCCCGAGGTCGCCGAGACGCCGATCAGCACGGAGGTCGACGAGGGCGCCGGGATCGTGCGGGTGAGCCGGCACATGGACGACGCCGAGTGCCCGCCGTTCTACGCCCGTTCGACCGGGATCGAGGGCCGGATCACCCGGTGGCAGGACATCGAGTACCACGCCCCGTGCCTGTATCTGCTGCACAGCCGGATCGCGCCGGTGGGCGTGGAGCCGGAGCCGGACGGCAGTGATCCGCACGGATTCCACACCGAGATCACGTACGCGATCACGCCCGGCGCCGACGGTCAGGTGCACGACTTCTGGATGGTCTCGCGGGACTGGGCGACGGACGACGAGGAGGTCACCGAGTTCATGCGGAGCAACAACCACACGGTGGTCATGCAGGACGTCGTGGCGCTCAACCTCCTTCAGCGCACGCTGGGTTCCGAGCGGGCGGGGTATCAGGAGCTGAGCATCAACCTCGACACCGGGGGCCTGGCCGCCCGCCGGATTCTGGCCCGGCTGGTGGAGGAGGGCGACAAGCCGGTGGAGAGGGCGCTGTGACCAGGTCGTCGACCGGTGAGGTCTACCGCGTCGACTGGCTGCCGGGCACCGATGTGCTGCACGGCATCTGTCACTGCGGCGCCCGGCACACCGACCAGGACCCGGTCCGGATGTGGGAGTGGATGCTCGCCCACCCCGAGGGCCACACCCCGCCCGGCGGCCGGACACCGCCCGGCGGCCGCCCGCTCCCCGGCGACGCCCCCGACACCGTGCGAGAACAGGAACGATGACCGTGTACGAAGGTGAACTCGTCGTCAAGGCACTGGAGTTCGCGGCGGACGACGTGCTGGTGCTCACCCTGCGCCACCCGCTCGACGACACCCTCCCGGACTGGGAGCCGGGCGCCCACATCGACGTCCTGCTCGGCCCCGGACTGGAACGCCAGTACTCGCTGTGCGGCGACCCGACCGACCGGACCCAGTGGCGGGTCGCCGTCCTGCGGGAGGCGGCCGGACGCGGTGGATCGGCTTATGTGCACGGGCAGTTGGGGCCCGGCGACAAGGTGCGGGTGCGCGGGCCGCGCAACCACTTCCGGCTGGAGCCCGCGCCCGCCTACCGGTTCGTGGCCGGCGGGATCGGCATCACCCCGATCCTGCCGATGCTCGCGGCGGCGCAGGCGTCGGGCGCCGCGTGGACGCTGCTGTACGGCGGGCGGACACGCCGATCGATGGCGTTCACAGGGGAGTTGGGGCGCTACGGGGAGCGGGTGACCGTGGCGCCGCAGGACGAGTGCGGGCTCCTCGACCTCGCCTCGGCCCTGGACGACCTGCCGGCCGGCGCGCTCGTCTACTGCTGCGGTCCCGGGCCGCTGCTGGACGCCGTCGAGGAGCGGTGCCCGCAGGGGCGGCTGCGCGTGGAACGGTTCCGGCCGAAGGACCGGCCGGGCGGTGAGAACGGCGCGTTCGAGGTGGAGTTGGCGCGCAGTGGCCGTTCGGTCGCGGTCGCGCCGGAGGTGTCGGTGCTCGACGCGGTGCGGGCCGCCGGGGTCGAGGTGCTGTTCTCCTGCACCGAGGGGACCTGCGGCACCTGCGAGACCGACGTCCTGGACGGCGAGCCCGACCACCGTGACTCGGTGCTCACGGACGAGGAACGGGCGAGCGGCGAGACGATGATGATCTGTGTCTCCCGCTGCCGGGGAGGGCGGCTGGTGCTGGACCTGTGACCGGGCGGGCGGCCCCGGCGGGCGTCGGGCAGCGGGCCCGGGCCGGGGCGGCGGCCTTCTTCCCGTCGGCCGACTCCGCGCACTACCCTGCGGCTTGCGCACGACCTGCCGGAACTCCGCCGCACCGCCCGCTGCCCAGGGGGACCCTTTGCGCCGTCCGCTCGCCGCTCTCGCCGCCGGTGTCCTCCTGTTCGCCGCGTCGGCCTGCGGCTCCTCGGAGGGGTCCGGCGACGCGTCCTCCGGCCTCACCACCGTCAAGGTGGGCGTCATCCCCATCGTCGACGTCGCGCCGCTCTACCTCGGCCAGCACAAGGGCTTCTTCGAGGCGCGCGGCCTGAAGCTGTCGATGATGCTCGCGCAGGGCGGCGCGGCGATCGTGCCGGGGGTGACGAGCGGTCAGTTCCCGTTCGGCTTCAGCAATGTCACCTCGCTGCTGGTCGCCCGCTCCCGGGGTGTCCCGGTACGGGCCGTCGCCCATGGCATCGCGTCAACCGGCGTGCCGGGCAAGGATTTCAGCGGGCTCCTGGTGAAGAAGGGCAGCGCCCTCACCTCGCCCAAGGAGCTGGAGGGCCGCAAGGTCGCCGTCAACGCGCTGAAGAACATCAACGAGACGGCGGTCCGCGAGTCGGTCCGCAAGGACGGCGGCGATCCGGACCGGGTGCGCTTCGTGGAGCTGGCCTTCGACCAGATGCCGGCCGCGCTCGGCCAGGGGCAGATCGACGCGGCCCAGGTCGTCGAACCGGCGCTGTCCACCATCAAGGCCCAGGGCGGCGTGGAGATCGCCGACCCGCTGGTCGACGTGGCCCCGAAGCTGACCGTCGCGATGTACTTCACGTCGGAGCGGTACGCGGCCCAACACCCGGACATCGTCAGGGAGTTCCAGGCGGCCACCGCCGAGTCCCTCGCCTACGCCGACGCCCACCCGGCCGAGGTCCGCCAGATCATCGGCACCTACACCAAGGTCCCGGCAGCCGTCCTCGACCGGGTGACGCTGCCGAAGTGGCCGGCTCACGCGAACCGGGCCTCGATCGAGGCACTCGCCCGACTCAGCGTGCGGGACGGCCTGTTCACGACGTCCCCGGATCTCGACAAGCTGCTCCCGTGAGGGGCGGGAACACGCTGCTCGGCGCGGCCGGGCTCGCCGCCTTCCTCGCGCTCGGCGAGGCGGTGCCCCGGCTCGGCCTGGTCGAGGAGGCCTATGCCCCGCCGACCAGCCGCATCGCCGCCGCCCTCGGCGCCGAACTCACCGACCCCGCCTTCTGGTCGGCGCTGGGCGACACCCTCACCGGGTGGGCGCTCGGCCTGGCCCTCGCGGTGGCCGCCGGGGTCTGTGCCGGCGTGCTCCTGGGCGTCGTCCCGTGTCTGCGCGAGGTGACGGCGTCGACGATCGAGTTCCTGCGCCCGATCCCGTCGGTCGCGCTGATCCCCCTCGCCGTGCTGCTCTACGGCACCGCACTCCCCTCCGTGCTGCTGCTGGTGGTCTACGCCGCCTTCTGGCAGGTCCTCCTCCAGACCCTGCACGGCGTCCAGGACGTCGACCCGGTGGCCGAGGAGACGGCCCGCGCCTACCGGCTCTCCACCTGGGCGCGGGTACGGCATCTGCTCTGGCCGACCGCGCTGCCGTACGTGATGACCGGCGTCCGGCTGGCCGCGTCGGTGGCGCTGATCCTCGCCGTCACCGCCGAACTCGTCATCGGGGCACCGGGGTTGGGGCAGCGGATCGCGGTGGCGCAGGCGTCGCAGGCGGTGCCGGAGATGTACGCGCTCATCGTGGTCACGGGGCTGCTGGGGCTGGTCGTCAACGTCGGGGCGCGGGCGGTGGAGCGGCGGGCGCTGGCCTGGCATCCGTCGGTGCGTGCGGAGGTGCCCGCGTGAGGCGGGCGGTGCGGCGCGTGGCGCGGCGGGTGGTGCTGGCCGGCGCGCTGCCGTTGGCGCTGGTCACGGTGTGGTGGCTGGCGTCGGCCGGGAGCACCGACCCGTTCCGGCCGCCGTTGCGGACGATCCTGCGGGCGTTTGTCGAGGTGTGGACCGGCGAGCGGCTGCGCACCGACGTCGTCCCGAGCCTGCTGCGGCTGCTCGCGGGGTACGCGCTGGCGGCGGTGGCCGGGGTGGCGGTGGGCACGGTCGTGGGGCGGTACCGGCGGGTGCGGGCGGTGTGCGAGCCGGTCCTCGAATTCCTGCGGGCGGTGCCGCCACCGGTGCTGGTCCCGGTCATCATGCTGTTCGCGGGGATCGGCGACGCGATGAAGGTCACGGTGATCGCCGCCGGGTGCGTGTGGCCGGTGCTGCTCAACACCGTGGAGGGGGTGCGCGGTATCGATCCGGTGCTGCTGGAGACCGCCCGTTCGTACGGGGTGACGGGACCGGCGCGGCTGCGGCATCTGGTGCTGCGGGCGGCGAGTCCGCAGATCGTCGCGGGGCTGCGGCAGGCGCTGCCGGTCGGGATCATCCTGATGGTCATCAGCGAGATGTTCGCGGCGAGCGACGGCATCGGGTTCACCGTCGTGCAGTTCCAACGGGGCTTCGCGATACCGCAGATGTGGACCGGCATCCTCGTCCTGGGGCTGCTCGGTCTCGCGCTGTCCGTCCTGTTCCGGATGGTCGAACGCCGGGTGCTCGGCTGGTACCACGGCCTGCGCGCGGCCACCCGGCGGCCGTGAACGACGCTCGGGGAAGGGCGGATTCCATGCTTGACGTACACGATCTGCACAAGGTCTACGCGGGGTCGGGGCGGCGGGTGGCGGCGCTGGGCGGCCTCACCTTCTCGGTCGCGGCCGGTGAACTGGTCTGCCTGGTCGGCCCGTCGGGCTGCGGCAAGACGACCCTGCTGAAGTGTCTCGCCGGGCTGCTCACCCCGACCGGCGGTGACGTCCGCCTGGACGGACGGAGGGTGACCGGTCCGACGCCGGGGACCGCGCTGGTCCTCCAGGAGTACGGGCGCAGTCTGTTCCCGTGGCTGCGGGTCGCCGAGAACGTCGAACTGCCGTTGCGGCACAAGGACATGGGCAGGCGTCGACGTAGGGATCTGGTGGCCGACGCGCTCGCGTCCGTCGGGCTCACGGACGCGGCCGGGGCGTACCCGTGGCAGCTGTCCGGGGGCATGCAGCAGCGGGTGGCGATCGCGCGGGCGCTGGCCTACGAGCCCCGGGTGCTGCTGATGGACGAGCCGTTCGCGGCGGTCGACGCGCAGACCCGGGCCGAACTGGAGGACCTGGTGCGGGGGTTGTGGCGGGAGCGCGGGATGACGGTGCTGTTCGTCACGCACGACATCGACGAGGCCGTCTACCTCGGCCAGCGGGTCGTCGTCCTGTCGGCGTCACCGACCGTGGTGCGGGAGGAGCTGACCGTGGACCTGCCGGACGCCCGCGACCAGGTGGGCACCCGGGCCGCCCCGCGCTTCGCGGAGCTGCGCACCCAGGTGTACGAGCAGATCCAGGCGGCGAGACGCGGCGCGGCCGGCCTCGGAAGGGATACTGACCAGGCGCCGTCGACGACCTGAACGCCGACGGTGCCCGTCAGGACTCGGGGGCGGAGACCACCCGCAGATGGCTGGCGCCGTGCCGCCGCACGGGCCGGTTCCTGGTCCGGGGACGCCGGGACTCGCGCAGCACCAGCGTCAGCCGCGTGTACCCCAACTCGCCTAGCGTGCGCGGGGTTTCGTCCACCACGCGGCACTCGGTGGCGCCCCAGCGCGGATCGGGGTGCAGCACGGGCCGCACGGCGCCGTCGTGGGCGACCGCCCGCTCACCGACCGAGCTGATCCAGTGCGGCAGGCCCTGCCGGTAGGCGGCCTCCATGATGGGGTCCTGGGCGATGTCCCGGCGGACCGCCTGGAGGACATGGTCCTGGGCGTGCCGTTCCGCGGCCGCGGCGAACTGCGCGAGCGTCGGCAGGAACCAGCTCGACTCGTGCTGCCCGAGGACGGTGTCCGCGTCCGGGTGGAACAGCACGAAGCGCAGCAGGTTGTCGCCTGGCATCGCGGTCGGATGCGGCCCCACCTCGCGGAACAGGGACGCGAAGGCCGAGTTGGACAGCACCACGTCCCACCGGTGGTCGAGCACGACCGACGGGAAGTGAACCGCCTCCATCAACGTCGCGTAGTCCTGCAAGTACGCCTGGGCCTCAAGACTCTCGGGAACGGGCCGCGGTGCCCGCTGCTGACTGCCTGCCTGGTACGCCATCGGGAGGTCACCCCTCTTGCCTCTGCGGCCTTCTCGCGGCGCCTTGATCCTCCTGCCCTGACTCTTGTTGTGTCAACTATCGTGGCATTCCCAGCTGGTTGACGGCTGAAATTGGTCACAATCGTGGCGAGACCTGGATGTGAGTTCGAACCAACAGGTAGTCTCCGTCAGGTTCACCGCGAAGGCTTGTGAGAGGCCTGTGAGAAAAGTAGGAGATCTTTCGGTGACGGATGGCATCGAGGCTCCGGGCACCACGGCGAGCGCGGCCCTGCCGGCCGTCGTCACTCGCGTCTCCGCGCTCGTCGACCGGCTCGGCGTGCCGCCCGCGGAGGTCTTCCACTCCGGGCGGCTGTCCCGCGCCTCCGGCGTCCCCGAGGCGGTCGTCAGGGACCTGCTCAGCGGCCGCCCCGCGGGCGAACGGGACGTCCAGGCCCGGTTCCTGCAACGGCTCGGCCTGCTGCGCCGGACGCGGCTGAAGCCCAACGGGCGCAAGTACACCCAGCAGGAGATAGCCGACGGCGCGGGCATGTCCCGGCAGCAGGCCGGGGCGCTCATCAACGGCGACCGGCGCCCCACCATGGAGCACTGTGACGCCCTCCAGCGCTTCTTCCGGGTGCACGCGGGGTTCCTGACAGCCGAGGACCCGGAGGCGCTCTCCGGGGCGCTCCAGGCCACCGAGCAGGAGCTGCTCCAGAAGCTCGCCGAGCGGGAGGCCGCGGCGGCCCTCGACGACCCGCTGGAGCGGCTGCTCCAGGACCACGGGGTGCGTGGCATCGCCTGGCGTGCCGCGCAACTCCCCACCGACCAGCACCGCGACAAGGTCGCCGAGTGGCTGGACATGCTCCTGGAGAGCGTCAAGCGGCCCGAGTCGTGATGCGGGGGAAAACTGTGGGCATCGGCAAGGACATGCGTCGGCTGTGCGGCGAGCTGGTCGCGGAGCTGAACCTCCCGGCGCCCGCGCCCCCGGCGGACCTGTACGGCGCGCTGTGCGCGGCGATGAGCAAGCGGCGCGGCCGTCCGGTGCAGTACCGGATGTCGCCGTTCCCGCCGGGCACGGCGAGCGGACTGTGGCTCGACATGTCCGACCGCGACCTCGTGGTGATCGAGGAACGCACCGCGCCCGACCACCAGTTGGTGATCCTCGGCCACGAGCTGTGGCACATGAGCGCCGGGCACTGCGGTGACGACATCGCGGGCGCGAAGGTCGCCGCCCGGTTACTGACCGACGACGGCGACGAGGCGGCCTTACGGGACACGGTCCGACGGGTCGCCGCCCGCAGTCGTTTCCATCTGATCGACGAGCAGGAGGCCGAGACGTTCGGACTGCTGCTGGCCAGCAAGTGTCGTAGCAGACTGGCCGGTTCGTCGCTGCGCGGTCCGGTGCAGCGCGACCATCTCGCGGGACGCATCGAGGCGTCCCTGGGCTATCTGGGCCCCCAGGGCTGAGCCGAACGGCGGCCCTCTCAGGTCGCGCTGCGTTCGCCGGCCCTCCTCAACTCCCGCTCCCCCACGGTGTCGTGGGCGTCGGCGTCAGGGCGCCCTGCCCGCAGCAGCTCGCGCCAGTGCTCGCGGCTCCAGTCGGCGGTCGGCGTGACGGCGGTGAACTCCTCGACCAGGGACACGAATCGGTCCGGGTCGGCGTGGAACGGGAAGTGCCCGGCGCCCTCGAAGATCTCCAGTCGGCTGCCCGGCATCGCCTCGTGCGCCCGGTGGGCGTGCCGCACCGGCACCACGCTGTCCCGCTCGCCCCACACCAGCAGGGTCGGCATGCCCTGGGTGAGATAGCAGCGGTCGAGCATCGTCACGACCTGTCCGCGCCAGTCGACGACCGCACGCAGGGTGCGCACGAAGGCGTTGCGCGAGGTCTCGTCGGGCAACGCGTCGACGAGGGTGAGGAGTTCGGTGGCGTCCTGCCCGAGGTCGGTGTCCAGGAGCCTCATCAGCCGTACGGCCAGGCCGACATGGAGCCGCATGCCGGGCACCCGCAGCGCCGACAGCATCAACGGGGCGCCGGGCAACGACACCAGCCGCAGCACCGGCGTCACCTCGCGGCCGACGCCGCCCGCGCTGACCAGGATGAGCCGTTCGGTGCGTTCCGGGAACTGGTAGGCGAACTGCATGGCCACGCCGCCGCCCAGCGAGTGGCCCACCAGGGTGGCGGACTCGATGCCGAGGGCGGTGAGCAGATCGCGCACGCCGTTGGCGTAGGCGGCCACCGAGTAGTCGGCGCGGGGTTTGTCGGAGGCGCCGTGGCCGAGCAGGTCGGGGGCGATCACGGTGTGGGTGCGGGCGAGGCGGGGGATGAGGTCGGCCCAGGTGGCGGAGGAGTCGCCGATGCCGTGGATGAGCACCAGGGCGGGGCCCGTGCCGGCCATCCGGTAGGCACGCCGGTAGCCGTGCACCGTGCGGTGGCGCAGCACCGGGGTGGTGTCAGACACCGGGGTGGTGTCAGGCACCGGGCGCCCGTTCGGGACGTCGACCATGTGCTCGCCTCGCGTTCCGGGGCCGCCGGGTCCATGTCGTCGCGGACCCGTTCAGGGCCGTTCCGGATCGTGCGAGGGCGCGGCCGCCTGGCCCTCTTCCCAGCGTAGGGGGGCTTTCCTCCGGGGGATTTCGGCCAGGTTTCGCCTCCGCTAAGCGGGCGAACCCGGGTGCGGTCGGGACCGATTGTCAGTGCCGGACGGCAAGCTGGAGGTGCGCCCGCGCTCCCGGAGGCGGGGCGGGTGAGAGACGACGCCGACGACGGGGAGAGCCGATCGATGCACACCGCCGTACTGACCGACCGCGAGCGCGCCGCCGTCCAGGCCTATCTGCGGCTGCTGCACACCGTGAGAGCCGCCTTCGACGCCCCGTCGGACCCCGGCCGCCCGCCGCTGGTCCCGCCGGCCGTCCTCGCCGAGGCGGAACAGGCCCTGGCGGAAGCGGGCCTGACGGGCCATGAGGAGAAGTTCTTCACACTCCTGACCACCTGGCACACGTCCCCCTGACAGAACCCGGCCCACACCCGACCCCGCCTGCCACCGGGGACGGCCTGCCGCCGGGTCCGTGGCCCCCGTTGGGCCGACGACCGGGGCGCGGGGCGCGGCCGCCCCGGCCCTAGGCAGGGCCGGGGACCCTCGCCACGTCTGCCGAGTCGGGCTGCCCGCGCTCTCCTGGTGTGCGGTCCGGTCTAGGGGTGGGGGACGGAGACTGCCGTTGCGACGATGCCCTGGTGGACGGTCCAGCGGCCGTCGAAGTGGGTGAGGGTGTGGCCGTCGACCACCGGGCCGGGGACGAGGAGTTCGGCGCGGAAGCCGCCCCGGGTGGGCTCGCCGGGGTCGGTGACGAGGTCGATGTCGGCCTCGGAGAAGTCCAGCCACCGCCGGGTCAGCGGGAACCACGCCTTGTAGACGGACTCCTTGGCGCTGAACAGCAGCCGGTCGGCGTGCAGGTCGGGCAGGTGCTCGGCCAGCCGCCGCAGCCTGGCCGCCTCGGACGGCAGGGCCACCGAGTCCAGGACGCCGTCCGGGAGCGGCCCGTGGGGTTCGGCGTCGATGCCGAGGGAGGCGAGGTCGGCGGTGCGCACCAGCGCGGCGGCGCAGTAGCCGTCGCAGTGGGTCATGGAACCGGAAAGGCCCGGCGGCCAGCCGGGGGCGCCGCGTTCGCCGGGCAGCACGGGGTGCGGGGGCACGCCGAGTTTCTCCATGGCGCGGCGGGCGCAGGCGCGGGCGAGGGCGAACTCACGGCGTCGTTTGGGCACCGCCCGTGCGATCAGCTCGGCCTCCTCGGGGTACAGCGGCGCGGGCTCGGTGCCGTCGTCGCCGTGCACCTCCACGGCCACCACCTCGTCCGGCAGCAGCTCCTCGATCACGCGTCCCCGACCTCCTTCGGCAGAATCCGGCGCGGCACTCCGGGGGGCCCGGACCGCTTGCGCCACTCACGGGGGTATCCGACGGACACCTCTTCGAAGCGGACGCCCTCGTGGACGGTGGTCCGCGGGATGTGCAGATGGCCGTAGACCATCGCCTCGACGCGGAACCTGCGGTGCCAGTCGGCGGTCAGTTCGGTGCCGCACCACATGGCGAACTCGGGGTACCACAGGACCTCGGTGGGGTGCCGGTCCAGCGGATAGTGGTTGACGAGGACCGTCGGCAGGTCGGCGGGGAGCGCGGCGAGTCGGCGCTCGGTCTCCGCGACCCGGGCCCGGCACCAGGCCTCACGGCTCGAGTAGGGGTCGGGGTGCAGCAGGAACTCGTCGTTGCAGACGACGCCGGTGCCGTGCGCGTACTCCAGGCCCTGGTCCTTGGTGGCGCTGCCTTCGGGCAGGAAGGAGTAGTCGTAGAGCAGGAACAGCGGCGCGACGACGACGGGGCCGCCGGGGCCGTTCCAGATCGGGTAGGGGTCCTCGGGGGTGAGGACGCCCAGTTCCCGGCAGAGGCCGACGAGGTGCTCGTAGCGGGCGACGCCGCGCAGCGTGACCGGGTCCTTGGGGTGGGTCCACAGCTCGTGGTTGCCGGGTGCCCACACGACCTGCCGGAAGCGCCCGGCGAGGGTCTTCAGCGCCCAGCGGATGTCCTCCGTGGTCTCGGAGACGTCACCGGCGACGAGCAGCCAGTCGTCGTCGGAGCCGGGCCGCATCGCCTCGACCAGCGCGCGGTTCTCGGCGTAGCCGATGTGCAGGTCGCTGATGGCCAGCAGCTGTCCGGCGCCCTCGGCCGTCGACGTCACCCTGCGCCACCTCCCGTATCACCCCGCGCCCGCGCGCGTTCTCGATGTTGACCAAGAGAACACATGGCGGGCCTCCCGGACAAGGCCGGCCCGGACGTGCGGCAGGCGCCGCCGCACGGGGGCGGGGCGGGCCGGGCGGGGTCGTGGGGGCGGCCCGGCGTGGTCGGGAAATCCGTAACACGGGCGTTGCACGGGGCCCCTCGCCGAGGCCGTATGATCGCCCCAACACCACCGCCACAACGTCCCCTCGCACGGGCCTGTTTGGCGACCCTCCCTACTTCTTGCCCGGGCACGGGCTGCTTCGCCCTGCCCGCGAACCCGAAAGGTGGCCCTGCATGGTCTCTCGCGTACGCGTCTGGCTCAACCGCACGTACGCGGAGAACGTGTTCTTCATGGATCAGCTGCGGCGAAATCCCAGCGATCGCGCGGTCGAGATCCACGCCACGCACGGGGACGCGGACTCTCCCGTCCTGGCCGCCGCCGACACCGCGGAGCTGGAGCCGGAGGGGCTGTCGCCCGCCGGGTACGTCGAGTTCGCGCTCGACCAGTGCGCGCGGCGCTCCATCGACGTGTTCGTGCCCCGGCTGCACCAGTCGGCGGTCGTGGCGCACCGCGCGGAGTTCGAGGCGATCGGGACCGCGCTGCTGGCGCCGCCGCCGGAGGCCGTGGCCGTCTTCCACGACAAGGTCATCGCGTACGAGGCGGTCCAGGCGATCGGCGTGCCGGTGCCGCCGTGGTGGCGGGTGCGGACGGCGGCCGAACTGGTCGCCGCCGTCGAGGCGTTGGAGGCCGACGGCCACAAGGCGTGCTTCAAGCCGGCGTCCGGCGCGGGCGGGGTCGGCTTCCGGGTGATCACCCGGTCCCCCTTCTCGATGGCGCAGCTGGGCGGCTTCCCGAGCCCCTATGTGCCGCTCGACCTGGTCGTGGGCGCGCTGGAGCGGGCGGCCGAGCCCGTCGACTGGTTGGTCATGCCGCGCCTGGCGGAGCCGGAGGTCTCGGTGGACTGCCTCACCGGCCCCGACAACCGGATCAGGCTGGCCGTGGGCCGCACCAAGAACGGCCGGCGGCGCGGGTTCACGCTGCACGAGCAGTGGCTCGATCCGGCCCGGCGGATCGCCGAGGGCTTCGGGCTGCACTACCTGTCCAACATCCAGTTCCGTATGTTCGGCGACCAGCCGGTTCTGATGGACGTCAACACCCGGCCGGCCGGCGGGCTGCACCAGCTGTCGCTGTGCGGCGTCAACGCCCCTTGGGCGGCTGTGCAGTTGGCGCTGGGTGAGGACCCGGGCGAGATGGCGCCGCCGTTCCTCGGCCAGGACTACAGCGTGGTGTCGGGCCCGCGTCCGCTGCGCCCGGTGACCCTGCCGCAGCAGCAGCGCGTCGAGGAGCCCGAGCCCGAGCCGATGCGCCCGCCCGTCCAGGCCGCGCCCGTCGAACAGCCTCTGGACGCGACCGCCCAGGCGCTGCGCCTCTAGGACCTGCCCGGCCGATTCGGCCCACCCTGCCCCACCGGTATGGACCAATCTCCGTCAAGTACCTTGACAGCGAGATTGGTCCATACCATTTTTGGTTGCGCACCCCGCCCCACCGCACCCCGCCCCACCGCACCGCATCCGCGTACCTCGCCGCACCACCCGCACCCGTGCCCCGGTACGCCCCGCACCCTTCGTGCACTCCCGGACACCCCCATTCCTTCAGGGAGATCGCGTGCGCAACCCCCTTCGGCGGTACCGACACCGCCTCCTCGCCCTGCTGGGCACCGTCGCTCTCGCGCTCGGCGGTGCCGTCGCCCTGCCCGGCACCGCTCAGGCGGCCAACGTCCTCACCAACCCCGGCTTCGAGTCCGGCGGTCTCTCCCCATGGAGCTGCTCCGGCAACCTCGGCTCGATCGTCTCCTCCCCCGCGCACGGCGGCTCCAAGGCCCTTGCGGGGGCGGCCAGTTCGAGCGACACGGCACAGTGCGCCCAGACCGTCGCCGTCCAGCCGAACACCACCTACCACCTCAGCGGCTGGGTGCGCGGCTCCTACGTCTACCTCGGCGTCGACGGCGGCCCCTCCACCTGGACCAACTCGCCTTCCACGTATGCCCAGTTGAACGTCGACTTCACCACCGGCGCCACCCAGACCAGCGCGCGCGTCTCCGTGCACGGCTGGTACGCGCAGGGCACCTACTACGCCGACGACATCACCCTGGACGGCCCCGGCGGCGGGGGCGGTGACACGCAGGCGCCGACCGTGCCGACCGGCCTCACCTCGACCGGCAGGACCTCCTCCAGCGTCTCCCTGAAGTGGAACGCGGCGACGGACGACGTCGGCGTCACCGCCTACGACATCTCCGGCGGCGCCGGTCACCTCCTCAGCGTCTCCGGCACCAGCGCCACCGTCGGCGGCCTCTCGCCCGGCACCGCCTACACGTTCACCGTCAGGGCGCGGGACGCGGCGGGCAACACCTCCGGCGCCTCCGCCTCCGTGAGCGTCACGACGGACGCGGGCAACGGCACCGACCCGGGCTTCACACAGGCCGCCCCCTACCTGTTCGAGGGCTGGGGCGACCCGCCGGACCCGACGACGGTGATGAACGCGACCGGCGTCACGTGGTTCACGATGGCGTTCGTGCTGGACTCCGGCGGCTGCACCCCGGCCTGGGACGGCAACCGCCCGCTGACCGGCGGCGTCGACCAGACCGCCATCAACCAGATCCGGGCCGCCGGGGGCGACATCGTCCCGTCGTTCGGCGGCTGGCAGGGCAGCAAGCTCGGCGCCACCTGCTCCTCGGCGAGCGCGCTGGCCGGGGCCTTGCAGAAGGTGATCGACGCCTACGGCCTGAAGGCGATCGACATGGACATCGAGAACACCGACGAGTTCGAGAACGAGGCCGTGCAGGCGAAGATCCTCACCGCCCTGAAGACCGTCAAGGCCAACAACCCCGGTCTGAGGACGATCGTCACGTTCGGCACCACGACGACCGGTCCGACCTCCTACGGCAACCGGCTGATCGAGCAGGCGCAGTCGCTCGGCGCGAACATCGACGTCTTCACGATCATGCCGTTCGACTTCGGCGGCGGCGCCGACATGTACGCCAGCACCGTGAGCGCGACGGAGGGCCTCAAGGCCAAGCTGAAGTCGACGTTCGGGTGGGACGACGCGACCGCCTACGCGCACATCGGCATCTCCGGCATGAACGGCCTCTCCGACCAGCAGGAGAACACCACCCCGGCGCAGTGGACGTCGATCCGGGACTGGGCCAACAGCCACCACCTGGCGAGGCTTTCCTTCTGGGCCGTCAACCGGGACCGGCCCTGCCCGGGCGGGGGTGTGGTGAGCAACTGCTCCGGCATCAGTCAGAACACCTGGCAGTTCACCTCGATCACGGCCGGCTTCACCGGCTGAACCGGCACGGCACGGCAGTGGGGCCCTCCGGCTTGCGGAAGGGCCCCACTGTGCAATCCACAGACGGTAGTTGACGTACCGTCAGAATCTGCCGGACCCCCGGTACAGCTCCAGCTCGCCGTCCAGTTCGACGGCGAGGACGGTGGCGTACGGGTCGAGGTCGGCGGCGGCCGGCGGGTCGATCCACAGGACGCCGACGGCGTCGTGCAGTCCGCCGACGACCCGGTGAGCGAGTTCGGTGCCGGTGCCCAGGACGCTCACCCGGCGGACCGGGGCGGCAAGTCCCCGGACGCCGATCTCGGCGCGCGGGGCGTCGAAGAGCGTCAGATAGAGCGTGCGCCGGTCGGCCGAGAGGGTGCTCGGCCCGTAGTGGTGCCCGGCGGGCAGGCCCCGGCCCGTCCCGTACACCGCCGCCTCGTGCCGGCGAATCCACTCCCCCAGCCCCTCAAGGCGCTCGACCTGCGGCTGCGGGATGGTGCCGTCCTCCATCGGGCCGACGTCGAGCAGCAGATTGCCGCCCCCGCCGATGGTCTCGGTGAAGTAGCGGATCAGCTGGGCGAGCGACTTGTGACGGTCGTCGTCGTGCTGGTAGCCCCACGAGTCGTTGATCGTCAGGCACAGCTCCCACGGGCCGTCCGGCGCCACGATGGGGGCGCCCTGCTCGGGCGTCGCGTAGTCGCCCTCGCTGAGCATCCGCGCGTTGAAGACGACGTCCGGCACGAACGAGCGGATCAGCGCGGCGAGTTCGGGAATCCGCCACTGCTCCTCGCTGCGGTCCCACTCGCCGTCGAACCACATCAGGTCCGGCCGGTAGCGGGACGCCAACTCCCGTAGCTGGCCGTCCCGGTAGGCCAGGAACCGGCCCCACGCCACCAGGTCCTCGTCCTCGGCCGCGCACTCCGAGTAGGGGTTGTCCGCCAGCTCCGGCGGGCGTCCCGGCTTGCGGGTGGTGGCGTAGTCAGGGTGGTTCCAGTCGGAGTGCGAGTAGTAGAAGCCGACCTTGAGGTCCTTCTCGCGCAACGCCTGGGCGTACCCGGCCAGATAGTCGTGGCCGAGGTTCAGGTCACCGTACGCGGTGTCCCACAGGGCCACGCCGTCATGGTGCCGTGAGGTCAGGACGGCGTAGCGGGCGCCCGCCCGGGCGAACAGGTCCGCCCAGGCGCGCGGGTCGTAGCGGGCCCCGGTGAACCGGTCCAGCTGGGACATGTACCGGTCGTGCGGTACGACGCCGTCGTAGAACGACCAGGACTCCGGGACGCCGTCGACGGCGTAGATGCCCCAGTGGACGAAGATCCCCAACTTGGCGTCGGTGAACCACGGTTGCATGGGCAAGGGGTCAGCTCCCCGCGCCGCGCCGCAGGCGCAGGGTCAGCACCTGGAACGGCCGCAGCTCCACCGGGACGCCGGTGCGCGCGTCGAACTCGGCGGGTTCCAGGGGCCGTTCGAGGAGGTCGGTGATCTCGGCGCCGGCCAGCGGGAAGCCGGTGCGCAGCACGCCCCGGGCCCGGCCGCCGCCCGACTCGTAGAGGCGGACGACGACATCGCCGGACGCGTCGTCGGCGAGCTTGACCGCCTCGACGGTGACGCCCTCGCCGTCCACGGAGACGACCGGCTGGGGTGCGCCCGCCGCGTCGGCCACGCGCAGCGGCAGGTTGAGGGCGTACCCCTCGGCGACCGCGTCCTCGATGCCGGCGCCCGGCAGCAGGGAGTAGGTGAAGCGGTGGCGGCCCTGGTCGGCGCCGGGGTCCGGGATGCGTGGGGCGCGGACCAGGCTGAGGTGGACGGAGGTGGTGGTGCCGCCGTCCTCCCGGACCGTGCGGGTGACGTCGTGGCCGTACGTCGAGTCGTTGATGACGGCGACGCCGTAGCCGGGCTCGGCGAGGTGCACCCAGCGGTGCCCGGAGACCTCGAACCGGGCCGCTTCCCAGCTGGTGTTGGTGTGGGTGGCCCGCTGGACGTGGCCGTAGGCGATCTCGGCGGAGGAGTGCGGGGCGCGGATGTCGACGGGGAACCCGGCCTTGAGGAACTTCTCGGCCTCGTGCCAGTCGATGTCGGTCTCGAAGTCGATACGGGGGCTGCCCGCGCGGACGGTGATCGTCTGCGTGAGGGTGGAGCCCTGTCCGAAGGAGCGGGTGACCTTGATCGAGCCGAGCAGCGGGTCGGTGTCGACGACGGTGACGGAGTCGGCGTCCAGGAGGTCGGTGTAGCGGTTCTTGTAGTGCTTGTCGACGTCCCAGGCGTCCCAGTAGTTGGGCAGGTCGGTGTGCAGGCGCAGCAGGTTGCCCGTTCCGGCGAGGACCTCGCGGCCGGCGCGCAGGTCGCGCACCGAGGTGAGGGTGCCGTCCTCGGCGACCTCGACCCGCACCAGGCCGTTGTCCAGGACGCGGCCCGTCACCGTCACCGGCTCGTCGGGCCGGGCGTCCTCCAGCGGGGCGCTGCCGTTCGCCGGTACCTCGACGTAGACGGGGTCGCCGCCGGGGCCGCGGACCACCTCGGCCCGGTCGAAGGGGCTGGTGTTGAACACCCGGGTCCCGCCGCCGCCCAGGGCCGCGACGGCCTCGGCGGTCAGCGCCTCCAACTCCTCGGCGACGCGGGCGTATTCGGCCTCGGCCTCGCGGTGCACCCAGGCGATCGAGGAGCCCGGCAGGATGTCGTGGAACTGGTGCAGCAGGACCGTCTTCCAGAGCCGGTCGAGGTGCTCGTGCGGGTAGCTGTAGCCGGGCGCGTGCAGGGCGGCCGTCGTCGCCCACAACTCGGCCTCGCGCAGCTTGTGTTCGCTGCGCCGGTTGCCCTGCTTGGTGCGGGCCTGCGAGGTGTAGGTGGCGCGGTGCAGTTCGAGGTACAGCTCGCCGACCCAGACGGGGGCGTCCTCGTACTCGGCGCGGGCCTTGGCGAAGAACGCGTCGGGGTGCTCGACCTCGACCTTCGGGGAGCCCTCCAGGTCCTTGAGCCGGCGGGCGCGTTCCATGATCTCGCGGGTGGGGCCGCCGCCGCCGTCGCCCCAGCCGAAGGGGGCGAGGGAGCGGGTGGCGGCGCCCTTCTCCTGGTAGTTGCGGACCGCGCGGGACATCTCCGCGCCGCTGAAGCGGGCGTTGTAGGTGTCGACGGGCGGGAAGTGCGTGAAGATGCGGGTGCCGTCGATGCCCTCCCACCAGAAGGTGTGGTGGGGGAACTTGTTGGTCTGGTTCCAGGAGATCTTCTGGGTGAGGAACCAGTCGTTGCCCGCCAGCTTGGCGAGCTGCGGGTAGGCCGCGTTGTAGCCGAAGGAGTCGGGCAGCCAGACGCCCTTGGTCTCGATGCCGAAGTGCTCGATGAAGAAGCGCTTGCCGTGGATGAACTGGCGGGCGACCGCCTCGCCGCCGGGGAGGTTGCCGTCGGCCTCCACCCACATGCCGCCGACCGGCGCCCACTGGCCCTTCTTCACGGACTCCTGGATGCGGGCCCAGACCTTGGGGTAGTTGTCGCGCACCCACTCGTACTGCTGGGCCTGCGAGCAGGCGAAGATGAACTCGTCGTACTCCTCGGCCAGCGAGGTGGCGTTGGAGAAGGTGCGGGACGTCTTGCGCTTGGTCTCGCGGATCGGCCAGAGCCAGGCGGAGTCGATGTGCGCGTGGCCGACGCCGGAGATGACGTGGGCGCTGGCGTGCGCGGGCTTGGCCAGCACGGGGGCGAGCGCCTCGCGGACGGCGGCGGCGGACCCGGCGATGTCGTCGAGGTCGAGCAGGTCCATCGCGCGGTCGAGGGCGTGCGCGATCTCGTGCCGGCGCGGGTCGTGCTCGCCCAGCTCCACCATCAGCTCGCGCAGCACCTCGATGTCGAGGTCGAGGTGCCAGACGTTCTCGTCGAGGACGGCGATGTCGGCGCGCTTGAAGGTGTAGATCGGCTGGTCGCCCGCGGTGAGGACGTCGCCGAGCAGGGTCGTCTTCGAGAAGTTGTCCGCGAGGATGTCCGGGTTGGAGGCGGCCTCGACGAGGTAGTCGATCTGCTCGCCGCCGGTCGCCGGGTCGGCGATCCTGACGTACTGGTTGAGCGGGTTGACGGCCTTGAGCGGGGTGCCGTCGGTGAGGTGGACCAGGGCCTCGGCCTGGTTGCCCGGCCAGTCCCCGACGAAGCCGAGGTCGATGACGGCCTCGACGCGTCGGCCGGCGAACTCGGCGGGCACCACGCCGCGCATCCGGAACCAGGTGGTCCCCCACGGCGGGCCCCAGGGGGTGCCCATCGCGAAGGGCTCGTAGGGGGCGGCGGCGGCCTCGTCGAAGGAGACCGGCTCCCCGGGTGCCTGCCAGGCCGTCACCTCGAAGGGGACGGTGGCGGCGTAGATCGCGGGCTTGATGCGCTGGTTCTGGAGGCGCTCTACGCGCTCTTCGATCCGGCGGCGTTCGTCGTGCATGGAAAGTCTCCAGGAAGAACAGGGCGAGGCAGAGATCGGCGGCAGGAGCGAGGAGGAGGACGGCGCGCCCCGACGGTGCGCCCCGACGGCACACCGGGAGGGCACACCGGGAGGGAAAGCGCTTTCCCTCCTCCTCGCCGGGAGCTTACTTCAGGTAGTCGAGGCCGGGGTGGACGGCGGTGTAGCCGTCCACCAGACGCCGGGCCACGGTGACCGAGTCGACCAGCGGGTGCAGCGCGAAGGCCTTGACGGCGCTGGTCCGGGAGGACGACTCGGCGGCGGCGAGCACCTCGCGCTCGACGCCCTTGACCGCGCAGACCAGGCCGGTGGCGTGGTCGGGCAGCGGGGCCACGGTGACCGGGTGGGCGCCGTTGGCGTCGACCAGGCAGGGGACCTCGATGACGGCGTCCTGGTCCAGGGCGGCGAGGGTGCCTTGGTTGCGGACGTTGAGGATGAGGGTGGTGCGCTCGTCGCGGGCGATGGCCCGCATCAGGGCGAGGGCCACCTTCTCGTAGCCGCCGGAGAGGTCGTCGGCGTCGCGTTCACCGGCGCCCGCGCTCTCCCGGTTCTCCGCCATGTAGGTCGCCTCGCGCTCGGCGCGGGTGCGGTCCCAGGCGGCCAGGGCGGCGGCCGAGGGGTCGCGCATCTCCTGGTAGAAGTGCGCCTGCTGGTCACGGAGGAACGCGCCGCGGGTCTTGTCGGCCTGCTGGTAGGCGCGGACGGTCTCGCGGTTGAAGTAGTAGTAGTGCAGGTACTCGTTGGGGATCGCGCCCAGCGACTGGAGCCAGTCGACGCCGAAGAGCTTGCCCTCCTCGAAGGAGCCGAGCAGTTCGGGGTCGGCGAGCAGGCGGGGCAGTTCGTCCCGGCCCGCGATCTTCAGGCCGCGCACCCAGCCGAGGTGGTTGAGACCGACGTAGTCGATCCACGCCTCGTTGGGATTGCCGCCGAGCACCCGGGCGATCCGGCGGCCGAGGCCGACCGGCGAGTCACAGATGCCGATGACCCGGTCGCCGAGGTGGCGGGACATGGCCTCGGTGACCAGACCGGCCGGGTTGGTGAAGTTGATGACCCACGCGTCCGGCGCGACCTTGGCCACCCGGCGGGCGATGTCGACGGCGACCGGCACGGTGCGCAGCCCGTAGGCGATGCCGCCCGCGCCCACCGTCTCCTGGCCGAGGACATCCTCGGCCAGGGCCACCCGCTCGTCGTTGGCCCGGCCCTCAAGTCCGCCGACCCGGATCGCCGAGAAGACGAAGTCGGCTCCGCGCAGCGCCTCGTCGAGATCGGTGGTGGCGCTCACCTCGGGGGCGTCGGGCAGCCCGGCGGCCTGTTCGGCGAGCACCCGGGTCACCGCGGACAGGCGCCCGGCGTCGAGGTCGTGGAGGACCACATGGGTCACCCTGCCCTCGCCGCGGTCGCCCAGGAGCGCCCCGTACACGAGCGGTACCCGGAATCCTCCGCCGCCTAGAATCGTCAGCTTCACGCCTTCACCCTTCCTGTGACGGCCACTTCGACGCCCGCCTCCTCCAGTGAGGAGCGGGTCGCCGCGTCGACCGGCACGTTCGTCACCACCACGTCCAGGTCCTCCGGACCACAGACCTTCGCCATCCCGGTTCCCGGGAACTTCGCCTGGTCGGCGAGGAGAACGACCCTGTCCCCCGCCTTGATCATGGCGCGCTTGACCGGCACCTCGACGACGGTCGTGTCCATCACCTCGCCGCCCGGGCGCACCCCGCTGGTCCCGAGGAAGAGCCAGTCGGCGTGCAGCTGGCGCAGGTTGTCCTCGGTGAGGAACCCGACCAGCGAGCGGTACTCGCGCCGCAGCATGCCGCCGAGGAGCACCAGTTCGATGCCCTCGTCGTCGGCCAGCTCCTCGTAGACCACCAGGTTGCTGGTGATCACCGTGAGCCGGCGGCCGTGCAGCTGCCGGGCGAGCCGGTAGGCGGTGGTGCCGATGTCGAGCAGCACCGACTGTCCGTCCTGGACCAGGGCGGCGGCATGCTCGGCTATGGCGTCCTTCTCGGCCACCCGCATCTCGGCGACCTCGGCGAACGGCTGGTCGCCGTCCTCCGCGACGGCGCCCCCGTGCACGCGGGTGAGCAGGCCGTCCTCCTCCAGCTTGACCAGGTCTCTTCTGATCGTGGCGGGGCTCACACCCAACTGTTCGGAGAGATCGGTCACGGCCGCGGGGCCTCCGGAGCGCAGGGCCCGCAGGATGAGTTGATGTCGTCGTTCTGCCAGCACGGCGTGAACACTACTCGTCATCTTCAATCATTTCCATGCTCGGTTCTGATCGACTATTGACCAATCTCGCCCAAGGGCGCACGATTCCGTGCATCGAATTTGAACAGTTCTGACGAGAGGACGTTGCGTGGACGACGACCGGCCCCAGGTGCTGCTGACCGGGCTGCTCTTCTACGACCTGGTCCTCACCGGTCTGGCCAAGCCCCCGACGCCCGGCGAGGAGATCTGGACCTCCGGCATGGGCTGCGGCCCCGGCGGCATCGCCAACCTCGCGGTGGCCGCCTCCCGGTTCGGCCTGCGCACCTCCCTCGCCACGGTCTTCGGCGACGACTTCTACGGCGACCACTGCCGCCGGATGCTGGAGTCCCAGGAGGGCATCGACCTCTCGCTGTCCCTGACCGCGCGGGACTGGCCGACCCCGGTCACCGTGGCGCTCGCCTACGGCGACGACCGGGCCCTGGTCACCCACGGCCAGGAACCGCCGTTCTCGCAGGACCAGTTGATGGGCCAGCTGCCCGACGCGCTCACCGCCCTCGTGCATCTGGAGGCCGAGCCGCGGGGCTGGCTCGCCGAGGCCGCCGCGAACGGCACCCTGATCTACGCGGACGTCGGCTGGGACCCCACCCAGCGGTGGTCCCGCGATCTGCTCGACCAGCTCGCCCTGTGCCACGCCTTCCTGCCCAACGAGACCGAGGCGATGGCCTACACCCGGGCCGACACCGCCCTCGCCGCGCTCGGCACCCTCACCGAACTGGTGCCGGTGGCCGTGATCACCCGGGGCGGCGCGGGCGCGATCGCCGTGGACCAGACGACCGGCGAGTACGCCGAGGTCCCCGCGCTGAAGGTCGACGTCGTGGACGCCACCGGGGCCGGTGATGTCTTCGGCGCCAGTTTCGTCGCCGCCTCGCTGGAGGGCTGGCCGCTGGAGGAACGGCTGCGGTTCGCGGTCCTCGCGGCCGGGCTCTCCGTCCAGCGTCCCGGCGGGGCCTCGGCCGCGCCCGGCTGGTACGGCGTCGACCAGTGGTGGCGCTCGCTGACCGACCGCGACCTCAAGCGGGCCTACGGCTTCCTGGCCGACCGCATCCCCGCGGACGTCGGCCCGCCCCCGCCGCCCGCCCCCGTGACCCCACCCGTACCCCGGTACTGATCCATCCCCCCGCACCCCTGCGAACTCCCCGAACAGATTCCGAAAGGCGGTGGGAGCTGTGCGGCTCTCACGAAGAGGCCTGCTGCGCGCGGGCCTGGCCGGTACGGCCGGCGTGACGCTCGGCGGCCTGGCGACCGGCTGTGCCGTTCCGACCGGGTCCACCGGCCGGAACATGGTCCTGTGGTACTGGGACGGCGGTCTCGGCGACACGGTCGTGACGAAGGCCAAGGCCCGGTACGGCGGCTCGGTCGATCTCCAGGCCATCAAGATCGGCGGCTACTACCGGTCCAAGCTGCTGACCACGATGACGGGCAAGTCCCACATCCCCGACATCGCGGGCCTCAAGGGCGAGGACATGGCGTCCTACCTGCCCAACGCCGATCAGTTCGTGGACCTCAGAACGCTGGGCGCGGACAAGCTCAAGAGCCAGTACCTGTCCTGGAAGTGGCAGCAGGGCATCGCCGACGACGGCACGATGGTCGGCTTCCCGATCGACTGCGGCCCGGTCGCGCACTACTACCAGTTCGCGGTGTTCCAGAAGGCGGGGCTGCCCCACGACCCCGACGACGTGTCCGCCGAGCTGAACACCTGGGAGAAGTTCTTCGCGGCGGGCGAGAAGCTCAAGCGGCGCCTGCCGGGCACGTATCTCCTCTCGGACGTCAACGTCGTCTTCGAGAACGTCGTCCAGCAGGGCAGCAAGCGCTACGTCGACAAGAACCGGCACTTCATCGGCGGAGAGGCGCATGTGCGGGACGCCTGGGCGCTGGCCGTGGAGGCGAAGCGGCGCGGGATCGTCTCGGACCTGGTGACCGGGACGCCCGACCAGCTGTCGGCGGTGCAGGCGGGCAAGCTGCCCAGCCAGCTCAACGCCTCCTGGGCGACCAGCGACCTCAAGAGCGGCGTGCCGAAGACCAAGGGGCGCTGGCGGGTGGCGCAGATGCCGGTGCGGCCGTCCAACAACGGCGGTTCCTTCCTGTCGATCACCAAGGCGTGCCGGGAGCCCGAGCGGGCGTTCGAGATCATCTCCTGGATGATGAACCCGGCCAACCAGGCGCAGGGCTTCGTCGACGCCGGCCTCTTCCCCTCCACCCCGGCCTCCTACGGCCTCAAGGTGCTGCGCGCGCCCGACCCGTTCTTCGGCGGCCAGGACACGATGGACATCTTCGGCCCGGCCGCGCAGCGGATCGCGGTCGCCTACAACAGCCCCTTCGACGTGGCGCTCGGACAGCCCCTCAAGGACGAGATCAAGAACGTCGGCGTCCTCGGCAAGGACCCGAAGAAGGCATGGAACGACGCCATGAGCAAATGCCGGCGCATCGCCACCCACCTGGGGGTGAGCTACTGATGGCCACCACCCTGGACACGCCCCCGGCGGCCGTCGAGGCCACGGCTGCGGCAAAGCCCCGCACCGGAGTGCGCAAGTACTGGCATCTGTACGCCGCGATCTCCCCGTTCTATCTGCTGTTCCTCTGCTTCGGCCTGATCCCGGTCGGCTTCTCGTTCTACGTCTCGCTGCACCGCTGGGACGGGCTCGGGAAGATGGAGTGGGCGGGGCTCTCGCAGTACCAGTACCTGCTGAGCGACACCGACTTCTGGAACGCGGTCGGCAACACCCTCATCATCTGGGCGCTGGCCACCTTCCCCATGATCTTCCTGGCGATGGTCACGGCCGTGATGCTGAACTCCGCGGTCCGCTTCAAGAACGTCTACCGGTTCGCCTTCTTCCTGCCGAACGTCACCTCGGTGGTCGCCATCGCGATCATCTTCGGCTCGGTCTTCTCCACCAACTTCGGCCTGGTGAACGCCCTGTTGCAGGCGGTGGGCCTGGATCAGGTGGCGTGGCTGAACACCCCGTGGGGCATCAAGATCGCCATCGCGACGCTGATGACCTGGCAGTGGACCGGCTACAACGCGATCATCTTCCTCGCCGGGCTCCAGACCATCCCGAGCGAGCTGTACGAGGCGGCCCGGATGGACGGCGCCGGACCGGTGCAGACGTTCTTCCGGATCACCCTGCCGATGATGCGTCCGGTGCTGCTGTTCGTGCTCGTGGTCTCCACGGTCACCGGACTCCAGAGCTTCTCCGAGCCGCAGGTGCTGCTCCAGACGACCTCCAACGACTCGACGTTCGCGGGCGGTCCGGGACACGCGGGCCAGACGATGGTCCTCTACTTCTTCCAGCAGACCTTCGACAACAACGACTTCGGCTACGGCGCCGCCGTGGCGTGGGGCGTCTTCCTCGTCGTCGTCCTCTTCTCGATCATCAACTGGCGGCTGGTCAAGCGCCGGGGCGAAGACTAGAAAGGCCCGGACACCATGACATCCATCAAGGGAACCCGTAGCCGGGCCATCGCCCTGCACGCCGTCCTGGTCATCGGGCTGCTCCTGTCGGCCTTCCCGTTCTACTGGGCCGTGATCATGTCGACGCACGCGTCGTCGGAGATCTTCTCGTACCCGCCGAACCTGCTGCCCGGCACGCACTTCCTGGAGAACCTGCGCAGCCTGTTCAAGGCCGTCGACTTCTTCGGGTCGATGGGGAACTCGCTGCTCGTCGCGACCAGCGTCACCTTCCTGGTGCTGCTCTTCGACTCGCTGGCGGCGTTCGTGTTCGCCAAGTTCGACTTCCCCGGCAAGAAGCTGCTGTTCGGCGCGCTCATGCTGATCTTCATGGTGCCGGCGCAGCTCGCCGCGATCCCGCAGTTCGTCATCATGGCGAAGCTCGGCTGGATCGGGTCGATGACCTCGCTGATCGTGCCGGCGGCGGCGAACGCGTTCGGCATCTTCTGGATGCGCCAGTACATGACCGGCGCCATCCCCGACGAGCTGCTCGACGCGTCCCGCATCGACGGCGCGAACTTCCTGCGCCAGTTCTGGCACGTGGCCCTCCCGGTGGTCCGGCCGGGCCTGGCCTTCCTCGGCATCTTCACCTTCATGGGCCAGTGGAACGACTACGCCTGGCCCCTGATCGCGCTCACCAACCCGGACAACGTGACCCTCCAGGTCGCGCTCTCCCAGCTCAACGGAACGCACGGCACCACCGACTACGGCACCGTCATGACCGGTGCCCTGCTCGCCCTGATCCCCCTGCTCATCGTGTTCGCGCTCGGCGCCCGACAGATCATCGGCGACCTGGCCAAGGGAGCCATCAAGTGACCGACCCGCTCATCGCCCTCCGCCCGTGGCAGGCACCGGAGCTGACCTCCTGGCGACGGCTGCCCATGAACGCCGTCGACCGGCGCTCCGGCGCCCTCGACCTGGACGGCGACTGGCGCTTCCAGCTGCTGCCGACCCCCGACGCCCCGCTCGCCGAGGCCTGGTCGTCGTCGCACGTGCCCGGGGTGTGGACCGTGCAGGGCACCGGCGATCTGCCGCAGTACCTCAACATCCGGATGCCGTTCCCCGACGTCCCGCCGCACTCCCCCGCCGCCAACCCGACCGGCGTGTACGAGCGGGAGATCGAGGTGCCCGCGGAGTGGGCCGGGCGCCGGATCGTGCTCCAGGTCGGCGCCGCCGAGAGCGTGCTCCTGGTGCACGTGGACGGCCGTCCGGTGGGCCTGTCCAAGGACTCCCACCTGGCCGCCGAGTTCGACCTCACGGACCTGGTGCGGCCCGGCGGGCGGTCGGTGCTGCGGCTGACGGTGGTCAAGTGGTCGGACGCCTCGCACATCGAGGACCAGGACCACTGGTGGCACGGCGGGATCACCCGCTCGGTGCTGCTGTACGCGACCGACCCGCTGCACCTGGCCGACGTCGGGGTGCGCGCCCGCTTCGACGGCCGGCTCCGGGTGGACTGCCAGGTCCGCGACACGGGCGGCGCGCTGCCCGAGGGCTGGTACGTCAGCGGCGACCTCGACGGCCGACCGCTCGCCCAGGACCGGGAGTTCGACCGGCTCAACGCCGACGACGAGCGGGTCTCCGACTTCCTCGGCGAGGTCCGCATCGAGACCGTCGTGCCGGACGTGCGCACCTGGAACGCGGAGACGCCCGAGCTGTACACCCTCACCGTCCGGCTGCACCGCGCCGACGGCACGGTCGCCGACACCTTCCGCCACCGCGTCGGCTTCCGCGACGTCGAGATCGTCGGCCGTGACCTGCTGGTCAACGGGGAACGCGTGTACATCCGGGGCGTCAACCGGCACGACTTCCACCCGCTGACCGGCCGCACGGTGACCTCCGAGGACATGCGCGCGGATCTGCTGCTGCTCAAGCGGTTCGGCTTCAACGCGATCCGCACCGCGCACTACCCGAACGACCCGGGCCTGTACGACCTCGCGGACGAACTCGGCTTCTACGTCGTCGACGAGGCGGACATCGAGTCGCACGACCACGCGCACGAGATCGCCGACGACCCGCGCTACCTGGGCGCGTTCGTGGACCGCGTCTCCCGGATGGTGCTGCGCGACAAGAACCACCCGTCGGTGATCATCTGGTCGCTGGGCAACGAGTCCGACTACGGCGCCAACCACGACGCGGCGGCCGGCTGGGTGCGCCGCCACGACCCGAGCCGCCCGGTGCAGTACGAGGGCGCCGCCAAGCGCGGCTGGGCCGATCCGGACGTGGCGTCCGACATCGCCTGCCCGATGTACGCGCCGTTGGAGGACTGTCTCGCGCACGCCCTGTCCGGGAAGCAGACCAAGCCGCTCATCCAGTGCGAGTACTCGCACGCCATGGGCAACAGCAACGGCACGCTGGCCGACCACTGGGCCGCCATCGAGTCCACGCCGGGCCTTCAGGGCGGGTTCATCTGGGAGTTCTGGGACCACGGAATCCTCCAGCACGTGAGCGACGGAACTCCGGTCGGGCGCGCGGGCGCCGGACGGTACGCGAACGGCGTCACCGCGCCCGGGTACCGCTGGGCGTACGGCGGCGACTTCGGCGAGGAGCACCACGACGGCGTGTTCATCGCCGACGGGGTGGTCTTCCCCGACCGCACGCCGAAGCCGGTGATGTTCGAGCACCGGGAGATCGCGGCGCCGGTGCGCATCGAGTACGTGTGCCACGAGGGCATCGAGCTGGGCAACCACCAGCACTTCCGGGGCCTCGACTGGCTGTCGGCCACCTGGGAACTGTCGCTGGCCGAGGGCCTGACGCTGACCGCCCCGGCCGAACTGCCCACGCTGGCACCGGGATCGACGGCCACCGTGCCGATGCCGTTCGAGCTGCCGGACGACGGCGGTGAGGCGTGGCTGACGCTGCGGGTGACGACGGCCGAGGACCTGCCGTGGGCGGTGCGGGGCAGCGAGGTGTGCGCTCCGCAGGTGCGGTTGCGCGCCGCCCCGACGCCGACGGCGCCCGTGGTGGGCGGCGGCGCGGTGCGGGTCGACGACGACGGACTGCTGGTGCACCCGTTGCTGGCGGCGGCTCCGGTGCTGTCCCTGTGGCGGGCGCCCACCGACAACGACGAGCTGGGCGGCATGGCCGGGCGCTGGCGGGCCTGGGGACTCGACGCGCTGGTGCGCACGCCGGTCTCGGTCGGCCGGGACGGCGAACGGGTCACCGTGGTCGCCGAGTACGTGGGCGCGACCGGGGTGGTGCGGCACCGGCAGGTGTTCACGCCGGTCGCGGGCGGGCTGCGGGTCGACGAGAGCGCCGAGCTGCCCGAGGAGTGGGACGACGTGGCGCGGGTCGGCTCGGTCTTCGAGACGGTGGCCGGGCTCGATCTGCTGGAGTGGTTCGGGCAGGGTCCCTGGGAGTCGTACCCGGACCGGGCCGGGGGTGCCCCGGTGGGGCATCACGCGCTGCCGGTGGACGCGTTGTTCACGCCGTATCTGCGTCCGCAGGAGAGCGGCGGGCGGCACGGGGTGCGCCGGTTCACGCTGTCGGCGGCGGACGCCACCGGGCTCGCGGTGGAGCTGGACGCGCCGCGTCAGGTGTCGGTGACGCGGTTTCGCGCCGAGGATCTGACGGCCGTGACGCACCACGACGAGCTGGTGCCGCGCGCCGGGTGCGTGGTGCAGCTGGACGCGGCGCACCGGGGTCTGGGCACGGCGTCCTGCGGCCCGGACACCTTCGCCTCCTACCGGGTCCCGACCGGTGTCCACCGCTGGAGCTGGACGCTGCGGGCGCTGTGACCATCCGATCCTGACGAGTACCTCTCCACGGAGCAGACGTGTGCACTTCGCATGACCAGACCGGAGCCGAGGCCCCGCAGGCCGGTGCCGGGCGACGCGGTTTCCTGCGGGCGACCGCGCTGCTGGGGGCCGCCGCCACGGCGGGGGTCGCGCTGCCGGCCACCGCCGTCGCGGCGCCGGCGAGCCGGTGGCG
Organism: Streptomyces sp. NPDC091279; assembly: GCF_044757465.1. Taxonomy (NCBI): domain Bacteria; kingdom Bacillati; phylum Actinomycetota; class Actinomycetes; order Kitasatosporales; family Streptomycetaceae; genus Streptomyces; species Streptomyces sp. NPDC091279. The sequence continues at coordinate 22,118 of NZ_JBIVVA010000011.1, read as the reverse complement.
CTCCGATCCGGAGAGCCGCCGGTTCACCCTGGCGGTGATGCCGGACACCCAGTACCTCTTCGACGGCCCGAGCATCGACAAGGCGCCGGTGGAGGCGTCGCTGCGCTACCTGTTGGAGAGCCGGGAGGAGAACCTCGTCTTCCTCTCCCATCTGGGCGATCTGACGCAGAACGGCGCGGCGGCCGAATTCGCCGCGATCGGGGAGGCGTTCGAACTCCTGGACCGGCGGGGCGTCGGCTACAGCGTGCTGGCGGGCAACCACGACGTGGCGTCGTCCACCGACGACCAGCGCGGCTCGACGCCGTATCTGGACGCCTTCGGGCCGCACCGGTTCCAGGGGAAGCCGACGTTCGGGGGTGCCTCCGACGACGGCTATCACACGTTCCATCTGTTCCGGGCGGCGGGCCGTCAGTGGCTGGTGCTCGCCCTGGACTGGCGGCTGTCGGCGAAGGGGTACGCCTGGGCGAAGGAGGTGCTGGCCCGGCACCCGAGGACGCCGGTGATCCTGACGACGCACGAACTGGTCGCGGGCGACGACCAGTTGTCGACGTATGGGCAGCAGCTGTGGGACCAGTTGATCACGGACCACGACCAGATCTTCCTCACCCTGGGCGGCCACTACTGGCCGGCCGGCCGCGCGACCCGCACGAACGCGGCGGGCAACGACGTCCATCTCCACCTGACGAACTATCAGAACCGTTACTACGGCGGCGCGGCGATGATCCGCCTGTACCGCTTCGACCTGGACCGCGACGTCATCGACGTCGAGACCGTGTCGCCGTGGATACTCGGCCGGGCCGCGAAGGGGCTCAACGAGCTGGAGCGGCAGGAGATCGAGCTGAGCGGCGACGCGGACCGCTTCTCCGTCGGCATCGACTTCGCGGACCGCTTCTCGGGCTTCGCCCCGGTCCCGGCCCGCCCCTCCCGCCCGGCCGCGAAGCTCCTGGTGCCGGGCACGGTCGCGTACTGGCGGTTCGACGGCCACACCGATAGAACGGCGGTGACGGGTACCGTCCGTGACCTGTCGGGGCGGGGCAACGACCTCGACCTGGTGACCGTCGGCGACGCCGATCTCACCTGGTCGTCGGACCACCACCCCGACCAACCCGGCCACGGCAGCCTGGAGTTCCACGGGTTCAAGTCCCCGCTGAAGGGCGCGTATCTGCGGACGGTGGCCGGTGCCCCGCTCAACTCCGCGACCTTTAAGGGCGGTTACACCATCGAGGCGTTCTACCGGCTGCCGGCCGACTGGGACCCCGATCACCATGCCTGGTCCGGCATCGTCGGCCGCAGTGGCACCGGGGGCGCGGCGGGCAAGACCGGCGACGACCCCGACGAGCCGCTCGCCACGCTGTCGCTGTCCAACGACCGGGAGCCGCAGTGGGCGATGCGCCCGCTCAACCAGCAGGGCATCGCGTCGAATTGGGGCCAGGAGACCCCGTTGGAGACGTGGTGGCACCTGGCGGTCGTCAACGACGGCACGCACACCACGCTCTATGTCGAGGGCTGCCCGGTGGTCCGCAATCCGAAGGCCGCCGCCGTGGGGATCACCTCGGTGGGGCTGCCCTGGCTGCTCGGCGGCTACGAGTACGCCGGGAAGATCGACCAGATCCTGCACGGGCGCCTCGGTGATGTGCGGATCGTCTCGCGGGCGTTGCCCGTCACCTCCTTCATGACCCACTGACGCTCTCCCCGAGGACTGCGACGACCATGACCGAGCAGCGCCTGCCCTCCTGGGCGGACCCGTCCGTCTCCCCCGCCGACCTCGACGCCCAGGGCGTCTCCAGGCGCCGACTGCTGTACGGGGCGGGCCTGTTCGGCGCCGCGTTCGCGCTGGGCGGCCCGGTCGGGTCCGCCGTCGCCGCCGACCGGCACCGCGGGGTGGGCGGCGACGATCCGGGCCTGGCCTATCTGGTCGGCGACCATCATGTGCACTCCGTCTACAGTCACGACGCGAAGTACACGTTCTCCCAACAGGCCACGGCCGCAGCGAAGTTCGGCCTCGACTGGATGGTGTTCAACGAGCACGCGAACGTCGGTCACGCCCGCTACGGCGCCGCCCTGGAGCACCGGGAGATCCTCAAGGCCCGTGCGGACAACCCCCGTCAGCTGATCTTCCAGGGCCTGGAGTGGTACATCCCGGCCGCCGAGCACGCCACGGTGTTCGCCGCGCCGGGCCGCCATGAGGTCGACCTGCTCACCCGGTTCGAGCTGGCCTACGACGGCAAGCTCCTGAACTACACGGAGGGCGCGGCGGGCGCGACCGACACCGCCCGCAACGAGGCGCACGCCGTGCAGGGCCTCAAGTGGCTCGCGGAGCAACGCCGTTCGGGATACGTCGACGACGTTCTCGTCCTCGCCAACCATCCGATGCGTCTGGGCATCGACTCCCCGCACGAGCTGCGCGGCTGGCGGGACGCGGCGCCCGGCATCATGATCGGCATGGAGGGCGCGCCCGGCGCGCAGGGCGCGGCGATCCCCGGCTGGCGCGGTGCCACGTCGATCCGGGGCGAGTACGAGAACACGCCGTCGGCGCAGTCCTGGTCGGGCTATCCGGCGGACGCCTATCTCACCTACGGCGGCTTCGACTGGGCGACGGCGACGGTGGGCGGGCTGTGGGACGCGCTGCTGGCCGAGGGGCGGCTGTTCACCATCACCTCCAACTCCGACAACCACCGCACGGTCTTCGACACCTGGAAGAACGGCGACTGGCCGGCCGGGCAGGACTTCGACTCCGCCGGCAGGCTGCCCGACCCGGTGGCCACGGACACCCCGCAGCCGGGCAGCGACTTCTGGCCCGGCGAGTTCAGCCGCACCCACGTCGGTGTGGCCCGGTACGGCTACCGCGCGGTGATGGAGGGGCTGCGGGCCGGGCGGGTCTGGCTGGACCACGGGCATCTCCTGGACGGCCTGGAGGTCCGCGTGCGCCGGGAGGGCGACGCCGGGCGCGGGGTCACGCTGGGCGGACGGCTGCGGGTGCGCCGGGGTGAGCGGATCGTGCTGACGGTGACGGTGACGACGGCCTCCCGGCCCAACGCCCATGGTGTGCTGCCCGAGTTGGCGCACGTCGATGTCGTCCGGGGTGCGGTGCGCGGTCCGGTGGCCGACCGGGACGGCTGGCGGGCGCCGGACACCAGGGTCGTGCGCACCGAGGACGTGTCGGGGCGGACGGGGACGTACACGCTGCGGGTGCCGCTGGCGGCGGGCGAGGAGTCGTTCTATGTGCGGCTGCGCGGCAGCGACGGCAAGCGGAACGGCGTGGGGTATCTGGGGGCGTCGGTGGACCCGCGCGGGCCGGTGACGCACCCGCCGGGGGACGGTGATCCCTGGGCGGACACGTGGTTCTACTCGAATCCCGTTTTTGTGGATGTGGTGGGCTGAGAGCGGGTCGAGAAGGGCCTTCCTGACGCACCGTCCGCCCGCGCACCACATTCCGTGACGGCATGGGTGCGGCGGTGCCGAGTGGCGGGTATCCGAATCGCTCCGTTCGGTTGGGCGGGCGCGAACCTGTGAGTGACCTGGGCCACTTCGGTGGGGGCGATTCGCGTGACGTCAACTCCACGCGGGGTGACCGTCGACGGGGCGGGTCCATTCGGCGGCGCGTGGCCGAGGCCGTCTGCGGTGCCCGGCCGGAATCAATTCGGCATTCCTTCGCATTCACTTTGCACGGACCCGGATGACGGGAAGGTGAATGGGGTTCGAATGGGCGTCGCACGCCTTATGGCTCGCCCTCGGCGCCGCCTCGACCCGTCCTTGATCAGCACCTCTGGGGGGCGCGTAGATTTATGCACACCACCCCTTGCGCGCCCCTCACCTCGAACAAATGCGGCGCCGACTGCGGCAACAAGGGGCTCACTCCGTCACAGACGGAAACCTCTCGCGAAACAAAACCGAACCATTGGGACGAACGAGGTCGGTGAGACGGCACTCGATACGCGGGAGCCGTCAAGTCGGCGGGCGGAATCGATGGAGAAACCCCCTCGTACGAGGGCTTCCCGCACGGGAGTTGCTGTCCCACTGTGACCCTCCCCTCGCGGATGGTGTTTACTGGGTATCGGTCTGAGCCTCGACGGGTCCAGGCCCTTTCGGAGGCTCCGGGGTGGTTCCCGGGGCCTCCTTTTTTTGCGGGAGCGGCTCTCCGCATTCCCCCGATATCCCCGGAACGCATTCCCCGCGGCATTTTCTGAAATACCTTCAGGGCCCAGTGGTCCATACCACCGGACCGTCGAAGTGGGGACGGTAACTCCCTTCCCCTCGCGGCCCCTTCGGCGGGCGGCATTGCCTGCGCCCTTCCGTGACTGGCGATTACCTCGGGCAGGGGGGTAGCTTTGGTCAAACGTCTTCACCCTCGCAGCCGGACTCACCACCCGGGCATCGGAAAGCGACGGAGAGGGCACTGGACCCGTCGCCCGGATGCGCCGCACCCGGGAGCACCGCACCGCCGAGCAGAAGGACCTCAGACCGATGACGACAGGCCTGACCCCGTGTCACCACGGCCTTGAGGCAGGAGCGTTCCGCCGCGCGCCCCTGCCCGCCCCGCCCGCGACCGGGGCGTAGGAGATGGTCCCCGACATAGGGGCGTTCCGCAGCGGTGACGTCCTCAAGGGACTCCAGACCATGCCGGCCGGCAGCTTCCTCGCCCATCTCCCGCCCGAGAGCTGGCCGTTGCTGGTCGGCTTCTGGGGCCCGGTCAGCCGCGTCTACCAGCGGGACGAGCACCTGCCCGGCGGCCCGGACGGCACCGACGTGCACATCGTCCTGGGCGGCTGTGTGCGCCAGGACCGGTTCCCCTTCGGCCGCCGCGACGACGACCCGGTGATCTCCCGCTTCCGGGGCCCGGGCCAACTCCTGGGCGAAGCCGAGCTGATCGCGTCCGGCGCCGCCGTCACCACCACCTGCCTCACCACCACCTGGGTCATGTCCGGCTCCGCGCAGCGCATGAACGCCTTCCTCGACCGCCACCCGCACGCCCGACTCGCCCTGCTGCGCAGCCTGGAGACCCGCAACCGCGACGACGAGAAGATCTACGGCACCGTCACCCGCACCCCGCTGCACCGGGTCGGCGGACTCCTCGCCCACCTCGCCAGGACCGCCGGCACCGCCGACCCGGCCGAGCCCGGCCACCTCACCGTCCTCGGCCTGAGCCAGAAAGACATCGCGGAGGCGCTCCTGCTGGGCGTCTCCACCGTGGAGAGTGCCGTCCGCGGCCTGCGCACCCCCGCCAAGGACAGCGGTCTGCCCCCGGGCGGCGTCCTGCGCAGCAGGTACCGGCAGTTCGTGGTGACGGACCTGCCCGCGCTGCACCGCGTCACCGGCGTCGAATAAGTCGAACAGCCCGTCCCCGCCGGACCGCCCCGCCCCCTCTCGCTCACCTCTCGCCTCACCTCCCCGACCCGCACCGCGGCGACCTCCCCGCCGGGTGCTGTTCACGCGCATCATGAACGGATCAACGAAGATGATGTTCAGTTCGACCGCTCTCGCCTCCGGTTCCGTCGCGGGCCCCGCGCTCGTGGGCATGCTGGTGGGGGTGATCGGGACCGTGCTCGGCGTCCTCACCCTGCGCCACCACCGGCAGGTGCTGGCCTGGATGAAGCGCACCCGGGCCACCGACGACGTCGGCAAGGACCTCGACGACACCGCCACCTATCTCAGGAGCCTCCACGAGGAGCTGTGCACGCGGGCCCAGACGCCCTGCCGGGCCGCCGACCTCGCGCCGTTGAACCGGCTGCGCCACCTCCTCGACGACACCGGCGCGGACACCGAGCCGATCCGCGCCGAACTCACCGCCGTCATCCAGAAGTTCGACCGCTACCTCGCCCTGGTGCTGCCACCGGAGCCGACCACCGCCCGGGTCGCCGTCGCCGAACTCACCGCCCAACTGGCCACCGCGATGCGGCAGGAGCAGGCCCGGATCGACCTGAAGGGCGCCGTGACCACCGCCCAGCAGAAGATCCGCACCCTGCGCAGGGCCGCCTGAGCCCGGCGGGCGGCATCCTCGACTGCCGCCCGCCGCACGGCGGTCAGGCGTAGAACCGGGACAGGCTCTGGAGCACGGCGGCCGGTTTGGCGCCGCCCTCGATCTCGACCGTCCCGTCGACGACGATCTGCACGCCGCCCGGCACCTCGGTGACCTCGGCGAGCCTGCCGTGCAGCCGGATGCGGGAGCCGGCCTTCACCGGGGCGGGGAAACGCACCTTGTTCAGGCCGTAGTTGACCTTCGTCGTGACGCCCTGGACGTCCAACAGGGCGGTGAACAACGGGATGAAGAGGGAGAGGGTGAGATAGCCGTGGGCGATCGGCGCGCCGAAGGGCCCTTGCCGTGCCCGCTCGGGGTCGACGTGAATCCACTGGTGGTCGCCGGTCGCGTCGGCGAACAGGTCGATGCGTTCCTGGGTGACCTCGATCCAGTCGCTGGTGCCGAGGTCGCCGCCCGCGAGCTTCCGCAGCTCGTCCAGGCCGTTGACGGTGATGCTCATCTGGCGTCTCCTGTGTGCGAGTCGGTGCCGAAGCGCTTGCGCACCCGGGCCTTGAGGAGCTTCCCGGAGGCGGTGCGCGGGAGGGCGTCCGCGATCACCACCGACTTCGGGATCTTGTACTTGGCGAGCCGTCCCGACAGGGCGGCCAGGATCGCGCCGGGGTCGAGGACGGCGCCCTCGCGGGGGACGAGGACCGCGCGCGGCACCTCGCCCCAGGTGGCGTCCGGCACCCCGATGACCGCGCACTCGACGATGTCCGGGTCGGCGAGGAGGAGGTCCTCGATCTCGGCCGGGTAGATGTTCTCGCCGCCCGAGATGATCATGTCCTTGAGCCGGTCGACGATGTACACGTACCCGTCCGCGTCGACCCGGGCCGCGTCCCCGCTGCGGAACCAGCCGTCGGTGAAGGACGCCGCCGTCTCCTCGGGCAGTCCCCAGTAGCCCGGCATGACGTGCGGGCCGCGCACCACGACCTCGCCCGTCTCGCCGACGTCGACGGCCGTGAGGTCGGGCCGTACCACCCGGACGTCGCTGAAGAAGTGCGGGACGCCCGCCGAACCGGCCTTGCTGACCGCGTGGTCGGCGTCCAGGAAGAGGGTGCCGGGCGCGGCCTCGGTCATGCCGTAGCCCTGGAGGAAGGTGAGGCCGCGCTCCTGGTAGGCGGCGATCAGCGGGGTCGGCACCGGGGAGCCGCCGCAGGTCAGCAGGCGCAGCGAGGTGAGGTCGGCGGTGGGCCAGCGCGGATGCCGGGCGATCAGGTCGAACATGGTGGGGACGCCGAACATGAAGGTGATGCGGTGCCGTTCGACGAGGTCGAAGGTGGCGTCCGGGTCGAACGCCTCGACCAGCACACAGGTGCCGCCCTTCAGCAGCACCGGCAGCGTCAGCATGTTCAGGCCGGCCGTGTGGAACAACGGGGCGGAGACCAGGGCGCGTTCGTCGGCGATCAGGTCGGTGTCGACGAGGACGTTGACGGCGTTCCAGATGAGGTTGGCGTGGGTGAGCATGGCGCCCTTGGGGCGGCCGGTGGAGCCCGAGGTGTACATGATGACGGCGGTGTCGTCGAGACCGACCGGTTCGTCGATCGGCTCGGACCCGGCGGACGCGAGCAACTCCTCGTACTCCGGGCCGACTTCGATGGACGTGCCGATGTCGGTGTCCCCGGGCAGCGCGGCGACCAGGGCGTTCTGGCCGGGGCCGTGGATCAGCGCCCTGGTGCCCGAGTCGGCGAGCTGGTGGGCGATCTCGGGGCCCGCGAGGCGGGTGTTGAGCGGCACGAAGACCGCGCCGAGCGTACCGGCCGCGAACAGGGTCTCCAGATAGGCGGGTTGGTTGGGTCCGAGGTGGGCGACCCGGTCGCCGCGCCGCACCCCGCGCTCCCGCAGGACATGCGCGAGGCGGGTGGTGCGGTCGTGCAACCGCGCGTAGGTGAAGGCGAGTTCGCCGTGGATCAGGGCGGTGCGGTGCGGGGTCTTGCGGGCCCGGCGTGCGGGCCACGACCCCAGTCCCTCGTTGCGCATGAACGACCCCTCTACGGTGTCAGCCCGAGCAGGCGGGCGGCGTTCTCCTTGAGGATCTTCGGCCGGACCTCGTCCTTGATCGGCAGCTTGGCGAAGTCGGCGAGCCAGCGGTCGGGGGTGAGGACGGGGAAGTCGGACCCGAACAGCACCTTGTCCTTGAGCAGGGTGTTGGCGTACTGCACGAGCTGCGGCGGGAAGTACTTCGGGGACCAGCCGGACAGGTCGATGTGGACGCCGGGTTTGTGGGTGGCGACCGCGAGGGCCTCGTCCTGCCAGGGGAACGACGGATGCGCCAGGATGATCTTCAGGTGCGGGAAGTCGGCGGCCACGTCGTCCACGTGCAGCGGGTTGGAGTACTTGAGCCGGATGCCGCCCCCGCCGGGGACACCGGCGCCGATGCCGGTCTGGCCGGTGTGGAAGAGGGCGATGGTGCCGGTCTCCTCGATCACCTCGTAGAGGCCGTAGGCGACCGCGCGGTCGTTGGGGAAGAAGCCCTGGATGCTGGGGTGGAACTTGAAACCCTTCACCCCGTACTCCTCGACAAGTCGCCGCGCCTGCTTGATGCCGGCCTTCCCCCGGAAGGGGTCGAGGGAGGCGAACGGGATCAGGACGTCGGCGTTGGCGGCGGCGGCCTCGGCGACCTCCTCGTTGGGGACGGGCGGGGTGCCGGTGGCGGACTCGGCGTCCACCGTGAAGATCACGGCGGCCATGTTCCGTTCCCGGTAGTGGGCGGCGGTCTCCTGGAGGGTCGGCCTCCGCTCGCCCGCGACCTTGAAGTAGGCGGCGGACGCGGCGTGCAGATCGTCGTCGAGGGAGGAGTGGCCCCGCGAGGAGACCTCGGCGTGGGTGTGCACGTCGATGGCGACGAGCCGTTCGATGTCCATCACGACCCCGGCACCTCGGGGGCGGGGATGCCGACGCTCTGGGGCGCGGCGCCGACCGAGACGGGCCAGACGTCGGCCAGCGCCTCGGCGCTCCAGCCGCCGTCGGCGTAGGCGGCGGCGGTCTCCTGCGGGTGGGACCAGAGGGCCACCTTGTCGCCGCCGATGCCGATGGCCTGCCCGGTCACCCTGCGGGCGTGCTCGGAGGCGAGGAACGGGACGATCGCCGCGCAGTCCTCGGCGGTGCCGAAGCCGTGGCCCTTGCGCAGGAAGCCCGGCAGCGGCTCGCCCTGGCGCAGGGCGACGATGTAGGGGGCGAAGGCGGGGATGGTCTCGGTCATGGCGGTGGCGGCGACCGGCACGATCGCGTTGACGGTGATGCCCGCCCGGGCCAGCTCCATCGACCAGGTGCGGGCCATCGCGGCGATCCCGGCCTTGGCGGCGGAGTAGTTGGTCTGCCCGAAGTTGCCGCGCTGCCCGGCGGGCGAGCCGACGAGGATCAGGGTGCCGCCTTCGCCCTGCTCCCGCATCCGTACGGCGGCGGCCCGGGCGCAGGTGAAGGTGCCCCGCAGATGCGTGGTGACAACGGCGTCGAAGTCGTCGTCGGTCATCTTCCACAGCACCTTGTCGCGCAGGATGCCGGCGTTGGTGACCAGGATGTCGAGGCGGCCGAACTCCGCGACGGCACGGCCGACGAGCCGGTCCGCGGCCTCGGCTGTGCCGACCGGGACGACCTCGGCGACGGCGGTGCCGCCCGCCGCGGTGAGGGACTTCACGGCCTGCTCGGCCACGGCCCGGTCGATGTCGTTCACCACCACCGAGGCACCGTGGGCGGCGAGTGCGTGGGCGTAGGCGAGGCCGAGGCCCCGGCCGCTTCCGGTGACGACGGCGACTTTGCCGGTCAGATCGATGCTGGGCACGGACGGTCCCTTCGCAGAAGCCGCGCACCGGGAAGGGCGGCGGCGGGCAGGAGACAGCGGAGACGGGTGGGGTGACTGCGGTTTCGAAGCTAAGAGCAATAATTGTTGTCGTCAATAGTTGTTGCCGACCTACGGGGTGGGGCATGCTGGAACGCGCCACAGCCCAGCCGCTCCGCCCGGGGCCGAGACCAGGGAGCCCGCCATCGCCGGTCAGCCGCCCGCCGCGAACCCCGCCCCGATCGACGCGCACGAGCCGTGGATGCGCGCCCTGCACGCCGACACCGGCTATCTGCTGTACCGCCTCGGGCTGCGCTCGGGGCAGGCGTTCAACACGTTCCTCCAGGAGTCCGGGCTGCGGCTGCGCCACTACGCCGTGCTGCGCTTCCTCGCCACCTCCGAGGGCGCCCTCCAGCGCGAGTTGAGCACCTCGCTGGGGTACGACCCGAGCGCGATCGTCGGGCTCGTCGACGACCTGGAGAAGCAGGGATTCGCCGCGCGCCGCCCCTCCCCCGACGACCGGCGCGGCCGGATCGTGGTGCTGACCGACGACGGCCGCGCCTTCCTGCGGGACACCGGCGAGGCCGGTCAGCGGGTGAGCAACGACCTGCTGGCCCCGCTCGACCCCGCCGAGCGCGCGACCCTGCACGCCCTGCTGCTGCGCGTCGCCGACCAGCCGTGACGACCCGGTCCGCGCCCGACCGGCTGCTGTCGGTGCTGGCCGCGTTCGACCACGACCACCCCGCGCTCTGCCTCACCGACATCGCCCGCCGGGCCGGGCTCACCCTGACCACCGCGCACCGCCTGGTCGCCGCCCTCACCGCGTGGGGCGCGCTGGAACGGGACGGCACCGGCGTCTACCACGTCGGACTGCGGCTGTGGGAGCTGGCGGCGCTGGCACCCCGGGGGCTCGCGCTGCGGCAGGTCGCGCTGCCGTATCTGGAGGACCTGTACGAGGCGACGCACGAGAACGTCCAGCTGGCCGTGCGGGACGGCGGCGAGGTCGTCTACATCGAGTGGATCTCCGGGCGCGCGGCCGTCGGCGTGCACATCCGGGTCGGCGCCCGCTGGCCGCTGCACGCGACCGGCGTCGGCCTCGCGCTGCTCGCGCACAGCGACCCGGACTCCCAAGAGGCCTACTGCGCCGGGCCGTTGGCCTCCTTCACGCCCTATACCGTCACGGACGCCGGGAGGTTGCGGCGGATGCTGGCCGAAGTGCGGCGCACCGGCGTCGCGGTGAGCAGCCGTCAGGTCACCGCGGACGCCCTGTCGGTGGCGGCGCCGGTGCACGGGCCCGGCGGGGGCGTCGTCGCGGCGGTGTCGGTGGTGGTGCCGCACGCCGACGCGCAGGTCCCGGCGCTGGTGCCGGCGGTGCGGCTGGCGGCGCGGGGCATCTCCCGGGCGGCGGGCTGGCGCCCGGACCCCGAGCCGCTCCTCTGACCGCCCCGGCCCCGGTCCCGCGCGGGGTCCTCATGGAAATCTCAGCCGGCGCTGCCCGGATTCAAAGGAGCGGCCCAGACGGAGGGCGCAGGCTGCACTCCATATGAAGGTGGATATCCCAGAAAGGCCTGTCGTGGGCGTCTCGCACATACCGAACCCATCCGAGCAACCGTCCCCGCAGTGGTCCCGTCGCGGGGTGCTGACCGCTCTTGGTGTCTCCTCGGCCGTCCTGCTCACCGGGTGCGCCGGTTCGGCCGACGCCTCGGAGGGCACGGCGGACGCGTCCGCGAAGGCCGCCGCCAAGCGGCAGCCGACCCTGACGGTCACCCCCGCCGACGGCACCAAGAAGGCCGACTTCACCGCCCCCGTCACGGTCACCGTGGCCGACGGCACTCTCACCTCGGTGCAGGTCACCGGCAACGACGGCGCCACGCTGGCCGGTGCCCTGAACGCCGCGAAGACCACCTGGACGTCGGCCCGGCACCCCTACTCGGGCACGAAGTACACGGTGACCGCGCAGCTCACGGGCGGCACCACCCGGACCGCGACGTTCACCACGAAGGCGCCAGGCGAGACGTTCATCGGCTCCTTCACGCCCGAGGCGAACTCCACGTCCGGCGTCGGCATGCCCGTCTCCCTCAACTTCACGCACGCCGTGGCCGACCGGGCCGCCGTCCAGAAGGCGATCACGGTGACGGCGGAGCCGGCCGTCGAGGTGGTCGGCCACTGGTTCAGCGACACCCGCCTCGACTTCCGCCCCCGCACCTACTGGGCACCCGGCACGAAGATCAACCTCAGCCTGCGCCTGAAGGACGTCGAGGGCACGGACGGCGTCTACGGCGTCCAGTCCAAGGACGTCACCTTCCACATCGGCCGCTCGCAGATCTCCACCGTCGACCTCGCCACCAAGGAGATGACGGTCCGGCGCGGGGGCGTGACGACCGCCACCTACCCGGTCTCCGGCGGCAACGCCGAGCACACCACCTGGGCCGGGATCATGGTGATCAGCGAGCGTTTCAAGCAGACCCGGATGGAGTCCTCGACGGTCGGGCTCGGCGACGAGTACGACATCTCCGACGTCCCGCACGCCCAGCGCCTGACCACGTCCGGCACCTTCGTGCACGGCAACTACTGGGCGGCCACCTCGGTGTTCGGCAGCCAGAACACCAGCCACGGCTGTGTGGGCCTGCACGACGCGAAGGGCGCCGACGACAGCTCGGTGGCGGGCTACCAGTTCTACGAGAGTTCGATGCTCGGTGACGTCGTGATCGTGAAGAACTCCGGTGACAAGACCGTCGATCCGGCCAACGGCCTCAACGGCTGGAACCTCTCCTGGGCCGACTGGACAGCGGGCAGCGCTCTCTGACCGGCCCCTCGCCGGTGGCCCCGACGGGGCGAACTCCCTGCGGCCGAAAGGAACTTGTCCGTCCACCCTCTTGACGACGGCAGTGCCGGGTAGCACATTGGCGGCACTTTGAGAGCGCTCTCAGATCATCATCGAGCGCGCTCTCTCGGTGTCCCCAGTGCTCCGCGTTCCCACCCGAACGCACCCGCGCGTCCCACTCCGTACCCAGGAGGCTCCCCCATGCGTGCCACCTCCGGCGCCCCTCACAGACGGCGTCCGCTGCGGCGGACCCTGCTCGCCGCGTTCGCCTGCCTCGGCCTGACCCTCGCCGCCGGCACGGTCGGCGCCCCCGCCGCCGACGCCTCCGCGCCCACGCCCCCCTCGGGCTGGTCCCAGGTGTTCCTGGACGACTTCGACGGCGCCGCCGGCACCGGCGTCTCCACCACCAACTGGCAGTACGACACCGGCACTTCGTACCCCGGCGGCCCCGCGAACTGGGGGACCGGCGAGGTCGAGACGATGACCAACTCCACCGCCAACGTCTCCCTGGACGGCGGCGGCAACCTGCGTATCACGCCGTTGCGGGACGCGTCGGGGCGGTGGACGTCGGGCCGGATCGAGACCAACCGCACCGACTTCCAGCCCCCGGCCGGCGGCAAGCTGCGCGTCGAGTCCCGCATCCAGATGCCCAACGTCACCGGCACCGCCGCCGAGGGCTACTGGCCGGCGTTCTGGGCGCTGGGCGCGCCCTACCGCGGCAACTACCAGAACTGGCCGGGCATCGGCGAGTTGGACATCATGGAGAACGTCCAGGGCCGCAACACGGTCTGGGCGACGATGCACTGCGGCACCAACCCGGGCGGCCCGTGCAACGAGACCACCGGCATCGGCAGCTCCACGGCGTGCCCGAACACCACCTGCCAGGCCGGCTTCCACACCTACTCCATGGAGTGGGACCGCTCGGTGAGCCCCGAGGCGATCCGCTTCTACGTCGACGGCGTCAACTACCACACCGTGACGGCCAATCAGGTCGACGCGGCGACCTGGACGAACGCCACGAACCACGGCTTCTTCCTGATCCTCAACGTGGCGATGGGCGGCGCCTTCCCGGACGCGTTCGGCGGCGGCCTCGACGGTGACACCGTGCCGGGGCACCCGATGCTGGTGGACTACGTCCAGGTGCTCCAGTCGGGCAGCGGCACCACTCCGCCGCCGACCGGCAACCGGGACGCCTACAGCCCCATCCAGGCCGAGTCCTACGACAGCCAGTCCGGCACCACCACGGAGGCCACCACCGACACCGGGGGCGGCCAGAACATCGGCTCCCTCGCCAATGGCGACTGGGCGCTCTACAAGGGCGTCACTTTCGGCTCGACGGCGGCCACGCAGTTCTACGCCCGGGTCGCCAGCGGTGCGGGCGACGCGGTGAGCGGTCTGGTGGAGGTCCGCCTCGACAGCCGTTCCAACGCCCCGGTCGCCGCCTTCTCGCTGGCCAACACGGGCGGCTGGCAGTCCTGGCGGACGGTGCCGTTCAACATGAGCCGGGTCACCGGCACCCATGACGTCTACCTCACCTTCACCAGCGGCCAGCCCGCCGACTTCGTGAACGTGAACTGGTTCGACTTCGGCCACTGAGCCGCCGTTCGGCACCAAAGAAGCGACAAGGGGCTCCACGCGCGCGTGGGGCCCCTTTCGCCGGGTCCGGTGGGTGTCGGTCAGCGCAGTTCCGCCCGGAAGACCGCCGGGGTCTGGTCCGTGTGCTGGTGGAAGAACTTGGAGAAGTTCGCCGGGTCGGGGAAGCCGATGGCGGCGCCGACGCGGCCGATGGGGAGATCGGAGTGGGCGAGGAGGCGTTTGGCCTCCAGGACCACCCGACGGTCGATGAAGCCCTTGGGGGTCTGTCCGGTGGCGGCGCGGACCGCGCGGACCAGGGTGCGGCGGGAGTAGCCGAGGGCGTCGGCGTAGGCGCTGACGCTGTGGACGGTGGCGAAGTCGCGTTCCACGGCGTCCCGGAAGAGGGTGAAGGTGGTGTCGCCCAGACCGCGGGCCGCCTCGGCCGAGCTGGCCGCGAGGTGGGCCAGGCGCAGCAGGAACGCGGTGAGGGTGTGCCGCAGCACGGCGGTGTGCAGGCTCAGCGGCAGGGTCGTGGTGTCCTCGTACTCGCGGCGCAGCTGGGCCAGGGCCGAGCGCAGGGCGGCCCGTTCGGCCGGGTCGGGGCTGAGCAGGGGCGGCAGGTCGTAGCGGTAGAGGCCGGTCGCCTCGACGGTGGCGCGGGGCAGGAAGCCTGGCTGCATGGTCAGGACGGTGCCCCGGTAGGCGTCGAGGGCGGAGAAGCGGTGGACCTGGCCGGGGCGAATCCACAGCAGGTCGCCGGCGGCCGCCTCGTACTCCGCGAAGTCGATCATGTGGCGGACCGGGCCCGCGTCGAAGAGCATCACGACATGGAAGTCGATGCGGTGGACGCGGTGCAGCGGGCCCTCTGCGTGCCAGGTGCGTTCCGGGGCCATGGGGCCCACCTGCATGCCGACGCCGGCCACGCTGAGTTCGGCCGGGAAGGCGAACGTTCGGATGGCGTCCACTCCGCCGTCACCGTCGCCGCCTTGGATGGTTCTGTCCACTGTGTCCGCCATGTACTTCTCGTACCGCCTGGTTCGCTCACCGGATGCCGGGTCGGTGTCCCACTTTCACCACAGGCTGGCACAGGACGACCTTCCCCCGTAAAAGTCAGACTTTTAAGTTTGAACACGTCAGGCCAGCTCCCCCGCTCCGATCGAGGACTTCTTGAAGATGAGCACGCAGACCCCGGACCGCTTCGAATGGACCGATCTCGACCGTCGCGCCGTCGACACGGCGCGGGTTCTCGCGGCCGACGCCGTGCAGAAGGTCGGCAACGGCCACCCCGGCACCGCGATGAGCCTGGCCCCGGCCGCGTACACGATCTTTCAGAAGGTGATGCGGCACGACCCGGCCGACCCCGAGTGGACCGGACGTGACCGCTTCGTCCTCTCCCCCGGGCACACCTCGCTGACGCTCTACACGCAGCTGTTCCTGGCCGGGTACGAACTGGAGCTCGACGACCTCAAGGCGTTCCGCACCCATGGCTCGAAGACGCCGGGCCACCCGGAGTACGGGCACACCGCCGGGGTCGAGACCACCACGGGTCCGCTGGGCCAGGGCGCCGCCAACGCCGTCGGCATGGCGATGGCCGCCCGGTACGAGCGCGGCCTCTTCGACCCGGACGCGCCCGAGGGCAGCTCGCCGTTCGACCACACCATCTGGACGATCGTCTCCGACGGCGACCTGGAGGAGGGTGTCTCCGCCGAGGCGTCCTCGCTGGCCGGGCACCAGAAGCTCGGCAACCTGGTCTTCCTCTACGACGACAACCACATCTCCATCGAGGGCGACACCGCGACCGCGTTCTCCGAAGACGTCCTGGCGCGCTACGAGGCCTACGGCTGGCACACCCAGCGCATCGCCCCCGCCGACGACGGTGACATCGATGTCCACGCGCTGTACGACGCCCTTCAGGCGGCCCGCGCGGAGACCGACCGTCCCTCCTTCATCGCCATGCGCACGATCATCGCCTGGCCCGCCCCCCACGCCCGTGACACCGAGGCTTCCCACGGCTCCGCGCTCGGCGCCGACGAGGTCGCCGCCACCAAGCGCGTCCTCGGCCTCGACCCGGAACTGTCCTTCCAGGTGGACGCCGATGTCCTGGCCCACACCCGGCGCGCCCTGGACCGGGGCGCCGAGGCGCACGCGGCCTGGGACAAGCAGATCGCGGCCTGGCGCACCGCCGACGGCGAGCGGGCCGCGCTGTTCGACCGGATCGTCGCCGGTCAGCTCCCGGACGGCTGGGAGCTGACCCTGCCGGTCTTCGAGGAGGGCGCCTCGGTCGCGACCCGCGCCGCCTCCGGGAAGGTGCTCCAGGCGCTCGGCCCGGTCCTGCCCGAGCTGTGGGGCGGCTCCGCCGACCTCGCCGGCTCGAACAACACGACCATCGACAAGACGTCGTCCTTCCTGCCCGAGGGCAACCCGCTGCCCGGCGCGGACCCGTACGGCCGAACCGTCCACTTCGGCATCCGTGAGTTCTCGATGGCCGCCGAGATGAACGGCATCGCGCTGCACGGCAACACCCGTATCTACGGCGGCACCTTCCTGGTCTTCTCCGACTACATGCGCAACGCCGTCCGGATGGCCGCCCTGATGCAGCTGCCGGTGACCTATGTGTGGACGCACGACTCGATCGGCCTCGGCGAGGACGGCCCCACCCACCAGCCGGTCGAGCACCTGGCGTCGCTGCGCGCCATCCCGGGCCTGAACGTCGTCCGCCCCGCCGACGCCAACGAGACGGCGACCGCGTGGGGCGAGATCCTCAAGCGGCACGCCACCGACCCGGCCCCGCACGGCCTCGCCCTCACCCGGCAGGGCGTCCCCACCTACCCGCCGAACCCGGACGCGGCCAAGGGCGGTTACGTCCTTCAGGAGTCGCCCACGGGCACGGTGGACGTCGTGCTGATCGCCACCGGCTCCGAGGTCCAGCTCGCCGTCGCCGCCCGGGAGGCGCTCGCGGCCGAGGGGATCGGCGCCCGGGTGGTGTCGATGCCGTCGGTCGAGTGGTTCGAGCAGCAGCCGCTCACCTACCGCGAGAGCGTCCTACCGCCCGCCGTGAAGGCGCGGGTCGCCGTCGAGGCGGGGATCGCGCTGACGTGGTACCGGTTCGTAGGGGACGCCGGACGCATCGTCTCCCTCGACCACTTCGGCGCCTCCGCCGACGCGAAGGTGCTGTTCGCCGAGTTCGGTTTCACCGCCGAGAACGTCGCCTCGGCGGCCCGTGAGTCGCTCGCCGCCGCGCGTGCCTGATCCGACCGCCAGAAAGAAGATGATCACTGTGACCGAAGCAACCGCGACCGCGGGAGCACTCAAGCGCCTGTCCGACGAGGGCGTGTCGATCTGGCTGGACGACCTGTCGCGCAAGCGGATCACGTCCGGCAACCTCGCCGCGCTCGTCGCGGACAGGAACGTCGTCGGCGTCACCACCAACCCGTCGATCTTCCAGGCCGCCATCGGCTCCGGCGAGGGCTACGAGGAGCAGCTCGCCGACCTCGCCGTGCGGGGCGTCACCGTCGACGAGGCCGTGCGGATGATGACGACCGCCGATGTGCGCGCCGCCGCCGACATCCTGCGCCCGGTGTACGAGGCGACCGGTGGTCGGGACGGCCGGGTCTCCATCGAGGTCGACCCGCGCCTGGCCCACGACACCCGGGCGACGGTCGCCGAGGCCAAGCAGCTGGCCTGGCTGGTGGACCGCCCGAACGTGATGATCAAGATCCCGGCGACGCTCGCCGGTCTCCCGGCCATCACCGAGGTCATCGGCCTGGGCATCAGCGTCAACGTCACGCTGATCTTCTCCCTGGACCGCTACCGCCAGGTGATGGACGCCTACCTGGCCGGACTTGAGCTGGCGAAGGCACGCGGCCTGGACCTCTCGGTGATCCACTCCGTGGCGTCCTTCTTCGTGTCCCGCGTCGACAGCGAGATCGACAAGCGGCTGACCGCCCTCGGCACCCAGCAGGCCCTCGCCCTCAAGGGCCGGGCGGCGCTCGCCAACGCGCGGCTCGCCTACGCGGCGTACGAGGCCGTCTTCGCCGACGCCCGCTGGAGCGCCCTGGCGGGTTCCGGCGCCACCAGGCAACGCCCGCTGTGGGCGTCGACGGGTGTGAAGGACCCGGCGTACAAGGACACCCTGTACGTCGACGAGCTGGTCGCGCCCGGCACCGTCAACACGATGCCCGAGGCCACCCTCAACGCCGCCGCCGACCACGGCGAGATCACCGGCGACACCGTCACCGGCGGTTACCCGCAGGCGCACGCCGACCTCGAAGCCGTCGAGCGGCTCGGGATCTCCTACGACGAGGTCGTGGGCCAGCTGGAGGACGAGGGCGTCGCCAAGTTCGCGGCCGCCTGGGACGACCTGCTGGCCACCGTCACCGCGTCGCTGGAGAGCAAGGGGGTCGACTCGGAATGAGCGCGACTCTGGCCACCGACTGGGTGAACCCGCTGCGCGACCCGGGCGACCGGCGGCTGCCGATGATCGCCGGTCCCTCCGGTCTGGTCATCTTCGGCGTCACCGGCGACCTGTCCCGCAAGAAGCTGATGCCGGCCGTCTACGACCTCGCCAACCGCGGGCTGCTGCCGCCGGGCTTCTCCCTGGTCGGGTTCGCCCGCCGGGACTGGGCCGACCAGGACTTCGCGCAGGTCGTCCACGACGCGGTGCGCGAGCACTCCCGCACCCCGTTCCGTGAGGAGGTGTGGCAGCAGCTCGCCGAGGGGATGCGGTTCATCCCCGGCGACTTCGACGACGACAACGCGTTCAACCTGCTGCGCACGACCGTCGACGAGCTGGACGCGGCGCGCGGCACCAGCGGCAACTACGCCTTCTACCTGTCGGTGCCGCCGAAGTTCTTCCCGAAGGTCGTCCAGCAGCTGAAGCGGCACGGGCTCGCGGACGCGCCGGAGGGTTCCTGGCGGCGCGCGGTGATCGAGAAGCCGTTCGGCCGCGACCTGACGTCGGCCGAGGAGCTGAACCGGGTCGTGCACGACGTGTTCGAGCCGGACCAGGTGTTCCGTATCGACCACTACCTCGGCAAGGAGACCGTCCAGAACATCCTGGCGCTCCGCTTCGCCAACCAGATGTACGAGCCCATCTGGAACCGGTCCTACGTCGACCACGTCCAGATCACCATGGCCGAGGACATCGGCATCGGCGGCCGGGCCGGGTACTACGACGGCATCGGCGCCGCCCGTGACGTCATCCAGAACCACCTGCTCCAGCTGATGGCGCTCACCGCGATGGAGGAACCCATCGCCTTCGACGCGGACTCGCTGGTCACCGAGAAGATGAAGGTCCTCAAGTCGATCCGGCTGCCGCAGAAGCTGGGCGAACACACCGTCCTCGGCCAGTACGCCACCGGCTGGCAGGGCGGCGAGAAGGTCGTCGGCTACCTCGAAGAGGACGGCATCGACCCGAAGTCGAAGACGGACACCTACGCGGCCGTCAAGCTGGAGGTCGACAACCGGCGCTGGGCGGGCATCCCGTTCTATCTGCGCACCGGCAAGCGTCTTGGCCGCCGGGTCACCGAGATCGCCGTCGTCTTCAAGCGGGCCCCGCACTCGCCGTTCGACGCCACCGCCACCGAGGAGCTGGGCGAGAACGCGATCGTCATCCGGGTCCAGCCCGACGAGGGCATGACCGTCCGGTTCGGTTCGAAGGTGCCGGGCACGTCCCTGGAGATCCGGGACGTGTCGATGGACTTCGCGTACGGCGAGTCCTTCACGGAGTCCAGCCCCGAGGCGTACGAGCGGCTCATCCTGGATGTCCTGCTCGGTGACGCCAACCTGTTCCCGCGCCTGCAAGAAGTGGAAGAGTCCTGGAAGATCCTCGACCCGATCGAGGAGTACTGGGCGCGAAACGGCACACCCGCGCAGTATCCCTCGGGCACCTGGGGCCCGAAGGAAGCCGACGAGATGCTCGCACGAGACGGACGGAGCTGGCGCAGGCCATGAAGATCGACCTCACGGACACCACGGCAAGCAAGATCAACAAGGCGCTGGTGGAGGGTCGCCGCGCCATCGGCACCCCCGCCGTGGGCATGGTCCTGACGATGGTCATCGTCACGGACGAGGAGAACGCGTACGACGCGATCAGGGCCGCCGAGGAGGCCTCGCACGAGCACCCCTCGCGCACCCTGGTCGTCATCAAACGGCACGCCCGCACCCCGCGTGAGCGCACCGTCTCCCGGCTCGACGCCGACGTCCGGGTGGGCGCCGACGCGGGCACCGGCGAGACGGTGGTGCTGCGCACCTACGGCGAGGTGTCCGAGCACGCCGACTCCGTCGTCCTGCCGCTGCTGCTGCCGGACGCGCCGGTCGTGGTGTGGTGGCCGGCCGACGCGCCCAAGGTGCCGGCCCGCGATCCGCTCGGCGCGCTCGCCCAGCGCCGGATCACCGACCTGTACACGGTCGAACACCCCCTCGACGTGCTGGACTCCCGCGCCCAGGCCTACACGCCCGGCGACACCGACCTGGCCTGGACCCGGCTCACCCCGTGGCGTTCGATGCTGGCGGCGGCCCTGGACCAGGCCCGGGTGCCGGTGATCTCGGCGGCCGTGGAGAGCGAGGCCGACAACCCGGCCGCCGAACTCCTCGCCCGCTGGCTGGAGGCGCGCCTGAAGGTGAAGGTCGACCGGGTCGTCACCGCGGGGCCCGTCGTCACGGCCGTACGGCTGGGCACCGCCGACGGCGAGATCCTCATCGACCGGCCCGAGGGCCCGCTCGCCACGCTCACCCTGCCGAACCAGCCGCCGCGCACCCTGGCGCTCAAGGTGCGCACCACCTCCGAACTCATCGCCGAGGAGCTGCGGCGCCTCGACGCCGACGAGATGTACGCCGTCGCCCTGCGGGGCGAGGCCGCCAAGGAGACCCCCTCTCATGTCTGACACCCAGAGCCTCACCCAGCGCCCCGAGTGGACCGCCCTCGCGGAGCACCGTGAGGCCCGACAGCCGCGTCTGCGGGAGCTGTTCGCGGCCGACCCGGGGCGCGCGGAGCGGTACGTGGCGCGCGTGGGCGACCTGCGCGTCGACTACTCCAAGCACCTGGTCACCGACGAGACGCTGGCGCTGCTCCAGCAACTCGCCGTCGCCACCGATGTGTTCGGCCTGCGGGACGCGATGTTCCGGGGCAGCCACATCAACTCCACCGAGGACCGGGCGGTGTTGCACACGGCGTTGCGTGCGCCGCGGGGTGCGGTGGTCGAGGTCGACGGGGAGAACGTCGTCCCGGCGGTGCACGCGGTGCTGGACAGGATGGCCGCGTTCGCCGGGAGGGTCCGTTCCGGTGCGTGGACCGGGCACACCGGGCGGCGGATCAGGAACGTCGTCAACATCGGCATCGGCGGCTCCGACCTCGGTCCCGCCATGGCCTACGAGGCGCTGCGGGCGTTCACGGCGCGGGAGTTGACGTTCCGGTTCGTGTCGAATGTCGACGGGGCCGATCTGCATGAGGCGACGCGGGATCTGGACCCGGCGGAGACGCTGTTCATCGTGGCGTCGAAGACGTTCACGACGATCGAGACGATCACCAACGCGACGTCGGCCCGTTCCTGGCTCCTGGAGGGCCTCGGCGGTGACGAGAAGGCGGTCGCGAAGCATTTCGTCGCGCTGTCGACGAACGGGGAGAAGGTCACCGGGTTCGGGATCGACGCGGACAACATGTTCGAGTTCTGGGACTGGGTCGGGGGACGGTACTCCTACGACTCGGCGATCGGCCTGTCCCTGATGATCGCCATCGGCCCGGACCGCTTCGGCGAGATGCTCGACGGCTTCCACCTGGTCGACGAACACTTCCGCACCGCACCCCCCGAGTCCAACGTGCCGCTGCTGCTCGGCCTGTTGGGGATCTGGTACGGCAACTTCCATGACGCCCAGTCGCACGCGGTGCTGCCCTACAGCCACTACCTGTCCAAGTTCACCGCCTATCT
>NZ_JBIVVA010000010.1:345755-378694 GCF_044757465.1 Streptomyces sp. NPDC091279 | reverse complement strand
GTCAGAAGGGCGTCCAGGTCTGTCTTCACACACTGACCAACGGGCGCCCTTCGCCATGGTCGCTACCAGCACACACATCGGACTCACTCATCTAGGGGACCCGGGGTGCGGATCTCGGGGAGGCCGTCGAGGCCGGGGCCGGTGGTGGCGAGCGTGGCGTACCGGGCGCCGGTCAGCTCGGCCGCGCTGTCCACGAGGCGCTGGAGGGTGGTGCGCAGTTCGAGTTCCGCCCCGACCCCGAGGACCGCTTCGAGGAGGGGTGGCAGCCGGTCGGGCATCCGGCCGGGTCAGGTGGACAGCGGATCGAGGACCATCGGCTCGATCCGGCCCTCCAGCATCGCGCCGAGCCCCTGAACAGCGCAGATGTCCGGCTGCTCGGCGATGTGCACCGGCATTCCGGTGGCCCGCCGCAGCATCTGGTCGAGACCGGGGAGCCGGGCGCTGCCGCCGACCATCATGATCCCGCGGTCGACGAGGTCGGCGACCAGGTCGGGCGGACAGTCGCGCAGGACGCGGCCGATACCGTCCAGAACGGCGGTCATCGGGGTCTCGATCGCGCCCCGCACGGCCGCCGTGTCGACGCGCACGGAGCGGGCGAGTCCGGTGGCCACGTCCCGGCCGTGGATCTCGGTGGAGGTCGGGCCCTGCGGGGTGAGACCGTTGTCGGACAGCGCCAGTGTGAGCGGCCGCACGGACTGGCTCGGCAGCATCAACTTATGCTCCAGGCGCAGGTGTTGGACGATCGCGTGGTCCACCGCCTCGCCGCCGACCGGGATGCGCTCGGCCGTCACGATCGAGCCGAGGGAGAGCACCGCGACCTGGGTGGCGGCTGCCCCGCACACCATGATCATGGTCGCCTCGGGGCGTTCCACGGGGAGTCCGCAGCCGACGGCGGCGGCGATCAGGGTGTCCACCAGTTCGACGCGCCGGGCGCCGAGTCCGACGAGGGTCTCGATCGTGGCGCGCTGGGCCAGCGGGTCGGCGTCGTGCGGGGTGCAGGCCGCCGCGCGCAGCAGGAGATTGCGGCGCAGGGTGCGGCGGATCTTGTCGCCGAGCAGGTGCCGCAGCATCCGCTGGGCCATCTCGATGTCGACGACGGTGCCGCCGGAGACCGGGCGGACGACCCGGATGTAGTCCGGGGTGCGGCCGGTCATCTGCTCGGCGAACTCGCCGACGGCGATGAGGGCGCCGGTGCGGGTGTTCACGGCGGCGGCCGACGGCTGGTCCACGACGAGGCCGGAGCCCTTCACGTAGACGCGGGTCCGAGCCGCCCCCAGATCGACGGCGAAGTGGCAGCGGCGCAGCTGCTCCAGACTGGCGGTCATGGGCGGGTCCCTCCCGAGAACACAGACCTTGGGTGGCCGCCGGACGGCGGTCCTCTCCTAGGCATCGTGCGGCGCGGCGGGCGGGGTCGCCTGTTGTGGGGGGCCGGGCGGGGTGCGGCTGAATGGGGGGTTCTGTGATGCGGACCGCTGTAGGGGTGGCATAAGTGACGGGTTGTCGGTAGGTCGGGAGTCCGGGAGTCCGGGAGTCCGAAGATCGGGACTTCGGGACTTCGGGACTTCGGGGGTGCGGGTCGTGGGGAGGGTCGGGGTCGGTGGTCCTGGAGGTGTACGGGTCGTACGGGGTCGGGTCGGGGTCGGGGCCGGTGGTCCCGGGGGTGTACGGGTTGTAGGGGGCAGGGATTGGTAGTCCCGGAGGCGTAAGGGCCCTGGGGGAGGGGGCATGCGGACGGCGCCGCCTCCCTGGGACGGGGAAGCGGCGCCGCGGTACTCCCTGACGACATCTCGCAGGTGCTAGACCAGCCAGCCGATGAAGTGGGCCAGGGCGGCGACGATGTCGGTGAGAACGTTCATGGTGGTGCTTCTCCTTGGTGCGATACGTGCGTGGGACTCGCGCCAACTACGGTATGCATCCCGTTGATTGCGCACCGTCAGTATTGTCGGTCCGGCCCGCCCCGGGCGATCTCAGGAGCGACGATCACCTGTTCTGGGGAGCAACTGTTCCCCTGTTCGGATCGAGCCACGCGCCCTTGTCCGGATCGGTCCCCTCCCCCGGGGTGGCCCGTCACGCGCTCCTGCCCGGGTCGGCCGTCAGGGAACGCTTCATGATCTTCCCCATGTCGTTGCGGGGCAGGGCGTCGAGATGGTGGACCACCCGGGGGCGCTTGTGCGGGGCCAGCCGTCCGGCGACATGGTCGGCCAACTCCCTTTCCCCCGGCGGGGATTGCGGGTCCTCCGGCACGATCCAGGCGACGATCCGCTCGCCCAGGTCGGCGTCCGGCTCGCCGGTGACCGCCGCCTCCCGCACCCCCGGATGCTCAAGCAACGCGTTCTCGATCTCACCGGCCCCGATCTTGTAACCCCCGCTCTTGATCAGGTCGGTGGCTTTGCGGCCGACGATGCGCACGTACCCGTCGGCATCCCGCACCGCCATGTCCCCGGTACGGAACCAGCCATCCGGGGTGAACGCCGCCTCCGTCGCGTCCGGCCGGTTGAGGTACCCGGTGAACAGGTGGGCGCCGCGCACCTGGATCTCGCCCACGGTCTCGCCGTCGAACCGTTCGATCGGCGTGCCGTCCTCCTCCACCAGCCGCAGTTCCACCCCGGGCAGCGGCACGCCGACCGTCCCGGCGCGGGGCTCGCCGTCCGCCCGCACGCTGGTGTTCATCAACGTCTCCGTCATGCCGTACCGCTCCACGACCCGGCGTCCGGTGGCCGCCGTGATCCGCTCGTGGTCGTGGACCGGCAGGGCGGCGGACCCGGAGACCAGCAGCCGCGCCCGGCTCAACGCCTTCGCCAACTCCGGTTCCTCCGGCAGGGATTGGGCGATGCGGTGATACATCGTCGGCACCCCGAACAGCATGGTCGCGCCGGAGTTCAGCTCCCGTGTCACGCCCTCGGTGGAGAACCGGCCCAGGTGCCGGACCGAGCCGCCGCGCCGCAGCGGGCCCAGCATGCCGAGCACCAGGCCGTGCACATGGAACAACGGCAACCCGTGCACCAGGACGTCGTCGCCGGTCCACTGCCAGGCGTCGGCGAGCCCGTCCAGGGTGGTGGCGAGGGCCCGGCGCGGCAGCACGGCACCCTTGGGCGGGCCGGTCGTCCCCGAGGTGTAGACGACCAGCGCCGGGTCCTCGGGGGAGGCGTCCTTCGTGAACGTCTGTGCGGTGGCCGTCGGCCGTACGTCGACGTCGATGCGGGCCAAGGCGGCGAGCGGGGGCGGGAGTTCGTCAACGGGAGCCGCCAGCACCGCCGTTGGGGCGCTGTCCGTCAGGATGTGCGCCAACTCCTTGCCGCCCGACTTGGGGTTGAGCGGCACCGCGGCCACTCCGGCGCGCAGGGCGGCCACCACGGCGACGGCCGTCTCCAGGGCCGGGGTGGCCCAGACGGCGACCCGGCCGGCGTCCGCGATCCGGGCCGCCAACGTGTCGGCGGCGTGGGCGAGTTCGGCGTAGGTGAGGCTGCGGTCACCGAAACTCAGGGCGACCCGTTCGCTCGGGCTCTCCAGGGCGGGGAAGAGAGGGGAGGACACGCGGCGTACTCCTAGCTGGTGGGGGACATCACCCCCGTTCCTACACCACGTCCGCCACCACACCCCTGACGTTGTCCGGACCGCCCGCCTCGCTCGCCGCGCCGCAAGGGGAAGGTCACACGGCTTGCGGCCGTTGCGGGGGGCCCGGGTAGCTTGTTCGTACGGATGTCCGACGGTTGTGTGACGGGGGGTGGGGAGCCCGCCGCCCGGCCCTGTAGGGGAACTCCCGTAGGGGGGAGCCCTGTCAGGGAAGCCCTGTCCGGGACTTCCCGAAGGGGAGAGCCCCGTCAGGGAACTCCCGTAAGGGGAACCCCCGTCAGGGAAGTCCCGTAGGTCCAACCCCCGTCAGGGGCGCCCGTAAGGCAATCCCCGTAAGCCAACCCCCGTAAGTGAAGTCCCCCAGAGAACCCCGCAGTGGACGCCAGTCATCCGCGGCCGTGACAGAACGGAGGCCCCCGTGCCCCGCATCGCCCTCGCCACCTACGACCCCGGGTCCGAGCCGCACAAGGACCAGGATCTGCCCGTGCTGCTCGACGCGTTGCGTGCCGCAGGGGCCGAGGCGGACGGGGTGTGCTGGGACGACGCCGAGGCCGACTGGGCCGGTTACGACCTCGTCGTTCTGCGGTCGACCTGGGACTACAGCTGGCGTGCGGCGGAGTTCATGGCGTGGACCGAGCGGTGCGGGAAGGTCACGCGGCTGGCCAACCCGGCCGAGGTGGTGCGCTGGAACACCGACAAGCGGTACCTCGGGGACCTCGCGGCGGCGGGGGTACCCGTAGTACCGACCAGCTACCTGGCCCCGGGCGATCTCGCGGGGGTCGGGGTACCCGGAGTACCCGCACCCGCACCCGCCCCCACCCCCGGCGGCCGGGCGGCGTCAGGAGTACCCGTAGTACCCGCGCCCCACCCCACCCCCGGCAGTTCCGCAGCCGCCCCCGACAACCCCCGCACTCCCACCCCGCCCCACCTTCCCCGCGACCGTGAGTACGTCGTCAAGCCCACCTCCGGTGCGGGTGCCCGTTACGCCGCCCGGTATCGGCCCGAGGAGCGGGAGGCGGCGTTGCGGCATCTCGCGCGGCTGCGTGCCGAGGGGCTGACGGCGATGGTCCAGCCGTACATGCGGGGCATCGACGTGGGCGGCGAGCGGGCGTTGCAGTTCTTCGGCGGACGCCTGCTGCACGCCAGCCGCAAGCGTGCCGTCCTCGCTCCCGGCACCGCCTACGACGCCGACAAGGTGGCCCACCCCGGCCTGGAGCCCTGGACCCCGACACCGGCCGAACTCGCCGTCGCCGAACGCGCGTTGGCCGCCGTTCCCGGGGCGCGGGAGGTGCTGTACGCGCGCGTGGACCTCGTCGACGGGGACGCGGCAGGAGACGTGCGGGTGATGGAACTGGAGCTGGTCGAGCCGAACCTCTTCCTGTTCCTGCATCCCGGTTCGGTGACCGGGGTCAGGGACGCGATCCTCGCGGCGGCCCGTTCCTGATCTCCGTCCGCTGCACCAACCCCCACGTGAACTCCGCCACCGCCTCCCGTCGGACCCCCTCCGCGTCGAGGGCCGTGAAGGCGAGGCCCCAGCGGTTGGGGGCGGTGCCCTCCAGCGGGCGGGCCGGGGCGAAGGCGCGGGCGGCCTCGTCGACCGTGCAGGACCAGGGCGTGAGATCGGCGAGGGTGCGCAGGCTGGGGGCGGGGGCGCCCGGGGCGCGGACCAGCCATTCGTTCCAGACGGCGCCGTTCGGGGCGAGCAGGACCTCAAGGCGCAGGTCGGGCCAGAGGGGGACCGGCCAGGTCAGGGCCTCGCACGCCAGGTCACCGAGGGTGCGCGGGGTCGTCGACTCGGGGGTGCCCAGGATGGAGCGGTACCGGGCGGCGGCTGCCCGGGAGCGCGGGGCGTGCCGCATCGCCTGCCAACGCTTGTTGGCCTCGCGCATCTCGGCCGTCGAGACGCCCAGCGCGCGGCGGGCGTCGGCCACCAACTCCGGTTGGTGATCGGCCATGCGGCGCAGCAGGACGAGTTGGAAATCGAGCGGCGTGAACGGTTTCGCCGCGCGCGTGTCCGGTCGTTCGGGAGGTGTCTGCGAGGGCATGACCCCATCGTCGCCCACCGCGCGGGCGGACGGCGCCGGGGCGGCACGTCAGGCCGACGTCACGGGCCGCCTGATCACAGGCCGTATACCCGGTCATCAGCCGGTCATCAGCCGGTCTCGGCCGTGACCCGCACGGTCGTTGCCCGGCTCGGAGCCGCTCGGAGCCGCTCGGAGCCGCTCGGAGCCGCTCGGAGCCGCTCGGAGTCGTTCGAGGTCGTTCGAGGTCGTTCGGAGTTGCTCGGAGTTGCCCGGAGTCGTTCGGAGTCGTTCGGGGTTGCTCGGCGTCGTTGGGAGTGGTCTGTGGTGTCGCCGGGAGGGAAGGTGGTGATCGCGTCGGGCTGTCGGGTTTCCGGTGGTGTCGATCGGGTCGTTCGGTGAGGTGGAGT
Organism: Streptomyces sp. NPDC091279; assembly: GCF_044757465.1. Classification (NCBI taxonomy): domain Bacteria; kingdom Bacillati; phylum Actinomycetota; class Actinomycetes; order Kitasatosporales; family Streptomycetaceae; genus Streptomyces; species Streptomyces sp. NPDC091279. The sequence goes on along the minus strand of NZ_JBIVVA010000010.1, from coordinate 372,690 downwards.
CGGCAGAACCATTGCCGGGTGAAACGCCGTATGACTAGCCTGTGTTCGTTATGCCGATCGGCTGTTGAAATATCGAACACAGGCGCTCTCCGTGAGTGCCTCGGAACTTATAAGGAGGGGTCGATCGTGGGACGCCTCGTACCTGCCGTGACCCGGGCTCTGGACATCCTTGAGCTCTTCCTCGACGGGGACGGGACGCTCTCCGCCCCCGACATCGTGCGCCGGCTCCAGTTGCCGCGCACCACCGTGCACGAGCTGGTCACCACGCTCGCCGCGCGCTCGTACATCGTGCAGGTCCCGAGCCAGCCGGGACGCTACCGGCTCGGGGTGCGGCCCTACCAGCTCGGCAGCCGGTACGCCGAGCAGCTGGACCTCGCCGCCGAGGGGCAGCAGGTGGCCCGGTCCGTCGCCGAGACCTGCGACGAGACCGTGCACGTGGCCATCCTCGAAGGCGCCGACGTCATCTACATCGCCAAGGTGGACTCCACTCACGCGGTGCGCATGGTGTCGGCGGCGGGGCGGCGGCTGCCCGCCCACTGCACCTCCGTCGGCAAGATGCTGCTGGCCTCGCTGCCCGCGCACGAGATCGCCGCGCGCGTTCCCGACGACGCCGACCTCGTCCGGATGACCCCGAACAGCATCACCGACCCGGCCCTGTTGCGCGAGGCCCTCGCCGCGATCCGGCAGCGCGGGGTCGCCGTCGAGAGCCGCGAGTCGAACCCGGACGTCAGCTGCGTCGCCGCCCCGGTGCGCGACCGCACGGGACAGGTCGTCGCCGCGCTCTCCATCTCCGTCCCGATGATCCGCTGGAGCGACGAACGCCGCCTGGAACTGGAGCAGTTGGCCGCCAAGGGGGCCGCCGAACTCTCCGAGCGGCTCGGCTACCGGAGCGTCGCGTGAGCGCCGGGTACGAGGTCGCGGTCCGCGCCGAGGCGACGCTCGGGGAGGGTCCCACCTGGGACGCGGCGGGTGAGCGGCTGCTGTGGATCGACATCCTCGGCTCCCGCGTCCACACCTACGCGCCCGGCTCCGGGCGGCGCACGGTACGCGTCACCGAGCAGCACGTCGGCGCCGTAAAACCCCGCGTGGGCGGGGGACTTGTGCTCAATCTCCGGGACGGTGTCGGCCTCCTCGACCCCGACGGCACCTTCCGCTGGCTGCACCACGAGCCGGTCCCCGGCCGCCGCGCCAACGACGCCGCCGTCGCCCCCGACGGCGCCCTGTGGACCGGCACCATGCGCTACGACGAGGCCCCCGGCGGCGGCACCCTCTCCCGGATCACCGCCGACGGCGCCGTCCGCACGGTTCTCGACGACGTCACCGTCAGCAACGGCACCGGCTGGAGCCCCGACGGCCGTCTCATGTACTACATCGACTCCCCGACCCGCCGCGTCGACGTCTTCGACTACGACATCAACACAGGTCAGGTCGCCGGGCGGCGGACCCTCGCGGTCGTCGAGGACGGCGCCGGGTTCCCGGACGGGCTGACCGTCGACGCCGACGGCTGTGTGTGGGTCGCGCTCTGGGACGGGGGCGCGGTGCGCCGCTACACGCCGGACGGGCGCCTCGACCGGGTCGTCGACCTCCCGGTTCCGCGCCCGACCGCCTGCGCCTTCGGCGGCGCCGACCTGACCGACCTCTACATCACGACGGCGACCACCGGACTGACCGCCCCGCCACCCCTGGCAGGCTCCCTCCTGGTCGTCCCGGGCGCCGGCAAGGGCCTCGCCCAGCCATCCTTCGCGGGCTGAACAGGGCCACGCGGAGGGGCAGCTGCGACGGCGGCCAGGTCGCCGACGGCTGGGCGGCCCGCCGCGCCAGGGCAACGGCGGCCCCGCCCACCCACGTTGAGGAGGCACCGGCGCCGCCGTGATCCCGCGCAGGCGGGGCAACGGCGGCCGGGCTGGCCCGCGTCGGCCGTCAACGCGGGCCGCCCTCATCGCCGTTGCGCCCCCGGTCGGTATCGGGGTGGCCGACTCGCCCTGGTCAGGGGGCCGTTCGGTCCAGGGAGCGGACGATCTTCTGCTCGCTCTCGGTCAGCGGCGGCGTCGAAGTCGGCGGCAGCAGCGGGCCGTTGAGGACGGCGAGCAGGGTGGAGGGACGCAGGAGGCGTTCCGGGCCGGTGGTCATGGTGCTGACGTCCCACAGGGCCGCCGCCGCCGGATAGGAGCCGGTGGCCGCCTTGGTGAGGCGCCGGGAGAACGCCGTGACCAGGCGATCCGCGACTCCGGGGCGACCGCCGCGCACCTGCGGGTACCAGACGTCCTGGCCGAGGGCGATGGTCCAGGCCGCGTCCACCGGTCGCGCCGCCGCCCGCTGCACCCGCCGCGCCAGACCGGTCGCCCTCACGTCACCGTGCGCCAACTCCCGTGCCAGCACGCCCGCTTCGAGCGCCGCCACCGACATGCCCTGCCCGTAGTTCGGGTTGAACGTGGCGAGCGCGTCGCCCAGCACCACGAGACCCTCGGGCCAGTCCCGCACCTTCTCCAGATAGCGCCGGGCGTTGCTGGTGCTGCGGGAGAGGTGGACGTCGGTGAGCGGCTCGGCGCCGGAGATCAGCCGGCCCACCACCGGGTCGGCCAACTCCAGGGCGTAGCGCAGGAATCCGTCCGCGTCCGACGGCGGCTCACCGCCCCGGGTGCCGCCGAGGCTGACCATCCAGCGGTCGCCCTCGATCGGCATGACCATCCCGCTGCGCCCCGGCCGCCCGGAGTAGGGGTCGGCGTGGATGACGGTCAGCGGAAAACGCTCGGCGCCCGCCGGAGTGCGGTAGACGCGGGTGGCGTTGACCAGGCCGGTGTCGACGGACCGCTCCTCGACGCCCCGGACGCCGAGCACGTCGAGCCAGCGCACGATCCGCGAGCCGCGCCCGCTCGCGTCGACGACCAGGTCGGCGGCGAGGTCGGTGTCGCCGTCCTGGTCCCAGGCGCGCACCCCGCGCACCCGGCCCGCGTCACCGAGGAGTTCGGTCGCGCGGGCGTTGCGTATCCGGGCGCCGGTGGTGCGCAGCACCGCGTCCCGGACCACCCAGTCGACCAGCGCCCGGCTGCAACTGAGCACCCGGGGCCCGTCGTGGCGCCAGCGCGGCAGCCAGCCCTCCGTGGTGCGGGCGACCATGTCCCGGGCGGCGTCGATCTCGTGGGCGCCCGCGTCCAGGAGCAGGCGGCGGATGTCCACGCCCGGCAGCAGGTCGTCCATGGCCGCGAGCCCGCCGGTCATGAACAGATGGGCGTGCCGGCCCTGCGGCAGGCCACGGCGGTGGACGGGCCCGTCGGGCAGCTCGTCGGAGTCGAGGACGACGACCTCGTCCACGGCCGGCGCGAGGGCGGCGGCGGCCAGCACACCGGCCAGTCCCGCGCCGATGACGACAGCTCTTCGCAACTTGGGGCTCCTGTTCACCCGGAGGAAGCACTCACCGTACCTTCACCCGATGTGTCCGGTCCCGGGGCCGCCGCCAGCTCCCGCGCCAGCTCGACCAGCCCGCCGGGTCCGGTGACCTCGGTGGCGTGCAGCCGGTAGGGGACCGGCGCGGGTCCGGGCGGCACCTCGTGGGCGGCGGCGCGGCGGGTGGCGTCGGCGAGCATCGCGGCCTCGGCCGCCACCCGCGCCCGGTGCGGTCCGTGCCCGGCGGCCAGGGCGGCGGCCTGGGCGTGGCTGCGGACGGTGTCGTCGAAGTACGGGGCGAGCGCCAACAGGGCGTCGTGGATGGAGACTTCACGCCACCGCAGCCGTTCCAGCGGGGTCTGTAACCAACTCACCGGCGGTTCCGGCGCGGTGGACGCGAACCGGACCCGGCACCACAGCGGCCCGAGCCGCCGGTAGTCGCCGACGCTGCGCCAGTGCACGACGGCCAGCGGCAGCAGCCGGGGCAGCACGAACCCGGTCGCGAACACCAGACCGGCCAGCGACGCGAGCGGCGGCGCCACCTCCGTCGACAGCACATCGAGGTCGTGACCGGTCCAACGGGCCACCACCGCCGTGTACTTGGTCAGCTGGAAGCCGACGACGTCCAGGGCGATGCCGGCCAGGATCAGCCGCAGCCCGGTGGCGAGCAGCCCGCTCACCTCACGCCCCCACTTCAGGCACTGGGCGCACAGCAGGGCCGTCGCCGCCGTGTGGCCCAGCAGATAGAGCACGATCATCTCGCGCAGGTAGGGCGTGCGGGCATAGTACGTGTCGAGGTCCCGTAATCGCTCGGTCCGCGCGTCGCCGCACAGGAACAGCGTGATCAGCACGACGATCAGCAGCCCGTAGGCGGCGACCGCCCGCCACACGTTGCGCCGCACCTGATCCCGGGGCCCGCCACGCCAGTTGACCATCAGGACCAGCAGCGAGCAGCTGTACGCGGAGAGCATCCCGTAGGTGAGCGGGGCACCGAAGTTGGGAATGCCGGTGAGCCGGTTGACGGTGGCCAGCGTCAGCGGCGCCGAGCAGACGAAGACCAGCGCGCCGAGCACGATCGCCGCGCACGTGGACACGGTCAGCGGGTTGCGGAGCGTCTCGCGGGGTCTGCGGAACAGCGGCAGGGAGGAGAGCGCGAGCGCACCGGCGGCCACGTAGACGACAGCGGTGGTGCCCACCGACTCCCCCTCGTTTCCCATGGGTTCCTACCGTGAATGATCGACTGCCGTGCGTCGGAGGCTAGTTCACCCGATGCCTGCTCGCGCGCGGGTCCCGGACCTCAGCAACGCGGCCCGGGTGCGCGGCGGATGCCCCCGCCAGGACATCGGCGACCCGCAGCAGCGTCGTCAGATCGGGGGGCGGGGTCGGCAGCCGGTCGGGGTCGCGGGGCGGCACCCGGTCGGGCTCCTCGCGGACGGCCGTCACGATGACCGTCGCCCACGCGGTGGCGTCGGCGAGCGCGGGATCGGCCGATTCCCGCAGGGTCCGGGCGCGGACCCGGTCGAAGAGGGCGCGGTCGAAGAGGGCGTCCAGATGGCCGAGTCCGTTGTGGATGCCGGTCTGCCGCCAGATCAGCCGGGTGGCCGGTGAGGCCCAGCGCGGCCGGGGCAGCCGCAGCGCACGCCGGGTCAGGATGGCGTCCAACTCCCGCTCCAGCGGGGCGAGTCGCCAGTACGTGCGGCGCGCTCGGCACCGTTCGGTGGTCCGCGGTCCGCACAGCGGGATCACGATGCCGACGACGGTCAGCAGCGCCCCGACCCCGGCGGCGGCCGGCGACACGTCCGTGACCAGCGCCGACCAGCGCTCGCCGAACCAACGGGCCACCACCGCCGCCAACTTGACCACGCTGTACCCGGCGTTGCACAGCGTGCCCACGCCCAGCGTCACCATCCCGGCCCGCAGCCAGCCGCCCACCTGGCACGCCCAGCGCAGCGACGACACCATGGTGACCGTGGTCGCGGCGAGGTGCCCGCACAGATACAGGACGATCATCTCGGCGAGGAACGGCGTGGTCGCGTAGTAGGTGTCGAAGTCCGTGCGCCGCTCCGCCGAGGCGTCCCCGAGCGCGAACATCACCGCGATGCCGAGCACCACACACGCATAGGCGACGATCCAACGACGCACCGTGCGGCGGACGTTGACCCCGCCCCGCCAGTGCACGATCAGCACCTGGGCGGCGGCCCCGTAGGCGGTGATCGACGCGTACGTGAGCGGCGCGGCGAGGTTGGGGACGCCGCTGACGTCGTTGACGAAGGCGACCGTGGGCACGGCGCCGAGGAAGAAGCACAGCCCGGACAGGCCCAGGACGGCGCAGATCGCCCGCAGGTAGGGATCGCGGGGATGGCGCAGCAGGTCGGGGATCTTGGCCAGCAGACCGAGCCAGAGGGCGCCGCAACTGGCGTAATTCAGCAGGCCGTTCACGGTCGGGTTCCCCGATGGTCGAGGGCGGCGCCGATCCGCCGGGCCAGACCGGCGTCCCCCGTGACGCAGGCGGTCTCCGTGGCCGCCTCCAGCCAGCTGCGCAGCCGCCCGCCCAGCAGCATGCCGAACCGGTCGGCCTCCTGCTCGTCGGCGAGGGTGAAGTCGGTGCGGGCGCCCCCGGCCGCACCCCGGTGCATGTGCCACACCTCGTGCCCGAAGATGACCAACTGGTGCCAGGGCGCCGCCCGTTGGTCGACGAAGACCAGGTCATGGTCGGCCCGCTCCACCCACAGCCCGGTCGCGAGGTGCGGCGGGAACACCGTCCGGTGGACGACGACCTCCCGGCCCCGCCAGGCGCTGACGGACTCGACGAGGGCCGAAAACAGGGCCTCGGGGTCCTCCGGGACCGGCGCCCGGAGCGGGGCGACGAGGTCCTGCGCGAGGCGCCGCATCTCCCTGTTCGTCCGCACGGCCCCTCCCCGTGACTGCTCGGCGGCTCAACTGATGTCGACGGCACCGGCGTTGGCGCCGTCACCAGGCACTCATGCTGTCAGAGACCTGAGTCGCCGAGGGAGTGGTTGGCCGGAATGGCTCGGTCCACCGGGCCCGCCTCCGCGCCCTCACCGGGCCCGCCCCGACCCTGGTCCCCGGACGCCAGCACCCGGGCCCTGACCCGCACCGAGAGCAGCTCGGCGGGGTCGCCCAGGGCGCGGGAGACGGCGACGATGTCCCGCAGCAGATCGGTGGTGTCGTGCCCGTCGTCGGTGTCATCGACGACCGTGCGGTGCCGGGCGGCCACGGCGTCCTGGATGCCGAGCGCGGCCGCCGCGGCCTTGGCCCGCCCGGGGTCGAGCCCGAGGGAGAGCGCCGCCTCGTGCGCACGGGCCCGCTGCTCCTGGTCGATGTGCCCGGCCAGCGGCAGCAGCACATCGCGGATGAACGTCTCCCGCCGGATCAGGCGCAGTTCGGGCGTGGTCCGCAGCACGACGGGCATGCCGCCGCCGTTCACCGACCGCATCAGCTGGTACAGCGGCCGCAGTTCACGGTGGGCGAGCCGGACCCGCCAGCGGTCGTGCAGGAACTGCCCGGCATGCGGCAGGATGAAGCCGACGGCGATGAGGATGGCCGACAGACACGCGATCGGCGGCGCCACCCCGGTACTCAGCCAGTTGAGGTCGTTGCCGAACCAACGGGCCGTCACCGCCGTGAGTTTGGCCGCGTCGAACACCAACTGCACGCCGTAGCCCACCCCGAGGAACTTCAGTCCCCAGCGCAGCCAGGCGTCGAGGCCGTCGGTGCGCACCCAGTTCCAGATCAGCCACGAGGTGATCACGGTGGCCACGGTGTGCGCGAGCAGATACAGCACGATCATCTCGCGCGCGTACGGCGTGTCCGCGTAGTACGTGTCGAGGTCCCGCAGCCGCTCCACCGGGGTGTCCGCGAGGGCGAACAGCACCCACAGCACGACGATCACCCCCGAGTAGCTCGCGATCACCCAGCGCGTCGCGCGCACGGTGGACCGGGAGCGGTCGGACAGCCCGTTGCGCCAGGCGATGATCAGCAGCAGACAGGAGCCGCAGTACGCCGTCAGCAGCGAATACACCCACGGCGCCGAGATGTTGGTGACCCCGGTGACCCGGTTGACCCAGGCGATCGTCGACGGCGCCACGAACACGAACACCGCGCAGGCCAGCAGCAACAGCCCGCCCACCGCACGCAGCAGCGGATCGCCCCACAGCCGGATGATCGACGGCACCTTGATCGCCAGCGCGGCGGTCAGCACACAGGCCGGCACCCACCAGAACGTCGGATAGAACTCGTTGACGAACCCGGCCGGACTGAAGCCCAGATGCAGCGTGGGAGCGGTCATCGGCCCGGCCCCTCGTGATCCCGGCGGCCCCGGTACCCCAGGGACCGCTGCAACGGATCGAGCGGCGCCGCGGTGCCCACCCCGGCCGCCCCGGCCAGCAGCGGGCGAACGGCGGCGGCGAGCCGGTGCCCGAACGCGTCGGCCTCGGCCTCGTCCCGCGCCCGGGAGCCGTCGCGGGCCGCCATCCCGAGCGCGTCCCGGCGCCAGTCGGCCAGCGCGTGCGCGAGCGGCGCCGTCACGTCCCGGTGCCGGTGACCGGCGTGCAGATGCCACAACTCATGTCCCAGGATGACCAGTTGCTGCACGTCCTCGGCCCGCTCCTCCACGATGACGAGGTCGAGGTCGGCCAGCTCCACCCACACCCCGGTGACCTCGATCTCGTCCGGGAACCGTTCGAAGCGCAGCCGGATCGGCCGCCCGCCGCGCAGCGCGCTCATCTCCTCGCACAGCAGCCGGCACAGCTCGCGCACCCCGCCCTCGGGCCGGGGCGCGGACTGTACGGCGGCCCGCAGCCGGGCGGTGAGCACCCGCATCCCGGCGGTGGAGCGCGCCGGCCGGCGCAGTCGGCGGACCAGCCCGGCGGTGATCCGGGCCGCCCCGCTCCGCGCGCCCGCGCTGTCCATCGTGGCCCCTCTCGCCTCGCCGCCGCACACTGGGCCGTTCGAGACTACGCGGCCGGTCCGACCGACGTCATGTCATCTTCATGTCATTCGCGGCAAGCCGAACGCCCCCTTTCTGTCGTGAATCCGGTTCCTGCCGCCTCGCCTTTTCTGTTCCCGAGGTGTACGGATGATCGAACGGCCCGCCCGTTCTGCCTGCCCCTGACGACCCTTGAACCTCCCTGGTCCCTTCCGATCCCTTCCGATCCCTTCCGGCCCGTCCGGGACCATTGACGGGAAAGCGCTTCCTCTCTACGGTCCGGTTCGAGGACACGAGCATGGTCCGAGATGACGAACAGGGTGTCGCCGGCGGCTCCCTCTCCCGAAAGGCCCCCATGAGCAAGACCACCGCCCGCTTCGCCCTCGACCCCGCCTTCACCGTCGGCACGGTCGACCCCCGCCTCTTCGGATCGTTCGTCGAACACCTCGGCCGGTGCGTCTACACCGGCATCTTCGAACCCGGCCACCCCACCGCCGACGAGGCCGGGCTGCGCACCGACGTCCTCGACCTGGTCCGCGAACTGGGCGTCACCACGATCCGCTACCCCGGCGGCAACTTCGTCTCCGGCTACAAGTGGGAGGACTCCGTCGGCCCCGTCGAGGACCGCCCCCGCCGGCTCGACCTCGCCTGGCACTCCACCGAGACCAACCGCTTCGGACTCTCCGAGTACATCGCCTTCCTGCGCAAGCTCGGCCCCCAGGCCGAACCGATGATGGCCGTCAACCTCGGCACCCGGGGCGTCGCCGAGGCCCTCGAACTCCAGGAGTACGCCAACCACCCGGCCGGCACCGCCCTCGCCGACCTGCGCGCCGCGCACGGCGACAAGGACCCGTTCGGCATCCGGATGTGGTGCCTGGGCAACGAGATGGACGGCCCCTGGCAGACCGGCCACAAGACCGCCGAGGAGTACGGTCGCCTCGCCGCCGAGACCGCCCGCGCGATGCGCCAGATCGACCCGGACGTCGAACTCGTCGCTTGCGGCTCCTCCAGCCAGGCCATGCCCACCTTCGCCAGTTGGGAGGCGACGGTCCTCCAGGAGACCTACGACCTCGTCGACCACATCTCCCTGCACGCCTACTACGAGCCCCACGACGGCGACCTGGACTCCTTCGTGGCCTCCGCCGTCGACATGGAGTCCTTCATCGACAACGTCGTCGCCACCTGCGACCACGTCGGCGCCCGCCTCAAGTCGAAGAAGAAGATCCAACTCTCCTTCGACGAGTGGAACGTCTGGTACACCTCCCGCTGGCAGGCCCACGCCGACGCCCACGACCCGGCCGACTGGCCCGAGGCCCCCCGCCTCCTGGAGGACAACTACAGCGTCCTCGACGCCGTCGTCTTCGGCTCCCTGCTCATCGCCCTGCTGCGGCACGCCGACCGCGTCACCGTCGCCTGCCTCGCCCAACTCGTCAACGTCATCGCCCCGATCATGACCGAGCCCGGCGGCCCGGCCTGGCGCCAGACCACGTTCTTCCCCTTCGCGCAGGCCTCCCGGCACGGCCGCGGCCAGGTCCTCGACGTCCGCGTCGACTCGCCGACCCACCGGACGCGGAAGTACGGCGAGACCGACCTCCTGCACGCCACCGCCGTCCGCGCCGACGACGGCACGGTCACCGTGTTCGCCGTCAACCGCGACCGCGCGAACGCCCTCCCGCTGGAGGTCGCCCTCACCGGCCTCGGACTGTCGACGCTGGTCGAGCACAGCGTCCTCGCCGACGCCGACCCGGACGCCCGCAACACGTTGAACGACCCCGAGCGCGTCGCCCCGCACCCGGCCGAGGGCACGACCCTCACGGACGGGACCCTGAACGCCGTCCTGGAGCCCCTGTCGTGGAACGTGATCCGACTGGCGTGAGGGTTGGGTTGGGGTGGGGGGCGTGGGGGCGCGTCCCGTAGGGGGCGTTCCCTGGGGGGTGTCCCCTGTGGGGGGTGTTCCCTAGGGAGGGGCGGCGCAGGGGATGTCCCGTAGGGGATGTGCCCTGGGGGTTGTCCTGTAGGGGGACGTGACGCACGGGTGCCCCCTACGGGGTGTGCCCCGGGGGACGTCCCGTAGGGGGCGCGGCGGTCAAGGGTTGTCCCGTAGGGGGCCGGGGCGTCAGTGGCCGGGGCGTCAGTGGCCGGGGGAGGGGACCGGGGTGATCGGGACGCCTCCGGCTGCCGCGCCCAGCAGGGTCAGGCGGACCTGGCCAGGGCCCGACTCCGTGGTGCCGTCGGACAGGACCGCGAGGGCCAGGGTGTTGGCGCCCCGGGTGCGCAGAATCCCGTTCGGCAGGACGAAGGTGTGCTGCGGGCCGACGTCGTTGATGTACTGGCCCAAGTTCCAGCCGTTCAGGAAGAGCTGGACGCGGTAGGCGCGGGCCGGGTCGTCGTCCAGGACCAGGCCGACCGACGCGTCCGTGCCGGTGGGCACGGCCAGGGAGAACGTCGTCCGGTACCAGCTCACGCCCTGCCGCCGGTCGGCGCGGGGGAAGGTGACGCGGGTCCAGTCGCCGTCGGCGGCGCCCGGCAGATGCCAGCCCGCGCGCTCCCCGTGCAGGCCGCCGTGGTTCTGCGGACCGCGCACCGGGTCGGCCGCCGCAGCGCCCTGAATCCGCCAACTCACCGTCGGGGACGCCCCGTCGAAGGTGACGCCGGTCAGGCCGCGCGCCGCCTTGTGGGTGTCCAGGGCCATCCCGTCCTGGTCGTGCTGCATCCGCCGGACCAGGACGGACAGCACCCGCGCGCCGGTCCCCTCCGGCAGCTCGAACGTGGCCGTGTCGGCCCACGTCCCCTTCCGCACCGTGCTGTTGTCCGGCACCGGCATCCGGTGCGTGCCCAGCGGCCGCCCGTCCAGCCAGGCCATCAACAGCCCCTGCGTGCCGGTGCTGTAGGCGAGGGAGACCGACCGCGCGTCCGCCGCGCCGGTCAGGTGGCCCCGGTACCAGACGTCGCCGTAGTGGAAGCCGTAGTCGTCGGCGAAGAGCACGGGCTGCCCGGCCGGGACGGGGGTGGTGCTGAACGACGTCGTCCGGTCGGCCTTTTGCCAGCGTGAGTCGTCGAAGTCGGGCTCGGCCTCCGGGTTCTCGGCGCGGTGCCGCCAGCCGGTGAGCGCGGGCAGGGTGACCGCGCCGACGCCGGGCAGCTCACGGACGGCACGCAGACTGCCCGACGGGGAGGTGACGGTGGCCAACGGCTTCCCGTTCCAGGTGAGTTGGTCGATGCCCCGGGGTGGCCAGACCTCCAACTCCGCCGCCGTGAAGGTGTCGCCGGTGAGATGGGCGGTCGTGCCGTCGAGGGTCACCGTGCGCAGCAGATGGGGGCCGTGGGCGAGGGCGGTGCCGGACGGGGTGTCGTGCGGCCACAGGCGCAACGAGGTGTCGTCGTCCGCGAGCAGCAGGAGCAGCGGGGTGGCGGGGCCGTCGCCGGTCACCGACAGGCGGGTGAGGCCGTCGAGTTGAGCCTCGATCCGCAGCAGCCCGTCGGCGTACGTGTGCTCGGCGGCGCCGTCCAGCACGGTGACGGTCGGCTTGTTCGCGCACTCAAGGGCCGTCACCGTGCTCTCGCCGGACCGCCCGGTGAGTACGGCGACCTCCTGCCGCCCCGCGATCAGGGTCAGCATGGGCTGAGCGGTGGAGTAGCGCAACGTCCGCTGCCCCAGCCGGAGTTGGGAGGCGAGGAGGCGGGCGTCGCGGGCCGGGACGGTGACCGGGAGGTCGACGCCGTCCACCGGGAGCGTCGAAGTCACCTGTGCTGTCGCGTCGTTGCGCAGGATGTGGACGTGGGCGCCGGTGTCGGGGTTGGTGAGGTGGTAGACCTTCAGACCGTCGGCCGTCAGGTCCGCCGCGCGTTCCAACCGGGCGAAGTCCGGTACGCGTTGCAGGAGATGGCCCAGCTGGTGCATCGGCACCAGCTTCGCCGTCGCGCCCCGGCCCTCGTCGAAGGCGGCGCCGTAGTCGTAGGAGGTGTAGACGACCGGTGCGGGCAGCCAGCCCCACGAGGTGCCGCCGAAGGTCATGTAGACGTTGTGCAGGGTGATGCCGTTGGCGAGGTTGGTGAGGTAGAAGCGGCGCTCGTAGGCGGCGTCACGGGTCCGGCGCGACTCGGCGTACCCCTTCTTCTGGAACCACACCCCGCCCCACGGATCGAACCACCCGCCCCCGAACTCCGGTACGAACCCCGGGGTTTCACGACTCGCCGTCGCCCCGCCCTTCACTCCTCCGGCCCCGAACGCCCCCCAGTCCGGCGGGTCCTGGGACGGCGTCGGATACCCGTCGAACCCGTACAGCCAACGCCCCCTCTCGCCACCCGTGTCGAAGGAGCCCGGCAGCCAATAGCCGTTCCTGCTCTTGTCGTTGTGGAAGAGGGGAACGTCGATGCCGTCGGCGCGCACCTTCTTGTACAGGTGGGACATGTAGGCGGGGCCGGTCGGGTCGGTGACGAACGCGTCGTACTCGTTCTCGATCTGGTAGAGCAGCACCGTCCCCGTGCCCCGCGTGTACTGGTGCCGGGCCACGATCGCGTCGACCCGGGTCAGCCACTCGTCCACGGCCGCGAGATAGGTCGGGTCGGCGGTGCGGGCGGTGCCCTCGGTGACCGTCAGCCAGCCGGGGAAGCCGCCGCCGTCGATCTCCGCGTTGATGTAGGGGCCCGGCCGCAGGATCACGTACAGACCGGTCTCCGCCGCCATGCGCAGGAAGAGGTCCAGGTCGCGGATGCCGGTGAAGTCGTAGTGGCCGGGGGCGGCGGAGTGGTAGTTCCACGCCACGTAGATGCTGACGGCGTTGTAGCCGTGGGCGCGCATCTTCTGGAGGACGTCCCGCCACAGGGACGGGCTCGGCAGCCGGAACGGGTGCATCTCGCCCGACCACAGCACCAGCCGCCGCCCGTCGACGAGCAGCGAGTACCGGTCGAAGCCGACCGCGTGCCGCCGCCCGTCGGCGCGCGGCGGTCCGGCGGTCGGCGCCGGGGCCGCGTAGGCGTGGCCGCCGACCCCGCTCCCGCCGAGCGCGAGGCCGAGGACCGTGGTCCCGGCGAGCGCGTTGAACGTACGTCTGCTGAGCCCCATCGGAGCCTCCCGTCGTGCGGTCCGGCGGCGGCGCGTGCGGGGTCATTCTGTACAGACCGACGCCGCACAATGAGGTTATGAGGATCTCGGCACGGGCGGATTACGCGGTACGGGCGGTTCTGGAGGTCGCGGTACGGCAGGACGGCGGGCCGGTGAAGGCCGAGTCGATCGCCGCTGAGCAGGGCATTCCGCACAAGTTCCTGGAGGGCATCCTCGGTGATCTGCGGCGGGCCGGGGTCGTCGACAGTCGGCGCGGCGGGGGTGGCGGGTACCGGTTGGCGCGGGATGCCACGGTGATCACCGTCGCCGATGTGATCCGGGCGGTCGACGGCCCGATCGTCTCCGTCCGCGGCGAACGCCCCACCGGCCTCACCTACACCGGCTCCGCTCAGCCCCTCCTCCCCCTGTGGATCGCCCTGCGCGCCAACGTCCGCCGCATCCTGGAAGCCGTCACCATCGCCGACCTCGCAGCGGACGCCCTGCCGCCCGCGGTGAGCGAACTGGCAGCGGACCCGACGGCCTGGGAGAACCCGTAGGGGGAGGGTGCGGGTGGCGGGTCGGGCGGACCCGTAGGGGTCGGGTGCGGGTAGCGGGTCGGGCGGACCAGGACGGGGCGGACCCGTAGGGGGAGGGTTTGGGCGGGGCCAACCTATGAGGATCACCCGCAGACGAGCCCACCCGTAGGGGGTGACGGGGAGGCGGGGGCCGCGTCCACGGGAGGGGCGGCAGGACACCGGGGCGGCGCGTCATCGTTCGCCTCGCCCCAAGTCCCTTGACGCAGGCCCGCGTTGGTCGTCGACCCCGTCCGACCTGGGCCCCTTCGTCCGACCCCGAGCCAGGGTCCATGGACGTGAGGAGCACAATGACCTTGAGACGGGCCGCCGTTGGGGGCTCCGTCGGCGAACGTAAGGGGGAGTGACGTGACTGTCACTTGGCGGGGCGCCGTCCGGTACGCGCTCATCGTCGTCGTGGTGTCGTGGTCGGTCGGCGCGGGGGTCGACCTGTTCTGGCGGCTCGTCGGCGGGGACGGCCTCGGGACATGGGCCGCGGTCTGGGTGACCGAGGTGTGGAACGGGGTCTTCGTCGCGGTCACCGTGGTGGCCCTGACCCTCGCCCGGCGCCTGTTGGCGCCGTTGCCGCGCTGGCGGGTGATGGTGGTCGACGGTTCCCTCTATCTCGCGGCGCTGCTGCTCTGCGCGGGGGTCGAGGCCTGGGCGGCGGGCTACGAGGCGCCGGTGGACTCGGCGTTCGTGATGGCGATCTTCGCGATGTTCACGCTCCAACTCCCCGCCGCGTGGCTGCTGTGCGTCTGGCGGTCGGGGTCCCTGGAGGTCGTCCTCCGTGACACGGCCGGGACGGACAGCGCACCGGGGGAGCGGAACCGATGAGGGCGACGGAACCGGCAAGGCCAACGGCCCCTTGACGCAACGGCGTTGCCGACCAAGGCCAGCTGCGATCGAGGTCAGTTCCGGCGACGGGTGGTGCCCACATGCCCCAGTATCACTATGCCGATCCCCGCGACGAGGACTTCGAGCGAGGGCAGGGTCCAGCCGGCCAGCGTCACCAGCGTGCCCGCTCCCCAGAGCCTCGGCTGCCGTATGTGGCGTGTCAGCCACGCGCCCGGCATGCGGCCGAGGAGCAGGCCATGGATGCCGAGGACGGCCCAGGCGAACATCAGGACGAGCACGGCCAGTGCCAGCACGCCGATCATGAACATCCCATTGCCCAAAGGAAGTTCCCCCTTTTCTTCATGGCCGTGGGTGCCCACGGGCGCGGTTGACGCTGAGCCATGAATGGTAACGGGCCCCCTCCACAGCATCTCTTCAGCTCCGTCCGGCAGGTTGTGGCCATGCACGGACACAGACCCCGCACCCCCCAGGCCGAGCGCAGTCGGCGTTGGTTCATGAACCGCGCCCTGCTCACCGGCGGTGTTGCCGCGATGGCCGCCATGACCGGCTGTTCCTCCTCCGGGGACAGTTCGTCGGAGACGGCGGCTTCGAGTTCCCCGGCGGCCTCCGGCGGACCCGGCGGTGGGATGCCCTCGGGGGGTCCGAGTGGCGGTGGCGGCGGTATGGGGCCCGGTGCCAGTGAGGTGAAGTACGCCGATTTCAAGGGCGTCACCACGGACGGGAAGATCGTCGACGACCTCTACTCCGTGCACGCCACCGACGTTTCCACCGACGGGGTCGTCCAGGCCGCGCAGGCGTTTCTCGACGGGCTGTCCACGAAGGAGCGCACGTCGGCGACGTTCGACGTGGACGACGACGAGTGGCTGGCCTGGAGCAACGTCGACGGGTACGAGCGCAAGGGCGTCCGGATGGGCGACATCACCACGAAGCAGCGCGACCTCGGCTACGCGCTGCTCGGCGCGGCGCTGTCCGCCGACGGGCTGGTGCAGACCCGCAACATCATGAAACTCAACGCCTACTTGGGTGACTACAGCGGCGGCGGCCGGGAGACCCTCACCGAGGGCGCCTACTTCTTCACGTTCATGGGGACCCCGTCGACCAGCAAGCCGTGGGGCTTCCAGTACGAGGGCCACCACGTGGCGATCAACTACTTCGTGCTCGGCGACCAGGTCGTGATGACCCCCACCTTCATGGGGTCCGAACCCACCTCGGCCACCTACCAGGGCGAGAAGATCACCCTCTTCAAGAAGGAGACCAACGCCGGTCTCACCGTGCTGCGTTCACTCACCGCCGCCCAGCGCGCCAAGGTGATCTCCTCGGACAAGAAGTCCGGCGACAACCTCAAGGCCGGTGCCGGGCAGGACAACGTCCAGCTCGCCTACCAGGGCCTGGCCGCAAAGGAGTTCACCGCCGCGCAGCGCACGGCACTCCTCGACCTCGTCCGCGTCTACGTCGGCAATCTCAACGACGGCCACGCCGACGTGAAGATGAAAGAGGTCGAACTGCACCTGGACGACACGTACTTCTACTGGATCGGCGCCAGCAAGGACAGCTCCGCCTTCTACTACCGCGTGCACAGCCCCGTCGTGCTGATCGAGTACGACGCCCAATCGCCCCTCGCCTACGGCACCAAGGGCGGCGGCATGGGCGGCCCCAACGGCACGCCCACCCAGCAGCACATCCACACCATCATCCGCACACCCAACGGCGGCGACTACGGCGTCGACCTCCTCAAACTCCACCTGGAGAACGACCACTGACCGAGGCGCTGTTGAGACCGCCGCCCGAACGGCAACGGGGCCGTGCCGTCAGAACCGGTCCGGGCGGCAACCCGACAGCGTCGGCTCCACGGTTCCGTTGAGCAACTCCCGGGCTATCAGGCGGCCTACCGCTGCGGCGAGGGTGACTGCCGAGTGCATCACCGCCACGTAGAGGCCGGGGGTCTCGGTGATCGGGCCGATGACGGGTTCGCCGTCGGGCGGCATGGGGCGTGCTCCGAGGCGGTGGCCGCGTCCACGATCGTCTCCCCGGGCCCGGCGTCCGGGGCGCTGCCCGACCTGGTCCAGCTCAGCGAGCCGGACCAGGTGACCGGGAGCCCCGGCAACTCCGCCCCGAGGCGGCGGTATTCCGCCGTCGCGGTGGCCCGCAGCGCGGCGGCCGGACCCTTCCGCACGCCGGACGCGCCGATCCAGGCGAACGAGTCCGCCGTCACGCCGGAGCCCGGCCGCCCGGCGTCGACCAACGTCACCGTGGCGCCCGCCCGGGCGGCGTGATAGGCCACCGACGCGCCGACGATTCCGGCGCCGACGACGACCAGGCCCCCGCTCACCGATGCGTTCCACACGTTCACGCCCCCAGTGTCCGCCCGCACGGCCCGGTGGGCCGACGCCCACGGACCGACGGCCCTCGCCGGGGAGGTCCGGTCCGGCGACCAAGGGGCATCCCCTAGGGAACGTCCCTCAAGGGTGGCGTCCCCTACGGGGCGTCACCTACGGGGTGTCCCCTAGCCTGTCTCCTAGCCCGTCTGGCCCATGCCCGCCGCGTTCGGCCAGCTCTGGGCGTTCGGCCAGCCCGGTGTCGGGGGCGGGGGCTGGTTCTGGCCGGGGCCTGTGGTGCCGCGCACCTGGGCCGCCGTGAGGCCGCCGCGCGCCGGGACGCCGGGTGGGGTCGGGCCGCTGGGCATCCCGGCCGCCGGTGCGGCGGGCATCGCGGGGCGGGGTGGGGCGGTAGGGGCGGGCGGGACCGCAGGGGCCTGCGGCTGCGGCGGCAGCTGAGCCGGGGCCATCGGCATCTGGGCCGGAGCCATCGGCATCTGCGGCTGGCCCCCGATCACCTGCGGGGCCTGCTGCTGTTGCTGCTGGGTCAGGGCCACCGCCATCGCCCCCATCTGGGCCAGCGCGGAACCGCCCCGCTGCGCCGCCGGCATCGGCATCCCCGTACCCCCGCTCTGCGCCGCCGCGGGCATCGGCGCCGACGTCGGCATACCGGTGCCCGGGGCCGGGGGAAGCCCCGGGGCACCGGCACCCGCGCCGAGGGCCTGAGCGGCAAGGCCCTGCATCCCGGCCCCGTTGGTCGCGCTGACCAGCCGGTCCACGGCCGCCGTACCCGAGCTGTAGCCGGTCCCGGTGCCCAACTCGGGTACGGCGCCTCCCCTCCTGGCCCCGTAGAGCACCTGTTCCAGGCCGGGCACCAGGCGACGCACGTCCACCTGGGGGCGCACCACGAGTCTCAGGAAGCGGCTGGAGGAACCGATCTTGTTGCCGCACTCGCGGACCAGGATGCGATGCTCGGTGAGCATCCGGTCACGGACCACGGTGCCCTCGGCGCCCACCGGAAGGCGCACGAAGAGGAAGTTCCCCTGCGAGGGGAAAACGGTGAGACCGGGCAACGACGACAACTGGCTCGCCATGTCGAGGCGGTCCCGGCGCACCTGATGGAGGCTCTGCGCGTACTCGGCGCCGTGCTCCTTCAGCATGAACACCACGTACTCGGCAAAGGAGTTGAGGTTCCACTTGGGCAGCATCGAACGGACCCGGCCGGCCAGCGACGGGTTCGCGACCAGGTAGCCGAAGCGGATGCCGTGCAGGCCGAAGTTCTTGCCGAGGCTGCGCAGCACGATGACGTTCGGGCGGAGCATCGCCTCCTGGACGACGGACGGTTCGGCCTCCGCGTCGGCGAACTCCAGGAACGACTCGTCGATGACGATGAGGTCCAGGTCGGCCATCGTGTCCATGAACTGCACGAGCGCCTGCTTGTGCTGGAACCCGCCGTCGGGGTTGTTCGGGTTGCAGATCACCGCCACCCGGGTGCCCCGCGCCCGGATGAACTCCGCGTACTGGCCCAGGTCCAGGGCGAAACCGTTGGACTCCTGGAGCGGGAACATGTCGACCCGCTTGCCCGTCTCCATGGGCTGGTCGGTCCACCGGCCGAAGGTGGGCACGGGCACGGCGAGGGACTCACGGACCAGCAAGTGGTCGATCCACGTGATGAGTTCGGTGGAACCGTTGCCCATCGCCACGGCCTGCGGCGGGAGTTGGAGGAGGTTGCACAGCTCGGCGGTGATCGTGTCGGCGCCGCTCGGGTAGTAGGTGATGATGTCCCGCAGCCGGGCCGCCATCACCTCGAACATCGCCGGGGTCGGGAAGTACGGGTTACAGGGGATGCAGAAGTCGACCGGGCCCGACCCGTCGCCGCCTTCTCGTGCCAACGCCGCCATCGACGGGCTGTGGGCCGCAGTACTGCGGAACAGCGAGGTGACGTTGTCGGCCATGAAACCTCCGTATGGGGCGGGCCCGGTGGGGACGTCCGGGCCCGTCGTGTGGGTGGCCCGCGCGGGGGAGCACGGGCCGTCCCTGGATACGGAGTTGGGGCTCACGATGTTCAACGTGTGTGAAAGTCATGTGCGTTGTTCTCTCCAGGGGAACAAAAGGGCCGCCGGAAACGTCCGGCGGCCCCAGGACAACGGAACCCGAGCGACAGCACCCGAGCGGCAGCACCCGAGCGGCAGGGCCCGAGCGGCAGCGGGCGATCAGCTGCCGAACGTGTGCACCGTGCTCGTGCGATAGGTCTGGCCCGGCCTCAACACCGTGGTCGGGAAAGACGGTTGGTTCGGTGAGTCCGGGAAGTGCTGCGTCTCCAGGCACAGCGCGTCGCCCTGCCGGTAGGTGTGGCCGCCGGTTCCGGTGAGCGTGCCGTCGAGGAAGTTGCCGGTGTAGAACTGCAATCCCGGCTGGTCGGTGGCGATGCTCAGGGTGCGCCCTGAGTGCGGGTCCCGGAGCGTGGCCACCTTCTCCGGCGTCGCCGAAATCCCCTTGTCCAGAACCCAGTTGTGGTCGAAGCCCTTGGCCTGCACCTGCTGGACGTGCCCGGCGCGCAGATCCCGGCCGATCGCCTTGGCCGACCGGAAGTCGAAGGGCGTGCCGGACACCTTCGCCAACTCGCCGGTGGGGATCAGCCCCGAGTCGGTCGGCGTGTAGCGGGCGGCGGCGATCGTCAGCTCGTGGTCCTCGACGGAGCCGCTGCCCTCACCGGCCAGGTTCCAGTAGACGTGGCTGGTGAGGTTGACGACGGTGGCCTTGTCGGTGGTCGCCTCGTAGTCGATGTGCCAGGCGCCGTGCCGGGTCAGCGTGTACGTCACCTTCACCCGGAGCGTGCCCGGGTAGCCCATCTCGCCGTCCACGCTCGTGTAGTACAGCCGCAGACCGACGTCGGAGCCCTGGGTGAACGGCTCCACGTCCCAGACCCGCTTGTCGAAGCCCTGGGCGCCGCCGTGCAGGGAGTTCGCCCCGTCGTTCACGGACAGTTGGTACTTCTTGCCGTCCAGGGTGAACTGCCCCTTGCCGATGCGGTTTCCGTACCGCCCGATCAGCGCGCCGAAGAACGGGCTGCTCGCCACGTACTCCTCGATGCTCCCGAGGCCGAGCACGACGTTGGCGTATCGCCCATGCCGGTCCGGGAGTTCGAGGGAGTGCACGACACCGCCGTAGGACAGCACCTTCAGCCGCGTCCCGCCGTTCTCCAACGCCCAGAGATCGACCTTGGTCCCATCGCCCAACACCCCGAACACCGACTTCACCGGCCGCCCCCCACCCCCCAAGGACCCCACCGCCTCAGCACTCCCCCCAAGCCCCCCAACGCCCACTCCAGCCGCCGCCGCTCCCGCTATCACCGTACGCCTGTCCAGTTCCATGCGGCTCCTCCGAATTGAGTTAAGAACACCGACTACAACGCCCCGTAAGGAGCGCGACCAGCGGCCGAACTTGAAAGCCGACGGCCCAGCAACGCCCCTTAAGGGGCGCGGGACCGTATCGATATGCGGCTCCGCCGCGCGGCCGCGACCAGCAGGCCCGAGCTGTGTCAGCCGACGGCCCAGCAGCGCCCCTTAAGGGGCGCGGGGCTGTGTCGATATGCGGCTCCGCCGCGTGGGCGCGACCAGCCACAACGGACCCGCAGACTCCCGACAACCCCGCCCGTAGGGGAGCGCGGAGGAACCACGCAACCGGCCTCAACGGCAGCCCAGTTACCCCGCCCCCCACGCAGCGCAGCTAAGAGCCCGACTTCCGCTTGTTCCAGACGTC
Source organism: Streptomyces sp. NPDC091279 (assembly GCF_044757465.1). NCBI lineage: Bacteria > Bacillati > Actinomycetota > Actinomycetes > Kitasatosporales > Streptomycetaceae > Streptomyces > Streptomyces sp. NPDC091279. The sequence continues at coordinate 351,807 of NZ_JBIVVA010000010.1, read as the reverse complement.
GAACCCGACCGCCGCCAGCAGGGCAAGCCCCTTGATGACCTGCTGCCAGTCCGTACCGACGCTCAGCAGATTCATCCCGTTGTTCAACACCCCGAGCACCAGCCCACCGATGATCGCCCCGAGCACCGTACCGACCCCACCACTCATCGACGCCCCACCGATGAACGACGAGGCGATCGCCTCCAGTTCGAAGTTCAGCCCCGCCTTCGGGGACGCCGCGTTCAGCCGGGCGGCGACCACCAGACCGGCAAGCGCCGCGAGCACGCCCATGTTCAGGAAGACCAGGAAGGTGACCTTCTTGTCCTTCACGCCGGACAACTTGGCGGCCGGTAGATTGCCGCCGATCGCGTAGATGTGGCGGCCGAAGACGGCGTTGCGCATCACATAGCCGTAGCCGACGACCAGCACCCCGAGGACGATCAGGATGATCGGCGCGCCCTGGTAGCTGGCGAGCAGCATGGTCACCGCGATGACCGCCGCCGCGATCGCGACAAGCTTCAGCAGGAACGCGTTGCGCGGCAGCACGTCGAGCGAGAACTCCTGCTGCCGCTTGCGGTCGCGCACCTCCTGGTAGACCACGAACGCCAGCAGCGCGAAGCCCAACAGCAGGGTGAGATTGTGGTAGTTGGTGTTCGGGCCGACGGCGGGCAGGAAGCCGTTGCCGAGTTTCTGGAGCCCGTCGGGGAACGGGCCGAGCGTCTGGCCCTGGAGGAAGATCTCCGTCAGTCCGCGGAAGAGCAGCATGCCCGCCAGCGTCACGATGAACGACGGGATGCCGAGGTAGGCGATCAGGAAGCCCTGGATCGACCCGGCGAGCGCGCCCACCAGCAGACAGAGCACCAGCGCGACCGGCCAGGCCACACCGTTCTGCACGGTCAGCACCGCCGCGAACGCGCCCACGAACGCCGTCAACGAGCCGACGGACAGGTCGATATGGCCCGCGATGATGACCAGCATCATGCCGATCGCGAGGATCAGGATGTAGCTGTTCTGGAGCACCAGGTTGGAGACGTTGCGCGGCAGCAGCAGGTCACCGCCGGTCCACACCTGGAACAGCACCACGATCAGGCCGAGCGCGATCAGCATGCCGTACTGGCGCATGTTGCGGCGCAGGCCGTTCAGCATCAGCTGGAGCAGCCCGCCGCCCGCCGCGTTCCCGCCCTTCCCGGGCGGCGCGGAGGCCGGGAGCTTGTCGGTCACATCGGTGCTCATCGGGATACCTCTTTGTCCTTCGTCATCTGGCGCATCAGCACTTCCTGCGTGGCCTCGGCCCGCGGGACCTCACCGGTGAGCCGCCCGGCGGCCATGGTGTAGATGCGGTCGCACATGCCGAGCAGCTCCGGCAGCTCGGAGGAGATGAAGACGACCGCCTTGCCCTCGGCCGCCAACTGGTCGATGACCGTGTAGATCTCGTACTTGGCGCCCACGTCGATCCCGCGCGTGGGCTCGTCCAGGATCAGCACGTCGGGCCCCGCGAAGATCCACTTGCTGAGAACGACCTTCTGCTGGTTGCCGCCCGACAACTTGCCGACCGGCTCGAAGACCGTCGGCGCCTTGATGTTCATCGACGTGCGGAACCCCTCGGCGACCTGCCGTTCCGCGTGCTCGTCCACCACCCCGCGCTTGGCGACCTTCCTCAGCGCGGTCAGCGAGATGTTCCGGTTGATGGTGTCGATGAGGTTGAGGCCGTAGTGCTTACGGTCCTCGGTGACGTACGCGATGCCGTGCCCCACCGCCTCCGGGACCGACCTGGTGCGGATCTCCGCGCCGTCCTTGAGGACCGTGCCGCCCGCGTGCCGGCCGTAGGTCCGCCCGAACACACTCATCGCCAACTCGGTGCGGCCCGCGCCCATCAGCCCGGCGATGCCGACGATCTCCCCGCGCCGCACATGAACGGACACATCGTCAACGACCTTGCGCTGCTGGTCGATCGGGTGGTGCACGGTCCAGTTGCGGATCTCCAGGGCGGGTGCCGCGTCCGGTTCGCCCGCGTAGGGGGTGCGGTCGGGGAAGCGGTTGTCGAGGTCGCGGCCGACCATGCCGGAGATGATCCGGTCCTCGGTGGTCTCCTCGGCCTTCACGTCCAGGGTCTCGATGGAGCGGCCGTCGCGCAGGATCGTCACCGAGTCGGCGACCCGCCGGATCTCGTTGAGCTTGTGGGAGATGATGATCGAGGTGATGCCCTGGTTCTTCAACTCCAGGATGAGATCGAGGAGTTTGGCGCTGTCCTCGTCGTTCAGCGCCGCCGTCGGTTCGTCCAGGATGAGCAGCTTCACCTTCTTCGAGAGCGCCTTGGCGATCTCCACCAGCTGCTGCTTGCCCACGCCGATGTCCGAGATGCGGGTCTCGGGGTGGTCGGTCAGACCGACCCGGCGCAGCAGTTCGCTGGCGTGGCGCAGGGTGTCGTTCCAGTTGATGAACCCGCGCGAGGCGTGTTCGTTGCCGAGGAAGATGTTCTCGGCGAGCGACAGGAACGGCACCAGGGCCAGTTCCTGGTGGATGATCACGATGCCGTGCTGCTCGCTGGCCCGGATGTCCTTGAAGGCGCATTCCTCGCCTTCGAAGAGGATCGCGCCCTCGTACGTGCCGTGCGGATGAACGCCGGAGAGCACCTTCATCAAGGTGGATTTTCCGGCGCCGTTCTCACCGCAGATGGCGTGGACCTCGCCCTGGCGGACGGTCAGGGTGACGTCCGACAGCGCTTTGACACCGGGAAAGGTCTTGACGATCGAGCGCATTTCCAGGACGGGTCCCGCCATGGTCGTGCCCTTCCAATCAGTTGGGGTGAACCGGCGCGAGGCGTGACGGCGGCCCAGGAACGCCCCCTAGGGGAGGCCGCCCCTAGGGGAGGCCCCGGGGGAGGTCTGGGGGAGCCCGCAGGCCCCCTGGGCCCTAGGGGAGATCCCCTGGGGGTTCCTGGATGCCGGGCCGCGAGTCGGTTCGGGAGACGACTCGGGTGGGCTACTTCAGCTCGCTCGCCTTGTAGTAGCCGGTGTCGACGAGTTCCTTGGAGTAGTTGCTCTTGTCGACGCTCACCGGCTGGAGCAGATAGGCGGGGACGACCTTGGCGCCGTTGTCGTACGTCTTGGTGTCGTTGACCTCGGGCTTCTTGCCGTTGAGGGAGTCGTCGACCATGTCCGCGGCGACCTTGGCCAACTTGCGGGTGTCCTTGTAGACGGTCTGCGTCTGCTGCCCCGCGATGATCGACTTCACCGACGCCAACTCCGCGTCCTGGCCCGTGATCACGGGCAGCGGCTTGGCGGCGGAACCGTAACCGTCCGACTTCAGCGCCGAGATGATGCCGATCGAGATGCCGTCGTACGGCGAGAGGACCGCGTCGACCTGGCCGGTCTTGTACGCGGACGTGAGCAGGTCCTCCATGCGCTTCTGCGCGGTGGTGCCGTCCCAGCGCAGGGTGGTGACCTGAGTCAGCTTGGTCTGGCCGGACTTGACGACCAGCTTCTTGCTGTCGATGTACGGCTGGAGCACGCTCATCGCCCCGCCGAAGAAGTACTTGGTGTTGTTGTCGTCGTTGGACCCGGCGAACAGTTCGATGTTGAACGGGCCCTTGCCGTCCTTGAGTCCGAGCTTGTCGACGATGAAGTTGGCCTGCAACTCACCGACCTTGGTGTTGTCGAACGACGCGTAGTAGTCGACGTTCTTCGAACCGAGGATCAGCCGGTCGTAGGAGATCACCGGGATCTTCGCGTCGGCGGCCTGCTGGAGCACGTTGTTCAGGGACTTGTTGTCGATGGCCGCGATGATCAGACCCTTGACGCCCTGCGTGATCAGGTTCTCGATCTGCGAGACCTGCTGGTCCGGGTCGTCCTCGCCGTACACCAGCTTGGTCTTGTAGCCGCGCGACTGGAGGTCCTTCTCGACGTTCTTGCCGTCGGCGATCCACCGCTCGGACGACTTGGTCGGCATCGCGATGCCGATCGTCCCGCCCTTCGAACTGCCCGAACTCTCCTTGCTGCCGCCCTCGCTGTTCTGGCCGCACGCGGTCAGTGTCAGGGCGAGGGAGGCGGCGCCGGCTATCGCGGTGAGTGTGGCTCTGCGAGTGCGCATGGTGATCCGTCCTTGTGTGTCTCGTCGTTGAGAGTCAGCGGCGCTCAACCGCCTTCGGCGGGAAGGGGGTTGAGCATCACCGGTGTCCCCTCGCGCCTCGCTGGGAGGCGGTCGGGGACATGGCGGAAGTCATCGGGCTTGGGAGGGGAGTTCTCGCGGCTGGTGGTGGGGCTGGTGGTGGTCGGGCTCGGGGCCTGCGGTTGTTTGTCGGGTGCGGCGCCGTCGTGGCTGGTCGCGCAGTTCCCCGCGCCCCTTGGGTGGGTGACTGGGCCGTGTCTCGGGGAGGGCCCGGCGCCCCTGGGGTGGGTGGCTGGGCCGTGTCTCGGGGAGGGCCCGGTGTCCCTGGGGTGGGTGGCCCGTCCGTGTCTCGGGGAGGGTCCGGTGCCCCTTGGGCGGGTGGCCCGTCCGTGTCTCGGGGAGGGCCGCCCGGCCTCTCGGGGAGGCCTGACGGTCATCCGTTCGGCTGCGGCCGGTGGGCTTCGTCGGGAGCCCTGACGGCTGTCGGTCCGGATCGGTTCAGGTCGGTTCTGGTCGGGTTCGGAGGCGGCTGTCGGGGGCATCCCCTAGGGCCGGGTTCTCGGGGTCGTCCCCTAGGGCTCGGGGGCATCTCCTAGTCCTGGTGGCCTAGTTGGGGCATCCCCTAGGGGTAGGGAGGGCGGTGCGGGTGGCTGGGCGGGGCTTGGCGGAGAGGTCGGCTCCGACCGGGCGGGGCGTCGGACGCCGGTCGGGCCGGACCATCAGGCGTCGGCCGGGAAGCGGTTGAGCGTGCCGGGCAACCGGGAGCCGAGCGGCGCCATGTCGCCGTCGGCGCCGTGCCGGGCGAGCAGGTCGAGGGCGAGCCGGCCGCGCCGCACCCGTTCCCGGGCGGTGTCCAGGGTGACGTCCCGCAGATGGGTGCCCCACGGATAGATGCCGGGCGCCTTGGACAGGCCGAACTTCAGATACAGCGGCGCCCCGCGCCGGATCAGTTCGGCGACCTCGTACATCCGAATGTAGCCGCCGAGGTCGTCGGGGGCCTCGATGTACATGTCCATGGGCGCGGCCGACACCCGGCGGATCTCGGTGAGGTGGTCCAGCGTCAGATCGCTTGGCACGTTGAGCGAGTCGGCGCCGAGCCGCTCGTACACCCCGTAGGCCGCGGGGTTGACCGGACCGATCAGCGCCGAGACCTTCAGCGTGGTGTCGGCCGGGATGATCCCGGCGGTGCGCGCCCGGTGCAGCGTCCACAGCACGCCCTCATCGGCGACCAGGAGACACTTGACGCCCAACTCCGTTGCCCGGACGGCATCTTCGACGCAACCGGCGACCGCGTCATGACCCCGGGCGCGCAGTCCGCCACCGCGTGAGTCGGTGCGGGTCGAGGCGCCGATGTCCCAGGTGCCGCGCGGCCCGGTGAACAGGCACAGCTCGATGTCGCGTTCGGCGGTGGCCTCGACCATCTCGGTGATCTCGGCGTCGGACAGCATCCAGACGCCGCTGCCCTGGCTGATCCGGTGGATCGGCACGTCCAGGCGGGAGGATTCCTTGAGGATGACGGCCAGCGCCTCGGGGCCCTCGCACGAGGGGACCTCGGTGCGCCAGCGGCCGCCGCCGGGGAACGTGTGCGGGGAGGCGTCGGCGGGGTCGAGGGCGGGCGCGCCCAGGCCGAGAGCGGTGAGCGCCTGCTCACCGGGCCTACGGGCTGCCGTGGCGGAAGCGTCGGTCACAAGCTGTCCTTCGTGTTCGATATGTCGGACGAGGTTCGCGGCTCTGGGGTCCAGCACGCCCCGGTGAGGAAGGCTCCGGGGGCCGAGGCTCCGGGTGTGACGGGTACTGCGGGTCTTACGGGTACTACGGGGACTGCGGGCCTTACGGGTGCTGTGGGTCGGGCGGGTGCTGCGGGCTTTGCTGGTCCTACGGGTACTGCGGGTTCCACGAGCACTACGGGCGCTGCCCCTACGGGTTTCCCGAGTACTACGGGTCGGTCCCTTACGGGTCCTGCCCC
>NZ_JBIVVA010000010.1:34252-345659 GCF_044757465.1 Streptomyces sp. NPDC091279 | reverse complement strand
CGCCCTACGGGTTGGTCCCTTACGGGTCCTGCCCCCTACGGGTTGGTCCCTTACGGGTCCTGCCCCCTACGGGTTGGTCCCTTACGGGTCCTGCCCCCTACGGGTTGGTCCCTTACGGGTCCTGCCCCCCCAACGGCGTCACCCCCACCGAACTCCCGGGCCCCGAACTCCCGGGCCCCGGGCCCCCGGCCCCCCCCTCGCGCCCCCGGCGATGGTGGTGGTACGCCGGTGCGGGGGTCGTCAGGGCGTCCCCGTACCGGCGTACGGATGAGGGTCGGCCTAGGGGCGCAGCAGCACCTTGCCGACCTTCGGGTCACCGGACCCGACCAACTCGATGGCACACGGGAACTCGTCGAGCGGCAGCTCGTGGGTGACCAGCGGCAGCGGGTCGAGCAGCCCGGCCCCGAAGACCCGCACCGTGTGGGCCCAGGCGTCCGGCGCCGCCCCGAAGACGGTGTGCACCTCCAGTTGCCGCACCACCAGGTCCGTCGGGTCGAGCCCGTCGGCGCCCGGTGCCGGGATGCCGGTCAGGACCAGCCGTCCGCCGCGCCGGAGCAGTGCGGCGGCGGTGCGGGCGGCCGACGCGGACCCGGCGGTCTCGATGACGACGTCGATGTCGTCCGGCAACTCCTCGTCCCGGGTGCGGAATTCGGTCGCGCCGAACGTCTTCGACAGCTTCGCCCGGTCGGGCCGGGTGCCGACGACGAGCAGCGCGGCCGGGGACGCCGCCTTCAGGAACTGCACCGCGAACATCCCGAGCGTGCCGGTGCCGACCACCGCGACCCGCTCACCGGGCCGGGCGGCGGCCTTGATCGCCGCCGCCGCGATACACGCGGCCGGCTCCAGCAGGGCCGCCGCCGTCAGATCGGCCCCGTCCGGCAGGGCGTGCAGCAGCCGGGCCGGCAGGGTGAGCGTCGGCGCCATCGCACCCGGCTGGGTGAACCCGGTCTCCTCGTACCCGGCGGTGCACAGCGTCGTCTCGCCCGCGTGACACCGGTCGCACACCTGGCAGTTGCGGAACCCCTCGCCGACGACCTTGCGGCCGACCAGAGCCGAGGGCACTCCCACGCCGACCGCCTGCACGGTCCCGGACCACTCGTGGCCCGGCGTGAGCGGGTAACGGACGTACCCCTCGGGCCTGTTGCCCTGGTAGACCTCGCGGTCGCTGCCGCAGATGCCGACCGCGTGGACGCGCACCAGCGCCTCACCGGCGTCGGGCTGCCGAGGCTCGTGCGGGGCCAGCCGATGCACGCCCGGCTTCTCGACGACGACGGCAACTGCACCACCGTTGCCCGGAGTTGTGCCGTCGGAGCCGGAAAACCCCGTCGGCGCCCCGGAACTCACTTGCCGCCCTTCGGCTTGCGCTGCTCCCAGCCCTCGGCCCAGAGGTCGAACCGGGCCTGCTGCTGCGGGAATTCGGCCGCCGCGTCGGTGTCCAGCTCGACGCCGAGCCCGGGCGCGTCGGAGAGGTGGAAGTAGCCGTCCACGACCTCCGGCGCTCCCTTGACGACCTTCTTGATCTCCGCGTCGGCGAAGTCGTTGAAGTGTTCCAGGATCTTGAAGTTCGGGGAGGAGAAGCCGACTTGGAGCGAGGCGGCGGTCAGCACCGGGCCACCCACGTTGTGCGGGGCGACCAGTACGTAGTGCGCCTCGGCGGTCGCGGCGAGCTTCCGCGTCTCCCAGATGCCGCCGATGTGGCCGACGTCGGGCTGGATGATGTCCACGGCCTGGCTCTCGAACAGCTCGCGGAACTCGACGCGGTCGTGGATGCGTTCGCCGGTGGCGACCGGGATGTCGACCTTCGCGGCGACCTTCTCCAGCGCCTTGAGGTTCTCCGGCGGGACCGGCTCCTCCAGCCACGCGGGCTTGAACGGCGCGAGTTCACGCGCGAGCCGGACCGCCGTCGACGGCGAGAACCGGCCGTGCATCTCCAGCATCAGTTCCGCGTCGGGCCCGATGGCGTCCCGCACGGCCTCGATCAGGGAGACGGCGTAGAGGGTCTGCTCATGGTCGAGTTCGAAGTGCCCGGTGCCGAACGGGTCGATCTTCAGGGCCTTGTAGCCGCGCTCGACGACCCCCTGGGCGGCCTTGTGGTAGGCCTCGGGCGTCCGTTCCGTCGTGTACCAGCCGTTGGCGTACGCCTTGACCTTGTCCGTCACCTTGCCGCCGAGCAGCTGCCAGACGGGCACCCCGAGGGCCTTGCCCTTGATGTCCCAGCAGGCCATCTCGATGACCGCGATGCCGGACATCACGATCTCGCCGGCCCGCCCGTAGTCGCCGTACTTCATCCGGCGCACGAGGTCTTCCACGGCGAACGGGTCGGAGCCCAGAATGTGGTTGGCCTCGGCCTCTCGCAGGTAGCCGATCAGCGCGTCGGTGTGGCCCAGCATCCGGGTCTCGCCGACTCCGGTGATCCCCTCGTCGGTGTGCACCTGGACGTAGGTCAGGTTGCGCCACGGCGTCCCGACCACGTGTGTGCTGATTCCGGTGATGCGCACGGCAGTTGCCCCTTGCTGCTTCGACGGCCCGGTTCTGGATGTGTTCGAAATTTCGTCACACGTTCGAAATGCTGGCGTGACACTAAGGATGGGGCGGCGGGAGTGTCAATGGGTCGAACACATAACGGTTTCGACAACGCTTTCGGTGTTGATTTCGGTGACGTTTTCGAGGGTGTTCTCAACGGAAAAGCGTGACTTGCCGTAATTGCCCCGAGGTTCGCCAGAGCTTCCCACACAACCTTCACAGGCTTGCCCCGGAACGTGCCCCGTGCGGAACCTAGTCTTCCCGCGTCATGGACTACTGCCACCCGTGCCGACGGCACCTCAACGGCGCCCTCACCTGCCCGGGCTGCGGCGCACCCGCCCACGGACTCCCCGCGTCGCCGGAGCACACCGGCACGCGCGCGTACGAGAACGACGGCGACGACGACGGTTATGAAGGCGCCGGCGGCTACGAGGCGGTCGGCGAGCCCATCGGCCGGGCCGAACGCCGGGCGCAGTCACGGCGACGCGGCCGGAAGCGCGGCGGTGTGGCCGACGGCCACCTCGCGAGCCCGCCCGACGGTGACGCGACCCGCCGCGATCGCAAAGCCGCCGTGCATCGCAGACGCCGTCGCCGCGTCCTGCTCATCACCACGGGCTTCGTCCTGGCAGCCGCGGGCCTGAGCCTCGCGGAACTGGGAGTCGACGCCCCCTTCTCCACCCCGAGACCGGCAACGGCGGGCGACCAGCAGGCCGACAGCATCTCGACCGAGGCCTCCACCACGGCAACCCCGTCGAACGACGACCCGAACGCGACGTCGCCCTCGACCTCCCCGACCTCCTCGGAGTCCCCCTCCGCGTCGGCTTCCGCCAAGGAGAAGGAGAAGGAGAAGGAAGGGAAGGAATCCGACACCCCCACAGCCCCGACCACGTCGGACACGACCTCAGAATCCACCACCCCCACAGAGGAAGACACCACCCCCGCCACAACCCCCACCCCCACCTCCACCACAACACCCACCACCCCAACCCCCACCCCCACAGAAACCTGCAACCAGTTCCTCTGGTGGTGCACCTAACCGGGATGCCACAACGGCGCCGCACCCGAAGTCCACCAAGCGTCCCGAGCCAGAAGCCCACGGCCCGGCAACGCCGCTAAAGGGGCGCGGGGCTGCATCGATTTGCGGCTCCGCCGCGCGGGCGCGACCAGCCACGACGGCGCAGCACCTGCCGCGAAGCGTTGGGCACAGGGCACGCCCGAGCGGGTAATCCACGGCCGAGCAACGCCGCCAAAGGGGCGCGGGGAACGGCGCGACCAGCCACGATGGCGCCGCACTCGAAGTCCACCAAGCGTCCCGAGCGGGAAGCCCACGGCCCGGCAACGCGGCTAAAGGGGCGCGGGGCTGCATCGATTTGCGGCTCCGCCGCGCGGGCGCGACAAGCCACAACGGCGCAGCACTCGAAGTCCATCAAGAGGCCCGAGCAGGAAGCCCACGGCCCGGCAACGCCGATAAGGGGCGCGGGGAACGGCGCGACCAGCCACGACGGCGCCGCACTCACCCCACGACCTGACCCCCCACCCCCTACGCCCGCCCCTCCAGCGAAGCGTCAAGCATGCGCCGCAGCAAATCCCGCAAAGAAAGCCGCTCCTCCACAGACAACCCGGCCAACGGCGCCCGAGCAAACCGCAACCCTTCCCGCAGCTCGCGAGCCACCCGCCGCCCGTCCTCCGTAGCGGCAGCCAGCTTCACCCGCCGATCCGCAGGATCAAGCCGCCGCTCCACGAGCCCCCGAGCCTCCAGCCGATCCACGATCCCGGTCACATTGGACGGCTCACACTTCAACTTCAGCGCCAGCTTCCGCATCGGCAACGGCTCCAGCGACAGCAGACTGAGCAGCCGAGCCTGCGCCCCGGTCAACGCGTGTTCACCCGCCGCGTCCTCGTAGTCCTCGTAGAACCGGGCCACGACATCCCCGATCAGTTCGACGACCTCCATGGTCAGGGCGTCGGGGCGGCGAGTCGTGTGTTCAGTGGACATGCCTTTCAGCCTACCCTCTTATTTGACAACATGAAATATTCAGAGGCATGGTTGTTTCAGGTACTGAAGTAAATCTGCGGAACCCCCACAAGACCGGCGCAGTTCTGGAAGGGCGAGTCTCATGATCAACCGCGAATGGCACCTCCTCAGCCGTCCCGTCGGCTGGCCGAAGCCCGAGGACTTCGCCCTGGTCGAGGCCGAGGTCCCGACGCCCCGCGAGGGCCAGGTGCTGGTGCGGAACAAGTACCTCTCCGTCGACCCCTACATGCGCGGCCGGATGAGTTCGGCCAAGTCCTACCTGCCCCCGTTCGAGCTGGACAAGGTCATGCAGGGCGGCGCGGTCGGCGAGGTGATCGAGTCGAACGCGGAGGGCTTCGCCGTCGGCGACCACGTCCTGCACTTCCTGGGCTGGCGCGAGTACGCGGCCGTCGGCGCCGAGCACGCCGTGAAGGTCGACCCGGACGCCGCGCCGTTGTCGACGTACCTCGGGGTCCTCGGCATGACCGGCCTCACCGCGTACGCGGGCCTGCTGCGCACTGCCGCGTTCAAGGAGGGCGACAGCGTCTTCGTCTCCGGCGCCGCCGGTGCCGTCGGCAGCCAGGTCGGCCAGATCGCCAAGCTCAAGGGCGCTTCCCGGGTGATCGGCTCGGCCGGTTCCGACGAGAAGGTCAAGCTGCTGCTTGAGGAGTACGGCTTCGACGCCGCCTTCAACTACAAGACCGGCAAGGTCAGCACGCAGCTGCGCGAGGCCGCCCCGGACGGCGTCGACGTCTACTTCGACAACGTCGGCGGCGACCACCTGGAGGCCGCGATCAGCAGCCTCAACCAGGGCGGCCGGATCGCCGTCTGCGGCATGATCTCGGTCTACAACAACACCGAGCCCGCCCCCGGCCCGCGCAACCTCACCCGTCTGATCCAGACCCGTGGCCGCATCGAGGGCTTCCTCGTCGGCGACCACTACGACCTGCAACCGCAGTTCGTCTCCGAGGTCGGCCCGTGGGTGGCGTCCGGGCAGCTCAAGTACCGCGAGACGGTCGTCGAGGGCATCGAACACAACCTGGAGGCGTTCCTCGGGGTCCTGCGCGGCGAGAACACCGGCAAGATGATCGTCAAGCTCTGACGGTCGGCACGCCCTGATCGCAGCGGATCTCCGCACGCAGGGGAGGGGGCGGCCCGACCGCCCCCTTTCCGCTCTCCCTAGGGGAACCGCCCTCCCCCGGAAGTCGCCCCCCTACGGAACTCGCTCCCCCTAGGGGAAGCCCCCCCAGCCCCAGCCCCAGCCCTCAGCCCCGTTCCGACGCCGCCCGGTGCACCGCCAGTACCAGCCGCTCGTTCTCGGGGGCCGCGCCGCCCGGGAAGGCGAAACGGCGCCGGGTGTAGCCGTAGGCGAGACCCGCGCGCGGATCGGCGAAGGCCTGGCACCCGGCCACCCCGGAGTGCCCGAACGTGCCCGCGCCCAGGAACGGGTACAGCGTGTCCGCCGGCAGCTGGAACCCGAGACCGAACGCCCGGTGCGCCCGCGCCACCACGTCGTACCCCACGGAGTGGAACTGCCCGACCTCCGCCACCGTGTCCGGCTTCAGCAACGGCGCCCGCTCACCCACCTCGCTGATCGCCGCCGCGTACAGCCCCGCGAGCCCGCGCGCCGAGGCCACCCCGCCCACCGACGCCGGACCCTTCGCCCGCAGCAGCCGGTCGTTGGGCAGGCTCTCCAGATCGGTCGGCACGGCCGCGTGCCGGTTGAAGGCGATGCCGGAGACGGAGTGCGTGCCGCTCGGCAACTCCCCGAGCAGCGAGCGCTGTTCGGGCGTCGGCGCCATCGGCAGCGTGCTGCGGAACCGGGGGTCGTGGACGGCCGGGAGCCCCATGTGGAAGTCCAACGCGTAGGGCGCGCGCACGCGTTCCTCGTACACCTCCTGAAGGGTGCGGCCGGTCGCGCGCCTGACCACCTCGCCGGAGAGCGCCCCGATGGTCGTCGCGTGATACCCGAAGGTGGCGCCCGGACGCCAGAACGGCCGCTGATCCGCGAGGCGTTCGGCGATCAGGCGGTCGTCGAGCAGTTCCGCAGGGCTGAACCCGGTGTCCGTGCCGATCAGTCCCGCCCGGTGCGCGAGCAGCTCCCGCAACGTCACCCCGGCCTTGCTCTCGGCGGCGAACTCCGGCCAGTAGTAGGTGACTTTGCGGTCCAGCTCCAGCGTGCCGTCCTGCACCAGCAGCGCGACCACCAGATGCGCGGCGCCCTTGGTCGCCGAGTAGGCCGCGTACAGCGACGTCGCCTCGGTGCCGTCGCCCGCCCACAGGTCGACGACCCTGCGACCGTTCACGTAGGCACACAACTGCCCTTCGTAGTCGGCGCGTTCACCCGCCACGAAGGCGGCGAACTCCTCGCGCACCGCCTCGAAGCCGTCGGCGACGGTGCCGTGGATCTCCCGTGTCATCCGCTCTCCTCACCCAAGCCGCCGCTCCTCGTGAGCCGCGGCGAACAACGCCCGCCCGACCTGAGAGAACTCCCCACCGGGGGCCTCCTGCGATCGGTACGGCGGGACGGACCCGTTCCACTCAACGGACCCACCCGCGGCCCGGTGTGACCCGGCCCGCCGGTCTCCCCTAGGGTCTTCCCATGCGCGATCTAGGGGCGGGATTCGGTTATCTCCTGAAGGGCCAGCGGTGGGTGGCCCGGCACGGCAAGCAGTACGGGTTCGGACTGCTGCCCGGACTGATCACCCTCGTGCTGTACCTCGCCGCGCTGATCGCACTCGCGACCTGGGGTGCGGACTTCGTCGCGTGGGCCACGCCGTTCGCCGACGACTGGTCGAGCCCCTGGCTCGGTCTCTTCCGCGGCTTCCTGACCGCCGTCCTGTTCGCGCTCTGCCTCCTGCTCGCCGTCCTCACCTTCACCGCCGTCACCCTCCTGATCGGCCAACCCTTCTACGAGAGCCTCTCCGAGAAGGTCGACCGGGACGTCTCCCCGGACGGCACCGCCCCCGAGTCGGAACTGCCGCTCTGGCGCGACCTGTGGATCTCGGCCCGCGACAGCCTGCGCATCCTGGTCCGCGCCCTGATCTGGGCGGTGCTGCTCTTCGCCCTCGGCTTCGTCCCGTTCGTCGGGCAGACCGTCGTTCCGGTGCTCGGGTTCTTCGTCACCGGGTTCTTCCTCACCGAGGAACTCACCGCCGTCGCCCTCCAGCGCCGGGGCGTCGACCTGCGCGCCCGCCTCACCCTGCTGCGCTCCCGCAAGACCCTGGTCTGGGGCTTCGGCACCCCGCTCGGCCTCGCCTTCCTGGTGCCGTTCGTCGCCGTGTTCCTGATGCCCGGCGCGGTCGCGGGCGCCACCCTCATGGCCCGCGACCTGCTGGGCGAACCCGCCGGAGACGGCGCGAACGACCCCGAGGGCGACGACGACGAGAACGCCGGCCCGCACGAGACGAGCGCCGCCCGGCCCAACTGACGTCACGCCGACGTCAGTTGCGCAGCGCCACCGCGAGGATCGCCCGCACCTGCCCGATGATGTCGACCCGGTTCCTCACGAACTCCGGGTCGGTCACCGCCCCCGTCGCCGGGTCCGTGTTGCCCGCCCCGAACTCCAGCACCGGCGTGTGCACATGCCCGCCCGGCAGCGTGTCGTGAAGGCCGAGCCGGTCCCGCAACAGCGTGGCCCGGTAGGCGATCTCGTTGGACAGATAGTCGCCGCCGCCCCCGGCCCGCGCGGCCGACCCCGGCGTCGGCCCGTCCGCCCGCACCACCGGCTCGGTGCCGCCCGCCGGGATCTCGGTCACCGAGGTGTTGTCGTACACCGGGAAACGTCCCGTGTCGGCGGCCACGATCGCCCGGTACGGCAGCGTTGTGGTCGTCCACTGCGGCTGCGAGCCCGGGTCGGTGACCGGCACGGTCCCGGTCACGCCGACGTTGTCGTTGTCGCCGAAACCGCCCCGCCAGGCCCCGTTGGTCCGCTCCACGTCGAACCGCCCGACCCGCCCCTGACTCACGGTCGTGAACAGGTCCACCCTCCGCAGATACGGCCGCAGCGCCCGCTCCACGGTCTGGTCCGTGAAGTCCCGCCAGCGCACCGGGAACACCACCGTCTCCACCCGCGCGGGCCCCTCGGGCGTCCGGATCACCGTGCCGTCCAACGCGAGCGCGCTCGCCCCCGACGGATTCGAGATCCGGATGTCCCGGTCCAACGTGAACGGGTCGAACCCGGTGACCAGCACCCGCCGCATCCCCGTGCCACCGGGCAGCCGCACATCGCCCTGCCCCCGCGAGGCCCGCTCCAACGACGCGATGAGCGCCGCCCGTTGACCCGTCCCGAGCCCGAACCGGGGCTCCCAGGTGCGCGCCTGGCGCGTCATCCCGAGCCGCGCCCAGTACAACGGCCGGTCGTCGTCCCGGCTCAGATCCCCACCGGCGGACCCGCGCCCCTGCGCCCGGTCCACCGCCCGCCGCCACAACGCCGCCCCCTCCCGAACGGCGGCCCGCCGCGCCGCGCCGAACGAGCGCGCGTCCGCCAACTCCCGTGCGAAGCGCGGCGCGACGTCGTCGAACCCGGACCGCGCCAGGATCTCCCGGGGCACCCCCTGATCGAGCCGCCGCTCCTCGACCGTGGGGGAGGGGGCACCGACGGCACCGGCGGAACCCACCGACCCACCGAGCCCCGCCGCCATCACCAGCCCCAGCACACCGATCCGAACACCCAGAGTCCTCAAGACAATTGACCCTTCCGTCACCGTGGGGGAAGCATCCGCGCGACACGGAACGGCCGCAGTATCACCCACCCACCCACCCCACTCCACGCCACGGCACACGCGCACCGGACGCCCCTCAACTGCCCCTGCTCACACGTACGGTGATACTTCCGGTGTGGAGACGGTGCGAACGGCCAAGCCGACCAAGTCCGTGAAGGCCCTGAACGGGGGCCTGTTGCTGCTCGCCGAGGTCGGCTGCCTTGCGGGGGCGGCCCGTTGGGGGTTCGCGCGGGACGTGCCGACGCCGTTCGCCCGGCTGCTCGCGGCCGCCGCGCCCGCGCTGCTCATCGGCCTGTGGGTGCTGTTCGGCGCACGGCGCGCCAAGTACCGCCTCCGGGGCGGCAGTCGGACCGCTTTCGAGATCGCCTGGTTCGGGGCCGGGGTCCTCGCGCTGGCCGGTGTCGGGGACACCGGCGGCGCGGTCCTGCTCGCCGCGCTCGCCGGAGTGACCAAGGCGACCGCCACCCGCCTCGGCCGGTGAGTTACGCGGGCTCCTCGCCCAGCAGCCGCAGGAAGTCGCGGAACGCGCCCGGCATGTCCACCGTGTCCGGGTTCAGGAGCCACTGGTACTGGAGGCCGTCCATCACCGCGACCAGCAGCGGGGCCGCCCGTTCCGGCGTCAGGCCGCCCGGCAGACGGTCGCCGTACTCGGTGCGCAGGACCGCCGTCATGCTCGCCCGGACCCGGTCGTAGCGCTCCGTGAAGTAGCCGCGCGCCGGATGCCCCTCCGTGACGCTCTCGCCGAGCAGCGCGGCGAAGGTCTGGACGATCGCCGGCCGCATCGCGTTGTACTCGACCAGCGCGGCCAGCAGATCGGCCCGCCACGCGCTGTCCGGCACCGCGTCCCACTGGTCCCGTTCCTCCAGGACCGCCACCAACAGGGCCTCCTTGGTGGGGAAATGGTGCAGCAACCCCTGCTGGGTCAGCCCGACCCGCTCCGCGACCGACGCCATGCTCGCCCCCCGGTAACCGCGCTCGGCGATCACCTCCAGCGCCGCCCGCACGATCTCCGCGCGCCGCGCCTCGCTCCTGACCCTGCCGTTCATGGCGTCACCCTACGAGACCATCGTCCGGAAAGCGTCACGGGGACATCACGAAACCTACCGCTCTACAGGTGACCCGGGCAGGATGGGGTCACTGCATCGGACTCGACGAGGAGGCGCCTGATGGCGGGAACCCCTGGACACCGCTTCGAAGACCGGGTACGTGAGGCCGTCGTGGAGGCGGCACTCGGCACGCTGGACCTGGACGCCAAGGCCCGGCTGCTCTCCGGCCAGGACACCTGGACCCTGCCCGCGCTGCCCGAGATCGGCCTGCGCTCCCTCGTCATGTCCGACGGCCCGATCGGCGTACGCGGCGTGCACTGGAGCGCCGACGACCCGTCGATCGCGCTGCCCTCCCCGACCGCCCTCGCCGCCGCCTGGGACCCGGAACTCGCCCGCCGGGCCGGTGTCCTGCTCGCCCAGGAGGCCCGCCGCAAGGGCGTCCACGTGCTGCTCGCCCCCACCGTCAACCTGCACCGCTCCCCGCTCGGCGGCCGCCACTTCGAGGCCTACAGCGAGGACCCCCACCTCACCGGGGTGATCGGCTCCGGCTATGTGAACGGCGTCCAGTCCGGCGGCGTCGGCACCACCGTCAAGCACTTCGTCGCCAACGACGCCGAGACCGACCGCTTCACCGTGAACAACCTCGTCTCGCCACGCGCCCTGCGCGAGCTGTACTTGGCGCCCTTCGAGCACATCGTCGAGAACGCCCACCCCTGGGGCGTCATGACCGCCTACAACTCCGTCAACGGCACGACCATGACCGAACACCGCTACCTGGTGAACGAAGTGCTGCGCGGCGAATGGGGCTTCGACGGCTGCAACGTCTCCGACTGGACGGCCGCCCGCCACACCAAGAACGCCGTCGAAGGCGGCCTGGACGCCGCCATGCCGGGCCCCGACACCGTGTTCGGCGCCCCGCTCGCCCAGGCCGTCCGCGACGGCGAGATCGACGAGTCCGTCGTCGACGACGCCGTCCGCAACGTCCTGCGGCTCGCCGCCCGCGTCGGCATCCTGGACGGCGCCGAACCCGCCGTCACCGACCTGCCCGCCCCCGTCGACGGCCCGGCCCTGGCCCGCGAGATCGCCCGCCGCTCCTTCGTCCTGGTCCGCAACGAACGCGCCGCCCTGCCCCTGAAGCCCGGCACGGTCGCCCTCCTCGGCGCCGCCGCCCGCGACGCCCGGGTCCTCGGCGGCGGCTCCGCCACCGTCTTCCCCGACCACGTCGTCTCCCCGCTCGACGGCCTCACCGCGGCCCTCCCCGACGGCACCCTCAGCTACGCCGTCGGCGCCGACCCGGCCACCGAACTCGCCGTCACCGGCAAGGAGTTCGCCCTGCGCGCCGTGTGCAGGAACGCGGCCGGGGAGACCATCGGCACCACGCCGCTGGCCAGCGGGCAGATCCAGTGGATGGGCTCGGACCTGCCCGCCGGTGTCACCCACGAGGCCCTGCACACCGTCGAGTTGACCGGCAGCTTCACCCCGCGCGGCAGCGGCCCGCACACCTTCGGCATCAAGGGCGCCGGAGCCTTCACCCTCACCGTCGACGGCATCACCCGCTTCGACGACGTCCAGCGCCCCGCCGACGACGCCGACCCCTTCGAGGCCTTCTTCGGCGCCCCGGTGCCCCGCGCCCACCCCGAACTCGTCGCGGGCCGACCGGTCGACGTCTCCCTCACCTTCGTCGTCGCACTGCCCGCGGGCATCCCGATGCAGGTCATCGCCTTCGCCCTGGCCCACCAGGAACCCCAGCGCGACGCCGACGAGTTGATCGCCGAGGCCGTCGAAGCGGCCCGCGCCGCCGACACCGCCGTGGTCGTGGTCGCCACCACCGAACGCGTCGAGTCCGAGGGCTTCGACCGCACCGACCTCGCCCTCCCCGGCCGCCAGGACGACCTGGTCCGCGCGGTCGCCGCCGCCAACCCGAACACCGTGGTCGTCGTCAACTCCGGTTCCCCCGTGGAACTTCCGTGGCGCGAGGAGGTCGCCGCCGTGCTGCTCAGCTGGTTCCCGGGCCAGGAGGCGGGCGACGCCCTCGCCGACGTCCTCACCGGCGCCCACGAGCCCGGCGGCCGACTCCCCACCACCTGGGGCTCGTTGACCGACGCCCCGGTCACCCGGGTCACCCCCGAGAACGGCGAACTCCCCTACACCGAAGGCGTGTTCATCGGCTACCGGGCCTGGGAGCGGCAGGGCCGCACCCCCTCCTACCCGTTCGGCCACGGCCTCGGCTACACCGAGTGGACCTACGAGGCCGTCGACGCCGACACCACCACCGTCCGCGTCCGCGTCCGCAACTCCGGCGCCCGCGCGGGCCGCGAGGTCGTCCAGGTCTATCTGGCCCCCGCCGAGCCCGACACCCCGGCCGGAGACCGCCCGGCCCGCTGGCTCGCCGGGTTCGCGGCCGTCGAGGCGGCACCCGGGGAAACCGTCGAGGCCGTCGTCGAACTCCCGCACCGGGCCTTCGAGATCTGGGACGAGACGGACAACCGATGGGCGTGTGTGAAGGGTTCGTACGAGATCCAGGTCGGCCGCTCGATCGCCGACCGCAGGATCACCGCGACGATTAGCGTCTGACCCGGGAGCCACGCCTCCCCGAAAGACCGGCTCCGGCCCGGGACCTGACCCCCGGGCCGGGGCTCACTCGTTCAACTCCCGCGCACCGCACGGCCGTTCAGCGCGTCGTGAACCCGTACACCGTCTCCGACCGGTACACCTCGCCCGGCCGCAGCACCGTGCCGGGGAACTCCGGCCGGTTGGGGGAGTCGGGGAAGTGCTGCGTCTCCAGCGCGATCCCGGCGCCGGGCGCGAACGGGTCGGTCAGATGATCCGCGGTGTACACCTGAAGGCCCGGCTCGGTGGTCGACACCGTCAGCAGCCGCCCCGACGCCGGGTCGTACAACTCGGCCACCGCACGGGCCTCGTGGGTCACCCCGCCGTCCAGCACGACGTTGTGGTCGTACCCGGCGCCCACCGTGCGCGCCGCACGGAAGTCGAAACGCGTGCCGCTCACCTCGGCCAGCTCCCCGGTCGGGATCAGGTCCGTGTCCACCGGCGTGTACCGCGAGGCGGCGAGCCGCAGCGTGTGCCCGCCCGCGTCGCCCGACCCGCCCAGGTCGAAGTAGCTGTGGTTGGTCAGGTTCACCACGGTCGGCGCGTCCGTCACCGCCTCGTACCCGAGCCGCAGCGCCCCCGACGCGTCCAGCGTGTACGTCGCGGTGACCTCCAGACGGCCGGGGAAGCCCTCCTCGCCGTGCGGACTGACCCGGGACAGCCGCAGCCCGTGCGCGACCGGCGTCACCTCCCACACCCGCTTGTCGAAGCCGCGCACGCCGCCGTGCAGGGAGTTCGGCCCGTTGTTCGGCTCCAGCGCGTAGACCTCCCCGTCCAGCGGGAACCGGCCGCCCGCGATCCGGTTGGCGTACCGGCCCACCAACGCGCCCAGATACGGCTCCGGGTGCCGCAGATAGCCGTCCAGATCAGCGAACCCCAGCACCACGTTCCCGGCCACCCCGTGCCGGTCCGGCACCTCCAGCGACTGCACGATGCCGCCGTACGACAGGACCCCGACCCGCACGCCGGCCCGCTCCAGGGTCCAGCGGTGGACCGGAGTGCCGTCGGAAAGTGTGCCGAAAAGTTCACTCATGAGCGGAACTGTAAGTCACGGCTGTTCGGACGTGACCGTCCGGTACGCGATCTCGGCCAGCCGCGCCTGCCCGCTCACACTCGGGTGGAACCAGTCCCAGTGACTGAGCGACCCGGTGCCGAACCGGTAGGCGTGCACCGCGCCCCCGTCGCTGCGGCACCGCCGGTCCTTGGCGCAGACCTCGGCCAGCACCTCGTTGTACTCCTCGACCCGCTGCTCCACGGTCTCCCGGCGCCGCACCGCCGCCGCGTCCACCGCGTCCGCGTCGCCCAGCATGGACGGGCAGATGCCCAGCTTCCACACCTCCTTGCCGAGCGGATTGGTGCGGCCCTGGGACCACAGCCGCTTCAGATCCGGCACGCTCGCCACATACACCTGCGTCTTCGGCAACGCCTCGCGCAGCAGGGCGAGGGCATCCTCGAAGTCGGCACGGAAGTCGGCCACGGGCGTCATGGCGGACGTCGAGGAACGGCAGGCGTCGTTCGCCCCGATCATCACCGTCACCAGCCGGGGCCGTTGGCCCACCACCGCGTCCATCTGCCCCGGCAGATCCGCCATCCGCGCCCCGGTCACCGCGTAGTTCCAGCTGCGCTTGGCCGCGCCCGCCCGGCCCAGCAGCCGCACCGCGAGACTGTCCACCTCGGGACTGCTGCCCGTCGCCCACGACACCTCGGGACAGTCCGACAGCACCGTGCACGCGTCGAACCCCCGCGTGATCGAGTCCCCGACCGCCGCCACCGACCCCGGGCTCACGTCCCACGCGGGCGTCGGCGACGGCTCGGCCCCCCGCGCGGACGCGCCCGCGCCACTGCCCGCGTCACACCCCCCGGCGCCCAGCACGGCGGCCGCGACGGCGACGAGAACGGTCCGTGAACGCAGGCCACGCTTCCGCATCGGCTGGTGATCCCCTCGGTCGACGTGCACAACCCATTCCCCCCATCACAACGCGCGGGGGTTCCCGGACGCCGGACCACGCAACGCCCGCCACCGTACAAGCGTCCTGCCGGGTGAATGGCGAAGGTTCGGCGGCAGCGGGACCGACGGTACGTCACACTCCTTGCGCCGCCGCACGGTAGCCTCGCCCTCAACGTGGCCGCCCGGCCGCGGCAGGCCCGCCAGATCGCAAGATGTCCCGCACAGCCCGGAGGTCCC
Source organism: Streptomyces sp. NPDC091279 (assembly GCF_044757465.1). NCBI lineage: Bacteria > Bacillati > Actinomycetota > Actinomycetes > Kitasatosporales > Streptomycetaceae > Streptomyces > Streptomyces sp. NPDC091279. The sequence goes on along the minus strand of NZ_JBIVVA010000010.1, from coordinate 330,557 downwards.
GGTGACGACACGTGGAGTTCTGTACGTGCACTCCGCGCCGCGCGCGTTGTGCCCGCACGTCGAATGGGCCGTCGCCGGCGTCCTCGGCACGCGCGTCAGCCTCGACTGGATTCGCCAGCCCGCCGCGCCCGGCACCTGGCGCTCGGAGTTCTCCTGGCGCGGCGAGGTCGGCACGGCGTCCAAACTCGCCTCCGCGCTGCGCGGCTGGCACCTGCTGCGCTTCGAGGTCACCGCCGAGCCCTGCGCCACCGCCGAGGGCGAGCGCTACAGCTGCACCCCCGACCTCGGCATCTTCCACGCCGTCACGGGCATCCACGGCGACATCCTCATCCCCGAGGACCGCCTCCGAGCGGCCCTGCTGCGCTCCCAGCGCGACGAGACCGACCTCGAAGCGGACATCGCCAAACTCCTCGGCAAGCCCTGGGACGACGAACTGGAACCCTTCCGCCACGCAGGAGAAGGAGCCCCAGTCCGCTGGCTCCACCAGGTGGTCTAACCCCGGGCCCTGCTCAAGAGGGGGCCCAGCCCAGCTTCTTTAGGGGCGCGGGGCTGTATCGATATGCGGCTCCGCCGCGCGGACGCGACCAGCCACGACGGCGCCGCACCCGACAACGCACCCGCCCACGACCGGGAAAGTGCTGGGTCCCGTTCGAGCGGCGCTCAGGTCACGCCCTTAAGGGGCGCGGGGAACTGCGCGACCAGCCACGACGGCGCCGCACCCGACAACGCACCCGCTGCACCCCGCCCCAAACGGCGATCGGCCCGCCTCCACGCAAGGAGACGGACCCATCACCGTTCAAGACGACAACGCCCCGCGGCTCACACCGTACGGAACGCCAACACCACGTTGTGCCCACCGAACCCGAACGAGTCGTTCAACGCGGCGATCCGCCCGTCCACGGGCAACTTCCGCGCCTCACCCCGAACGACATCGGCCGCAGCCTCCGCCTCGGGGTCGAGGTTCTCGACGTTGATCGTCGGCGGCGCCACCCGGTGGTAGAGCGCCAGCACGGTCGCGACCGTCTCGACCCCACCCGCGCCACCGAGCAGATGCCCGGTCATGGACTTGGTGGCCGAGACGGCCATGTGATCGGCATCGTCACCGAAGACCTTGCGCAGAGCCTTCAGCTCGGCGATGTCACCCGCCGGAGTCGACGTGGCGTGCGCGTTCACATGCACGATCTCCGCCGCGTCGAGATCCGTCCGCTCCATCAGGTTCTGGAGGGCGTGCGAGATCCCCAGCCCCCCGGGCTCGGGCTGCACCATGTCGTGCGCGTCGGCGGAGATCCCCTGCCCGACGGCCTCGGCATACACCCGCGCCCCACGCTTCGCCGCGTGCTCGGCGGACTCCAGCACGACCACCCCGGACCCCTCACCGAGGACGAACCCGTCCCGGCCGGTGTCGTAGGGCCGCGAGGCACCCTGCGGGTCGTCGTTGTTCTTGGACATCGCCATCATGTTGCCGAACGCGGCGATCGGCAGCGGATGGATGGCCGCCTCCGTACCGCCCGCGATGACGACATCGGCACGGCCGGTGCGGATCATCTCGATGCCGTAGCCGATCGCCTCGGCACCCGAGGCGCACGCGGAGACCGGCGTGTGGACGCCGGCGCGGGCGCCCACGAGCAGCCCCACGTTGGCGGCGGGGCCGTTCGGCATGAGCATGGGGACGGTGTGCGGGGAGACGCGGCGGACGCCCTTCTCCTTGAGCACGTCGTACTGGTCGAGGAGGGTCGTCACACCACCGATGCCGGAGGCGACAACGGCGCCGAGCCGGTCCGGGTCGACCTCCGTCCCCTCATCGGCACGGCCGGTGAACCCGGCGTCGGCCCAGGCCTCCTTGGCCGCGATCAGCGCGAACTGCGCCGACCGGTCCAGGCGCCTGGCCTGCGGCCGGGGGATGACCTCGGACGGTTCCACGGCGACCGGCGCCGCGATGCGGACCGCCTGTTCGGCGGCCCATTCCTGCTCCAGGGGCTTGACTCCGGAACGACCGGCGATCAAACCCTCCCAAGTAGAGGCTGCGTCGCCACCCAGCGGTGTGGTTGCGCCGATACCGGTGACGACCACGGTGCGATTGGTCGGGCTCACGGGAAATCTTTCTCCAACGGTTACGAGGAGGACCATCCCCGCGTTTCCACGGGGAACGGCGCCACCGCCGGGTGGCGGGGCCTTGCAGGGCCTAAGAGGTGGCTCAGGCCTGGTTCTTGAGGATGTACTCGGTCGCGTCGCCGACCGTCTTGAGGTTCTTGACGTCCTCGTCGGGGATCTTGACGTCGAAGCGCTCCTCGGCGGCGACGACGACCTCGACCATGGACAGCGAGTCGACGTCCAGGTCGTCGGTGAAGGACTTGTCCAGCTGGACGTCCTCGACCGGGATGCCGGCGATCTCGTTCACGATGTCGGCGAGACCGGCGACGATCTCTTCCTGGGTGGCGGCCATGTCAGGCGCTCCTTCTTAGTGATTCCAGAGGGTGTGGCAGGTGGTACGTTCCGCACCGGACGACACGATCATCCGGCACGGAGTGCCTAGGGGAGGGTAACGACCGTCGCGGCGTACACGAGACCCGCCCCGAAGCCGATGACGAGCGCGGTATCGCCGCTCTTGGCCTCGCCGGTCGCCAGAAGCCGCTCCATCGCGAGCGGGATCGAGGCGGCCGAGGTGTTGCCGGTGGTGCGTACGTCACGCGCGACCGTGACGTGCTCCGGCAGCTTCAGCGTCTTCACCATCGAGTCGATGATCCGCTCGTTGGCCTGGTGCGGAATGAAGACGTCCAGATCGTCCGGCGAAAGTCCGGCGGCGTCCAGCGCCTCCTTGGCGACCTTCGCCATCTCGAACACGGCCCAGCGGAACACCGCCTGGCCCTCCTGCGTGATCGCAGGGAACTTGATGTCGCCCTTGCTGTCGAGCGGCAACCGCGACACATCGCCGACCCGGAAGTCGGTCCACGGCACGGTCTGCTTGATGGTGTCGGACTTGTCGCCCTCCGAACCCCACACCGTCGGGCCGATGTGCGGCTCGTCGGAGGGGCCCACCACGACCGCGCCCGCGCCGTCACCGAACAGGAAGGCGGTGGCCCGGTCCGTCAGATCGGTCAGGTCGGACAGCCGTTCCACGCCGATGACCAGGACGTACTCCGCCGAGCCCTCGACGACCAGGCTCTTGGCGAGGGTCAGGCCGTAGCCGAAGCCCGCGCAGCCCGCCGAGATGTCGAACGCGGCGGCCTTGGCCGTGCCCAGCTTGTCGGCGATCTCCGTCGCCACGGCCGGCGTCTGCTTGAAGTGCGAGACCGTCGCGACGATCACGCCACCGATCTGCTCGGCGGAGATCCCGGCGTCGGCGATCGCCTTGCCGGACGCCTCGATCGACATCGCGGCCACGGTCTCCTCGTCGGAGGCCCAGTGCCGGGACTCGATGCCGGAGCGGGAGCGAATCCACTCGTCGGACGAGTCGATGGTCTCCAGGATGACGTCGTTCGGCACGACCCGCAGGGGCCGGTAGCCGCCGACCCCGAGGATGCGCGCGTACGGGGCGCCCTTGCTGGGCTTGATCTTCGCCATCAGAGCTCCCGCCCGCCGCCGTGCTCGGCGATGAGCGCGCGAGCCGCTTCGAGGTCGGCCGGGGTCTTCAGCGCCAGCGTGGGGACACCGGGCAGCGCGCGCTTGGCGAGCCCGGTGAGGGTGCCGCCGGGGCACACCTCGATCAGCGCGCTCACCCCGAGCTGCTTGAAGGTCTCCATGCACAGGTCCCAGCGGACCGGGTTGGCGACCTGCCCGACCAGCCGCTCCAGCACCTCGGCGCCGGTCGCGACGGTCTGCCCGTCCCGGTTCGACACATAGGTGAACGACGGGTCGGCGGGCGTCAGTTCCTTCGCGGCCTGCTCCAGCGCGGCGACGGCCGGCGCCATGTGGACGGTGTGGAAGGCACCGGCCACCTTCAGCGCGACGACCCGGCGCACGCCCTCGGGCTTGTCGGCCTCCAGCGCGGCGAGCTGCTCCAGCGTGCCGGCGGCGACGATCTGGCCCGCGCCGTTCACGTTGGCCGGGGTCAGGCCCAGCTTCTCCAGGTGCGGGACGGTGACCTCGGGGTCGCCGCCGAGCAGCGCGGACATGCCGGTCGCGGTGGCCGCGGCGGCGTCGGCCATGGCCAGGCCCCGCTTGCGGACGAGGGTCAGCGCGGCGGTGTCGTCGAGGACACCGGCGTAGGCGGCGGCGGTGATCTCGCCGACGCTGTGGCCCGCGACCGCGCCCGGGACGACGTCACCCAGTGCCGCGGCGGACACGAGACCGGCGGCCACCAGCAGCGGCTGGGCGACGGCGGTGTCCCGGATCTCGTCGGCGTCGGCGAGCGTGCCGTAGTGCACCAGGTCGAGGCCGATGGCGTCGGACCAGGTACGCAGACGGGCCTCGACACCGGGGAGGTCGAGCCAGGGGGTCAGGAAGCCGGGCGCCTGAGCGCCTTGGCCGGGAGCGACGAGTACGAGCACTCTCACACTCTCTCTTGGGTACGGGCACGGCCGCCCGTGGGGACAGGGACGAAGAACGCGAGGGGGTTTTGTGGACCTCCGACAAAACCCTAGGTCGAGAGATCCCCATCGGCCAGACGCCCCAGGATCAGCGCGATCCGCAGCGTGAACGCCGACCGTACATCCGACGGCGACCAGCCGGTGACGTCCGTCACCCGTCGGAGCCGGTAGCGCACGGTGTTGGGATGGACGAACAGCATCCGGGCCGCGCCCTCCAGACTGCTCGCCTGTTCCAGATAGACGGCGAGGGTCTCCAGGAGCGCGGAACCGGCCTCCTCCAGTGGTCTGTAGATCTCCTCCACCAGCTGCTCGCGCGCGCTGGGGTCACCGGCGATCGCGCGCTCCGGCAGCAGATCGTCCGCCAGCACCGGGCGCGGGGCGTCCTGCCAGGCGAAACACGCCTTGAGCCCGGCGGCGGCGGCCTGCGCGGACCGGGTCGCCGCGAGCAGGTCGGGAACGACGGGCCCGGCGACCACCGCACCGGCGGCGTACGGGCCGATCAGCGACTTCGCGACGGCGAGGGGGTTGTCGCTGCCCCCGGCGATGACCACCAGACGGTCGCCGAGAACGCCGGTGAGGACCTGGAGCTTGGCGTGCCGGGCGGCCCGGCGGATGGCCTCCACGGTCAGCTCGGCGTCCCCCTCGGGGGCGGTGCCCAGCAGCACGCAGACATGCTCGGGCGCGTGCCAGCCGAGGGCGGCGGCCCGGCTCACGGCGCCCTCGTCGGCCTCCCCGCTGAGGACGGCGTTGACGACCAGGGACTCCAGCCGGGCATCCCAGGCACCGCGTGCCTCGGCGGCCTGGGCGTACACCTGGGCGGTGGCGAAGGCGATCTCCCGGGCGTAGACGAGCAGCGCCTCGCGCAGCACGTTCTCGTCGCCGGGGGCGGCCACCTCGTCGATGGCGCTCTCCATCACCTCGATGGTGGTGCGCACCATCTCGACGGTCTGGCGCAGCGTGATGGCCCGGGTCAGTTCGCGCGGGGCGGTCCCGAAGACGTCGGTGGAGATGGCCTGCGGGGCGTCGGGGCGGCGGAACCACTCGGTGAACGCGGCGATGCCCGCCTGCGCGACCAGCCCGATCCAGGACCGGTTCTCCGGCGGCATCGCCCGGTACCAGGGCAGCGTCTCGTCCATCCGCGTGATCGCCTGCGCCGCGAGACTCCCGGAGGACCTCTCCAGCCGCTTCAGGGTCGCGGGGTGCGGGTGGGGGGCGGGCCTGACGTCATCGGGATCACGGGATACGGGTTCGGGCACGTGGACAAGACTGCCCTATCCGGACGGGGCCGTGCGCCGCCGGGTCTACCGTGGGGTGCGTGATGGACGTACGACGCGCAGGTGAGCGCTATCCGGGCGGGGACGGGTCGGCGGGCGTCCGGTCGCGGCACGCCTTCTCCTTCGGCCCGCACTACGACCCCGACAACCTCCGCTTCGGCGCCCTGCTGGCCTGCAACGAGGAGCGGCTCGAACCCGGCGCCGGGTTCGACGAGCATCCGCACAGCCACACCGAGATCGTGACGTGGGTGGTGGCGGGGGAGCTGACCCACCGGGACTCCTCGGGGCACGAGGCGACGGTCCGCCCCGGCGACGTCCAGCGCCTCAGCGCCGCCTCGGGGGTCCGCCACACCGAGCGCAACGACGGTCCCGAGCCCCTCGTCTTCGTGCAGATGTGGCTGGCTCCCGTCGCCCCGGGCGGCGATCCCGCCTACGAGATCGTCCACGGCATCGCGGACGCCACCCCGTACGCCGTCCCGGAGGCCGGCGCGATCCTCCACGTCCGCCGGCTGGCCCCGGGGGAGCGGACCGCGGTGCCCGACGCGCCGTACGTGTACGCCCATGTCGTGCGCGGCGAACTCCGCCTCGACTCGGCCGAGTTGGGCCCGGGGGACGCGGCCCGCATCACGGACGCGGAGGGCCTGGAGGCGGTCGCGGTGACACCGGCGGAGCTGCTGCTGTGGGAGCTGAGCCGCCCCAACTGACCTGCTAGCGCGCCTCGGTGAGGATCGCGTCGGTGAACGGCGGCCACGCCTCGACCGCCCAGGGCCCGAAGGCACGGTCGGTGAGCGCGACGCAGGCGAGCTGGGCGACGGGGTCGATCCACAGGAACGTTCCGGACTGGCCGAAGTGCCCGAACGTACGCGGCGAGGACGAACTCCCCGTCCAGTGCGGGGACTTGGCGTCCCGGATCTCGAAGCCGAGGCCCCAGTCGTTGGGGTTCTGGTGGCCGTAGCCCGGCAGCACACCCTTGGTGCCCGGGTACTGCACGGTCATCGCCTCGGCGACGGTGCGCGGGTCGAGCAGCCGGGGCGCCTGCACCTCGGCGGCGAATCGCAGCAGGTCCTCGACCGTGGACACGCCGTCCTTCGCGGGCGAGCCGTCCAGCACGGTCGCCGTCATGCCGAGCGGCTCCAGGACCGCCTGGCGCAGATACTCGCCGAACGGGATCTCCGTCGCCGCCGCGATGTGCGCGCCGAGCTGCTCGAAACCGGCGTTGGAGTACAGCCGCCGTTCGCCGGGCGGGGCGGTCACCCGGTGCTCGTCGAAGGCCAGGCCCGAGGTGTGGGCGAGGAGATGGCGCACGGTCGCACCGGGCGGCCCGGCCGGCTCGTCCAGCTCGATCGCCCCCTCCTCGTACGCGACGAGAGCGGCATACGCGGCGAGCGGCTTGGTGACCGAGGCCAACGCGAACCGCCGCCCACCCGGCCCATGCACCCCGAGAACACTGCCGTCCCCCCGGACCACACCCGCCGCGACACGGGGAACCGGCCAGCCCTCAACCAGCGCAAGACTCTTCAACGACATACCGCCGAGCCTATGCGCTCACCAGGTCAGCTCCAGCAAGGGGTCGGGCTTGGTCCGGAAGCCCAACGACACATACAGCGCCTCGGCGTCGGGGGACGCGGTCAGCTGCACCCGCCGAGCCTGGCCCGCAGGGTGGGCAACGACTCCTCGTGCCACCCGACCGCCGCCGAACTCCCCGGCAGCGCGTCGATTCATGGCGGCACGTTGATGAGCGGGCAGGTCGCCTGTCCTGCCGATTTCTTGGCGGTTCCGCTTGCCTGGAGTGCACTCGAAGGCCATAGCGTGGACGATATGACGGTGATGGAGACCACTCGGACCAAGGTCGACCGCTGCGGCGCCCCGCCCCTCGCGCACCGGCGCCCCGAAGGCCAGGACAGCTACACGATCAGCGAGGTGGTCACCTTCACCGGCCTGACCGCGCACACCCTGCGCTGGTACGAGCGGATCGGTCTGATGCCGCACATCGACCGCTCCCACACCGGCCAACGCCGGTACAGCAACCGCGACCTCGACTGGCTCGACTTCGTCGGCAAACTCCGCCTCACCGGCATGCCGGTCGCCGACATGGTCCGCTACGCCGAGCTGGTCCGCGAGGGCGACGACACGTTCGCCGCCCGCTTCGAACTCCTCGAATCAACCCGCCGAGACGTCCAGACCCGCATCACCGAACTCCAGGACACCCTGGCCGTCCTGGACAAAAAAATCACCATCTACGCCCAAGCCAACCCCCCAACAACCACCCCCACCTAAACCCCCCACACGCTCAATGCCGGGGCCGGTATCACCTAAAGGGCACCCGCACGCTCAATGCCGGGCACTGGTCCCACCTAAAGGCACCCGCACGCTCAATGCCGGGCACTGGTCCCACCTTTAAGGGGCGCGGGGCTGTATCGATCTGCGGCTCCGCCGCGCGGGCGCGACAAGCCCCCACCGGGCCCGCACCCGACAACGCACCCATCCGCCCCCAGCAGGGGCGCGGGGCTGTATCGATCTGCGGCTCCGCCGCGCAGGCGCGACCGGGGGGGGCAAGGCACCCGCCCGCTCAATGCCGGGCACTGGTCCCACCTTTAAGGGGCGCGGGGAACTGCGCGACAAGCCCCCACCGGGCCCGCACCCGACAACGCACCCATCCGCCCCCAGCAGGGGCGCGGGGCTGCACCGACCTGCGACTCCGCCGCGCGGGCGCGACAACGCACCCATCCGCCCCAGCGACGCACGTCACAGCTCGGCCAACAGCTCCGCCTTCTTCGCGGAGAACTCCTCGTCGGTGACCAGCCCCGCCTGATGCAACTCCCCGAGATGCCGAATCCGCTCGGCGATATCCGCGGGGTCCCGCCGCGCAGACCCGGCCGGCACCGGAACAGCCACCCCGGCCGACCGAATCGCCGCCAACACCCCCGCAGCGAACGGCAGAGACTCGTGCACGGGTCCGTACCCCACCCCGAACACGACAGCCGCCGGGTCCTGATCCGCCGTTCCCCCCGCCCCGCCCCCGGCGACCGGCTCGCGCCGCAGCAACCGCAGATGCCCCTCAAGCCCCTCCGGCGACCGCCACTCCACCCCGGCCAGTTCGGCCACGGAGAACGTCTGGTCCCCGGCCTTCCACTTCGCCGACGACGCCCCCGTCCAGAACCACCGGAAGGTCACCGTCCGCCCGTCGAAGGACGCCTTCGCGTCGTACGCCTTGAACTGCCGAGGAGCCTCGGGAGCATCGACGAGGAACCGCTCGACCGGCTCGTCGGCATCCGGGACCAACCCGGCCCGCAACGCGTCGGCGTACCGCTCGGCCGACTCCCCCCGGTCGGCCGGCAGCACCAGCCGATACGGATCGGACCCCTCCGCCAACTGCCCGGCCGCCGCCTCCATCAGCGGATCGGCACCGGGCCGTGGCTCGGCCCGCAGCACGACCGTGCCGCGCCGGCCCGGCGTCACCGTCACACCGGACAGCGCGGCCAGCGGCACCCGGCGTTCCCCGAGCGCCTGGAACAGCTTGGGTGTTCGAATCCCCCGTTCATAACGGATGAGCACGGAGTCGGACTGGAACTCCCAGGCGGCATGAAATCCGGCCAGCACGTCACCCATGCGGCTCATCGTATGCATGCCGCGCTCCTTCGTCGCCACCCTGTAGGCCCGCACTTCCTGCGTTTTCTACGCGCGTCCCGAAGCCGTCGTGCCGGACAGACCCGCATCACACGTCAGATCCTGCTGTGCGCAGTGCACCGACCGGTACGCGCCGACGCCGATCTCGGCGAAGTTCCGCAGGCTCTCGGTCCCCGGCTGGAAATAGCCGCTGTGCCCCTCCGCACCCCGCGCCGACAGCACCCGCGCCCCGAACGCCCCGGACACCGGGTCCGCCCCGTGCCCGAGCCCGCCGACCTCCAGGTACGGAACGTCCTGAATCCAGTCGTCGGCGTCCCGCATCGCCCATACCCGGGCCGAGGTGTGCAGGTGGGAGGCGTTCTCCACCCGCATGCCGGGGCTCGCGGCCACCGCTATGTCGGCCACCCGGCCGGGCAGCGTGTGCGCGGCGACCCCGCACACCACGGAGCCGTAGCTGTGGCAGAACAGCGAGACCGGCGCCCTGCCAGGCAACGCCCGTACCAGCGCGTTCAGCCGCACCGCGCCGTCCTGCGCCCGCATCGCCGTCGCCGAGTCGATGCCGAGGCCCGCCGGGGCGGTGTAGTCGGCCCAGGCGATCACGGCCGTCCGCGTCGTCGGGTTCGCCGCCTTCTCCGCCTTGTACAGCGACTTGGCCATGCCGACCGGCGCCGTGTAGGGGCGGTTGGTCTTCTGGAAGGTGAGGAGGTCCGTGTCGACGCCGGGCACGACCACCGAGACGCGCCGGGCCTTCGTCAGGTTGCCGAACACCTCGGCCACCCGCCCCGAGCCCTCCGGGTCGAAGGCGAGAATGTGCCGACCGGGGCTCAGCAACGCCTCGTACCGGTGCATCCGGCGCCCCGCGAGCTGCTGCCCGGCGGACGTGAGCCGACTGTCGTGCATGCGCGAGCGCTCGACGTCACGCTGCTCGGTGAGCGCGATCCGGTTCGCCTTGTAGCGCAGGGCGACGGGGGCGCCGTTCATGTTGCCGACCGCGAGCGGATAACGGCGGGCCAGCTCGGCCCGTTCCCGGGCGGTGAGCGAGGCGAAGAAGCGGGTCAGCCGGGCGGCGGAGGAGGCCGGGTCGGGCAGCCGGTGGCCGTGCGCTCTGCCGTGCTCCCAGGAGGAGAGCGAGGCCCGCAACGGGGTCTCGGCCTCGTGGGAGCGCAGCGCCGTCCAGCCGGTGGTCGCCAGCATCACGAACACCACGGCCAGTGCGAGCAGCGCGCGCCAGACGTTCAATTGCGGGGAGGTGTCGAAGGAAGTCACTGGGAGGACACACTAGGAGAACGAGAGGGTCTCGCACGAGCCGAGTGACGGGGATCACGTTTCGATAACTGTGGCATTGACCTCAGCGTGTCCCCAGGTGGGTCAGTGTGTCCGCCAGTTCCCGGTGAGTGCCGGTCCCACCTGTTCGAGGTACGCGATCGTCAACGCGCGCATCGCCTCGACGCTGAAATCCTCCCGCTCGCTCCACTCCCGTTCCACCACCCGCATCACCCCGCCGAAGACGGCCACGGCCAGCCGCGGACGCGGGTCCGCGCGCGGGTCGAGCCCCTCACGGTCGGCCAGCACGCGCGCGATGGACTCCTCGATCTCCGCGTTGCGCCGCAGATGCGCGGCGAGCAGCACCGGCGTCGACTCGATCACCCGGTACATGCGCAGATAGGAGGTGACCGGAACGATGTTCTCGACCGCCTCGTGCAGGGTGTCCCAGCTCTCCAGCACGGCCGAGCGCAGCGCCCGCATCGGCGCCTCCGACGCCGGTCGCTCGCGCACCGCGTGCAGATACCGCGCGACCATCAGTTCGCCGAGCGCGAGTGCGGCCTCCTCCTTGCCGGCGAAGTACCGGAAGAAGGTGCGCGGTGAGACGTCGACGGCCGCGGCGATGTCGTCCACGGTCGTGCTGTCGTATCCCCGTTCGGTGAACATCTCGACGGCTGTCCGCAGCAGGGCGTCCCGGGTGCGCTGTTTCTTGCGTTCGCGCAGCGTTTCCATGGGAGTCAGTTACTGACTTGTGAACACGTTTGTCAATTGTCAGTGGCTGTCACTAGCCTCGTGGGATGACTAGTCAGACCACTATCGAGAAGACTGGGTCGGGGGACGAGATACCGGCGGTCCCGTCGGACGGCTCACCCGCCTCCGGGCTGCGCGGCCACCCCTGGTTCACCCTCATCACGGTCGCCGTCGGCGTCATGATGGTGGCCCTCGACGGGACCATCGTGGCCATTGCCAACCCGGCCATCCAGAAGGACCTGAACGCGAGCTTCGCCGACGTTCAGTGGATCACCAACGGCTACTTCCTGGCCCTCGCCGTCGCCCTCATCACCGCGGGCAAGCTCGGCGACCGCTTCGGGCACCGCCAGACCTTCCTGATCGGCGTGATCGGCTTCGCCGCCGCCTCCGGCGCCATCGGGCTCTCCGACAGCATCCCGCTGGTCGTCACCTTCCGCGTGCTGCAAGGCCTGTTCGGCGCGCTGCTGATGCCGGCCGCGCTCGGCCTGCTGCGGGCCACCTTCCCCGCCGAGAAGCTGAACATGGCCATCGGCATCTGGGGCATGGTCATCGGCGCCTCCACCGCGGGCGGCCCGATCCTCGGCGGCGTCCTCGTCGAGCACGTCAACTGGCAGTCGGTGTTCTTCATCAACGTGCCGGTCGGCCTGATCGCCGTTCTCCTCGGCGTCTTCATCCTCCTCGACCACCGGGCGCAGAACGCTCCGCGCTCCTTCGACGTGCTCGGCATCGCGCTGCTCTCCGTCGCGATGTTCTGCCTGGTCTGGGCCCTCATCAAGGCGCCCGCGTGGGGCTGGGGCGATGGCCGGACCTGGGGCTTCGTCGCCGCGTCCGTGGTCTGCTTCGCGCTCTTCGCGTTCTGGGAGACGAAGGTCAGGGAACCGCTGATCCCGCTGGCGCTGTTCCGCTCGGTCCCGCTGTCCGCCGGTGTCGTGCTGATGGTCCTGATGGCCATCGCCTTCATGGGCGGCCTGTTCTTCGTGACGTTCTACCTCCAGAACGTGCATGGCATGAGCCCGATCGACGCGGGCCTGCACCTGCTGCCGCTCACCGGCATGATGATCGTCGGCTCCCCGCTGGCCGGCTTCATGATCACCAAGCTCGGCCCGCGTATCCCGCTGGCCGGCGGCATGGCCGTCACCGCGCTCGCCATGTACGGCATGTCCACGCTCCGGACCGACACCGGCAGCGGCGTCATGTCGATCTGGTTCGCCCTTCTCGGCCTCGGCCTCGCGCCCGTCATGGTCGGCGCGACCGAGGTCATCGTGGGCAACGCGCCGATGGAGCTGTCCGGCGTGGCCGGTGGACTCCAGCAGGCCGCGATGCAGATCGGCGGCAGCCTCGGCACCGCCGTCCTCGGCGCGGTGATGGCGTCCAAGGTGGACAGCGACCTGGCCGGCAACTGGAAGGACGCCGGGCTTCCGCAGCTCACGCCCGCGCAGACGGCCCAGGCCGCCGAGGCCGTCCAGGTCGGCATTCCGCCGGTCGCCAAGGGGATGCCCGAAACGATCGTCGCGAAGATCACGGAGGTCACGCACGACACGTTCATCTCCGGCATGAGCCTTGCCTCGCTGGTCGCCTGCGGGGTTGCCGTGGTGGCGGTCTTCGTCGCGCTCCTCACCAAGACCGGGGAGAACGCGGAGGCGGGGGCGGGGATCGGGCACATCTGACGCGTGCCGGGTCGTTCACCCGTCCAGGTGAATCCGCTAAAGATTTCTCGCACGTGGGCTGCGGTGCAGGCCAGAGTGGGCCGCGTCCTCTTGGTGGCATGTTCCATCGGCACGTGCCACTCCGTGGGGGAGGGCGACGGGTGTGGCGGTGCGCTGCCGGAGGGGGACAGCGCACCGCCCCCCACGCCACCGCACTGTCGGGTGCGGGCCCGCAGCAGCTGACCGCGCAGTTCCCCGCGCCCCTTGTGGGGTGCGTTGTCGGGTGCGGGTCCGTGGGGGTTGGTCGCGCAGTTCCCCGCGCCCCTAAAAGACAGCGGCGTTGGTGGCGACGTCCCTTGAAGGCTCGCCGGGGCTGTTCAAGACGCGTCTCGGCCGCGCCGGTGTTTTGGGGCGCGGGGCTCCTATCGGCACGCGTCGCAGCCACGCCGGTGCTTTTAAGGGGCGCGGGGAACTGCGCGACGAGCCCCCACCGGCCCGCAGCTGACGACGTGCCGTTTAGGGGGCGCGGGGAACTGCGCGGCGGGCCCCCACCGGGCCGTAGGTGTCGTCCCCGGCGTGGGGAAGGGGCGTCTACGCGTCGCCCCCCGCCGCGCCGGGGTCCGCCGCGGTCACGTCGAGCAGGCGGTAACGATCCACCGCCTGCTTCAGCACCGACCGCGCCACCTTCCCCTCACGGGCCAACTCACTCAGCACGCCCACGACAACCGACTCCGCGTCGATGTGGAAGAACCGCCGAGCAGCCCCCCGCGTATCCGCGAACCCGAACCCGTCCGCCCCGAGCGACTGGTAAGTCCCCGGCACCCACCGCGAGATCTGGTCCGGAACCGCCCGCATCCAGTCGGACACCGCCACGAACGGCCCCTCGGCCCCGCTGAGTTTCCGCGTGACCCAGGGAACCCGCTGCTCCTCCTCCGGATGCAGGAGATTGTGCCGCTCACACTCCACAGCCTCGCGCCGCAGCTCGTTCCAGGAGGTCGCCGACCAGACATCGGCCCGCACGTCCCAGTCCTCGGCGAGCAGCCGCTGCGCCTCCAGCGCCCACGGCACGGCCACCCCGGACGCCATGATCTGCGCCGGGATCGACCCCGCGGACCCCGCGCGCAGCCGGTGGACGCCCTTGAGGATGCCCTCCACGTCGACGTCGGCCGGTTCGGCGGGGTGCTGGATCGGCTCGTTGTAGACGGTGAGGTAGTAGAAGACGTCCTCGCCGTGCGGGTGCTCGGCGTCCGAGCCGTACATCCGCCGCAGCCCGTCCTGCACGATGTGCGCGATCTCGTACCCGTACGCCGGGTCGTAGGCGACGCACGCCGGGTTGGTCGAGGCGAGCAACTGGGAGTGCCCGTCCGCGTGCTGGAGCCCCTCACCGGTCAGCGTCGTGCGCCCGGCGGTCGCCCCCAGCACGAATCCGCGCGAGAGCTGGTCGGCCATCTGCCAGAACTGGTCGCCGGTGCGCTGGAAACCGAACATCGAGTAGAAGACGTAGACCGGGATGAGCGGCTCGCCGTGCGTGGCGTACGCCGAGCCCGCCGCGATCAGCGAGGCCGTGCAGCCCGCCTCGGAGATGCCGTCGTGCAGCATCTGCCCGGTCGGCGACTCCTTGTACGCGAGCAACAGCTCCCGGTCGACGGACTCGTACTGCTGCCCGAGCGGGTTGTAGATCTTCGCGCTCGGGAAGAACGAGTCCATGCCGAACGTCCGGTACTCGTCCGGCGCGATCAGCACGAACCGTCGGCCGATCTCCTTGTCCCGCATGAGGTCCTTGAGGAGCCGGACAAAGGCCATGGTCGTCGCGATGGACTGCTGGCCCGAGCCCTTCTTCACGCTCGCGTACGTCTTGTCGTCCGGCAGCGCGAGCGCCTTGGACCGCACCACCCGGGTCGGCACATACCCGCCCAGCGACTTGCGCCGGTCGTGCATGTACTGGATCTCCTCGGAGTTCCGCCCGGGGTGGTAGTAGGGCGGCAGCCCGGACTCCAGTTCCTTGTCCGCGATCGGCAGGTGCAGCCGGTCCCGGAACCGCTTCAGGTCGTCGACCGTCAGCTTCTTCATCTGGTGCGTGGCGTTGCGGCCCTCGAAGTTCGGGCCGAGCGTCCAGCCCTTGACCGTCTTGGCCAGGATCACCGTCGGCTGGCCCTTGTGCTCGGTGGCCGCCTTGAACGCCGCGAAGATCTTCCGGTGGTCGTGGCCGCCGCGCCCCAGGTGCAGAAGCTGGTCGTCGGTCATGTTCTCGACCATCGCGCGCAACCGCTGGTCGTCGCCGAAGAAGTGGTCGCGGATGTACCCGCCGGACTCCGTCGCGTACGTCTGGAACTGGCCGTCCGGCGTCGTGTTCATCCGGTTGACCAACAGGCCGTCGCGGTCCTGGGCGAGCAGCGGGTCCCAGGACCGGTCCCAGACCAGCTTGATGACGTTCCACCCGGCGCCCCGGAAGACCGACTCCAGCTCCTGGATGATCTTTCCGTTGCCGCGCACCGGGCCGTCGAGGCGCTGGAGGTTGCAGTTGACGACGAAGGTGAGGTTGTCCAGGCCCTCGCGGGCGGCGATGGACAGCTGGCCCAGGGACTCCGGCTCGTCCATCTCGCCGTCGCCGAGGAACGCCCACACGTGCGACTTCGAGGTGTCCGCGATCTCGCGCGCCTGCATGTAGCGGTTCATCCGCGCCTGGTAGATCGCGCCGAGCGGCCCGAGGCCCATCGAGACGGTCGGGAACTCCCAGAAGTCCGGCATCGAGCGCGGGTGCGGATAGCTGGAGAGGCCCTCGGGGTACTTCGACTTCTCCTGCCGGAATCCGTCGAGCTGCGCCTCGGAGAGCCGGTCGAGCAGGTACGCGCGCGCGTAGATGCCGGGGGAGGCGTGGCCTTGGAAGAAGATCTGGTCGCCGCCGTGGCCCTCGTCCTTGCCGCGGAAGAAGTGGTTGAAGCCGACGTCGTAGAGGGACGCGGACGACGCGAAGGTCGCGATGTGGCCGCCGACGCCGACGCCCGGGCGCTGCGCGCGCGAGACCATCACCGCCGCGTTCCACCGGGTCGCGTTGAGGACCTTGCGTTCGATCTCCTCGTTGCCGGGGAAGAACGGCTCGTCCCGGGTGGCGATCGTGTTCACGTAGTCCGTGCTGCGCATCTCGGGCACGGCCACGCGCTTCTCGCGGGCCCGCTCGATCAGCCGCAGCATCAGATAACGGGCCCGCTCCCGGCCCCGTTCGTCGACGGCGGCGTCGAGGGAGTCGAGCCACTCCTGCGTTTCCTCGGGGTCGAAGTCAGGGACCTGACTCGGAAGGCCGCCAATGATGATCGGGTTGCGATCTGATCCGGAAGCCACGCTGATCCTTACCTGTCAGAGGTCTGCTGTGAGCTGTGTTCCGTGGTGCCTGCGCCGCTCCCCATCGTGTACCTGGGGGAGGCAAACGTCATCTCTGCCTAAAGGTAACCAAGGCCTGTGACAGTGCCCCAGGGTTCCCAAAAGTACATAGCGGGCAGAACGATGTGGTGCGTGTCACTCAGGGCTCGGATCGGGTGCCGTAAGTTGCGGCGACACGGCCCGGAAAGTCACCGTTTCGGCGGTCTGAACGGCCGGGTACTTGCGCGATCCGCCCCGCCCGTGTGGACTACGGCCAATGCTTCGCGCCCGCGCGAGGCTGAGACTCCCCCGGACTCCGCTGGAGACCGGAGGACCCCACATTCAAAAAACATGATCAGGAGGCAAACCGTGAGCGCGACCGCGGACCACGCGGAGGAGCGGACGAACCCTGCCGTCAGGCTGGGGTTCCAGCCCGGGCAGGTGGTCCAGGAGATCGGCTACGACGACGACGTAGACCAGGAACTCCGCGAAGCCGTTGAGGAAGTCATCGGCAGTGACCTCGTGGACGAGGACTATGAGGACGTCGCCGATGCCGTGGTGCTGTGGTTCCGCGACGACGACGGCGATCTGACCGACACGCTGGTGGACACCATTGGCTACATCGAGGAGGGCGGCTCCATCCTGCTGCTCACCCCGAAGACCGGCCGGGACGGCTACGTGGAGCCGAGCGACATCTCCGAAGCCGCGACGACGGCCGGCCTGTCGGCAGCCAAGAGCGTCAGCGTGGGCAAGGACTGGAGCGGCAGCAGGCTGGCCACGCCGAAGGCGGCCAAGTCCAAGCGCTGATCCCAGTTCCCTCGGACGGGCCGGTGCGTCCGGCCCGTCCGACGGCCTCGGTGCGTGCTGCGTAGGGTGGTCCCACCACCCCAGCAGCCCCACCGAAAGGGACGACGATGGCGATCCAGGTCGGCGACAAGGCCCCCGACTTCGAGCTCAAGGACAACCACGGCGCCACCGTGAAGCTGTCCGACTTCCGCGGCAGCAAGAACGTCGTCGTGCTCTTCTACCCGTTCGCCTTCACCGGCGTGTGCACGGGCGAGCTGTGCGAGCTGCGCGACAACCTCCCGAAGTTCGACGACCGGGACACCCAGCTGCTCGCCGTCTCCAACGACTCCATCCACACCCTGCGTGTCTTCGCCGAGCAGGAGGGCCTGGAGTATCCGCTGCTCAGCGACTTCTGGCCGCACGGCGAGGTGTCCCGTGCCTACGGTGTCTTCGCCGAGGACAAGGGCTGCGCGGTGCGCGGCACCTTCGTCATCGACAAGGAGGGCGTCGTGCGCTGGACCGTCGTCAACGCCCTGCCCGACGCCCGCGACCTCGACGAGTACGTGAAGGCGCTCGACACCCTGTGATTCTTCGGTTCCCGGGCATGCGAACGGCGGGAACCCGTCACTAGGATCGGATCGTTGATCCGATGTCAGACGCACTGCGGGGCACATCACCCCCGGACACCAATGGAGGACCTGTGGGAGTCAGCCTCAGCAAGGGCGGCAACGTATCGCTGACCAAGGAGGCCCCTGGCCTGACCGCGGTCATCGTCGGTCTGGGGTGGGACGTCCGCACCACGACCGGCACGGACTTCGACCTCGACGCCAGCGCCCTGCTCCTGGACAGCGCGGGCAAGGTCACGAACGACGCGAACTTCGTGTTCTTCAACAACCTGAAGAGCCCCGACGGCTCGGTCGAACACACCGGCGACAACACCACCGGTGAGGGCGAGGGCGACGACGAGGCGATCAAGGTGAACCTCGCCACCGTCCCGGCCGACGTCGACAAGATCGTCTTCCCGGTGTCGATCTACGACGCCGAGAACCGCCAGCAGTCCTTCGGCCAGGTCCGCAACGCGTTCATCCGCGTGGTGAACCAGGCCGGTGGCGCCGAGATCGCCCGCTACGACCTCAGCGAGGACGCCTCCACGGAGACCGCGATGGTCTTCGGCGAGCTGTACCGCAACGGCGCGGAGTGGAAGTTCCGCGCCATCGGCCAGGGCTACGCCTCCGGTCTGCGCGGCATCGCCCAGGACTTCGGCGTCAACGTCTGAGACGCCCCCGCGACCCGCCGTCGCGGGATGTTTCCGGCGCCGCACCGTTTGCGTGCGGCGCCGGACGCGCAGGACAACCAGAGAAGCACCTCATCGGGGAGGGAAAGATCATGGGCGTCACGCTCGCCAAGGGGGGAAACGTCTCCCTGTCCAAGGCCGCACCCAACCTCACACAGGTCATGGTCGGGCTCGGCTGGGACGCGCGCTCCACCACCGGAGCCCCGTTCGACCTCGACGCCAGCGCCCTGCTGTGCACCGGCGGGCGGGTCATGGGCGACGAATGGTTCGTCTTCTACAACCAGCTCAAGAGCCCGGACGGCTCGGTCGAGCACACCGGCGACAACCTCACCGGTGAGGGCGACGGCGACGACGAGTCCATCCTCGTCGACCTCTCCAAGGTGCCCGCCCAGTGCGACAAGATCGTCTTCCCCGTCTCCATCCATGACGCCGACAACAGAGGCCAGACCTTCGGCCAGGTCAGCAACGCCTTCATCCGGGTCGTCAACCAGGCCGACGGCCAGGAGCTCGCCCGCTACGACCTGAGCGAGGACGCCTCCACGGAGACCGCGATGATCTTCGGCGAGGTCTACCGGCACCAGGGCGAGTGGAAGTTCCGCGCGGTCGGCCAGGGCTACGCCTCGGGCCTGCGGGGCATCGCGCTCGACTTCGGCGTCAACGTCTCGTAGCACCCCCGCGACTGGCTGCGCCACCGTCTTCGACCTGCGCTTTCTCGGCCTTCAAGCCCCTACTGGTCCGGTCCGAGGGGCAAGCCCTAGACTTCCGTGGTCAATAGTGAGTAAAGCCGAGTACGGCGCGGGGGAGACCCGTACCTACAGGATTGGGTAGCCAGTGCTTCTGAAAACCTTCGGCTGGTCGTTCGCGGTGACCGCGCTCGGCCTGGTCGCCGCCGTCTTCTACGGGGGGTGGCAGGCGTTCGGCCTCGTGGCGATCCTTTCCATCCTGGAGATCTCGCTGTCGTTCGACAACGCGGTGGTCAACGCCGGTGTCCTGAAGAAGATGAGTGCCTTCTGGCAGAAGATCTTCCTCACCGTCGGTGTCCTCATCGCCGTCTTCGGCATGCGGCTGGTCTTCCCGGTCGTGATCGTCGCCGTCACCGCGAAGATCGGGCCGATCGAGGCCGTCGACCTCGCCCTCAACAACAAGGACCACTACCAGCAGCTGGTCACCGACGCCCACCCGGCGATCGCCGCGTTCGGTGGCATGTTCCTGCTGATGATCTTCCTCGACTTCCTCTTCGAGGAGCGCGACATCCAGTGGCTGCGCTGGATCGAGCGGCCGCTCGCCAAGCTCGGCAAGGTCGACATGCTGTCGGTCTGCATCGCCCTGGTCGTCCTGCTGATCTCCGCGTTCACGGTCGCGACCCAGGCCCACCAGCACGGCGGCACCCACGTCGACAAGACGGAGACGGTCCTGATCTCCGGGATCGCGGGACTGATCACCTACCTGATCGTCGGCGGCCTCTCCGGCTACTTCGAGGACCGCCTCGAAGAGGACGAGGAACGCGAGCAGGAGGAGGAAGAGGAGGCCCGGCGCACCGGCAAGAAGCGCTCGGCCGTCGCCATCGCCGGCAAGGCCGCGTTCTTCATGTTCCTCTACCTGGAGGTCCTGGACGCGTCGTTCTCCTTCGACGGCGTCATCGGCGCGTTCGCGATCACCAACGACATCGTCCTGATGGCGCTCGGCCTCGGCATCGGCGCCATGTACGTCCGGTCGCTCACGGTCTACCTGGTCCGCCAGGGCACCCTCGACGACTACGTCTACCTGGAGCACGGCGCCCACTACGCGATCGGCGCCCTGGCCGCGATCCTCATGATCACCATCCAGTACCAGATCAACGAGGTCATCACCGGCCTCGTCGGCGTCATCCTGATCGGCTGGTCCTTCTGGTCCTCCGTCCTTCGCAACCGCAAGCTGGCGGCAGCGGAGGGAAAAGCATCGGGCTCGGACGAGAAGACTGAGGTCTCGTCCGGGGTGTGACACGCCTCCGCTTGCGGAACGCTCTGAGCGGGGCGGCCGGACCTCCGGCCGCCCCGCACGTTCTTGACCGGTTGACTGTGGGGGCGGGAATGGGCTTCTTCGACGGACTCTGGCAGGGCCGCGAGACCGAGTTCGACTCGGGCAGCGCCGCCAGCAACGCGATCGAACTGACCAAGCGGCACCACTCGGTGTCCCTGAACAAGCAGGGCGCGGCCACCGGCAACCTCCGGGTGAACCTGACCTGGCGGATGCGCACCTCCGACTTCGGCGGCGAACACCGCGAGAGCCTGCTGCGCCACCCGCTCAAGGCGCTCAAGCCGCCCGAGATCGTCGGACACAGCCAGAGCATGGTCAACGTCGACCTCGACCTCGGCTGCCTCTACGAACTCCAGGACGGCACCCGTGGCGTCGTCCAGCCCCTCGGCGGCTACCTCGGCGACCTGAACGAAGCGCCGTACGTGAAACTCAGCGGCGACGACCGGTTCGGATCGGCGTCCGGCGAGACCATGTACGTCAACCTCGATCAGCGGGACGCCATCAAACGGCTGCTCGTGTTCGTCTACATCTACGACCAGACGCCGGCCTTCGACCGGACGCACGCGATCGTCACCCTGTACCCCAGCAACGGACCGCGCATCGAGATAGGCCTCGACGAACGCCACCCGCAGGCCCGCTCCTGCGCCGTGGTGATGATCGAGAACGTCAAGGGCGAACTCGTCGTCCGCCGCGAGGTGAAGTTCGTCTACGGCTTCCAGGCCGAGCTGGACCGGCTCTACGGCTGGGGGTTGCAGTGGGGGCGGGGTTACAAGACCAAGGCGGAGAAGGCGTAGCCGCCGGTCAGCCGCGCCCCGTTCAGGAGCGGATGAATTGAGGCCCCTGGGGCGGGAGCTGGAAGTCCGGGTCCAGGGGCGGCGCCACCGGCGGCGGATAGCCGTACCCCGACTGCTGCTGCGGATATCCGTAGGTCGGCGCGGCGGCCGGCTGCGGGTAGCCGTAGGCGGGCTGCGCCGGAACAGGCTGGGCCGGAACAGGCTGGGCCGGAACGGGCTGGGCGGGGACGGGCTGGGCCGGGACCGTCGTCGCGTGGGCCGGGACCGTCGTCGTCGGCTGCTCCGGGGGCAGCGGCTGGGAGATCTCGGCGGCCGCCTCCGACTCGTCCACCGTGATGCCGTAGTCCGTCGCCAGGCCCTGCAAGCCGTTCTGGTAGCCCTCGCCGAGCGCCCGGAACTTCCAGCCCTCGCCGCGCCGGTACAGCTCACCGCAGATCAGCGCCGTCTCCTGGCCGGTCTGCGGGGTGACATCGAAGTACGCCAGCGGTTCGGCGCCCTCGGCCGTCGCGTCGTACAGCAGGACGCGCAGCCCGGGAACGTGGTCGAAGGTGACGTCCTCCGCGGAGGCGACGACCAGGATGTGGCTCACGCCGGGCTCGACGCCGGCCAGATCTGTCTGGATCGTGTCGGTCGGACCCTCCGCGACCCGCTTCTTGCCGAGCCGCCAGACCTTCCCGGACGGATGCCGGGGCTGGTTGTAGAAGACGAAGTCCTCGTCGGAACGCACCCGGCCGTCGGCGCCGAGGAGCAGCGCGGAGGCGTCGACGTCCGGCACCCCGGGCCCGGGTGTCCAGCGCAGTACGGCCCGGACCGTGGTGGCTTCGACCGGGACGTTCGACCCCTTCAGCATCGCGTGCGTCATGCCGTCATCCTGCCTTCTCGGTGCTGGTCACGACAACGCGGGGTGCGGCTGCCGCAGGCCTGGCGACGGCCGGTCGGATCGCCGTCGACATGGCCGAGTTACCAGAAATTCATGCCCCACGGGAACTACCGACACGGTCTCCTACGTACTATTACCGGCCACCTATCAGCCCATCCACAGACCGACCATGGACCACAGGGGAGCCTTATGCGTCATTTCGGGCACATCGCCCCTGGGGTGCGAGAGCGCCTTTTCCACCAGGAGCCGTGCGAGTTCGACACCGGTTCCTCGGCCCGGCTGCTCTCCGCGGCCCTGGGTGCCACCCTCTACAGCCCCGCGACCCGGCCCCGGCTCGCCGACGACATCGTCAAGCAGGCGACCCTCGGCGTCGTCTCGATGGTGCTGTGCCTGGAGGACTCGATCGACGACGCGGACGTGCCCGCGGGCGAGGAGAACCTCGTCCGCCAGTTCGCCGACCTCGCCGCCCGCCCCGGCACCCCGCTGCCGTTGCTGTTCATCCGCATCCGCACCCCCGAGCAGATCACCGACCTGGTGGCCCGCCTCGGCGCGGACATCCGGCTGCTGTCCGGGTTCGTGTTCCCGAAGTTCACCGAGGAGAGCGGCATCCCCTTCCTGGAGGCCCTCGCGCACGCCGAGACCACCTCCGGGCACCGGCTCTTCGGCATGCCCGTCCTGGAGTCGCCCGAGCTGCTCTACCGCGAGTCCCGGGTGGAGACCCTGGAGGGCATCGCCCGCGCCGTCGACAAGTACCGCGACCGCGTCCTCGCCCTGCGCCTCGGCGTCACCGACTTCTGCTCCTCCTACGGCCTGCGCCGCGCCCCCGACATGACGGCCTACGACGTCCAGATCGTCGCCTCCGTCATCTCCGACGTGGTGAACATGCTGGGCCGCGCCGACGGCACCGGCTTCACCGTCACCGGCCCGGTCTGGGAGTACTTCCGGGTCCCCGAGCGCATGTTCAAGCCGATGTTGCGCAACAGCCCCTTCCTGGAGGGACAGGCCGTCGAACTGCGCGAGAAACTGATCGAGCACGCCATGGACGGGCTGCTGCGGGAGATCTCCCTCGACCAGGCCAACGGCCTGATGGGCAAGACCTGCATCCACCCCTCCCACGTCCTGCCCGTGCACGCGCTCTCCGTGGTCAGCCACGAGGAGTTCGGCGACGCGGCGGACATCCTGCGCCCCGAGAGCGGCGGCGGGGGCGTGCTCAGGTCGGCCTACACGAACAAGATGAACGAGGTGAAGCCGCACCGGGCGTGGGCGGAGCGGACCATGCTGCGCGCCGAGGTCTTCGGCGTGGCCCGCGAGGACGTCAGCTTCGTCGACCTGCTCGCCGCCGGCATACCCGGCTAGGGCCTTCCACCTCCAAGGGACGCATGAACAACGCAGGGAACAACCAGGTCTGGTCCGGCAGTTGGGTCGCCGAGCGGCTCGGCGTCGAACTCATCGGCGACGACCGACTGAGCGAGCTGCTGGGCCTCGCCCTGCGCCGCAACCCCAAGCGCGCGCACCTCCTCGTGTCGAACGTGCTGGGCAAGCACGTCCCGCAGTCACCGGCCGTGGTCCACGGCTACGGGTTCGAGCTGGGCCGCCGGGTGCGGGAGCTGCTCGGCGACGAGGCCGACACCGCCGTTGTCCTCGGCTACGCGGAGACCGCGACCGGCCTCGGCCACTCGGTCGCCGACGGCCTCGCCGTCGCCCCCTACCTCCACTCCACCCGCCGCCCGGTCCCCGGCGTGGCCTCGGCGGGCGGCTTCGAGGAGACCCACTCGCACGCCACGTCCCACCTCCTGCTCCCCGAGGACCCGGCCCTGCTCTCCGGCACCGGCCCCCTGGTCCTCGTCGACGACGAGTTCTCCACCGGCAACACGGTCCTGAACACGATCCGCTCCCTGCACGCCCGCTACCCCCGCTCCCGCTACGTGGTCGTGGCCCTCGTGGACATGCGCTCCCCCTCGGACGCGTCCCGCCTGCACACCTTCGCCCAGGAGATCAACGCGAGGGTGGACCTGATCACCGCCGCAGCAGGCACCATCCACCTCCCCGAGGGAGTCCTGCAAAAGGGCCAACACCTGGTAGCCCAGTACGAGCCCCCAGAGACAAGGGAAACGCCGAGCCCAGCCACGACGACCCCGCACCCGACCGACACTCCCCGCGACCAACGACCGGCCCCAGCGCCCACCCCGGCAGGGGCGCGGGGAACTGCGCGAGAAGCCCCCACGGACCAGCACCCGACCGACACCCCTCGTGGCCAACGGCCCGATCCAGCCGACGCAGGGGCCACCCCGGCAGGGGCGCGGGGAACTGCGCGACCAGCCCCCACGGACCCGCACCCGTCCACAACCCCGCACGCCGACCGAGTCGTGAGAGTCGACCTGGGCTGGCCAACCGGCCTCCCCGACGGAGGTCGACACGGCTTCACCCCAGCCCACCGCGCCCACCTGAACGCAGCGACCCCGGCCATGGCCACCCACCTCGCAGCCGCGCTGCCAAAAGACGCCACCCGCGTCCTGATCCTCGGCTTCGAGGAACTGATGTACGCCCCCCTGCGGCTGGCCCAGGAGCTGGAACGCACCTCCAGCATCGAGGTGCGTTACTCCACCACCACCCGCTCCCCGGTGCTGGCCGTGGACGACCCGGGCTACGCGATCCGCACCCGCCTGACCTTCCCGGCCCACGACACCCCGTCGGACGGCCCCGGCGACCGCTACGCCTACAACGTCGCCGGCGCCGGCTTCGACGCCGTTGTCGCCGTTGTCGACTCGACCGCCGACACCCCTCACCTGCACGCCCCGAACGGCCTCCTCGCGCAGCTGGCCGCGCACACCCCGCGAGTGCTGCTCGCGGTCGTCCCCTCGTACGTCCCGCCGGCCGCCACCGCGCCCCCTGGAGAGAGACCCGCCATGCTGCCCGAGCCCCTCCGCGGCCCCGCCTTCTCCTCCTATCCGCCCGACGAGGTCGGCTGGCTCCTCCAGGACCTGTCGGACATCACGCTGGAGGCGCCGGTCGAGGAGCGCGAGGAGGCCGTGCAGAACGGCGGCGCGCACTACGCGGAGTCGCTGCCGGTCGAGTACCAGCCCAGCGAGCACTACCAGCAGCTCTTCCACGCCGCCCTCCAGACGTCCGCCGCGCGGATCGCGCAGGCCGTCGGCGCGGTCACCGAGACCGTCCTCGCGGAACGTTCGCCGCGCCCGGTGCTGGTCTCGCTGGCCCGCGCCGGTACCCCGGTCGGCGTGCTGATGCGCCGCTGGGCGCACTTCCGGCACGGCCTCGAACTCCCGCACTACGCCGTGTCCATCGTGCGCGGCCGGGGCATCGACGCCGTCGCGCTGCGCTGGCTGGCCGCCCACCACGACCCCGCCGACATCGTGTTCGTCGACGGCTGGACCGGCAAGGGCGCGATCACCCGCGAACTCGCTGACGCGGTACGGGAGTTCGAGGAGTCCGAAGGCATCACCGGGTTCGACCCGGAGATCGCGGTGCTCGCGGACCCCGGTTCCTGCGTGCGCACCTACGGCACCCGCGAGGACTTCCTCATCCCCTCCGCGTGCCTCAACTCGACGGTCTCCGGCCTGATCTCACGCACCGTGCTGCGGGCCGACCTGGTCGGTCCTCACGACTTCCACGGAGCGAAGTTCTACCGCGAACTCGCCGACGGCGACGTCTCGTTGGACTTCCTGGACGCCGTCGAGGCCCGCTTCCCGGAGGTCTCCGACGCCGTCGACGCGCAGGCGAAGGAGCTGCTCGGCGCCGACCGCGCGCCGACCTGGGAGGGCTGGGCGGCGGTGGAACGCATCAGCGAGGAGTACGGCATCCACGACGTCAACCTCGTCAAGCCGGGCGTCGGCGAGACCACGCGGGTGCTGCTGCGCCGGGTGCCGTGGAAGATCCTGGCGCGGGCCGGTGCGGGCGCCGACCTCGACCATGTCCGCCTGCTCGCCGAGCAGCGCGGGGTACCGGTCGAGGAGGTCGCCGAACTCCCGTACAGCTGCGTCGGGTTGATCCACCCCAAGTACACCCGGGGTGCGACCGGCGCCGACGGCCGGGCGGTGACGGTCTGATGCCGGTCCTGGTGACGAGCGACCTCGACCGGACGCTCATCTACTCCGCGGCGGCCCTCGCGCTGACCATGCCGGACGCGCGGGCGCCCCGGCTGCTCTGCGTCGAGGTGCACGAGAGCCGGCCGTTGTCCTTCATGACGGAGACGGCGGCGGCCCTGCTGGGCGAACTCGGCGACGCGGCGGTCTTCGTGCCGACCACGACCCGCACCCGCAAGCAGTACCAGCGCATCAACCTGCCCGGCCCGGTCCCGAAGTACGCGATCTGCGGCAACGGCGGCCATCTGCTGGTCGACGGCGTCACCGACCTCGACTGGCACGCGCGCGTGATGGCCCGGCTGGCCGCCGAGTGCGCGCCGCTCGCGGAGGTGACGGACCATCTGCTGGCCACCGCCGACCCGGCGTGGGTGCGCAAGCACCGGGTCGCCGAGGACCTGTTCGCCTACCTGGTCGTGGAGCGCGAACTCCTCGACGAGGCCTGGGTGAAGGAGCTGGCGGCGTGGGCGGAGAACCGGGGCTGGACGGTGTCGCTCCAGGGCCGCAAGATCTACGCCGTGCCGAAGCCGCTCACCAAGAGCGCGGCGATGCGCGAGATCGCCGACCGCACCGGCGCCGACCTGACCCTGTCCGCCGGTGACTCCCTCCTCGACGCCGACCTCCTCCTCGCCACCGACCGCGCCTGGCGCCCCGCCCACGGCGAGCTGGCGGAAGCGGAATGGTCGGCACCGGGCGTGACGGCCCTCGCGGAACGCGGGGTGCTGGCGGGGGAGCGGATTCTGCGGGAGTTCCTGAAGGCGACCCGGGCGGCCCCGTAGGCGGCGGGGTCGGTGGGGTCCGTGGGATCGGTGGGTTCGATGGAGCCGATGGAGCCGATCTCCCGGATATCGCCCAAATGATCTGCAAAGGCCCCCCGCATGATCATGCGGGGGGCCTTTGACGTGGGTGGGCGCGGACGGTTTCGAACCGCCGACATCCTGCTTGTAAGGCAGGCGCTCTACCCCTGAGCTACGCACCCGGGCCCGGGCGAAGCCCAGGTCGAACCGACACCTTACCCTGCCGGGGCCCGGGTCCCGCAAACCTGTATCAGGGCCTGTACCAGGGGTGGCATCAGGGTTCGTCCCAGGGGTCGTTCGGGGGTTTCCCCCACCCCGAATCCGGGAGTATCCCGGATGCCCCGACGGGTGCCGGTTCCGTAGCGTCGAAGGCGTCACAGAAGCCTTCGACGGCGGCACAGGGTGGTCGTCGCGGCTTCGGAGTTCCCAGGGGGAGATCGTCATGGCCCGTTCCGTCACCGCTCGCGCGGCCCTCGCCGTCGGCGCCGTCGTCGTTCTCGTCGGGGCCGCCACCGCGTGCGCCTCCGCGAGCGACGACCAGGACCCCGACCACAAGTCGTTCGCGGTGAAGGGCGGCACCCTCACGATCGACTCGGACGACTCGGACCTGGAGATCGTCGCCGCCGACGCGCACCCGGCCGGGAAGATCGAGGTCACCCGCTGGTTCAAGGGGTCGGTCCTGATCGGCAAGGACCCGAAGGTGACCTGGTCGATGAAGGACGGCGACCGGCTCGTGCTGCGCACCCAGTGCTCCGGCTTCGTCGCGAACTGCGCCACCCGGCACCGCGTCGAGGTACCGCGCGGGATCGCCGTGAAGGTCGAGGGGGACGACGGAGGCGTGCGGGCCAGCGGCTTCACCCACGCCCTGAGCATCCACACGAACGACGGTCCCGTGCGCGTCAGCGACTCCACCGGCCCGCTGGAGCTGCGCAGCGACGACGGTGCCGTGCACGCCGACGTCCGCTCCCGGCACGTCAGCGCCCACACCGCCGACGGCTCGGTCTCCCTGACGTTCGGCGTCGTTCCCGACACGGTGGATTCCGGCAGCGACGACGGCTCCGTGACCGTCGAGGTGCCGCGCGCCACCTACCGCGTGACGACGAAGACCGACCACGGCTCGGTCCGGGTGGACGTGCCCCGCGACGACCGCAGCACGCACCGGATATCCGCGACCACGGGCGACGGGAACGTCACGGTGCGGCCCGTGGGCTGACCGGCTCGTGTGTTCGATCCCGACCGGTGGGAGAATGGCGGGACACCGGCCGGGACGGACGAATGCACGGGGAGTGGGATGTGACGGCGACACCACGACAGCCGGACCCGGCGTCGGAGCCGCGCGCACCTCGCCCCCTGCGGGACACCCTGGCCCTGCTCACGCTGCCGCTGCTGGTGGCGCTCGCGCTGCCCGGCGCGTTCGCGGGCGGCGGCACCCGGCGCTGGTTCGGCGGCGGGGCGGAGGGCCGACGGGCCGAGGCGCAGGCCGCGAAGGACGCGGCAGCGGCGGCGTTCTACGAACTGGACACCGCCCAGCGCGATCTGCGGATCTCCATCGAGGCGATCACGGCCGTCGACAGCTCCCCGGCCGCGCGCCGCGCCGTCACCGACTTCGAGGCGCTGGGGCGGCGGATCGACGAGGCCAGCCACCGTTACATCGAGGCGGTCGACGCGCACGATCTCGACCGGGACGACCTGGAGGCGTCCACCGCCGCCCGTGCGCGGACCGAGCTGACGGCCGCCAAGGACGAGCTGGGGCGGGTCAAGCGGGACCTGGGCCGGTTCGCGGACGGGCTCGGGCCGCTGCTCGGCAAGGCGGAGACCCAGCTGGCCCGCCTCGCCCCCGCGGTCGAACGGGCCAGACAGAGCCTGCTCGCCGCGTCGAACGCGCTGGACGCGGTGCGCGGCGCCGGGCTGCGCGCCGACGACCTCGCCGCCCGCCTCGCCGCGCTCGCGCCCGAGCTGACCAAGCTGAACCAGGGCGCGGGGCAGCACGGTGTCCCGCAGACGCTGGAGCGTGCCGAGCGGGTCGCGCGGGAGGCCGAGGCGATCCGGGCGCAGGCCGCGGGGCTGCCGGAGACGGCCGCCGGGATCGACCACCGGCTGGTCTCGCTGCGTACCCGCGCCCAGGCCCTCACCACCCGCGCCGGGCAGGTCGACCCGGTGCTGAGCGAGCTGCGCCGCCGGTTCACCGCCGCGTGCTGGCAGGACCTCCAGCACGTTCCTGACCAGGCCGGCGAGAACGTCGAGCAGGCCGAGCGGAAGCTGCGGGAGGCGCAGAGCGCGCGGGACGAGCAACGCTGGCCGGACGCCACCGCCCTGCTCTCGACCGTGTGGGCGCTGCTCAACGCCACCGACGAGTCGGTGTCGGCCGCCGGTGACCGGCTGAACCGGCTGAACGCCGTCCAGAAGGACCCGCAGCAGGAGATCGACCGCACCCGGTTCGCGATCCGGGACGCGCAGCGGCTCGCCATGTCGGGCCGCACCACACCGGACCCACGGCATGCCCGGCCCCTCGACGACGCGGTGGCCCGCCTTGAGCGGGCGATCGGCTCCCTTGAGGGTCGGCACCCCGACTACTGGCACTTCCTGACGGAGACGGAAGCGGTCCGGGAGGCGGCGGCCCGGGTGGTCGGCCAGATCCGGGAGGACCGGGGCACCGGCCAGTGACGGTGACGCGCTGCGCCGGTCGCGCGGGGGCCGTTAACCTGTGCGCATGCCTCGCTACGAGTACCGCTGCCGGACCTGCGGCGACACCTTCGAACTGAGCCGTCCGATGGCCGAGTCCGCCGACCCCGCCGACTGTCCGGCGGGCCACGCCGACACGGTCAAGTTGCTGTCGACGGTGGCGGTGGGGGGTTCGGCGTCCGCCTCGGCACCGGCCCCGCGCGCGACCGGCGGGGGTGGAGGCGGCGGCTGCTGCGGCGGAGGGTGCTGCGGCTGAGACCGCTGAGACCGCTGCGGCGGGTACGGCGGCTGACGCGGGGGCGGTTGAGGCGGGGACGTTCCAGTTCTCGCTTCGGTTCTCCCTGAGACGCGGACCGGAATCACGAAGAGGACCCCGACCGGGGATCGGTCGGGGTCCTCTTCGCGTCCGGGGAGGGGACGGGAGGGGAGGTCGGGGCAGGGGGCCGTGGCGGCCGGTCGGCGTCAGTCCGCATGGTCCTCGTCGCCGGGGGCGGTGTGTTTCAGGGAGCTGCGGGCGTCGACCCGTTGCTGGGCGGCGACCTCCGACCAGAAGCGGTGGGTGCTGATGAAGACGGCGAGTTCGTGTTCGCGGCGGCGGAGCTTCTCCACCTCGGCCTGCTCGTCGTCGCTCCAGCCGGGGGAGGCGGGGCGCTCCACCTTGCGCCAGCCGCCGGTGTCGCTGAAGCCGTCCAGGGGCGCGACCGACCAGGGCAGCCGCTTGAGCAGGGCCGACAGTTCGGCCCGGACCTGATGCAGCTCCTCCTGACCGGCGCGGAGGTCACTCGGAAAGTCATAGGTCGTTGCCACTCGACAATGGTACGCCTGTTCGATTTTGAGATGCGAGTCGCTTCAGGGGGTTCACGCGAACGAGTGTTCCGTTGCCCGCGTGTCCGCCTACGGGGAGAAGTCGCCGCCGGTCGGTTCAGTGTTCGGGCGCCGGGGTGGGGGTGAGGCGGGTCCAGCCGGAGGGCGGGGCGAGGAGGGTGCGGACGTGGGGCCTGCGGGTGCGCAGCCGTACGTGGCCCCGGTGGCCGCCGAGGATGAGGTGGCCGAGGTGTTCGAGGGCCTTGACCGCGAAGCCGTTCGCCGGGCACATGCCGTCGCCCTTGCCGAAGGGGAGGTAGGAGCGCCGTTGGTCGGCGGTCGGCTGCTCCCAGCGTGCGGGGCGGAAGTCCAGCGGCCCGTCCCACACGGCCGCCGACCGGTGGATCGCGTGCGTGCCGATCAGGACGTGCTCGCCCTCGTGGACCCGGGCGCCGCAGACGTCGTGGTCGGCGGCGGCCACCCTGATCAGACGCCACGCGGGCGGATAGAGACGCAGCGTCTCCCTGACCAGGTGGTGGATCTGGTCAGGCCGCACGGTCGGGGTGTCGTAGCCGTGCTGGATGCCGAGCATCACCACCCATTCGAGGGTGACCCCGGTGAAACCGACCGTGGACAGGACGAGGCGTTGCAGCAGCTGTGCGCGATCGCCCGGGGACAGCTCGCCGGGCAGGCCGAGCACCAGGTCGACCAGGTCCCGGGCGCCGTCTTCCGGCGCTCGCAGCCGGCCGAGTCGTTCGGCGAACCCGGCCCGGACGGCGGGCACCGTGCGGTGCGCGCGCCTCAGCACATGGCCGACGATGTCGTCGGCGACGACACTCGACGTCGTGTAGGTGTCGACGAGGGCGTTGATCTCGGTGTGTCGTCGGTGGGCGATGACGGGGGCGAAGTACCGCCGGACCAGTTCGACGCCCCAGCGTTGGTGCCGCAGGCGGCCTTGGCGGTCACTCACCTCACCGAGCGCGGCGCCGAGGTCGAACGACGACGGGAGGTCGTGCCGGGCCAGCACCCGGAGCAGTTCGCGGGAGGCCTCGTTCCGGACCGCCGGAGGCAGGGATTCCGGTCCGAGGCGGTAGAACCCGGACTGGGACAGGTAGGTGTCGGCCGAGTCGACCAGGACGTTGCGGGCCGCGTCGGCATCGGCCACGAAGAGGGTGCCGAAGCGGAGCCTGAACGGACCGTCGTGGCCCGCGGCCTGCTCCTCCCACCGTCGCAGATGCGGCCACAGGCTCTTCCGGTCCAGGAACACGGTCGTCCGCCCCTCTGCCGGAGGGCGTCAGGAGGGGCGCCCGTATCGGTCGCCGTATTCGTTGCGGCGGGTACGTCCCTCACCGCTGAGCATCCGAAGGGTCTTGATGATCCATGACATGGCGGCTGTCCTCCTTGCGCGTCAGGGGGAGCGGGGGTGTCCTGTTCCGGGTGCGGAACGTCAGTCCTGCTGCCCGTAGCCGACGTAGTACCCGTGCCACCGCGCACGCATCTCACCGCTGAGCGCCCGAAGGCTGTTGGTCACCCACGACATAGCCGTCCTCCTCCACCGGTCGCAGCGCCCCCTGAACCGAGGTCGGCCCCGAGGGCGTCCCGTTGGCCCGTGACGGTACTCCCACCACGGCCCCGGAAGCCCTACCGGAACCGGCCAAAGCGGGTGGGGCACTTGGGGTACCTGGGGCATCTGGGGTACTGGGGGTATTTGGGGTACCTGGGGCGGCACAGCCGCGAGTGACGACCGCCCCTCTGCCGATGCCGACGGACCTCCGGCTACGGACCTCCGGCCACGGACCTCCGGCTACGGACCTCCGGCCACGGACCTCCGGCCACGGACCTCCGGCCACGGACCTCCGGCCACGGGGCCCGGCCCGCGTGACGCCCCCGGCAGCGGTAAGTGCCGTTCCGTTTCGGCTGCTTCGGCTGCTTCGGGGGCGCCCCGTCGGGGGAACGGCTGTGTCAGCTGCGGCCCTTGAGGCGTTCGACGCCCGCGACGCCGAGGGCGGCCAGGGCGACCTGGATGGCCAGTTCGATCCAGTCGATGCCCTTGGTGTCGGCGACCCCGAGGGCGGCGGCGACGCCGGTGCCGACGAGCGCGGCGAGGATGCCCACCAGGATCGTCCACAGCACCCCGATGCTCTGCCGGCCGGGCAGGACCAGGCGCCCCAGGAAGCCGATCACGATGCCGATCACGATCGCGGTGATGATGCCCGAGATCTCCATGCGGGTTGCCTCTCCTCAAGTTCTTCTACAACGGTGTCGATAGCAGACTGCCCCGGACGCCCCGAGACAGTCGCGCCGGTGCGGGGGACGGGGAGAACGGCCGATGTCAGACCCCTGCGCGACACTGGGAGCATGTGCCGGAGTATCAAGACTTTGCGCCCGCCCGCGTTGCCCGAGGCGGCGACCGACGAGGAGATCCGGGCCGCCGCGTTGCAGTACGTGCGGAAGGTGTCCGGATTCCGGGCCCCCGCCGCCCACAACCGCGAGGCCTTCGACCACGCGGTCGACCAGATAGCCCAGGCCACCGCCACCCTCCTGGCGGACCTGGAAATCCGGGGCCGAACGCCTACGGCGGGGTAGGGAAAGGGCCGCCGCCGGCCGGGTGGCGTGAGGTCCGGCGACGTCGCGTCACGGGGGACGGGGGGTGGCTGCGCGCGGCGGGGGTGCGTGCGGCAGGGGTGCGTGCGGCGGAGGTGCGTGCGGTGTCCGGGGTGCGGGACGTGTCGGGGGCCTGCCCGGGCCCTGGAGACGCGGGCCGCTTCGGGCCCCGCCGGGCGAAAGGGCGGCCCTGTCGGAGGGCCGGACCGTCACCGCCGCTTCGCCGGAGGGTCGCCGCCGGTCAGGAGGGGGTCTCTTCAGTCGGCGTCGTGCAGTCCTCAAGTCGTCTTCGGCTGGCGTCGTACCACCAGGACCGCTCCCGCGCCCGCGCCGCACAGTGCCAGGGCTGAGACTGCCGTTGCCAGCCAGGTTGCGCCCAGCCAGTGGCCGCCGGCGTAGCCGAGGGCGACGCTGTAGGCGGCCCAGGTCAGGCCTGCCAGGGCTGACCAGGGGAGGAAGTCGCGGGCGCGGCGGTGGGCGGCGCCCGCGCCCAGGGAGACGACCGAGCGGCCCGCCGGGGCGAACCGGGCCAGGATGACGAGCGCGCCGCCGCCCCGGGCCAGGGCCAGGCCGAGCCGTTGCTGGGCGCTGGTGAGGCGGCGGGAGCGGGCGATGGCGCGGTCCAGGCGGGCCCCGCCCCGCCAGGCGAGCCGGTAGGCGACCAGGTCGCCGAGGAGGGAGGCGGCGGACGCGCAGAGGATCAGGCCGAGGATGTCGGGGACATCGGGCGGCACCTGCCCGGCCGCCGAGCCCGCTGCCGCCGCCGTCGCGGCCGTGATCACCAGCACGCCGCTCGGCAGGACCGGCAGGAACACGTCCAGCAGCACCGACAGCGCCACCATGACGTAGATCCATGGGCCGCCGGTCAGCGCCCCCACACTCTCCAACACCGCAACTCCCCGTGACTCCCCCGTGGCCAGAGGTGGCCGACAGCAGCCATACAGCGTACGCCTGGGATGCGAGCGGAGGTTCACCGGGGGCACGGGTGTTCGGTGCGGGATGTTCACCCGGGTGCCCGCCAGCGGGGGCGGCGGGGCCGGGAGTCCCGTAGCAACGGAAGGAGGGGACATGGCAGCAGTCGACCTGGTCGACAGTGAGGAACGGGATTGATCATGGTGGCAGGAATATGCGCGAGCGCCGTCGCGGCGGCACTGCTGGCGACCGGTACCGGTGGTACCCACGGCTACACGCTGGAGACGGAGGGGCGGTTCGCGGCGCCGGGCGGGCATGTCCCGCCGGCGGCGGTGGCGCTCACCTACGACCGCAAGCTGGTCCCGGCCGGTGCCGGGATCGAGGTGCGCCAGCAGACGGCGGACAGCGGCGCCACGACCGTCGAACTGCGGGTGTCGGGTGTGGTGCCCGGGCACGCGTACGGCGTCCATGTGCACCAGAAACCGTGCGCGGCCGACCCCGCGGCGGCGGGCGGGCACTACCAGCACGTCGTGTCCACCGACCCCCGCCAGGCGAACCCGCGCAACGAGGTCTGGCTCGACTTCACGCCCGGGCGCGACGGCTCGGGCGAGGCGAGCGCGCGGCACGACTGGGGATTCCGGCAGGGCGAGGCGTCCTCCGTGGTGATCCACGACAAGCCCGGGACGACCGGGGCGCGGGTCGCCTGCTTCACGGTGCCGTTCGGCTGGGTGGCCCCGGCGTCCTGAACGGGCGCCGACGGACCCCGAACGTCGGACCCCGAACGTCGGACCCCGAACGTCGGACCCCGGCGCCGGACCCCGGACGCGCTGTGGGCCCCGCCCGGACGAACCGGGAAGGGCCCACAGTGCGGTGCGTGGATCAGACGGAGACCGGCGTGCGCTCGACGTGGTCCGTCGAACGGCGGTTCAGCAGCCGGTCCACGCCGAAGGCGCCGGAGCCGGTGAAGACCAGCAGGAGCAGGGCCCAGCAGAACATCGCCGAGGCCTCGCCGCCGTTCTGCATCGGCCACAGGGCGCCGGGCTGGTGCACGGTGAAGTAGGCGTAGGCCATCGAGCCCGAGGCTATGAACGCGGCGATGCGCGTGCCCAGGCCGAGCAGGACGAAGATGCCGCCGGCGAGCTGGATGACGGCCGCGTACCAGCCGGGCCAGGCACCGGCGCCGACGGTGCCGCCGTGGGTGCCGGCCGCGCCGCCGAGGACACCGAACAGGGAAGCGGCGCCGTGGCAGGCGAAGAGCAGGCCGACGACGATGCGGAACAGGCCGAGCGCGTAGGGCTGGGTTCTGTTGAGGCGTGCGGACATGTGGGGGGTCCTCCTTCGGTCGGGCCGGTCGTGGGGGGACCGGTCTGGGGGCGAACCGACGAGTAACCAGACTAGGTTGGCCTAATCGATGCTTGCAAGTTCAACATTTGGCCATGGATCGACCTCCGGATGTGCCCCTGTCCTGCTCGTTGTCGCACGCAGAACGGCTCTCGCCACCGCGTCGGCATCCGAAAGTGTGACCGAATCCACGCCGGGCCTGGCCCCCGCCGCCGTCACCCAGTGCACCCCCTCCGTCGGCACCCCGAACGCGAACCGCCGTGCGTGCGACCGACCTTGACGGTCCGTCAGATGGTAAGGACGCCCGGTCACATCCAGCCCGCCGGTCTCATAGCCGTCGACGACGTGGGGTCGGCAGCCGCCCGTCCGCAGCAGCCGGGTGAGCAGCGGGTCGGCGGTGCGGCGCAGGCCCGGTTCCGGGAGCCGCGCCTCGATCAGCGCGGTCACCCGCACCTCCGAGCCGGGCACGTCGGGCGAGCGCGCCAGCCACGCCCCGCCCTCCTCGCGGACCTCCAGCCGAGGGCCGAGGACCCGCACCACGCCCGCCTCCATCAGCGCGGCCAGCTCCTCGATGCGGCGCCGGGGCGGACCGATGGAGAGGAAGGCGTTCAACGGGGTGTACCAGCGGTCCAGATGGTCGCGGCGTGAGACGCCGGTGAGTCCGCCGTGGTCGACGACGAGCCGTATCTCGTTGCGCAGGTCGCGCAGGACGTCCAGGGCCGCCTTCAGGGGACCGGCGACATTGCCGAGCGCTGCCTGCGCCGCGTCGCTCCGCAGATGCGCCAGCAGCCACGCCTGCCACTGCTCCGGGTCGGTGAACTCCCGTTCCGCGTAAGGGCGGGAGAGGCGGTCCCAGTTCCAGCGGTCCTCCGGCGCCACCCCCAACTCGTCGAGGATCAGGGCCTCTTGGGGGTCGCCGTGCGGGACGGCGAGGAAACGGTCGGCGAGGTCGGGGCGCCGGGTCAGCGCCGTGTAGTAGACCGTCTCGACCTCCTTCGCCACCAACGGCCATATCTCCGCGAGGAAATCGGGCGCCTCACCCGAGTCGGCCCGCTTGCGGAAACCCGCGATCACCTCCGGCGTCAGCACCAGCGGGGCGTGCCGCCCGTAGGCGCCCTTCGCGTTGTCACCGCGCGCCTGGTACGGGACGCCGCGCCGCGACCCGGCGTACAACCGCGGCTCCCGGCCGGACGGCAGGTACCGCAGCCCGCCCTCCCCGGCGACGAAACGGCCACCGCGCCCGGTCGTCAACAGGGCCGTGTGGTCGAAGAAGTTGAGCCCGAGACCGCGCAACAGGGTCGGCTCGCCCGGCGCGATGACGGACAGGTCGAGGTCGGCCGGGTTGGCCGGGGCCAGATGGCGCAGCCCGTACCGCCGCGCGTACCCGGCGAGCCGCACCGTCTCCGCGTCGGCGACGACCGGCAGATGCCCCTGCGCCAGCACCACCGCCGCAAGCCCGTCCAGCACCCGGCCGTCGTCCAGGGTGAGCGTCTGCAACCCCCTTGCGCCGTCGGCCAGTTCGACCGCGCGCGCCCGGTGCACCGCCACCCGCACCGCCGCCGGGGCCTGCCGCACCACCCGCGCGAACACCCACTCCAGATACCGCCCGTACAGCGCCCGGCTCGGATACTCGTCGGGCCCCAGCTCACCGGCCGCCCACTCGAACAGGCTCGGGCCCGGCCGGATCGGCCCCGCGCACTCCACGCTCTCGTCGGTGAACAGCGTGACCTGGCAGGCCACCGTGTTCATCAGCAGCTCGCCCGACTGCCCCGTGCGCCACACCCGGCCCGACCCCGGCGACGCCGGATCGACCACATGGACCGTCAACCGCCGCCCGGCAGGCAGGAGTTCGGGAACGGAGGCACACAGGCGCTCCAGCACGCCGGTGCCGCGCGGTCCGGCGCCGACCAGGGCGACGGAGACGGGGGCCTGTTCCGCGGTCGTTTCAGACAAAACGGTGACTCCCAGGCATGTGCGGGCGCAACAGGACCAAGCGCCCGCCGGAGGCGAACGGTCCGCTCATCATGCCGTCAGCCCCCGCAGATGCCAACGCGGCCCCCGTCACGATCGACGGCCGTCCGGGAGCCCGCCGTCACCCCGTCGTCAGCGCGGAATCCTCGACGGTCGCCAACGTGCCGTCGCCCCGGGCCTGTTCGAGCCGCAGCCGCGCCGAACGGCCCCGCAGGGTGAGCGTCATCAGCTGGTTGCCGAACCACGGCCCGCCCGTCCTGCGCCAGTTCACCGGGTGCGCGCGGCACCGGCCGTGCCGGGCGAACCGCCTGCCCAGCGCCCGTGCCACCGAGCTCCACCCGAACCGGAACCCGACCCGCACCCACGCCGGAACGGTGTTGTGGACGGGGGAGCAGGTCAGTTGCAGCACCCGGGCGTCGGGCGCCCGGTCCGGCCAGCTCGGCTCGGCCACATACGCGTGGTGCACGTCCCCGGACAGCACCAGGACCGTCGCCGGAGCCCCGGGGCCGGTGCCGGCCTCGGCGAGCAGCGCGGTCAGCTCGTCGAAGGAGTCCGGGAACGCCGCCCAGTGCTCCAGGTCCGCTTTTCTTCGCAGTTTCTCCCCGAACTCCGCCCAGCGCGGCCCCCGTTCGCCCCGGCACAGGGCCGCGTCCCACCGTTCCGCCGCATCCACCAGATGCGGCAGCAGCCACGGCAACGACGTCCCCACCAGCAGATGGTCGAACGTCCCCGGCGCGTCCAACGCCTGCTCCCGCACCCACGCCGCCTCGCCCGGGTCGAGCATCGCCCGCCGGTCCTCCGCCAGCACCCGTGCCGCCCGCGAATCCACCATCAGCAACCGCACCCGCCCGAAGTCACGCCGGTAACTCCAGCGCACACAGGCCGGATCGGCGTCCGCCTCACTCGCGAACGCCCGCAGCACGTCGGTCCCGTCAGGATCGGCGCGAACGGCGGCGTAGAGCGGGTCGGTGGCCAGTTCGGCGGGGGTGAGGTTGCCCAGGTGCTGATACACCCAGTACGACATCAGCCCGCTCAGCAGCCGCTCCCGCCACCAGGGCGTGGCCCGCATGTCGGCGAGCCAGGCCGCCGAGGTATTCCAGTCGTCGACCAGATCGTGGTCGTCGAAGATCATGCTGCTCGGCACGGTCGACAGCAGCCAACGGATCTCCGGGTCGCGCCAGGACTCGTAGTAGAGGCGGGTGTACTCCTCGTAGTCGGCCACCTCGGTGCCCGGCGCCTCGGCCAGATCCCGGCGGGCCGCCAGCCAGCGCCGGGTGGCCTCCGACGTCTCGTCCGCGTACACCTGATCGCCCAACAGCACGAGCACGTCCGGACGTTCACCGTCCGGCGCGGCGGCGACCCGGGCGGCGAGGGTGTCCAACGCGTCCGGGCCACGCGGGTCGGGCTGGTCGGAGGGCGGCGCGGCCCAACGGCACGACCCGAAGGCGACCCGGACCTCGTCGCCGTCGGCCCCCGGGCTGGTGCGGATCACCGACGGCGGGAAACGGGAGTCCGGCGGCGGCCAGACGCGGGCCCCGTCGAGGAACACCTCGTACGCCGTCGTCGCACGCGGGGTCAGGCCCTCGACCTGGACGAGCGCGTAGTGGTGGCCCTCGATCTGGAAGGTGCGGGTGCCCGCCCGGGTACCGTCCGCGCACCGCACCTCGGCGGTGCAGGGGCGGCTCGCCTCGACCCACACGGTCGCGGACACCTCGTCCACGAACCTCAGCAACGGCCCCAGACACAGTTCGGCCACGCGGTCCCACCTCCTTCGTCGGGTCGTACGGTACGGAAGGACGCGGCGCGTGGGGGCGGGGGTTGGTCGAACGGCCGTTCCGGGCGCGTTCCCTCGACTGCCATGTGTGTCGGTGCGCCGGGTACCGGGGGGATTCGGGGGAGTACCCAATGATCGTTGTCGACAGCTCATGACGGACCGAGCGAAGGAGCGGGGCGCCTGATGGACCTGACACTGGCCCAGCGGATCTACCTGATCAGTTACACGCCGGAGAAACACGACTTCACCAACGTCGGGTTGCAGTTCCGTGGGCAGCGGCTGCGGGCGGCGGCGCTGACGGAGCTGGTCGCGGCGGGGCGGATCGAGGTCGAGGACGGGAAGGCGCTGCGGCTGGGGAGTGAGCCGCCGGTCGACAGGTACCTCGCCGAGGTGTGGGGGCAGGTCTCCGCCGAGCGGCCTGATCGGTGGCTCGACCTCGTCCATGGGCAGGCGCACGCGGCTGAGGCGCCGGTGCGGGCGCAGCTGCTGGCCGCGGGGGTGGTGCGGGAGCCCGAGCATCGGCGGCTCGGGCCGCTGGCCCACCATCATGTCGTTCTTGCCTCGCCGGATGAGGTGATCGCCCTGCGGGAGGCTGTGCGGGGGGCGGTGCTCGGGGACGCCGATGGTGCGGGCGTTGCGTTGTTCGAGCTGGCTGCGGCTGTGATCTGTACCGAAGGGGAGGCCAGTGTGCTCTTTGACGGGCGGGAGCGGCGGGCCCACAAGGAGACGCTCAAGGCGTTCGGGGAGCGGTTCGATGAGGTTGTTCCCGGGCTGCGTCCGGCCCTGCTCGCGTCCATCCTGTCCAACCGGGCGGTGGGGGGTGGATGGGGGTGAGGCTCGCATTTGGCGTGCGGGGCCCCTGGGGGTGGTCAGGGTTGCGTTTTGGCGTGCGGCCGGTGGGGGCTTGTCGCGCAGTTCCCCGCGCCCCTGGGGTGGAGGCGGTTGGGTCTCGGCGTGCGGTCGGTGGGGGCTTGTCGCGCAGTTCCTCGCGCCCCTGGGGTGGTGGGGTTGAGTGTCGGCGTGCGGTCGGTGGGGGTTTGTCGCGCAGTTCCTCGCGCCCCTGGGGTGGTGGGGTTGGGTGTCGGCGTGCGGTCGGTGGGGCGGCCTCGTGGCGCTAGGTGGGTTGAGTCGTTGTTGCTTCCTTGATCAGGGTTTTTAGGGACTGGGCTACTGGGGTGGGGGTTTCTTGCATGGGGACGTGGGCTGTGGTGGGGAGGGTGAGGAGGCGGGGGTTGGGGAAGGCCGCGTAGGTGTGGGCGGCCGTGCGGAGAGGGGCCAGGCGGTCGGAGCGGCCGTAGACGAGCAGGGTGGGGGCGGTGACCCGGCGTGCTTGGTGCCAGGGTGATTCCGGGCCCCGGTGGAGGTACGTGCGGAGCAGGGCGCGGACGCCCTC
Organism: Streptomyces sp. NPDC091279; assembly: GCF_044757465.1. Lineage (NCBI taxonomy): Bacteria > Bacillati > Actinomycetota > Actinomycetes > Kitasatosporales > Streptomycetaceae > Streptomyces > Streptomyces sp. NPDC091279. Next base: position 289,969 of record NZ_JBIVVA010000010.1, on the reverse strand, counting down.
GGCCAACATCTGCGGCGCGTAAGGCAGTTCGGAACGGCGTTGACGCTCGCGGGCTTCCACCGCCCGTTGTTCGGGGCCGGCCAGGGCGGGGTTGGCGTAGATCAGGCGGTAGAGGTCGTCGAGTTGGCGGTCGGGGTCGCGGCTGGCCAGGTGCCGGGCATACAGGCGCGCGGCGCCGGGCAGGCCGAGCAGCGCGACCCGCAGGGCCTGCGCCGACGGGCGGGCCGGCAGGACGGGCGCGATCAACGTCAACGTGCGGACCAGGTCCGGGTGTTGGGCGGCGATGCGGAGGGCGACCAGGCTGCCGAGGGAGTTGCCGACGAGGTGGACGCGGTGGTGTCCGGTCCGTTCGAGGTGGGCGACCACGGCCGCGGCCAGTCCTTCGACGGTGAGTCTGCTGTCGGGCGGCGGCGCCGACCTCCCGAAGCCGGGCAGGTCGATCGCCAGGCAGTGCGTCGACGTCCGCATCAGGTCGATCAGAGCGGCCCAGTTGTGCGTCCAACCCCCCAGCCCGTGCAGGAAAACGGCGGTCTCGGCGGCCGGGGCGGAACTGCCGACGTACTCGACAGCGAGGGTCTGCCGCGTCACGGTCCGCTCCTGGGGGAGTGGTCGCCACCCGGGGTCGTTTCCGCGAGGGCGAGCCGGTAGTGCTCGATGAGCTGGTCACCGACCGCTTCCCAGCTGCGTCCCGTCACCGCCGCGCGGCCCGCCCGTCCGAGCGCCGACCTCAACTCCCCGCTCCGGACCAGCCGTTCCACCGCCTCCCGGAACCCCGCCCCCGCGCCGGGCGGCACCAGGAACCCGGTCTGCCCCGGTCGGACGAGGTCCAACGGCCCACCGGCCGCCGGGGCGACCACGGGCAGGCCGCTCGCCATGGCCTCCTGGATCGTCTGGCCGAAGGTCTCGAACGGCCCCGCGTGCACGAACGCGTCGAACGAGGCGTACAGCCGGGCGAGTTGAGGCCCGGTCCGGCGGCCCAGGAAGACCGCGTCCGGGAGCGCGGCCTCCAGTTGGGGCCGACAGGGGCCGTCGCCGACGACCACCAGCCGCACCCCCGGCAGCCGCGACACCTCCGCCAGCCGGTCGACCTGTTTCTCCGCCGCCAGCCGTCCGACGTACCCCACCAGGAACTCCCCGCGCGGACCGAGGCGCCGCCGCAGGGACTCGTCCCGGTGCCGGGGATGGAACCGCACACAGTCCACGCCGCGCGGCCACAGATGGACCCGGGGAACACCGTGCGCCACCAGGGCCTGGAACGACGCCCGGGACGGCGCCAGTGTCCGCGCGCCCGCGTGGACGCGCCGCAACTGCCACCAGGCGAGGCGGGCTCCGGCCGCCCCCGCCACCGGCAGATAGGTGCGGGCGTAGGAGGCCACGTCCGTCTGGAACACCGCCACGACCGCAACCCCGGCCCGATCGGCGGCGGCCCGCCCGGCGGCCCCGAGCACGAACGGCCCGGCCAGGTGGACCACATCGGGGCGGTGCCGTGCGAGGGCGTGGGCCAACTGCCGCCCCGGGAGCGCGATCCGCACCTCCGGATAACCGGGCAACGGCACCGACGGGACCCGGACCACCTCATAGCCGTACGCCTGCTCCAAACCGTCGCCCCCGTTCCCCGGCGCGGCCCGTGCCCTCGGCGCCACCACGACCGGGGTGTGGCCACGGGAGATGAGGTGCTCGGCCACTCTGAGCACGCTGTGGGCGACGCCGTTGACCTGCGGTGCGAAGGACTCGGCGACGATCAGAACGCGGAGCCGGTCGCCACCGGGCGCCCGGATGCCGGTGGGCGTCTGGATGCCGGTGGGCGTCCGGAGGTCGCCGGTCGCCCGGACATCGGTGGTCGCCGGGACGTTGGTGGTCGCCGGGACGTTGGTGGTCGCCCGGGCGTCGGCGGTGCGGGCCGTCGACCCGTGCTGCACTCGGCTCATCCGGCTCACCAGGCGCCTCCGGGTTTCGCGGCGGCCGAGTGGGGCGGGTCCGTCCGGACTGTGCGGCCGACGGCGCGTAGATCCCGCAGGATCTCCCGGAACGACTCCAGGAGGCCCGCCTCGCAGTACTCCACGCCGATCTCCGCGCAGTAGGCGCGCACGATGCGCGAGGCCGGGCGCAGCGCGACCACCGGCATGGCCGGGAAGAGGTGGTGCTCGATCTGGTGGCCGAGGCCGCCGAAGACGGCGTGCACGAAACGGCCGGCCCGCAGATTGCGGGAGGGCAGCACCTGCCGCCGCAGGAAGTCCGCACGCGCCGCGTCCTGGCCCGTCATCGGCATCCCCTTGTGGTTGGGCGCGAAGACGCACCCCAGGTACACGCCGAGCACGCCACCGCACACCGCGGCGAACGCCAGCGCCTGGAGAGGGGGCAGGACGACGAACAGCAGGGCCGCCGACAGGAGGTAGTGCAGCGCGGCGAGCGTCCGTTCCAGGACCGGGTGGCGGACCGAACCGCGGGTCAGAGCAAGCCAGGTGGCGACCGTGAGGCCCAACGCCTGCAAGGACAGCAGCGGGAAGAACAGCTCCGCCTGGTACTTGGCGATCCAGCGCCTCAACCCCCTGGTGCGGGAGGCCTGTTCGGCGGTTCTGACGAAGAGGAGGGAGTCGGCGGCCGGGTCGTGCCCTTCGCGGTTGGGGTGGGCGTGATGTCGGTTGTGGTCGGCCACCCACCAGCCGTAGCTCATACCGACCAGCAGGTTTCCGAGGAAGATGCCGGTCAGGTCGCCCGCCCGGCGACCGGTGAACACCGCGCGATGGGCGACGTCATGGCCGAGCAGCGCCAACTGGCCCAGCAGCAGGGCGGCCGGCGGTGCCAGACACAGTTGCCACCAACTGGCCCCGAGCGCAAGGAAACCCACCAGGAACAGCACCAGCGCGACCAGCAACGCCGCTGCCCTGCACGCGTAGTACAGCGGACGTCTCCGCAGCAGACCGGCGTCCGAGACGCGCCGGTACAGCTCCGCGAAGTCGCCGCGCTGAGCAGGGTCGTCGGCAGCGGTGTCCTGAACGGCCATGCCACCGTCCCTCTCCGGGTCGCTCCGGCCGACCGGGGTCGCCGGGGCTGCCGGAACCGCCGTGGTTGCCATGGCGGTTCGGCCCGGACCGGATCACCATTCTTCCGAATATGGTCGGCTCTGCCCCAGTGTCACCCCGCGCTCGCGGAGGAGGCAAGCACTCGACAGGGTGAGGGGTGGATGGTGACGGTCCGTCAAGTCCCTTGAGTAACAAGGGTGTTCTGTCGACGCGGCCGACGCGCCCGACACGGCCGACGTGCCCGACACGGCCGACGTGCCTTACGCGCTCGACGTCGTCGCGGGTCCTGTCCCGTCGCCCCTGCCGGGTGCCGTGCACGCGCGAACGGCTCGTCCCCGGCCCGGGGGAGGGCGGGGACGAGCCGTTCGGGGTGTTTCGGGGTGTTCGGGGTGGGGTCAGCAGCTCGCCAGGTAGTTGGTGAGGGCCGTCTTCTCGGCGGAGTCCACCGAGAGGTCGTAGTAGTACTTCACCTGCACCCAGGCGCGGACGTAGGTGCAGCGGTACGAGGTGACCGACGGCATCCACTCGGCCGGGTCCTTGTCGCCCTTGGACTGGTTCACGTTGTCCGTGACGGCGAGGAGTTGGGGCCGGGTGATGTCGTTGGCGAAGGCCTGGCGCTGGGCGGTGGTCCACGCGCTGGCACCGGAGTCCCAGGCCTCGGCGAGCGGAACCATGTGGTCGATGTCGACGTCGGACGCGGCGGTCCAGGTGGCCCCGTCGTAGGGGGAGAACCAACTGCCGCTGGTGGAGGCGCAGGCGGCGTCGGTGACGACGTTCGTACCGTCCCGCTTGAGGATGTACTCACGGGTGTTGCAGGTGCCGCTGATGGTGATCCAGGTCGGGAACAGGTCCCGCTCGTAGCCGGTGCGGTTCTCGGTGGCCACGGTGAGCTGGGCGAGGTAGCTGCGGGCGGTGGCGCCGCTGACCGGGGTGGGGAGGGCGGCGGACGCGGTCGGGCCGTTGAACAGGGCGACGGAGGCGATGAGTCCGGTGAGCGCCGCCACGATGCTCAGGCGTTTACGCGCGTAGAACTTCGGCATACGAACTCCTAGGAAATGTGGGGGTGTTGGAGCGCGGGCGAGGGAATGCTCGCGGTGCCGTATTGCCGTGGGGTGTACGTCCGGTAAGAAGCTAGTGACCTGTCCATGTCAGGGCAAGATGTACGGTCGAACTTTCCGATCCGCCCCCTTACAGACCCTTCGCGTACACTCGGCGGCGCAGAAGGGGAGTAGCTCTTCGCCGGGACCGTCGACATACTGCTCAGCTCGTCTGAGCCGGCGCCCGGAGGCGTGGTCCGTCGTGGACGTGACGGGTGATTCCGTCCGGGAGACGGCGGGCGGTCGGTCAGGGAGGCGACGGGAGTCCGTCGCGGACCGGGCGGACCGGACGCGTCAGCGAGACCTTCGGCCAGCAGTACACGTCCGCCTGTGTCGCACCCGCGACCCGGGCACCTCGTGTGCTGTCCTGCCGAGGCGTTCTCCCCCCGGGCCCTTCCCCGTGACGAAGGATTCGGACGCGAGATCCGGACGCGAGACGCGGACATGAGGTCCGGGCGCGAAGGAATCGCAACCTCTCGGTGGGGCAGCCCCGACCGATTGAGGAACCTTGATCAGCTTCACCGTCACCGCACTCGTCTTCGGCGTCATCTTCCTCGCCGAACTCCCCGACAAGACCGCCCTCGCCGGGCTCGTCCTCGGCGCCCGCTACCGCGCCTCGTACGTCTTCGTCGGCGTCGCCGCCGCCTTCGCCGTGCATGTCGCGCTCGCCGTCGCGGCCGGCAGCGTGCTGACCCTGCTCCCGCAGCAGATCGTCCACGCCGTGACCGGCGTTCTCTTCCTCGGCGGCGCCGCCGTGCTGCTCCTGAAGAAGAGCGACGAGGACGAGGAGATCCGGCAGCCCGCCGACCAGTCCTTCTGGAAGGTCGCCGGGACCGGGTTCATGCTCATCCTCGTCGCCGAGTTCGGCGATCTCACGCAGATCATGACGGCCAACCTCGCGGCCCGCTACGACGACCCGCTCTCCGTCGGGATCGGTGCGGTGCTCGGGCTCTGGGCGGTCGGCGGACTCGGCATCCTCGGCGGAAAGGCCCTGATGAAGAAGGTTCCGCTGGCGCTCATCACCAAGATCGCGGCGCTGCTGATGGTCGGGCTCGGGGTGTGGAGCCTGTGGGAGGCGGTGGCCGCGTGATCGCCGGTGCGTCGGGGCGGTCGAGTGCGTCAGGCCGGTCGAGTGCGTCGGGCCCGTCGAGTGCGTCGGACCGGTCGAGCTGAACGCCGGATGAACTCTTCCGGGGCCCCTTGGCGAGAGAGGGGTTCTTTTTGTACCGTGGAGAAACAAAGTGGTCCCCGTCCGTTTTCCCTGACCGGCGGGCGGGGCCGCCTTGTTTCTTTCTGGAGGCTCCGGGATTCCGGGGTTCCTCGGAGAGGCTGCCCGGAGGGGTTCGCCCCTGTGGGAGCCCGGAGGGGTTCGCCCCTGGGGGCGCTTCCCTAGGGGCTCTCGTTGCCGGGTTCACCTAGGGGCTTCTCCCTAGGGGCTCTTGTCGGGGCTCGGTGTCGGGGCTCGCCTGGGGATTCCCCCTAGGGGACTCCGCCGGGGCCCGCCTGGGGGGTTCTCCCTAGGGGACTTCGCCGGGGCTGCTCTTCCGGGGCTGCTCTTCCGGGGCTCCTCTGGGGCTCCACTCCGGGAGGAAGCTTGTCGCTCTTCTCAGGGTGACTCGGGGTCACTCAGGGTTACTCAGGCCAGGGACTCTCAGGGTTTCTCTGGGGGCGGACCCGTACGCCCCCTGCCCCGCGTCTTGGAGCTGCCGATGACGGCCACCACCGTGCCCACCGTCCTCACCGCCCGCGCCCTCCTGCTCGACATGGACGGCACCCTCGTGAACTCCGACGCCGTCGTCGAGCGCTGCTGGCGGCGCTGGTCCGACCGGCACGGACTCGACGCGGACGAGGTCATGAAGGTGGTGCACGGCAGGCAGGGCTACGCGTCGATGGCCCTGTTGCTGCCCGACCGGCCCATGGAGCACAACCACGCGGACAACGCGCGCATGCTCGCCGAGGAGACCGCCGACCTGGACGGCGTCGTCCCGGTCCCCGGCGCCCCCGACTTCCTCGCCTCCCTGGCGGGCCTCCCGCACGCCCTGGTGACCTCGGCCGACCTGGGCCTCGCCACGGCCCGCATGCGCGCGGCGGGCCTGGCACTGCCGGACATCCGCGTCACCGCCGAGTCCGTCGGCGCCAGCAAGCCCGACCCCGAGGGCTTCCTCAAGGGCGCGGCGGAACTGGGCGTCGACCCCGCCGACTGCATCGTCTTCGAGGACTCCGCGGCGGGCATCGCAGCGGGGCGCGCCGCGGGGATGCGGGTCGTGGGCGTGGGCCCGCGTGCCGACTTCCACGACCCTGACGTGGTCGTGCGCGACCTGACACAGGTGCGGGTGGAGGCGATCGACGGCGACGGCGGGGCGGGTCTGCGGCTTTACGTGGGGTGATGGGGGAGGGGGGCCGGGCGGCTGGGCTGGTGGGCCGCTCCGGGTCCGTCTCGGCTCGGGGTCCGTCTCGGCTCCGGGTCTGTCCCGGGCTCGGGGTTCGTCTCGGCTCGGGGTCTGTCCCGGGCTGGGGGTCTGTCCCGGCTCGGGGTCTGGCCCCGGGCTCCGGGTCCGTCCCCGGCTCGGGGTCTGTCCCGGGCTCGGGGTGTGTCCCCGCTCGGGGTGTGTCCCCGCTCGGGGTCTGGCCCCGGGCTCGGGGTCTGGCCCCGGGCTCCGGGTCTGGCCCCGGGCTCCGGGTCCGTCTCGGGCTCCGGGTCCGTCTCGGGCTCCGGTCTGTCCCGGCTCTGGGGCTGTCCCGGGCTGGGGGTCTGTCCCGGCTCGGGGTTCGTCTCGGGCTCAGGGTCCGTCCCGGGCTCAGAGTCTGTCCCGAGCTCCGGATCTATTCGGCGGGGCCTCCGGGTAGGGCGGGGTGCTATCAGTCGTGCGGGAGCGCCGGGAGCGCCGGGAGCGCCGGGAGCGCCGGGAGCGCCGGGAGCGCCGGGAGCGCCGGGAGGTCTGGGCTGGCCTGGGAGCGTTGGGAGGCCTGGGCTGGTCCGGGAGCGCCGAGAGCCCCAGGAGGCCCGGGAGCCGTGGGAGGCGGGGGAGCTCCGAGGACCCCGGGAGGCGCTGGAGCCCCAGGAGGCGCTGGAGGCATGGGAGCCCCCGGGAGCGCCGGGAGCGCCAGGAGGTCTGGGCTGGTCCGGGAGTGCCGGGAGCCCTGGGAGCGTTGGGAGGCCTGGGCTGGTCCGGGAGTGCCGGGAGTGCCGGGAGCGTTGGGAGGCCTGGGCTGGTCCGGGAGTGCCGGGAGTGCCGGGAGTGCCGGGAGCGTTGGGAGGCCTGGGCTGGTCCGGGAGTGCCGGGAGTGCCGGGAGTGCCGGGAGCGTTGGGAGGCCTGGGCTGGTCCGGGAGCGCCGAGAGCCCCAGGAGGCCAGGGAGCCCCCGGAGGCCTGGGAGGCCTGGGAGGCCTGGGAGGCCTGGGAGTGCCGAGAGCCTCCAGGAGGCGCGGGAGGCCAGGGCTGGGCCCGGGAGCTGTGGGAGGCGTGGAAGCCCCGGGGACCCCTGGAGGTGCTGGAGCCCCAGGAGGCGCGGGAGGCCAGGGCTGGCCTGGGAGCCGTGGGAGGCGTGGGGGCCCTGGAGGTGCTGGAGCCCCGGGAGGCGCTGTAGGCATGGGAGCCCGGGGAGCCCGGGGAGCCCGGGGAGCCTGGGGAGCCCGGGGAGCCGCGGGAAGCCTGGGCTGGCCTGGGAGCCCTGGGAGCGTTGTGAGGCCTGGGCTGGCCCGGGAGTGACGGGAGCGACGAGAGCCCCAGGAGGCCAGGTGGCCTGGGAGGCGTGGGAGCCCCGGGAGCCCCGGGAGCCCCGGGAGCCCCGGGAGCCCCGGGAGCCCTGGGAACCCCGGGAGCCCCGGGAACCCCGGGAGCGCCGGGAGGCCAGGGCTGGCCCGGAAGCCGTGGGGGCCCCGGGGACCCCTGGAGGCGCTGGAGGCATGGGAGCCCGGGGAGTCGCAGGAGGCCTGGGCTCCCTCGGGAGCGCCGGGTGCCCCGGGCGGCCTGGACTGCCCCGGGCGGCCTGGACTGCCCCGGGTGGCCTGGACTGCCCCGGGTGGCCTGGAGGCCTGGGAGGCCTGAAGGCTTGGGCTGCCCCGGGTGGCCTGGGGGCCTGGGAGGCCTGAAGGCCTGGACTGCCCCGGCTGGCCTGGGAGCCCCGGGAGCCCCGGGAGCCCCGGGCGTCGTTGGGCCCCGGGGCCTCTGGGCCTGCGGTGTCTACGGCTGGGACGTTTCTGATTCCAGGCGGGCCCGGGTTGTCGCCCCGTAGACGCCCAGCTCATCCGTGGTGATTCCTCGGGCCCACTGGTAGTTGCGGACCGAGGACTCGACCTGGGTGTCGTAGTCGCCGTCGATGTCGTCGTCGTAGAGGTTCAACTGGCGTAGCCGGAGCTGGAGTTCGGTGACTTCGTCGCCGTCGTCGCCGGGTTCCAGGACCGGCGCGGCGGACTGGCCCGGGGATGCTGTCCCCTGGTTCGGGGCACCCGGCGTGCTGCTGCTCGACGGGGTCCCGCTCGGCCTCGCCGACCTCGACGTGCTCGGCGTCGGGCTCGCCGAAGGCGCGGACGCGGAGGCGGACGGCGACCTCGTGGGGGACGGTCGTGCCGGTGTGGCCGACGGTTCCGCCGACGGGGTCGTCGGGGTGACGGACGGTGACGTCGACGGCGAGTGTGTCGCCGTGTCCGGAACGCGCGCACGGACGTCGTCCGCCCGAACGCCGTCCCGGGACGGGGACTCGTACGACAGCACCCCGCTCACCAGAGCGGCCGCCACCGCCACCGTGATCACCGCCCCACCCGCGCTGAGCAACAGCGCACGGCGCCGTCGTCGCCGTTCCGGTTCGGACTGGGCCGGAGACGAAGAGGTGGCCGCCGGGGAGATCGTGCCCAGCGCGAGGGTCTCCTCGGTCCGGGGAGGCGGCGGCGTGGGTGCTGGCGTGGCGGGGATGACCGGGATGGGTGCGGTGAGGTCGGTGCTGCCGGGCACCACCCCTACGGGCACCGTGACCGGGTCGGCGGGGAATGTCGGGCCGCCCGGGGAGGCTCCGGTGCCTGGCGCTGCCCCTGCCAGGGAGGCAGGGTTTCCCGTAGGACCCGTAGGACCCGTAGGACCCGTAGGACCCGTAGGACCCGTAGGACCCGTAGGACCCGTAGGACCCGTAGGACCCGTAGGACCCGTAGGGGACGTGGGGGCGCCCGGCGGCACGGCCTCGGCAGCGCCGGCCCTGCTACCCCTAGGGGACCTAGGACCCCCGGTTATTTCCCCAGATTCCCTATGGCCCCTAGGTCCCCTAGGGGATTCGCCAGCGCCCGCCGCAGTCCCGCCAGCGCCCGCCGCAGTCCCCGCAGTCCCCGCAGTCCCCGGAGCACCCACCCCGGTCCGCCGGGGAGCGGGCGCACCCGCCGCAGTCCCGGCCGTTCCCGCGCGGGTCCCGTAGGCGCCCGGCGCCGGAGATTCGGCCACGTCCCTCGCCGCCGCCGTCGCCGCCGTTTCCGACACTGACCCCGTCGCCGACCCCGAGCCTGCTGCTCGTGCCCCTGCCCCTGCTCCTGCTCCTACGCCTGTTCCCGCCCCTGCCCTATCCGCCCCCGGGGTCTCCGCTGTCCCCGCCCCCGGCCTATCCGCTCCCGGCGTCCCCGCTGTGCCCGGCGTCCCAGCTCCCGCCGTCCCTGCCCTCGACGTCTCTGCTGTTCCCGCCCCCGGCCTGTCGGCCCCCTTCGCCCCAGGCATCTCCGCTGTGCCCGGTGTCCCAGCTCCCGCCGTTCCCGTCCCCGGCGTCTCCGCTGTCCCCGGTGTCCCAGCTCCCGCCGTTCCCGCCCCCGGCATCCCCGCTCCTGCGGTTCCCGCCCCCGGCGTCCCCGCTGCCCCCGGCGTCTCCGCCGTCCCCGCCCCCGGCCTATCCGCTCCCGGCGTCCCCGCTGCCCCCGCCGTCCCCGCCCCCGGCGTCCCCGCTGTGCCCGGCGTTGTAGCTTCCGGAGCTTCTGGGGTGCCCAGTAGTTCCACGTATGGCCTGATGCGTAAGGGGTCGAAGTCTTCCGCCGCTGCCGCTTCCGCCTCGCGGGTGTCGCGTAAGGCGTCGGAGGCGCGTTGGTTGCAGGCGCAGGACGGGGAGCCGTCGGTGGCCTTGGGTGCGGCGCACTCCGGGCATCGGCGGTCTCTCGGTTCACTCACGTGTCGTTCCCTCCCCTCGTGCCCCCACGCGAACTCCAGAGGTTATGCGGATCTCCTTCACGCCGCCCCGCGGAAGCCCCGGAGCGACTGGTTCCGGCCGGTGGTGAACCGGACTCGACAGGCCATAACCGCGCACACCGATCACCATGGATGTGTGACAAGAGCCTCGGGAGGCACGGATGGCCGGGGATGCGCGCGACACGACGGGCGAGGTGTGGCACGGGGAACCGCCGGACAAGCCGCCCGAACGCGGCAGTGCGGCGCCGGACCATGTGCCGGGCAACGTGCTCGTCTCGATCGGTGCCCTGCTGCTCGGTCTGCTGCTCGCGGCCCTCGACCAGACGATCGTGTCGACCGCGCTGCCGACGATCGTCAGCGACCTCGGCGGCCTCGACCACCTCTCCTGGGTCGTCACCGCGTATCTGCTGGCGTCGACCGCCGCGACCCCGTTGTGGGGCAAACTCGGCGACCAGTACGGGCGCAAGAGGCTGTTCCAGACGGCGATCGTGATCTTCCTGATCGGCTCCGCGCTGTGCGGCATGGCGCGGAACATGCCCGAACTGATCGGCTTCCGGGCGCTTCAGGGCCTCGGCGGCGGTGGCCTGATCGTGCTGTCGATGGCGATCGTCGGGGACATCGTCCCGCCCCGTGAACGTGGCCGGTACCAGGGGCTGTTCGGCGCGGTGTTCGGGGCGACGAGTGTGCTCGGCCCGTTGCTGGGCGGGGTGTTCACCCAGCATCTGAGCTGGCGTTGGGTGTTCTACGTCAACGTGCCGGTGGGAATAGTCGCGTTGGCCGTGATCGCCACCGCGCTGCACATCCCGCGCCGCACGGCCCGGCATGTCATCGACTATCTCGGCACCTTCCTGATCGCCGCGGTCGCCACCTGCCTCGTGCTGGTCGCCTCCCTCGGGGGCACCACCTGGGGCTGGGGCTCGCCGCAGATCATCGGGCTCGCGGTGCTGGGCGTGCTGCTGGCCGGAGTCTTCGTCGTCGTCGAACGCCGGGCCGCCGAACCGGTGTTGCCGCTGAAACTGTTCCGGGTGCGCACCTTCACGCTGGCCGCCGTGATCAGCTTCGTCGTCGGGTTCGCGATGTTCGGCGCGATGACCTATCTGCCGACCTTCCTCCAGGTCGTGCAGGGCGTCACGCCGACCATGTCCGGTGTGCACATGCTGCCGATGGTGGCGGGGCTGCTGCTGTCGTCGACCGGGTCCGGGCAGATCGTCAGCCGCACCGGCCGCTGGAAGGTGTTCCCGATCGCCGGAACCGGCGTCACCACCCTCGGCCTGCTGCTTCTGCACCGGATGACCGAGTTCACCTCGACCGCCGTGATGAGCCTGTACTTCTTCGTCTTCGGCCTCGGACTCGGCCTGGTCATGCAGGTGTTGGTGCTCATCGTGCAGAACGCCGTCTCCTACGAGGACCTCGGCGTCGCCACCTCGGGCGCCACGTTCTTCCGTTCGATCGGCGCCTCGTTCGGCGTCGCCATCTTCGGAACGATCTTCGCGAGCCGCCTCGGCGCCAAGCTCACGGACGCGTTCCTGGGCTTCCGGCTCCCCGCCGGTGTCTCGCCCGCCACCCTCAAGGCCGACCCGCGCGGCATCTCCGCGCTGCCGCCCGCGCTGCGCCCGCCCGCCCTGCACGCCTACGCCTCCTCCATCACCGACGTGTTCCTCTACGCGGCGCCGGTCGCCCTCGTCGGCTTCGTGCTGGCGTGGTTCCTGAAGGAGGACCCGTTGCGCGGCTCGGTCACCGCGCCGGACGTCAGCGAGACGCTCGCCAGCAACCCGGTGGAACGGTCCTCCTACGACGAGGTGTGCCGCGCCCTGTCCACGCTCGGCACCCGGGAGGGGCGGCACGAGATCTACCGGAAGATCACCGCGCGGGCGGGCTACGACCTGACGCCGTCGGCGAGTTGGCTGCTGCTGCGCATCAAGAAGTACGGCTGGGCCGAACCGGCGGTCCTCGCCGAACGCACCACCGTGCCGCTCGCCGTCGTCATCGCCGCCGCCCGGCAGGTCGAGGAGCGGGGCCTCGCCGTCCGGGAGGGCCTGGACATGGTCCTCAACGACCGGGGCAGGGAGGCCGCCGGACGGCTCGCGGACGCCCGGGAGGCGTCCCTGTCCGAACTCCTCGGCGACTGGTGGGGCCCCGACCGCCCCACCGACCTCACCCACCTGGTGAAGCTCCTCAACGAGGAGTTGTGCGGCTCCGACGGCGAACAACCCCACAACGGGGCCACCCTGAAGGCGAGTTGAACAGCAGCCTTTCGTGGGGCGCGAGTTGGGCAGCCGGGGTCGGCAGGCCGCGTGTGCGGGGTGCGGGGGTGCGGTGACCGTTTGGATGGCGCCGTTGGGGCAACTCGGAGCGTGCACAGGCCCGTCGGGCCGACAGGAACGTTCACAGCGGAAGGCATCCATGTCCACAGGCGTGATCATCGTTCTGATCGTGATTGTGGCGGCCGTGGCAGTCGGCGCGGTCGCCGTCACCCTTCGGGCCCGGGGCGGGCTCGGCGGCCGGGATCTGAAGCGCCGCTTCGGGCCCGAGTACGACCGGGTCCTGAAGGGGCACGACGGGGACACCCAGGCGGCCGAACGGGAACTGGCCGAGCGCGTCGAGCGCCACGGGGCCCTGCGCGAACGGGAGTTGGACCCCCGGCGGCGCGAGGAACTCACCGCGCGCTGGACGGCCGTTCAGGAGCATTTCGTCGACGCGCCGCAGGAGGCCGTCGCGGAGGCGGACCGGCTGCTGGCCGAGGTCGCCGCGGATCTCGGGTTCCCGGACGCGGGCCACGACGAGCAGCTCGCCGCGCTCTCCGTCCACCACCCGGACCATCTGCACGGCTACCGGCAGGTCCACCACGCCTCCAACGGCGGCCACGCGGACGCCGGTACCGAGGATCTGCGCGCGGCCCTGATCGAGGCCCGCGGCCTGTTCGAGGAACTGGTGGGAGCGGGCGCCGCCCCGCGCCGCCGACCGCACATCGACCGGCACGACGCCAACCACACGACAGCCAAGGGAGGTTGAGGGACCCATGACCGACGACGACAAGAACACCACCGGTCCGGCAGCGGATCGGCGTACCGACCGGACGGACCGGGCCGACCGGGGCCGTCCGAGCGCCGACGACCTGACCACACGGGCGCGCACCACCCCGACCGACGACGCGCGCACCCCCGTTCACCCGCCCCAGCCGCCGCCCCCGGCCCCCACCAGCACCACCCCCTCGGCAACGCCGACCCCCAAGCCGTTGGCCGAGAAGGCAGAGAAGGCCGAGAAAGCAGAGAAGGCCGAGCATGCGGGAACGGTCGCGAAGCAAGGGGGAGTTGAGCGGGACGAGAAGAGCGAGCGGGGTGAACGGCCCTACAGCGACGGGCAGTTGAAGACCGGCGCCGGGAGTTCGGCGCATCTGAACGGGGCGGCCGGGCTTTTTCCGCAGGCCGAGAGCGACACGTTCGGGCGCCAACTCCAGGACGCGGTCGCCGGGTTCGTCGACGAACCGCGCGCCTCCGTCGCCGAGGCCGATCAGCTGCTCGCCGAGATCGCCGGGCGCTTCACCGAGGCCGTGACCGAACGCCGCCGCACCCTGCGCACCTCCTGGCACGACGGCGGCGACGACACGGGCGCCGCCGACACCGAACAACTCCGGCTCGCCCTGCGTGACTACCGGGAACTGGCCGACCGGCTGCTACACGGCTGACCGGCCGCCGTTCCCCTCCACCGCCGTCCGGCGCTCCCGCCACTGGCGTACGACCTCTTCGACGTCGTACGGCTTCATGCCCAGCGGGGGCCCGGGCGGCGGTTTGAACATCATGTCGCTGATCTTGACGTTGACGTCGGTGACGAGCTTGCGCACGATCCGCTCCGACGGGGCCGCCCAGACGGCCGTGAGCGTGTCCTCGGCCTCCTTGCGCAGCGCCAGCGTCGGCGGGAGGACCGAGAGCCCCTCGCGGGCCATCTTCTGCCTGATCCACCACAGTTCGTCGTACGAGGTGTCCGTGCCCGCCGGCAGCGGTTTGCCCGCGCCCGCCAGATGCGCGAAATCACCCCGTGATTCCGCGTCCCGGATCTGCTTGTCGACCCACGATTCGAACGGCACGCCCGGTGGCTTTCGCTCGGTCATGACTTCATTGTGCCGGACGTGACCTGCCCGGGCGATTTATCATGCGGCGGCTGTGTAGGCACACTTCAGGAGGAGCGCACGTGCTCGAACTCACCATGGCGACCGTGTCCGGGGCGGAAGAGGGGGCCACGGCCGGCATGCTCATGGCCGACGCGCCCAGTGAGCCCGGCGCCGTGCTGCGGGTGGGGCGCGACCAGTCCGTGTGCCGGCTGCTCACGCCGGAGGACTGGCTGTTCGTCTCCCGCGTCCACCTGGAGTTTCTCTGCGGACCCGAGGGTGTCTGGCAGGTCAGCTGGCTGCGCGGTTCGCAGGACGATCCCTCGTCCGAGGTGCGGTTGATCGTGGGGGAGTACGCGCAGATGCTCGCCTACGGCGGCTGCGTCACGCTGCCCCGGGGCGGCACCGGCGAGATCGTCGTCCAGGACCGCACCGCCCCGCGCAGCGTCAACGTCGGCTTCTATCACGAGGGCTGAATTCCGGCCGGAGTTCAGTTCACCACGCGGGCCAGCGCGAAGCCGTCGTACCCCTTGGCGCCCACCGTCTGGATCGCGGTGCCGTCCAGCCTCGGGTGGGCGCCGATCAGTTCGATCGCGGTACGGGTGCCGACGACGTCCGGCGCCGTGCTGTCGGCGTCGGCGACCCGGCCGCCGCGCACCACGTTGTCGACGATCACCAGGCTGCCCGGACGCGTCAACTTCAGGGCCCAGTCCAGGTAGTGCGGGTTGTTGCTCTTGTCCGCGTCGATGAAGACCAGGTCGAACGGCGCCGGGTTCTCCTCGGCGAGCACGGGCAACGACTCCAGGGCCGGGCCCACCCGCACCTCGACCACCTTGTCCAGTCCCGCGCGGGCGAGGTTGCGGGTGGCGACCTCGGCGTGCCGCTGGCTGTACTCCAGGGAGACCAGGCGGCCGTCGGCGGGCAGCGCGCGGGCCAGCCAGATCGTGCTGTAGCCGCCCAGGGTGCCGATCTCCAGGATCGTCCGGGCGCCCTGGATCTGGGCGAGCAGATGCAGCAGCTTGGCCTGCGGCGCGGTGACCGCGATCGGGGGGAGGCCACCGGCGTCGCTGTCCCGCAGGGCCGCCACCAGGGCGTCGTCGTCCGGTGCGAGGTGGGTGGTGAAGTAGGCGTCGACTGCGGTCCAGGTCTGCGGGTCGCTCATCTGTCTGTGCTCCACTGTTCTAGTTAGGCGCTCTAACTAGGGATGCTAATGGAGGCGTCTGTGGTCCGCCGGTACCTGCGGTACAGGGGCGTCGCCGTCGCCGCCGCGACGGTCAGGAACAGCCCGGTCGTCAGCGTCAGCAGCCACGCCGGGACGCCCACCAGCGTGCGCAACCGGTCCTCGTAGATCACCTGCTGGAACGGGATGTCGGCGGGCGCCCGGCGCAGCACGTGGTCGTCGTCGATCGTCGACGGGAACGGGAACTCCTGGCGGATCGCCGTGAGGTACGGCGTGCCGCCCGCCGTCAACTCGGCCAGCGGGCCCGAACGCGCCGTGACCCGGCCCGCGAACGTGGTGCGGGGCCGTTCGCCGCCGATCGCCGACGTCGTCTCCATGCGGTGCGGGGCGAGGACGTACAGCCCCAGCGACTGCGGGGTGCGCGAGAGCCGGGACAGCCGCATCGGATAGACGGGACTGTCGGACGCGAAGCTGACGTGCAGGGGGTCGAGGGTGCCGTTCAGGGCGGGCGCGGCGGCGGCGCCGGTGTCGGAGACGGGGGTGGTGTCCAGGACGGAGGTGAAACCGGGGGTGGGCGTGAGGTACGGGGAGTCGGGGGTGGGCATGGCGTACGGGGCGCTGGGGGTGGGGGTGGCGTACGGGCTGCTGGCGCTGGGGGTGGGGGTGATGCGGGGGGTGGCCAGGGTGTCGGGGGTGGGGGTGCCGCCGGGGGCGGTCGCGGCACCGGAGCCTCGCGGGGCCAGCTTGACCGCCACGTACTCCCAGTGCCGGTCCACGTAGGGCTGGAGGGCCTCGGGGAGACGGGGCGGGAGGGCGAAGCCGTGGGTGTCGAGCCAGCTGCCCAGGGCGGCCGGGTCGGTCGCGGTGAGGCGGGCGACGTCGAAGGGGCCGAGGCGCTGACGTCCGACCACGCCGACGCCGGGGGCCGCGCGCGAGGGAGGCGGGCCCTGGCCGTAGCCGTCGCCGGTGTGCAACGGCCAGTCGTCGTCCTGCGGCCAGAAGTGCGAGCGGGTCCGGTGCACGGGCGCGGTGAGGTCGGCGAGCTGCGTGAACAGGTCCCGGTCGCCGAGGCGGACCGTCGCGCGGTGCGGCACCGGCAAGACCCAGGCGGCCCGCTCGGCGTCCCCGGAGACGGTCAGGCTCATGACGATCTGCTCCTCGCGCCCGTCCCAGCGGACGACGGATTCCTCCCGCCCGACGGTGACCACCCGGTCGCCCCCGGGGATCAACGCCCCGCACCCGCACGCGTACGCCGGTACGACCAGCGAGCCGACCTGGACGAGAAGCAGCGCGAGCGCGACGGCGACGGCACGCGCGCGGAGGTGACGTTTTCGGCGGGCGCCCACTGGACGCGCGCGTAAGGGGGCGGTCGGGTGCGGCGCCGGTGACGTCACCGCCGTTGCGGCCGCTGCTGTTGCCGTCGTACGCGCGCGTGGGGGACGTTGTCCGCGCATGCTCGCCACGCGCGCGCGGAGGCGCGCTTTTCCGGCGGACGCCCATGACGGAGCCAGCGGCGTGTTCGTATGCGCGCGGGGACGTTTTTGTGCACGTGTCGCCGCCGCTGACGCACGCGTGCGTGACCGTTCGCGCAGGAACCAACCACTCATCCCGGAGGCCTCCACCATGAGTCGTCATGCCCTGTCGCATGACCCGTCGGCACGACCTGCCGACCGGCCATGGCGGCGTCGGCATGACAGGTCGCAGTCGAACAGGATTCTGACGGTACGGGGGAGGCAGGGGTTCCGGATGCGTTTCCGGACAGCTACCGATGGGACACCGAGGGTGCCGAGCCGGGAGGAAGACCTTGCCCAGCGTCACGGGATGTGGCTGTCGACACCGAAGTCGAACCACTCCATGGCGTTGCCGAGCGCGGCGGCCTTGACGGCCCGCCTGACGGCCACGGGGCCGGTGACGGTGACGTCGGGGGAGTGCTGCTCGGGGACCTGGGGAGCGGTGATCGCGGCGCCCGCCCCGGTGCACTGTGATCCATCTCGCCTTCCGTGGGGGCGATGGAACCCCGGGAGCACTATCGTCATCCGGACGAAAGAAGAGCGGACGTCAGGTGAAGCGGGGGTTGCCTGCGTCCCTCCAGGGGGGTGATGCGAGCCTTTGGGGGGTTCGCGGTATCTCCCGCGCTGGCGCAGCGGCGGGACGACGGGGCGGGAGGCCTACGAGGCGTGGCGAACGTGGAGCACAGCGGGCGACGGCCCGGGGACGTCTTCGGGGCGGTCGGCGGACGCCTCGGCGCGGCGCGGCTCGGGCTGTGGCTGATCGCCGCCGTCCTCGCGATACGGCAGCTGGCCGCCGTTCTCGGCACCCCCAGGGGCGACCGGCTGACGGACCTGGAGACCTGGGTCGGCCCGCACGGCGTCCTGCACGTGAAGGGGTCGCTGTACGCGTCCACGCAGTTCACCGGCACCCCGGTCGCCGGGCTCGTCCTCAAGCCGTTCACCCGCACGGCCGAGCAGGCCCTCGGCTGGGGCTGGACCTTCGGCACCCTGCTGCTGGTCGTCGCCCTCGGCCTCGTCGTCGCCCGGGCCCTGCCGCAGCCCGTCAGCCGCCGCACCTCGCTGCTCGCCGCCCCCGTCACGATCAGCCTCCTCATGCTGTCGCTGCCGGTGCGCAACACGCTCTGGCTCGGCCAGACCAGCGTCATCCCGGTGCTGCTCGTCCTGCTCGCCTGCTTCGTCGTGCGCGGCCGGTACGCCGGCGGCCTGCTGATCGGCTTCGCCGCCGCCCTCCAGCCGACGGTGCTGCTCTTCGCGCCGCTGCTGTGGTTCACCGGCCGACGCCGGGCCGCCGTCACCTCCGGCGCCACCTTCCTCGCCTGCACGCTGCTGGCCTGGGCGGCGCTGCCGCACGACTCGTACACCTACTGGGTGCACCACATGGCGGGCACCGGCCTCGGCGGCCCCGCCGACGACCTCGCCAACCAGTCCCTGCACGGCGCCCTGCTCCGCCTCGGCCTGACCGGGCCGCTGGAGATCGGCCTGTTCCTCGCGCTCGGCACCGCCGTCGCCGTCCTCGGGGTGCGCCGGGCCGTGCGGTACGCGCGCGACGGCCAACTGCTGCTCGCGGTCGCCGTCACCGGCTGCGCCGCGATCGCCGTCTCCCCGACGACCTGGCAGCACCAGCTGCTGTGGGTGCTGCTCGCGATGGTCGGCCGGGTCGGCAGGCGGGCCTCCGACCGCTATGTCTGGCCGGTCGCCGTCGTCCTGCTCATGACGCTGCCCGCGACGATGCTGCTGCCCAACGTGGCCGCCCTGCACGGACTCCGGGACGACGTCGTCCTCCTCGCCGCCCTCCTCGCGGCGACCGTGATCCCGTTCCTGCCGCGCACCTCGCCGTCCTACCGCTCGCCGGTGCCCACGGAGTACGCCGACCCGGTCCCGGCCCGCGTCGGGTTCGTTCCGCTGCTGCCGTTCCTGCGCCGGGTCCTCACCCGGCCGAACCTGCTGCTCGAACTGCTCCTCATCCGGGTGACCTACGCGGCCTATCAGCAGGTCAGGCTCGCCGCGACCGGCGGCAGCAACGAGGCCGCGCGGGCCCGCGCCGAGCGGCACGGCCACGAGATCCTCGACATCGAACGGTTCCTGCACCTCGACATCGAGCGCTGGGTCAACCACGCGGTCGTCCAGGTCGGCTGGCTGCGGAACTTCTTCGACTTCTACTACGAGTCGTTCCACTTCGTCGTCCCGATGACCGTGCTGGCCGTCCTGTACTGGCGCCGCCCGGTCGACTACCGCTGGGCCCGCTCGACCCTCGGCTTCACCACCCTGCTCGCGCTGATCGGCTTCTGGTTCTTCCCGCTCGCCCCGCCGCGCCTGCTGCCCGGCCTCGGGATCATCGACACCGTGCACGGCGTCCAGGACTTCTCCAAGCCGGACTACGGCGCCCTGACCGCGCTCACCAACCAGTACGCGGCGATGCCGTCGCTGCACTTCGGCTGGTCGCTGTGGTGCGGGGTGGTCATCGCGCTCCTCGCGCCCAAGGTGTGGATGCGGGTTCTGGGGCTGCTGCACCCGCTGTTCACGGTCTCCGCGATCGTCGCGACCGGCAACCACTGGGTCCTCGACGCGGTCGGCGGCGCGGCCGTCGTCGCCGGTGGCTTCGGCCTCGCGTACCTCTTCCAGGGACCCCGGGCGCGGCTCGTCCGGCCGACGGCACGGACCGGCGACGAGCGCGCACCGGCCCGCGAGCCCGCCCCGAGCACCTGACGCGGCAGGGCGGTCGGCGGCGCCGGAAAGGCGTTCGTTCGCGGTACGCGCGCGAGGGGCGGCGACTACTCTGGGCCATCGCACGGACACGACGCGTCCGTCTCGCGTGCCAGGTCGCATCAGAAGGGGACCGTCCTGTGACGTACGTCCACGCACTCGACCCGGGTGCGTCGCCGCTCGACTACTACGGCTACGAGCTGCGCCGATGCCGCGAAGAGGCCGGTCTGACACAGCGTCAGTTAGGCGAACTCGTCAATTACACGGCCTCCTTGATCGGTCAGATCGAGACCGCCCGCAAACTCCCGACCGTCGCCTTCAGCGAACGTGTCGACGCCGCCCTGGACACCGGCGGACTCCTCTCCCGCCTCCTGGAGCTGGTCATGCGCAGCCAACTCCCGGCCTGGTTCAGGGAAGCGGCGGAACTGGAGGCGCGGGCCAACGAGATCTCGATCTTCCAGACCCATATGATCCACGGCCTGTTGCAGACCCCGGAGTACGCCCGCGCCGTGCTCGGCGCGCTGGACCGGCAGAACCTGGAGGACCGCACCGCCGCCCGGCTGGCCCGGCAGCGGCTCTTCGCGCGGGAGGCGCCGCCCGTCGTCTGGGTGATCCTCGGCGAGGCCGCGCTGTGCCAGGAGATCGGCGGCCGGGAGGTCATGCGCGGCCAACTCGGCCGACTGCTGGCCCTGGAGACCGACCCGCGCGTCAACGTCCAGATCCTGCCGTTCAGCAGCGGCGTGCACGCGGGCATGACCGGCGCGTTCAACATCTTCCGCTTCCACAGCGACCCCAACATCGTCTACACGGAGGGGTACGGCACCGGCTACCCCACCGCCGACCCGGACACCGTCCGGGACTGCGAACTCCGCTTCGACCACCTCCAGGCCTCCGCCCTGCCGCTCAGGGAATCGGCCGCGCTGATGCGCCGGGTGCTGGCCGACCGGTACGCCCCTCCCGCGCCGTGAGTCCCGCAAGTCGCCCTGGAATCAAAGGCGTTGGATGATCGTGCCGGTGGCGAGGCCGCCGCCCGCGCACATCGTGATCAGCGCGAACTCCTTGTCCGTACGCTCCAGTTCATGCAGGGCCGTGGTCAGCAGCCGGGCGCCGGTCGCCCCCACCGGATGGCCGAGCGCGATCCCGCCGCCGTTGACGTTGACCTTGTCGAGGTCCTGCCCGAAGACCCGCGCCCAGCTCAACACCACCGACGCGAACGCCTCGTCGATCTCCACCAGGTCGATGTCCGCGAGCGTCATCCCCGCCCTGCCGAGCACCGCGTGCGTCGCGTCGATCGGGCCGTCGAGGTGGAAGTGCGGGTCGGCGCCGACCAGGGCCTGGGCGACGATCCGGGCCCGGGGCCGCAGCTTCAGGGCCCGCGCCATCCGCTTCGACGCCCACATCAGGGCCGCCGCCCCGTCGCCGACCGGCGCGGAGTTCCCGGCGGTGTGCACGGCCGTCGGCATCACCGGCTTCAGGCCCGCCAGCTCCTTCATCGACGTGTCCCGGGGCCCCTCGTCCCGGTCGACCAGGCGCCCCATGCCCTGCCCGGCGTGCTGCTCCTCCTCCGTGGTCGGCACCTGCACGGCGAACGTCTCCCGCTTGAACCGCTCCTCCGCCCAGGCCGCCGCCGCCCGCTCCTGCGAACGCAGGCCGAGGGCATCGACGTCCTCCCGGGTGAGGCCCCGGTGCCGGGCGATGCGCTCGGCCGCCTCGAACTGGTTCGGCAGATCGACGTTCCACTCGTCCGGGAACGGCTTGCCCGGCCCGTGTTTCCAGCCCGACCCCAGCGGCACCCGGGACATCGCCTCGACGCCGCAGCTGATGCCGATGTCGATGACGCCCGCCGCGATCATGTTGGCGGTCAGATGCGCCGCCTGCTGCGAGGAACCGCACTGGCAGTCGAC
The DNA here is from genome assembly GCF_044757465.1 of Streptomyces sp. NPDC091279. Taxonomy (NCBI): domain Bacteria; kingdom Bacillati; phylum Actinomycetota; class Actinomycetes; order Kitasatosporales; family Streptomycetaceae; genus Streptomyces; species Streptomyces sp. NPDC091279. Next base: position 268,292 of record NZ_JBIVVA010000010.1, on the reverse strand, counting down.
GGTGGTCGCCGCCGTCTCGTAGGGCAGGCCCATGGCCAGCCAGGCGGTGCGGGCCGGGTTCAGGGACTGCTCACCGGCGTGCGTGACCGTGCCGCCGACGATCTGCTCGACCGCGTCGGCGGGGATGCCGGTGCGGCCGAGGAGTTCGCGGTAGGTCTCGCCCAGGAGACGGGCGGGATGCAGCTGGGCGAGCGCGCCGCCGCGCTGGCCGATGGGGGTCCGTACGGCTTCGACGATCACGGGCTCGGCGGCCATGGAAGGCGCATCCTCTCCTGGGGTACCCGCACGGCGCGGGCGTCCCGGCCACCGCCGCACTGAACTAGTACGCGTTCTAGTTCCCGGGTGCAGTCTGCTGACAGCACCCGATCCCCGCAAGGGCCCGCGCACGGTCAACTGCGGTGCACACGCGCGCAATTGCGGCCACAGGGCCCCTTGCGGCGCGGCGAACCCGTCACAACACCCCAGGCAGCCAACGAAATTGACGCACCGTCAGAAATCAGTCGGAGCCGCTCGATCCCCCACCGGGAGCACCCCGCCGCCCGCCTACTCCCGCCCCGATGCCACCAGTGCCAGCACGCCCGAGGCGACGGCCGCGATCAGCAGCGGGATGCCCAGGTCGTGGTGGATCACCAGCCAGGCACCGAGGAACGCCCCGACGGCCATCGCGACCACGGACGCCGCCCGGCGCGGGGAACGGCGCCCCGAGCCGCCGCCGACCCGGGAGTCGGAGGCCAGACCGGTCAACGTCATGGTCAGGACCGTCGTCGTCAGGTCCGGGATGCCCAGCTTGCGGACGGTCGCGTTGCGCAGGCCCATCGCGAACGCGGTCACGCCGATCAGCGCGTAGACGGTGCCGCCGGCCCCCGGCCGGACCAGGGCGATCAGCGCCGAGACGCCGACGAGGACGGCCTCGGCGCCCAGGGTGCGGCGGGCCCAGCGGCGCCGGGAGCCGGAGCCGAGGGTGACCGCGACCCGGCCGCCGACCAGCGCGCCGACCAGGAAACAGCCGAGGGAGGTCGCGGTGTGCGGCACGGAGAAGCCGGGTGCCCCGGCGGCGGCGAACCCCAGCACGACCACGTTGCCGGTCATGTTCGCCGTGAAGACATGGCCGAGCCCCAGATAGCTGACGGCGTCGATGAGGCCGCTCACGACGGTCAGCGCCAGCAGCACGACCACCAGCCGCAGGCCACGCTCCTCGCGGTCGGGCGCCGGTGCCGTCCCGGCGGCGGCGCCCTGACCGTCGTTCGACCCGCTGTTCCGCTCGTTCATGAGGAGCAAGTCCACCACAGACGCCCGCACCCCCGCCGGAGGTGGCGGGGGTGCGGGCGGTGAACGTTTCGTGCGGCGGGCCGGCTCAGTACCAGTGGTGGGTCTGCCAGAAGGACCAGGCGGCGGCCGGGCTGCCGTAGCGGGAGTTCATGTAGTCGAGGCCCCACTTGATCTGGGTCTTCGGGTTGGTCTTCCAGTCCGCTCCGGCGCTGGCCATCTTCGAGCCGGGCAGGGCCTGGACCAGGCCGTAGGCGCCGGACGAGGAGTTGGTCGCCTTGACGTTCCAGCCGCTCTCGTGGGAGACGATGTTGCTGAACGCCTGGTACTGGGCCTTGTTCGAGATCATCTTCTGCGCGACGGCCTGGGCACTCGTGGCGGAGTCGGCGGTCGCGGCGTGGGCGGGAGCCGCGGTCAGCACCAGTCCGGCGGTGGCGGCGGCCACGGCGGCGGAGGTGAGGGCCTTCTTCGGGGAGATGCGGCTGGCGATGCGGGAGACGAACACGAGGAACCTTTTCTTCGGGGACGGGACAGTCGCTCCCGTACACCTGGGGCGTACGTCGGCGCCGGGGCCCGGAGGCCACATCGGCGCCTTGCGACGACTCCAATGAAGCAGCCCGGAAGAGTGTCCGCAATGACCCCTTTTACTAGTTGTGATCGCATCTGGGGGTTACGCGCCTCGTGTGACGTGGCTCTCAAAGTGCAGGTCAGGGCCGGTTACCGCAGGAACATGACACGCGGAATGCCCTACTAGGCCGCCTAGTGGGTGATGTGGGTCATGTGGGGTGGTTCACCGGTCAACGGCTCTGCGGGCGACCCCGGTCACACGCCTGGGGCCCGCATTCGTGGCCCCGGTCACAGGGCACCCGCGTCCCGTTGACGCGTCACGTGCCGTCGGGTGCCGTCAGGTCGATCAGGCGGCAGGCCATCTGGATGTCGATCTTCACCTGGGCGATCGACGCGCGGCCCGACAGCCAGGTCACCAGGGCCGAGTGCCAGGTGTGCTCGATGACCCGCACCGCCGACACCTGCTCCGGCGTCGGCTCCGCGATCTCCATCGCGTCCAGGATGATCCCCGTCGTCCGGCGGGAGACCTGGTCCACCTCGGCGCAGACACTCCGGTCCGCGAAGGTCAGGGCGCGGACCATGGCATCGGCCAGCTGCGGTTCCCGCTGCAACGCGCGGAACGCCCGCATCAAGGTCTCCGTGACCCGCTCCGCCGCCGTCTCCCCGACCGGCGGCTTCTTGCGCAGCGTGGTGTGCATGTGCTCCAACTGGTCCTGCATCGTGGCGACCAGGAGATGCACCTTCGACGGGAAGTAGCGGTACAGGGTGCCGAGCGCGACCTGCGACGACTCCGCCACCTCCCGCATCTGCACCGCGTCGAAACCGCCCCGGCTCGCCAACTGCGCGCTCGCGTGCAGGATGCGACGCCGCCGCGCCGCCTGCCGTTCGGTGAGCGGCGACGAGGCGGGCCGTGCGGTTCCGGCTGCCACCTTGGCCGACTTGGCTTGCGCAGGCATGGGCACCGTTCCGTTGTTCCGTGACCGTCGGTGAGGGCGGGTGTTCGTGCCGATCATGGCAGGGATACCCGGGTGTGGGCACGGGTGCGGTCGTGGCGCGAATCACCTGATCCACTGCTCACTCCGCTTCTACCTGCCGGTAGATTCAGAGCGCCCGGACGATCAAGTCTGAAACTTGTTCTAGATCAGCGTCCGGCGTAATCTCGCGGGACAGTGCAGCCAGAAGGGGGCCCAGAGTGACCGCTGAGGCCAGTCAGGTGGGGCCCCAGGGGGACCTCGCCGATGAGGGCACCTCTCCGGTCGGGCGGAGCCGAGACCTCGCACGAGGCGAACGACCGCTCCGCATCGCGCTCCTCACCTACAAGGGCAACCCGTTCTGCGGCGGCCAGGGCGTCTATGTGCGCCACCTCTCCCGGGAGTTGGCCCGCCTCGGCCACCACGTCGAGGTGATCGGCTCCCAGCCCTACCCCGTCCTCGACGAGGGCCTGCCCGGACTCACCCTCACCGAGCTGCCGAGCCTCGACCTCTACCGTTCCCCCGACCCGTTCCGCACCCCCAAGCGCGACGAGTACCGGGACTGGATCGACGCCGTCGAGGTCGCGACCATGTGGACCGGCGGCTTCCCCGAGCCGCTCACCTTCTCCCTGCGCGCCCGGCGCCAACTGCGCGCCCGCCTCGGTGAGTTCGACGTCGTGCACGACAACCAGACGCTCGGATACGGGCTGTTGGGCGACCTCGGCGCCCCGCTCGTCACCACCATCCACCACCCCATCACCGTCGACCGGCAGTTGGAGCTGGACGCCGCCGAGGGGTGGCGGCAACGGCTGTCCAAACGCCGTTGGTACGCCTTCACCCGCATGCAGCGACGGGTCGCCCGGCGGCTGCCGTCCGTGCTCACCGTCTCCGGCACCTCCCGGCAGGAGATCGTCGACCAGCTCGGCGTCGACGCGGGCCGCGTCCACGTCGTCCACATCGGCGCCGACACCGACCTGTTCCGCCCCGACCCGTCGGTGCCCGTCATACCCGGCCGGATCGTGACGACGTCCAGCGCCGACGTCCCGCTCAAGGGCCTCGTCTTCCTCGTCGAGGCGCTCGCCAAGGTCCGCGCCGAGCATCCGCACGCGCACCTCGTCGTCGTCGGCAAGCGGCCCACCGACGGGCCGGTCGCGCAGGCTCTGGACCGGTACGGGCTCGACGGCGCCGTCGACTTCGTCAAGGGCATCACCGACGCCGAACTCGTCGACCTGGTGCGCTCGGCGGAGGTCGCCTGCGTGCCGTCGCTCTACGAGGGCTTCTCGCTGCCGGCCGCCGAGGCCATGGCGACGGGGACGCCGCTGCTCGCCACCACCGGCGGGGCCATCCCGGAGGTCGCCGGACGCGACGGCGAGACCTGCCTCGCGGTGCCCCCCGCCGACCCCGGCGCCCTGGCCGCGGGCCTCAACCGCCTGCTGTCCGACCCGGACCTGCGCGCGCGCCTCGGCCACGCGGGCCGCGCGCGCGTCCTGACCCACTTCACCTGGACCAAGGCGGCGGAGGGCACGGTCGACCACTACCGGGAAGCCCTGGCCCGCTCCGCCGCCCCCGCGTCACCGGCGGCGGCCCCCCGGCCGACCCCCGCCCCCGCCGCTGTCTCCACCCCCGCCGCACCCTCCGTTGACGTTGACGTTGACGCCAATCCCGAAAGCAGGGCCTCGTGCTGACCGTCGACTTCTCCCGGTTTCCGCTCGCGCCGGGCGACCGCGTGCTGGACCTCGGCTGTGGGGCCGGGCGGCACGCGTTCGAGTGCTACCGGCGGGGCGCCCAGGTCGTGGCGCTCGACCAGAACGCCGAGGAGATCGCCGAGGTCGCCAAGTGGTTCGCGGCGATGAAGGAGGCCGGGGAGGCGCCGGAGGGCGCGAGCGCCACCGCGATGGAGGGCGACGCGCTGGCGCTGCCGTTCCCCGACGAGTCGTTCGACGTCGTCATCATCTCCGAGGTGATGGAGCACATCCCCGACGATAAGGGCGTACTCGCCGAGATGGTCCGGGTGTTGAAGCCCGGCGGGCGCATCGCGATCACCGTGCCGCGCTACGGCCCCGAGAAGGTCTGCTGGACGCTGTCCGACGCCTATCACGAGGTCGAGGGCGGCCACATCCGCATCTACAAGGCCGACGAACTCCTCGGGAAGATCCGCGAGGCCGGCCTCAAGCCGTACGGCACGCACCACGCGCACGGGCTGCACTCCCCGTACTGGTGGCTCAAGTGCGCGTTCGGCGTCGACAACGACCAGGCGCTGCCGGTACGCGCGTACCACAAGCTGCTGGTCTGGGACATCATGAAGAAGCCGCTGGCCACCCGGGTCGCCGAGCAGGCGCTCAACCCGCTGATCGGCAAGAGCTTCGTGGCGTACGCGACCAAGCCGCACCTGCCCCGAGTGGACGCCAAGTGACCACTCCCCGGACAGAACACCTCGTCCTGCCCGGGGTCCTGACCTCCGAGCAGGCCGCCCAGACCGTGCACGCCATCCTCGCCGGGCAGCGCGAGGACGGCGCGATCCCGTGGTTCCGGGGGCACCACCTCGACCCGTGGGACCACACCGAGGCCGCGATGGCGCTGGACGCGGCGGGCGAGCACGAGGCCGCCGAGCGTGCCTACGAGTGGCTCGCCCGGCACCAGAACACCGACGGTTCCTGGTACGCGGCCTACGCCGACGGCGACTTCGCGGACGTCACCGACCGGGCCCGGGAGACCAACTTCGTCGCGTACATAGCCGTCGGCGTCTGGCACCACTACCTCTCCACCGGCGACGACACGTTCCTGGACCGGATGTGGCCGGTCGTCTACGCGGCGATCGAGTACGTGCTGCGGCTCCAGCAGCCGGGCGGCCAGATCGGCTGGAAGGGCGAGGACGACGGGGCGGTCACCGCCGACGCGCTGCTGACCGGTTCGTCGTCCGTCCATCACGCGTTGCGCTGCGCGCTCGCCATCGCCGAGCAGCGTGAAGAGCCCCAGCCGGACTGGGAGTTGGCGGTCGGGGCGCTGCGGCACGCGATCCGTCGGCATCCGGAACGGTTCCTCGACAAGGACCGCTACTCGATGGACTGGTACTACCCGGTCCTGGGCGGGGCGTTGAGCGGCACGGAGGCCAAGTCCCGCCTGGAGGAGGGCTGGAACCGCTTCGTCGTGCCCGGGCTCGGGGTGCGGTGCGTCATCCCCAACCCGTGGGTCACCGGCGGCGAGTCCGCCGAACTCGCCCTGACCCTGTGGGTGTTGGGGGAGTCCGACCGGGCCCTGGAGATCCTCCAGTCGATCCAGCACCTGCGGGACGCGGAGAGCGGCCTGTACTGGACGGGCTATGTCTTCGAGGACGACGCGATCTGGCCCCGCGAACTCACCACGTGGACGGCGGGTTCGGTCCTGCTCGCGGTGGCGGCGCTGGGCGGCCACGAGCCGACCTGCGCGGTCTTCGCAGGCACCCACCTCCCTGGGGGACTGGCCCCGGACTGCTGCTAGCCGGGGGGCGGGTGCCGCACCCGCCCACTGCCCAGTGAATGGCTACCGTCGGCCCATGCGGTTGGCGATGGCGTGGCCTATGAAGAGGTAGACGACCGCCGCCAAGCCGTAGCCGGCGACGACCCGCGCCCATGCCTCGTCGAAGGTGAACAGGTCGCGGGACCAACCGGCCAGCCACGCCGCCGCGTTGTGGACGATCTGCACCAGGTCGTTGCCCCGGTTCGCGTCCAGCAGGTACATCAGAATCCACAGTCCGAGGATGACGGCCATGACGTCGGCGACGACCGCGACGACCGCCCCCGCGGAGTGGGAACCACTTCGGCTTCGATACGACATGGTGTTCGAATGGCCCGGCGCGGCCGATTGAAACCAGCCCCCGCACCCGCGTGGCATCGGGCCGGTCACCCGAACAGACCCCGCGCCGCGTCCCCCGAGTGGCGGAGCCGCCGTACCCGCGCGACCGTGACGGAGAGATCTGCCCCGACCGTCTTCGGAGGACCCCGTGCCCATACCGATACGGCGCCTGCTCGTGGCGCTCACCCTCAGTTGCGCCCTGATCGCGGGCGCCACCGCCTGCGGCGGCAACAGCAACGAGTCGATGACCACCGCCCCCAAGGCAACCCCCACCGCATCGGCCTCCGTCGAGCGCCAGAAACTGGCGAAGACCCGCTTCGTGGCCAACGCGGGCCTCGCGGCCGGGGCGACCTACCAGTGGATCGTGAAGCCCTGGAAGGCCGGCAAGTTCAAGAAGGGCGCGCACGGCAGGAAGCTCGCCCTCGTCAAGGCCGCCCTCGCCGGAGGGTTCGCCTACAACCGGCTGAAGGCGGCGCACCGCAACGCCGAGGGCGACCCCGCCCTCTCGAAGGCGCTGGCCCCGCTCACCGCCGGGATCGACAAGCTCAAGGACCTCCCCTCCAAGCTCCGCAAGGGCGACTCCACCGATGACGTCGTCGGCAACTACAACGACGTCATCAACAAGGTGAAGGACGCCGGGAAGAGCGCGGGCGCCGACGTCAAGGACAAGGTCCCCTCAGCCTCACAACTCAGCGGCTCCTGACAACTCAGCGGCTCCTAGGAGTTCGGCTCCAGCCGCCGCACGACAGCGACCCCCCGCCCGGAAAGGCGAGGGGCCGCTGTCGTGTTCCGTGGTGGGGTCAGCCGCGTTGGATGCCCGAGGTGTCCTGGAGGACGCCCCGGCGGCCGTCCTGGGTCTGCGCCACCAGGTTCGCGCCGCGCTGCTCGACGGCCAAGTACCAGGTACCCGGCGCCAGTTCGGCGATCGGCGCGGGCGAACCGTCCTCGCCGAACAGCGGTCGAGGCACCGGCACCGCGAACCAGAACGGCGAGAACTCCCCGGCCGGCTGCGGCTGTTGGCCCTGCGGCTGCGGGCCGGGCTGCGGCTGGGCGCCGTAGGGCTGACCCGGCTGCGGCTGGCCGCCGTAGGGCTGCTGCTGGGCACCGGGGTAGCCGTAGCCGTTCGGCGGCTGGGCGCCGTAGGGCTGCGGCTGCGGGGGCTTCGGCGCCGGGACGAGGGCGGCTTGCAGCGCCGGGACCAGCGGGGTGGCGATGGCGGCGACGGCCATGACCAGGGTGGCGACGAGGGCGAGGATCAGACCGATCCCGGGGCTGACGCCGTTGTCCGAGGCGGAACCGACGTTGTCCGTGCCGCCCATCGGGTCGAAGACGTTCCCGAGCGCGCTCCAGGCCGCGAAGACCGTGAACGCGACGCCGAACTGACCGAGGTCGAGGCCGGCCACCTTGGGAACCCGCGGCAGGCCGTGGGACGCGACGACGAGTGCGGCGCCGATGATGCCCGCGAGGACGACACCCATCAGGACCGGCCCGCTCTCCCAGGCGTTGGGGAGCGCGGTGCTGCTGGGAGCCCCGTCGATCGCGTAAATGTCGAGGAACGACGCGATGAACAGCAATACCGCTGCTCCGATCACCACGCCGTCGCCTCTAGTGAGGGAGCGGATATTCACTTCGGGTCCTTCGTAGGTCGTCTCGTCGTCCGGTAGACACTATCCTCCCGTCTGTCGGCGTGTCCGCCCGGATCTGCGCTCTGATCACGAACCGCGCAGGAAACTCACGATTCCCTCAGACATCCCCTGCGCCGCCTTCTGCCGCCAGCTCGCGCTGGTCACCAGCGCCGCGTCCTTGCTGTCGCGCATGTTGCCGCACTCGATGAGGACCTTGGGAACCGTTGAGAGATTGAGACCACCCATGTCGGTCCTGGTGACGAGACCGGTGCCGTCGCCGACGTAGTTGGCGGGGGCGCTGCCCGTGACGTGCGCGAAGCCGGCCCCGATGCGCTTGCCGAGGTCGGCGGAGGAGGCGACGATCGGCCGGGTGTCCGCGCCGCCCGCGTGCACCGAGCCCGGCAGGATGAGGTGGTAGCCGCGGTCACCGTCCGGGGCGCCGTCGGCGTGGATGGACAGGGCCGCGTCCGCGTGGGCGGCGTTGCCGATCCGCGCGCGCTCGTCGATGCACGGACCCCACGCCCGGTCGCCGTCCTGCGTGAACTTCACGGTGGCGCCCTGCTGTTGCAGGATCGTGCGCAGCCGCCGCGCGACATCCAACGTGAACTCGGCTTCCGCGTAACCGGCGTTGGTGGACGTGCCGGTGGTGTCGCACTCCTTCATGTTCGTGCCGATGTCGACCTTGCGGTTGATCTCGGCCGTGTGTTTGAAGTTGTCCGGGTTGTGCCCCGGGTCGATGAGGACGACCTTGCCGGTGAGCGGCCCGGCGCCGGGCGCAGCGGCGGTGGCCGACTCCTTGGCGTCGTCGGAGGGCGTGCCGGCGGGCGCACTGGACGTGACGCCGCTCGGAGAACCGGCGGCCGTCGCGCCGGTATCACCGCCGCCGGGCGAGGCGACCGCCTCGTAGACGAGCCAGCCCAGCAGTGCGGTGGGGACCAGCGCGGCGAGGGCCACGGTCCGGGCACGGGGACGACGAAGGGACGGGGGCGGTTCGAAGCCAGGGCCTAGGTAGGACACGTCCGCGACTCTAACGCCAGCCTCAGTTCCCGGCCCCTGTTCGCCGCAGGACGCGCAGGGAGCCGGTCGCGGAGACCTCCGTGAAGGCGCCGGAGGCCAGCGCGCGCAGATAGACGCGGTAGGGCGCCTGGCCGGTGAACTCGTCCTCGGGCTCCGGGAACACATCATGGATGACGAGCAGGCCCTCCGGCGCGACATGCGGCGCCCAGCCCTCGTAATCGGCGTTCGCGTGCTCGTCGGTGTGGCCGCCGTCGATGAAGACGAGCCCGAGCGGGGTGTTCCACAGCGCGGCGATCCGCGGCGAGCGGCCGACCAGCGCGACGACCTGCTCCTCAAGCCCGGCCCGGTGCAGGGTCCGCCGGAACAACGGCAGCGTGTCCATCACCCCGAGCTGCGGATCGACCGTCTCCGGGTCGTGGAACCCCCACTCCGGCTGCTGCTCCTCGCTGCCCCGGTGATGGTCGACGGTGAGCACGGTGACCCCGGCCGCCCGGGCCGCGTCCGCGAGCAACAGCGTCGAACGGCCGCAATACGTGCCGATCTCCAGCAACGGCAGCCCCAGCCGCCCGGCCTCAACGCCCGCCGCATACAACGCGAGCCCCTCATCCAGCGGCATGAACCCCTTGGCCCCCTCAAACGCAACGAGAACCCCAGACGAAGGAACCACACCCACAACAACAACCTCTCAACCCAAACAAACAAGGCACCCCAACCCCCACCCCCTCATGCTCCCGCACCCCCAACCCCACTCGCACAGGGGGTCAACTCCTCACCAAGACCGTCCCCGGGCCACGCGGCCAAGGCACACCGGTCCCCTGCCAGGACACGGCCAGGTCACGCAGAGAAGGGGCGCGGGGCTGTACCGATGTGCGGCTCCGCCGCGCGGGCACGACCAGCCCCAACACCCCTGGACGCCGGTCCCTTGCCAAGACACGACCAGATCACGCCGAAAAGGGGCGCGGGGAACTGCGCGACCAGCCACGACGGCGCCGCACCCGCCCACGCTCCTAGAGCACGCCGGCCCCCTGCCAGGACACGGCCCGGCCACGCCGGTAAGGGGCGCGGGGCTGTATCGATGTACAGCCCCGCCGCGCGGCCACGACCAGCCGCCGCGCCGCCGCACCCCTCACCCCGCCGAAACCACCCCCGCAGGCAACGCCAAATCCACATCAACCGCCCGATCATCCCCCGCATGCGTCGCAGACGACGCCAACGGCCCATGCCCACTGGCCCGAGCGGCCAGCACATACGCCCCGCGCGCAGGCACGACCAGCGCATAACTACCGTCCTCCGACGACAACGTCGCCCCCGCCTGCCGCCCCCGCTGATCGATCAGCGTGACCTTGGCCCGCGCGACCGGCGCACCGTCAGCCGCCAGCACCCGCCCCCGAAACCCCCGCAACACCTGCTCGGCCCGCGCAAGGTGGGCATCCTCCTCGCTGCTGGCCCGCAGCTGCGTCGCCACGGCCGGCCGCCGCCCGGGCAGGAAGAACGCCATCAGCAGCCCGACCGCCACCGCACCGGTCGCGATCACGAAGGAGAGCCGGAACCCGTGCATCGTCGGGACGGCGACACCCCCGACGGTGTGCGCGGTGTTGGCGAGCACCATGCCGATGACGGCGCTCGACACGGACGTTCCGATGGACCGCATCAGGGTGTTGAGACCGTTGGCCGCGCCGGTCTCGGACGCCGGGACGGCCCCGATGATCAGCGCGGGCAGCGAGGAGTACGCGAGGCCGATGCCCGCGCCCAGGACGACGGCGATGACCAGGCTCTGCCAGGCCGCGCTCATCAGGCCGAGGCCGGCGCCGTAGCCGATCGCGATGATCAGCATGCCGAGGATCAGGGTGATCTTGGGGCCGTACTTCGCGGACAGCCGGGCGTAGACGGGCGCCGTGAACATCATGGTCAGGCCGAGCGGCGCGACCAGCAGACCGGCGGTGACCATCGACTGGCCGAGCCCGTACCCGGTGGCCTTCGGCAGCTGGAGGAGCTGCGGCAGCACCAGCGAGACGACGTAGAAGGAGACACCGACCATGATCGAGGCGAGGTTGGTGAACAGGACGGCCGGGCGCGCGGTGGTGCGCAGGTCGACCAGCGGCGCCTTCAGCCGCAGCTCCATCACGCCCCACAGCAGCAGCACGGCGGCCGAGGCGGCGAACAGCCCGAGCGTGGTGGCGGAGGTCCAGCCCCAGTCGCTGCCCTTGGTGATCGGCAGCAGGAAGAGGACCAGTCCGGCGGAGAGGCCGATCGCGCCGAGCACGTCGAAGGTGCCCTCGGCGCGCATCGGGGACTCCGGAACGACGAGGAGGGTGAGGACGATGGACAGCACCCCGAGCCCGGCCGCGCCGTAGAACAGGGCGTGCCAGTCGGCGTGCTGCGCGATCAGCGCGGCGAGCGGCAGCGCGAGGCCACCGCCGACGCCGATCGAGGAACTCATCAGGGCCATCGCCGAACCGAGCTTCTCGCGCGGCAGCATGTCCCGCATCAGGCCGATGCCGAGCGGTATCGCGCCCATCGCGAAGCCCTGGAGGGTACGGCCGACGATCATCAGCAGGAGCTGGCTGGTGAGGGCGCTGACCAGGGCGCCGACCACCATGATGGAGAGGCTGGCTATGAGCATGCGGCGCTTGCCGAAGAGGTCGCCGAGGCGCCCCATGATCGGCGTGGCCACGGCCCCGGACAGCAGGGTCGAGGTCAGGACCCAGGTCGCGTTGCTGGGGGCGGTGGCCAGCAGCTGCGGCAGGTCCTTGATGACCGGGACGAGCAGGGTCTGCATCACCGCGACAACGATGCCCGCGAAGGCGAGCACCGGGACCACGGCCCCGCTGGCTGCCCGGGCGGGCTGGTCGGTCGTCGTGTGGGTCATGTGCGGAGGCCTCCAGGTGGAATAAGTTCTGGGTGAACCTCGTATCCATGGGCAACTATTCCGTTGCTTCGCACCGCTAACTGATTCTTGACCGCACCATGGGTTTCTGATGACGCGTCAGCCGCCGGTCAGGGGGGCGCTCTGGTCAGGTCCATGGCGAATCGGCGCTGGTGGTCTCGGTCGCGGGGCCCGGAGGACCTGGTTCCGGGGGAGGCGCCCCCGGCGGAGACGGCCTAGGACTCCTGGCTCGGGGCGGCTACAGCGAAAATCCGATGCCGGGGGACATGCCCTGAATGGGAACATGACACCCATGCTCGAAGCCGCTGACACCAGCCGAATATCGGCGCCCCGCACCGCACCCCCCACCTGGCTGGTCGTCGCGCTCGCCTGCGCCGGACAGTTCCTGGTCGTCCTGGACATCTCCGTCGTCAACGTGGCCCTGCCGTCGATGCGCGCCGACCTCGGCCTGAGCGCCCAGGGCCTGCAATGGGTCGTGAACGCGTACGCGATCGCGTTCGCCGGGTTCATGCTGCTCGGCGGCCGGGCCGGTGACCTGTACGGGCGCAAGCGGATGTTCCTGGTCGGGCTCGCCCTGTTCACGCTGGCCTCGCTGGGCGGCGGACTCGCCCAGCAGGGCGGGGAGTTGCTGCTCGCGCGGGCGGTGCAGGGACTCGGCGCGGCGGTGCTCGCGCCCTCGACGCTGACGATCCTCACGGCCGCCGTTCCCCCGGGCCCGGCGCGGGCGCGGGCCATCGCCACCTGGACGGCGGTCGGCGCGGGCGGCGGCGCGGCGGGCGGCCTGGTCGGCGGCCTCCTCGTCGACACCCTCTCCTGGCGCTGGGTCCTGCTGATCAACGTGCCCGTCGGCGCCGTCGTCCTGGTCTGGTCGCTGCTCAGGCTGCCGGAGAGCCGCAGCGGCGCGGGCCGCCGTCTCGACCTGCCCGGCGCGATCCTGGTCACCGCCGGGCTCGCCACCCTCGCCTACGGCATCTCGCAGACCGAGGCCGAGGGCTGGACGGCCCCGGTGACCCTGCTGCCGCTGGGCGCCGGGCTCGTGCTGATCGTCCTGTTCCTGCTGGCCGAGGCCCGAACGGCCGCCCCGCTCATGCCCCTTGGGGTGTTCCGGGTGCGGGCGGTGTCCTCGGCGAACGCGGCGATGTTCGTGAACGGCTTCGCGATGTTCTGCATGTGGTACTTCATGACCCTCTACACACAGAACGTCCTCGGCTACAGCCCCCTGGAGGGCGGCCTCGCCCTGGTGCCCAGCTCCCTCGCCGTGCTCCTCGGCTCCAAGGCCGCGCCCCGCTTCCTGCCCTGCTTCGGCGCCCGCAACGTCGCCGCACTCGGCGCCCTGATCGCGGCGACCGGCTTCGCCTGGCAGTCGACGATGACCCCGCGCGGCGACTACCTCACCGAGATCATGGTTCCCGGCGTCCTGATGATGCTGGGCGCGGGCCTGACGGCGACACCGCTCGCCGCGCTGGCCACCTCGGGGGCGGCGCCGGGGGAGGCGGGACTGGTCTCCGGGCTCGTCAACACCTCCCGCACGATGGGCGGTTCGCTCGGCCTCGCCGTGATGGCGACGATCGCGGCGGCCCGCACCGGCCCGAGCACCACGGCCCAGGCCCTGACGGAGGGCTACGCCCTGGTCTTCCGCACCGGCACGGTGGTCCTGCTCGGGGGCGTCGCCCTGATGGCCCTGTGGCTCCCGGGCCGACCGAAGAAGACGGCCGAGCACGGCAGTTGACGAGCCGACCGAACAGGACGGCTGAGCACGGCAGTTGACGAGCCGACCGAAGAGGACGGCCGGGCACGGCAGTTGACGAAGAGGGCAGCCGGGCACGGCAGTTGAGGGCGGGGGAGTGAAGTGGCCTGCTGGGCAGGGTGGTTGGGGGATGGGGCTCAAGAGGGCCGCAGGGGACGGCGGTTGAGGTCTACAGCCACCCCTGGCTGCGGGCCTCGCGCAGGGCCTCCGTGCGGTTGCGGGTGGCGGTCTTGCCGATCGCGGCCGACAGGTAGTTGCGGACCGTCGACTCGGACAGATGCAGCCGCGCCGCGACGTCAGCCACCGTCGCACCGTCCGCCGACGCCTTGAGAACGTCGCACTCGCGCGCCGTGAGCGGACTGGGCCCGGCACTCAGCGCGGCCGCCGCCAACGCCGGATCGATCACCGTCTCGCCGGTCAGCACCCGGCGGATCGCCGCCGCCAACTCCTCCACCGGGCCGTCCTTGACGAGGAAACCGGCGGCGCCCGCCTCCATGGCCCGCCGCAGATAGCCGGGGCGCCCGAACGTCGTCAGGATCAGCACCCGGCAGTCGGGAGCCTCGGTACGCAGCAGCGCCGCCGCGTCGAGGCCGCTCAGGCCCGGCAGTTCGATGTCGAGGAGGGCCACGTCGGGCCGGTGCAGGAGCGCCGCGTCGACGATCTCGTCACCCCGGGCCACCTGGGCGACCACCTCGATGTCGGGCTCCATGCCGAGCAGCAGGGCGAGGGCGCCCCGCATCATCTGCTGGTCCTCGGCGAGAAGGACCCGCACGCTCTTCGCCGGCCGGTGATCCTGGGGCATTTCGTTCACGGCACCAGAGTAGGCGGCGGGCGGTCCCGGCAGCTCGGTCAAGGAGCCGGGCGGCGCGATTAAAGAATCGCCCTAGTTCGCTTCCGCATGTCTTGACGGCTCGGTGGCACGGCCCAACAATCGCCTCGGCGTACGGAGTTCGCCTTTGTCATTGCCGGTCGGAAATTCCGTTCCGGCCCTTCTGGAATGTTCGGAATTTCGAGCGGCAGGAAGAGACCGGAATTTCTCCCGAACGACATCCGAAATACCGAACATGGTGAACGCGCCGCACGTCACCCGCCCTGCCCGTACTGCCCCACCAGGAACGGAAGAGGTCACCGTGTTCTCCAGATTCAAAATGGCGGTCCTGGCCGCCCTCTCGGCGCTCGTCACCGTCCTCGCGCTCGCCGTCGGCGTCCCGCGGGCCGAGGCCGCCGCCGCGCTGCCCTGCGATGTCTACGCCGCCGCCGGCACCCCCTGCGTCGCCGCGCACAGCCTCGTCCGGGCGCTGTACGCGTCCTACTCCGGCGCCCTCTACCAAGTGCGGCGCGCCTCCGACGGCGCCACCTCGGACATCGGCCTGCTGAGCACCGGCGGCTATGCGAACGCCGCCGCCCAGGACTCCTTCTGCTCCGCCTCCACCTGCATCGTCACCACGATCTACGACCAGTCCACGCGCCACAACGACCTCACCGTCGAGGGCGCGGGCGGGGCCGGCGCGGCCGATGTGGGCGCCCCCGCCGACGCGCTGCCGGTGACCGCAGGAGGCCACCAGGTCTACGGTCTGGAGATCTCGCCCGGCATGGGCTACCGGGACAACACCACCTCCGGCGTGGCCGTGAACGGCGGCGCCGAGGGGATGTACATGGTGACCTCCGGCACCCATGTCAACGGCGCCTGCTGCTTCGACTACGGCAACGCCGAGACCAACAACAAGGACACCGGCAACGGTCACATGGACGCCATCAACTTCGGCACCGAGTGCTGGTTCTCGCCCTGCTACGGGCAGGGCCCGTGGGTCCAGGCCGACCTGGAGAACGGGTTGTTCCAGTCCGACTCCGGATACAGCAAGAACACCGCGAACACCGGGAGCGGCCCGTTGCCGTTCGTGACGGCGCTGCTCAAGAACAACGGGCAGAACCATTTCGCGCTGAAATCCGGAAATGCCCAGTCGGGCACCCTGACCACCAGCTATTCCGGCGGTGAACCCACCGTCAACGGCGGCGGATACACGCCCCTGCACCAGGAGGGCGCCATCGTCCTCGGCACCGGCGGCGACAACAGCAACGGCTCCCTCGGCTCGTTCTTCGAGGGCGTGATGACCTCCGGCATCCCGACCGACGCGGCCGACGACGCCGTCCAGTCGAACATCGTCTCCGTCGGCTACGGCGGCGCCACCGGCTCGACGGGGTCGCTGACACCGGGCTCGGAGATCTCGCTGCGCGCCACCACCGCGTGCTGCACCACCGACTACGTCCGCCACCAGGACAACGCGGCCGTCGTCTCCCCGATCACATCGAGCAGCTCGACGCTGGACAAGAACGACGCCACCTGGATCGTCCGGCGCGGCCTCGCCAGCAGCTCCTGCGTGTCCTTCGAGTCCCGCAACTACCCCGGCGACTTCCTGCGCCACTACAACTTCAAGCTGACCCGCCAACCGATGGACGGCACAGCTCAGTTCAGGGCCGACGCGACCTTCTGCCCGCAGACCGGCAAGAGCGGCACCGGCACCTCGTTCGCCTCCTACAACTACCCGACCCGCTATCTGCGCCACTACAACCTCAACGTCTATGTCGCCGGCGACGGCGGGTCCAACGCCTGGGACAGCGCCACCTCCTGGACGGACGACGTGAGTTGGGCGGTCAGCGCGCCCTGGGCTCCGTAGCCGCACCGGACGCCGCCGACTCGCCCGCCTCCAGGGGGAGTTCGGCGGTGACCGTGAAGCCGCCGCGCGGCGCCGGGCCCGCGTCCAGGGAGCCGCCCGCCGCCGCGAGGCGCTCGGACAACCCCGTGAGCCCGGTGCCGTCGCGCGCGTCGGACTGGACGCCCTGGACGCCGGGGCCGTTGTCGGCGACGGTGAGGCGGACGCGTTCGGCGGCCCCGGTCAGGGTGATCTCACAGCGGCTCGCCCCGCCGCCGTGCCGGACCACGTTGGTGACCGCCTCCCGCACCACCCACCCGAGCAGCACCTCCGTCCGCGAGGCCAGCGGCGGCCCCGAGCGGGTCACGACGGGCTCCACCCCGGCGGCGTCGAGCACCGACCGGGCCCGTTCCAGCTCGGTGCCGAGGCTGCCCTCCCGGTAACCGGTGACGGCCTCGCGGATCTCGGTGAGCGCCTGCCGGCCCACCGACTCGATGTCGGTGATCTGGGCCAGCGCCGCCTTCATGTCACGCGGGGCCAGCCGCCGGGCCGCCTCCGACTTCACGACGATCACCGACATGGTGTGCCCGAGCAGATCGTGCAGGTCCCGGGAGAACCGCAGCCGCTCCTCCTCCACCGCCTGCCGCGCCAACTTCTCGCGCGCTTCGTGGAGTTCACGCACCGCCTCGGACAGCGAGAGGATCGCCGCCGTCACCACCGTCGACAGGAAGGTGCCGTAGGCGATGTTCAGCGCGCCCCAGCCGAGCCGGAACGACGCCACGCCCGCCGCGAGCGCGCTCAGCGCGAGGCCGATCTGCCCGAGGTGCGGGCCGCGCACCACCGCGCCGGTGGCGAGGCCGAGCAGCGGGAAGAAGTACAGCCAGCTGCCGCCGTAACCGGCCGCGAGGGCGCAGGTGATCACCCCCATGGCCACCAGCACGCCCCGCGTCGACGGGGTGTCGCGCCGCTCCTTGTCGAAGGCCCTGAACGTCACATACACGTACAGGGAGTTGAACGTGAACAGGCCCACGCTGCCGATCCAGGGGTTCGGCGTCTGGCCCTGGAGCAGGTTGGAGAACGAGCCGAGGCCCAGCAGCAGCCACGGCAGCAGCGCGAAGCCGGTCGGCGGCGGCCCCGGATGCGGGGGCAGCTCGCCGGTGCCCCGGGCCTCCTTGAGGGCCTTCTTGCGGTCGGCCTTGTAGGTCCGCATGTCCGCCCGCCACCGGGCCCGTGCCACCCGCCACTCGGCCAGCCGGTCCCTGGCCTCCCGTCCGCTGCTCATGCCCTCGCCCTCCGCTTCGCCGGCCCGGCAGGACCGGCGGGAGGACAGCACAGGGTGCGCGGCGGCGCCAGCGGCCACACGGGCGGCGCTACGGCCGGTTCCGTTTCCCGGTGCCTGGACGGCGACGGTGTCATCGGTGTCGTTGAGGGCATGGCGTCGACGCTACGGGCCGGGACACCGCACCCGGCAGAGGCTCATGTACGGACCCGGGCAGGACAAATGTCACCGCTCACCCGTCACCCATCACCGGTCATCTGTCAGTGGCCACCCATCACCGGCCACCCATCACCTGTCACCGGCGACCAGTCACCAGTCACCGTTCGCGGGTCCCGTGACCGGCACCGGCGGTCGTCGACACCCTGCTCGACGGCGACCCCGGCCGGGTCCGCTCCTACGCCACCCGGTTCGCCGGGGTGGTCTTCCCGGGCGAGACCCTGCGGATGCGGATGTGGCGCCAGGAACGGCAGGACGGGCAGGACAGGCGGCAGGGCGGTGCCGGTTCTGTGCGGGTCGAGGTGAGCGCGGTGGAGCGGGACGACGCGCCGGTCCTGGCCGACACCGTCGTTGAACACCGTTGAAGCACCGGGTAGTTGGCGGGTGCCGGGAACGGGAAGGGGGCGGCCCGCCTGTCGGCGGACCGCCCCCTTCACCCGCGTGACCTCTCAGGCCGCGGCCGTCCTGGTCTGCTCCGGCTTGCGGTGACGGCCGTGGGGGTCGGTCGGACCCTCCTGGGCCGAGACCTCACCGCGGTGCCGGCCGTGGCCGACGGACTGCTGGGAGTCGTCGGACGGTGTCTGGTGCGTGCTGGCATCGCTCATCGGATGAATTCACCCCGTCAACATGATCTTTCTAACAGCCGAAAGATTCTAACCGGCACCGCACACCCCGAATCCAGCCCGTCACACCATCCGGCACGGGTTCGTTACAAGACGTCCCAACGGCGCTTCCCGCAACGGCACCGGACGAGCCGCGGCGGACTGGGCCGAGGGCGCGGGAGCGGGCCCCGGCGGCGGCTCAGGCGCCGGTCCGCTCGCGTCGGACGGGCAGGACGAAGCCGTTGCCGGACAAGGACCCGCCGTTTCCCCGGAGTTCACCTCGCCCGCACCCGGCGCACCCCAGGGCGCCGACACCCGCGCCACCCCGCACGCCAACTCAGGTGTGCTGTACGGCAGTTGCAGCACCCCGTCGCTCGACCAGAGCCCCGCGCCCGCCAACCACCCCACCGGGGCCGGGAAATGCTGCAACCGCCCCCGGTCCTGACGCCACACCGCGACCCACGTCCCCATCGCCCCCTCCACCCGCGCCGCCACCGCACAGCTCTCCGGCGTCAGCACCTGCCCCGGCTGGATCGCGAACGGTGTCACCGCGCACCCCGGAAGCCGCAGGCTCCTCGGGAAGCGGACCGGCAGGGTGGAACCCAGCACCCCCCAGCCGAGCCGCGCCTCACCGGGCGACGGCGCGTCCGAACTGATCAGCAGCAGACCGCTGTCCGGGTCCGCGAGCAGCAGCCGGTCGTCACTGTCGTCGGCGATCTGGAGCAACGGCGACACCTCGCCCCCGCGCCCCAGGTCCACCACGACCGTCTTGGTCCGCCCGCCCACCTCCCGGTCCAGCGCGAGCAGCCGCCCGCCCCGGTCCAGCCAGACCCCGCCCGAGCAGCGCCCCGGCACCTCCGCCAGCTGCTCGGGGCCGCCCGCGCCGCCCGCCACCCGCCACACCGCGCTGGAGCGCCGGCCCACCGCGAGGGCGTACGCCCGCTCACCACAGGGCGCGGGCGGCAGCAGCCGCAGCCGGGTGTCGTCGCCGGGGCACTCGACCGCGCCGATCAGCACCTCGCCGGTGTGCGGACCCGTCGGGTAGAGCAGGGAGAAGAGCTGGCGCGGGCCCGCCGGGCGGCGGATCAGCACCCGCCCGTCGCCCATCGGATGCACCTCGGTGCCGGGTTCCTCCGGCTGGTTGCCGGGCAGCGGCACCGCGTAGGGCTCCGGGCCGTCCAGCGTCCAGCGTTCCGGGAACCAGCGGTCCCCGTCCCGCACGAGCCGGGCGGCGTACGCGCCGTCCACGGTGATCGCGCAGCCCGTCGGCGGAATGCCGTCCTCCGGGGCTGCCTCGGACTCGATCGCACAGGCTGTCATCGTCTGGTCACCTCCGGCCACGAAGCTAGTTTTCGTACGCACGGGCGGGGGACCACGAGGCCGACCCTTCACACATACGGGTGGCGCAGGAACGATTCGCCAGAGGGAACGGCGACCTCTGTGCTGAGCGAAGCCCTCCGCAGGAGTCGGCCGCCCGCACCGGTTCAGCCCCGCGGATCAGGCAGGTAGCCTTTTCCCGTGCCCCGTCTGTCTGAAGTCATCGCCGCGCTGGAGGAACTGTGGCCCGCC
Source organism: Streptomyces sp. NPDC091279 (assembly GCF_044757465.1). Taxonomy (NCBI): domain Bacteria; kingdom Bacillati; phylum Actinomycetota; class Actinomycetes; order Kitasatosporales; family Streptomycetaceae; genus Streptomyces; species Streptomyces sp. NPDC091279. The sequence goes on along the minus strand of NZ_JBIVVA010000010.1, from coordinate 248,064 downwards.
GAGCGGGCCGAGTCCTGGGACGCGGTCGGCACCGTCGTGGGCGAGCCCGACCAGCAGGTCAGCCGCGTCCTGTTCGCCGTCGACCCGGTCCAGGAGACCGTCGACGAGGCGGTGCGGCTCGGCGCCGACCTGCTCGTCACCCACCACCCGCTCTACCTGCGCGGAACGACGACGGTCGCGGCCTCCACCTTCAAGGGCCGGGTCGTGCACACGCTGATCAAGAACGACATCGCCCTGCACGTCGCCCACACCAACGCCGACACCGCCGACCCCGGCGTCTCCGACGCGCTGGCCGGTGCCCTAGACCTCCGCGTCGTCGGCCCCCTGGTGCCGGACCCGACCGACCCGACGGGGCGCCGGGGCCTGGGCCGCGTCTGCGCGCTCGACCACCCCGTCACCGTCCGCGAACTGGCCGACCGCGCGGCCGCCGCGCTGCCCGCCACCGCGCAGGGCATCCGCGTCGCCGGGGACGCCGACGCCGTCGTGCGCACGGTCGCCGTCAGCGGCGGTTCGGGCGACAGCCTCTTCGGCCAGGTCCGCGCGGCCGGTGTCGACGCCTTCCTCACCGCGGACCTGCGCCACCACCCGGCGTCCGAGGCCCGCGCGCACCCCTCCTCCACACCTCTCGCGCTGCTCGACGCGGCGCACTGGGCCACCGAGTGGCCCTGGTGCGAGCTGGCCGCAGCCCAGCTCGACGAGATCTCCGACCGCCACGGCTGGGACCTGCGGGTGCACGTCTCCACGACGGTCACCGACCCCTGGACCAGTCACACCCCTTCACCTGGAGCCCCCAACTGAACGCCGCGCCCGCCGACCAGATCCGCCTCCTCGACGTCCAGGATCTCGACGTCCGTCTCCAGCAGCTCGCCTACAAGCGCCGGTCGCTGCCCGAGCACGCCGAGATCGAGTCGCTGACCAAGGACCACACCCAGCTGCGCGACCTCCTGGTGGCCTCGCAGACCGAGGACAGCGACTGCGCCCGCGAGCAGACCAAGGCCGAGCAGGACGTGGACCAGGTGCGCCAGCGCGCCGTCCGCGACCAGCAGCGCCTGGACTCCGGCGCCGTCACCTCGCCCAAGGACCTGGAGAACCTCCAGCGCGAGATCACCTCCCTCGCCAAGCGCCAGGGCGACCTGGAGGACATCGTGCTGGAGGTCATGGAGCGCCGGGAGTCCGCGCAGGAGCGGGTGGCCGAACTGACCGAGCGCGCCGGTGCCGTCCAGGGCCGGATCGACGACGCGACCGCCCGCCGCGAGGCCGCCTTCGAGCAGATCGACGGCGAGGTCGCCACCGTCACCAAGCAGCGCGAGGTCGTCTCCGCGACCATCCCGGACGACCTCCTCAAGCTCTACGACAAGCTCCGCTCCCAGCAGGGCGGCATCGGCGCGGCCAAGCTCTACCAGCGCACCTGCCAGGGCTGCCGCCAGGAGCTGGCGATCACCGACATCAACGAGATCCGCGCGGCCGCCCCCGACACGGTCGTCCGCTGTGAGAACTGCCGCCGCATCCTGGTCCGCACGGGGGAATCGGGGCTGTAAGTCCCTTACGGGGGTGGGGAGTTGTCCCCGGGGGCGGGCACGCCCCTTCTCCGGAGTGGGCCGGGGAATCCCCGGACGCGCTGGCCTCCGGGGCGGTGCCTCAGACGCGGACGACGATCTTCCCCCGGGTGGGTCCGCCCTCGGAGTCTGCGTGCGCCTCCGCGATCCGTTCGAGCGGGTAGCTCCGTTCGACGCGCGGTGTGCAACGGCCCTGCCGACCGAGTTCGACCGAGTTTGGCCGCTTCGGCGAGGAGCGTGGAGTCGTTCTCCGTGTTGGCCGGACGCACGCCCAGGCGCCGCCGAGTGGCACCACCGAACGCCCTCGACGCCGGACGGCATGTTGTGTCGAGGACGTCGGGACGGGCGACTCCGGAGCCCGCATCGGCGGGGTCGGCCTCATCCAGCCCGTCCGGCGATTGCGGACGAGGCCGTTCAGGCCGACGGGGGCGAGTGGTCCGGCCTGGCCTTCTCGCGCCGGTGGGCGAGGAGGAGACCGGCGGGGTCGGAAGATCGAGTATCGGTCAGGTAGGTGTCGGGGTCGGCCGGGTGGCCTGGATGTTCTTTCCGGAGCCGGTGATCTACGAGAGGATTCCCGCGAGCGTGATCAACGCGGGTCGGCAGGGCGAGGGATGAGGTGGGCGACGTGACCAGTAACGCCGGGAACGAGGTGGCCGGGGCCGCAGGGGGCGGTTCGGCCACCGTCGGCCAGCGGGGCGGGCAGCCCGTCGCCGCCTCCGGCTGGGGCCCCGCCGACATGGGGGCACCCGCGTCCTTCCTGCTGCTGCGGCACGGCGAGACACCGCTCACCCCGCAGAAGAGGTTCTCCGGCAGCGGGGGCAGCGACCCCGCGCTGTCCGACGTCGGCCGGGACCAGGCCTCGCGGGTCGCGGCGGCACTGGCGCGGCGCGGGACCGTCGAGGCGATCGTCGCCTCGCCGCTGGCCAGGACCCGGGAGACCGCCGGGATCGCCGCCGCCCGCCTCGGCCTCGACGTGATCGTCGACGACGGGCTGCGCGAGACCGACTTCGGCGCCTGGGAGGGCCTCACCTTCGGCGAGGTCCGCGAACGCCACCCCGAGGACCTGAACGCCTGGCTCGCCGACCCCGAGGCCGAACCCACCGGCGGCGGCGAGAGCTTCGCGGCGACGACGGCCCGGATCGCCGTCGCCCGGGACCGGCTCATCGCCGAGTACGCGGGCCGCACCGTCCTCCTCGTCACCCACGTCACGCCCGTCAAGATCCTGGTCCGACTCGCCCTCGGCGCCCCGCCCGAGGCCCTGTTCCGCATGGAACTGTCGGCCGCGTCCCTGTCCTCCGTCGCCTACTACGCCGACGGCAACGCGAGCGTGCGGCTCTTCAACGACACCTCGCACCTGAGCTGACCGGGGTCCGGCGGATCGGGCCGACGGGGGTCAGCTCCGTCGGCCGAGCCCGGCCGCCTCCCGGGCCAGCGCCTCGACCCGCGTCCAGTCCCCGGCGGCCACCGCGTCGGCGGGCAGCATCCAGGTACCGCCCACGCAACCGACGTTGGGCAGCGCCAGGTACTCGGGGGCGTTCGCGGCGCCGATGCCACCGGTGGGGCAGAACCGGGCCTGCGGCAACGGCCCCGCCAGCGACCGCAGATACGCGGTGCCGCCCGCCGCCTGCGCCGGGAAGAACTTCATCTCCCGCACCCCGCGCTCCAACAGCGCCACCACCTCCGACGTCGTCGACACCCCCGGCAGGAACGGCACCCCCGACGCGCGCATCGCCTCCAGCAGCGTCTCCGTCCACCCCGGGCTGACCAGGAACCGCGCCCCCGCCGCCACCGCCTCGCTCACCTGCACGGGCGTGAGCACCGTCCCGGCCCCGACCACCGCGCCCGGCACGGCACCGGTGATCGCCCGGATCGAGTCCAGCGCGGCCGGGGTCCTGAGCGTCACCTCGATCGCGGGCAGCCCACCCGCGACCAACGCCCGCGCGAGCGGCACGGCATCGGCCACGTCCTCGATCACGACGACGGGCACGACAGGCGCCAGGTCCAGCACGGACGGCACGGGGGAGAAGAACGCCGAAGCGGGTGCGGTCATGCCGCTCATCCTGCCGAGGCCACGCAACATGAGCAACGCCCGTTGCGCATGCTGCAACCAGCACGGGGAACGGCGATGAGCCCGCCCGGTGCAGGGGACGCACGGAACAGCTGACACACGGAAAGCCGCACATCAGCGGCCGTGGGGATGTCAGCGGCCGTCGGACATCACTGGCCCGTCGGACATCAGTGGACGTCGGTCACCAGTACGTCCAGCGTCCAGGGCTGGCCGGCCTTCGTGGGGGCCTGTGCCTCGACCTCGTAACGGAGATCCCGCAGCGCCTCGACGAGTTCGGCCGGGGTGGCGGGCGCCGCGCCGGTCTTAAGGAGGCTGTGGACGAGGCGGCCCTTGGTCGCCTTGTTGAAGTGGCTGACCACCTTCCGGGTCGGCGCGTACAGCACCCGCACACTCGCCGTGCGCTCCGCGATCTCCCCCTTCGGCTTCCACGCGGTCGCGTACGCGGCGGACCGCAGATCGAGGACGAGCCCCTCTCCGGCCGCCTCCGGCAACACGTCCGCCAGCTGCCCCCGCCAGTACGCGCCCAACGCCCCGAGTCCCGGCAACCGCACGCCCATCGAGCAACGGTAGGAAGGAATCCGGTCGGTGACCCGGAGCGCGCCCCACAGCCCCGAGAAGATCAGCAACGACCGCGCCGCCCGCTCCGTCGCGCCCGCGTCCTCACTGAGGGACGCCAGATCGAGCGCGTCGTACAGCACGCCCGTGTAGATCTCCCCGGCCGGCCGGGCCCCGGCGGTGCGCAGCTCGACGTTCTTCTCGACCTCCCCGAGCTGCCCCACCGTCAGCCCGAGCACCTCGCGTGCCTTCTCCGCGTCACCCGCGCACAGCTCGACCACCTCGTCCACCACGGCAGCCCGCGCCTCGGTGAGCCCCGGCAGGGAGAGCGACTCCAGCTTGAGGGGGACGCCACGGCCGGACACGGCCTTGCCTTCGGAGGGCGGCAGCAGGACAAGCACGGAAGATCTCCTTCGTTGCGAACTGCCAAACAGCGTACGACGCACAGCCCCCCTGCCTGTGCTCTCCACAGAGGGGGGGCTTCGCTCCCCGAGCCCTTCGGGTTGGGTCTGGAGATCGCGGATTTTCTCTGAGGGGGGCCGTGTTGTGGCCGTAGGGGGTGTGGGTGGTGGGGCGGGAGTGGGCGGAGTGGACCAGGGCTCGGGTGGGGCGGGGTGGGCCTCGGCTCGATCTGTTGAGCGCGCGGTTCGACCGGCATGTGTACGCGCCGCACGCGCACGAGGAGTTCACGGTCGGGGTCACCGTCGGCGGCTGCGAGGTCATCGACTACCGGGGCGGCCACGTCCTGAGCGCCCCCGGCGACATCGTCGTTCTCGCGCCCGGCGAGATGCACACCGGCGGCCCCGCGCGGGCGACCGACGGCTACGCCTACCGTGCCCTCTACGCCGCCCCCGCCCTCCTCACCGACGGCGTCCGGGGTGGCGTGCCGCACTTCCGGGACGCCGTCATCGACGACCCCGAACTCGCCGCAGCGCTCCGCCGCACCCACACCGAACTGAGCGCCTGCCCCGACCCGTTGGAGACCGAGTCCCGGCTGCCGTGGCTGCTCACCGCGCTGGCCCGCCGCCACTCCACGTCCCGTCCGGTCGACGACCGGGTCCCGGACGCCGCCCGCGTCGCGCACGCCGTCCGCGACCGGCTCGCCGACGAACTCACCGACCCCCCGTCCCTCGCCGAACTCGCCGCCGCGCACGACCTCTCCCGCTACCAGCTCCTGCGCGCCTTCCGCACCACCATGGGCGTGCCGCCCTACGCCTGGCTCGCCCAGCACCGCGTGCACCGGGCCCGCGCGCTCCTCGACGCCGGGCTGCGGCCCGCCGAGGCGGCCGGTGCCGTCGGCTTCGCGGACCAGGCGCATCTGACCCGCTGGTTCCGCCGGGTGCTGGGCGTCACACCGGCCGCGTACCGCAACAGCGTTCAAGACGACGGCCGTTGAACGGTCCGACACTGGCCGCATGACTGCACGTGGCTGGTTCCTGTTCTCCCTGCTGGGGGTCGTCTGGGGCATCCCCTACCTGTTGATCAAGGTGGCGGTGACGGACCTCTCGCCGTCCTTGGTGGTGGGTGCGCGGTGCGCGGTGGGCGCGCTCCTGCTGCTGCCGTTCGCGCTCCGGCAGGGCGGCCTGATCCGGTCCGTGCGTGCGCACTGGCCGCCGTTGCTGGCGTTCGCGGGCGCGGAGATCCTCGTCCCGTGGTTCACCCTCACCGACGCGGAACGGCACCTGTCCAGTTCGACCGCCGGGCTGCTGATCGCGGGCGTCCCGATCCTCGGCGTCGTCGTGGCCCGCGCGCTGGGGGACACGGAACGGCTCGGAGGGCGCCGTGTCACCGGCCTCGCCCTGGGCCTGGCGGGCGTCGCCGTCCTCACCGTGCCGCACCTCACGGGTGGGGACGCCCGTTCGCTGGCCGAGGTGCTGGTGACGGTCGTGGGGTACGCGACGGCGCCCGTGATCGCGGCCCGCTCCCTCAGAGACGTTCCGTCGCTGCACCTGACGGCGGCGTGCCTGACGCTGGCGGCGCTGGTCTACGCCCCGGCGGCGTTCCTGACCCGGCCCACGACCATGCCGTCGGCCTCCTCGCTCGCCGCGCTGGCCGGGCTCGGCGTGATCTGCACGGCGGTGGCGTTCGTGGCGTTCCTTGAGCTGATCAAGGAGGTCGGCCCGACCCGCACCACGGTCATCACCTACGTCAACCCGGCGGTCGCGGTGGCGGCGGGCGCGCTGTTCCTGAGCGAGCCCCTGACGCCGACGGTCGTCGTGTCCTTCGCCCTGATCCTGCTGGGCTCGGTGCTGGCGACGGCGGCGGGCCCGAGCACCGGCACCCGGCGCATACACTTGTCCCCACGGCAGACGAGCCGGGCGGACGGCCGCGTGGAGTCCCCCTAGGGGGCTTCCCGAGGAACGTCCGGACTCCACAGGGCAAGGTGGTGGCTAACGGCCACCCGGGGTGACCCGCGGGACAGTGCCACAGAGAACAGACCGCCGGGGGCCTCGGTCCTCGGTAAGGGTGAAACGGTGGTGTAAGAGACCACCAGTGCCCAGGGTGACCTGGGCAGCTAGGTAAACCCCACCTGGAGCAAGGTCAAAAGGGCGCCCGTAGAGATACGGGTTCCTGCGCGGACGTTCGAGGGCTGCTCGCCCGAGTCCGCGGGTAGACCGCACGAGGCCGGCGGCAACGTCGGCCCTAGATGGATGGCCGTCTCCCCGGCCGCCGCGAGGCACCGGGCGAACAAAATCCGGCGTACAGCCCGACTCGTCTGCCGCCCCACCTCGCAAAGGGCCTCCGAACTGCGTCGGAGGCCCTTTCCGATGCCGGCACTCTGAGCGTGGGACTGCGCCGAGGTCAGCCGACCGGGGTGGCGGCCACCAGGAGGTCGCCGAGGGTGCCGCCGGCGTCGGGGCGGTAGTACTCGCGGATGGCCTCGTCCCAGACGGCGGAGGAGATCCGGTTGTTCTCGTCGGGGCCGAGGGCGTCGAAGAGGCTCTGGATGTTGGCCGGTGCGAAGCCGATCGCGAGCATCAGCCCGACGAACTCCGCGTGCCCCACCCGACCGTCGCCCCGCAGGTCACCGACGGTGGACAGGGCGCGCGCGAACTCCGCCGCCACCGCGTCGAACCGCTCGGGCGCCAGCACGCACGCCGTGAACTCCTCGAAGTCGACCCGGCCGTCGCCGTTCGTGTCCGCCTCGTCGGCCAACGTCTCCCAGTAGCGCCGGAACGCGGTCGCCATCGCTTCCTGAGCCGCCGGTTCCGCAGCGGGAACGGCGTCCCGGACCCGGCCCGCCATCAGCTCGAAGTCGTCCGCCTCCAGTACCCCGTTGCCGTTGGCGTCGAAGAGGGTGAACACGAGCCGGACCCGGTTGAGCGCTTCCGTCCGCATCAGTGATGCCGCCTTTCATGAAGCCGTATGTCTGTGAGTGGCGGTCCCTGAAGCCACGCGCTCCCACTGTGGAGCCGGAGGCTGCCAGTTCCGGGCGCGGGTCCTCCAATCCACCGGATCGGGTGATGGTGGGGGTACGGGGGAGTGGGGTGGCGTGCGGGGCGCGCGACGGGGGCGGGGGTGTGCGCCGGGGTGGCGGAGAGACCCCGGTTACGGGGAGCGGGCTGCGGCGTGCGGGGCCTGGCGTCGGGGGCGGGGAGAAGGAACCCGGCCGACGGCTACGACGACGCGAGCCCGATGAAGCCCACCCACGCCGCACGCGACACCGTGAAAACGGGCCCGGCGGCCACCTTGGAGTCACGGACATGCACAACGGCGGTGCAGGCGGCGACCTCGACGCACTCGCCGCCCTCGGTGTTGCTGTGGGTGCTCTTGACCCAGTTCAGGGCGACCTCTACGCATTCGCCGCCCTCGGCACCGCTGTAACTGCTTCTGAACCAGGCGAGGTTGGCGGCAGCAGGCGTGGACTCGACGGCGTTCACGAGACCACCTCGATGAACTCGACCCACGCCGCACGCGACACCGAGAACACGGGCCCGGCAACGGACTTGGAGTCACGGACGTGGACGGTGGCGGGGGTAGCCGCCACCTCCACGCATTCACCGCCTTGGGCCCCGCTGTAGCTGCTCTTGGACCAACTCAGCGCGACCTCCACGCAGTCGCCGCCCTCGGCTCCGCTGTGGGTGCTCTTGAACCAGTGAAGTTCAGACATACCCACAGCGTCCCCGTCGACGACTCACTTCACGCGCTGACGCTCGCGTACGTCAAGAAATCGCCCCAACTGGCGGGCGAAACAGCGAAGTTGCCACGCTCCGGGTTCTTGGAGTCCCGAACGTGGACAGCCGCCGTGCTGGCGGCGACCTCGACACACTCGCCGCCCTCGGTTCCGCTGTAACTGCTCTTGAACCAGGCGAGGTTGGAGGCGACAGCCGAGGGCTCAGCGTTGTTCATAGCGATTTCAGCGCTCCTTCGATGGATGCCATGGACTCTCGTGGCGAGAGAGCCTGTGATCGGATGATCCCATAGCGTCCGTGGGAGAGCGTCGTCTGTTCCGCAGAGGTCTTGAGGGACCCGATGCCCTCGGCCTCGGCGTACACGAACCTCTTGCCGTCCTTCCTGGTGATGACGGTGAATGGCCCGTTCACACCCGCGTTGTCCTCACAGCTGAGCGGCATGACCTGGATCTCGACGTTTGGCCTCTGGGCGATCAGCAGTACGTTCTCCAACTGCCTACGCAGGACCGCCTTGCCGCCGTAAGGACGCCGCAAGATTGACTCGTCGAGTACGAAGCTCAGCAGCGGTGAGGGCTGGCGTTCGAAGATGCCCTGTCGGTTCAATCGTGCCGCCACGCGTTGCTCGACGGTCTCCTGGTCCAGGGCCGGACGTCGCATCGCCAGTAGTGCCCTCATGTACTCCTCGGTCTGGATCAGTCCTGTGAACACGAGCGTGCTGTACGAGAGCAGTTCAATCGCCACCTTTTCCAGGGAAGCCATCCCCTGGAAAAACACGGGGTACTGAGCCCGCTCCATCTGCTCCTTCCAGTTGCTCAACAGCCCGCCCGCACCGAGGACTTCGTCGCACTTGTCGATCGTGTCGCCGTTGGGAATCCGCCGTCCCTGCTCGTACGACGCGATCGTCCCGGGCGAGTAGCCGATGAGACTGCCGAGTGCCGGTCGATCCAGTCCCGCTCGCATGCGCAGGATCTTCAAGTTCTTGCCGAACGCGATGGCGACGCCCCTGCCCGCGTCGTCCGCAGGCCGCTGTCCGTCCTCGTCGTCGTTTTCCCAGCCGTCTCTGAAGGCCAGGACGGCTCCGGCGCCGTCGCTCTGAGGGGTTTCCTGCCCTACCGCCATACCTGGACGTTCCATCATGGTCATCACCTCTCCGGACCAACGTCCCCCGTAGGAACGCCGTCACGCCGTGGGCCGCGTACACATGGGGGCACCACGCGTACAAGCAGCCCGCGTCGGTGCGTCACCGTCGGTCACGCTACGACACCGGCGGGGGCGTAAGGGGCGAGATGAGCAAACCCGGCATCCTTGTCGACCGCAGCAGTGGACCTCGTTGAGCCTCGGTGAACTCGGGTGCCGCACCGCGCACTTGGGTCGCGATGACCGTCAGTCGTCCTGCTTCCCGGCGTTCGCGGCTGCCGCTCGGGCGCGGACTCGGGCCGGGTACCAGCGGGTGAAGCGGAGGGCGGCGACGATGGCCGCGATCTGGATGATCCAGCCGGTCCAGATGTTGTTGGGGTCGTGTTGGACGAGGTCGCCGTAGGCGCCGGCGATCGCGGCGACCAGGAAGGCCGCGCCCCAGACGCCGGTGATGATGTAGTTGGTGCGCAGGAAGAGCGGGGATTCCCATTGGGCGCGGGGCACTTGCTCGCGGGCGTACTGGAGCGTGAAGGGCATGCGCAGGGCCATGGAGCCGAAGGCGATGACCAGCAGGGCGATGTTGGCGATCTCGCCCGAGTAGGTCTCCAGCCAGCGGAGGGTGCCTTCGGAGGCGAGGGTGCCGACGAGGGTGAGGAGCGCGAAGAAGGCAACGTCGCAGAATTCCAGGAGCTTCCACGAGCTGCCGGGGCGCCAGACGCGTCCGGCGATCACCACGGCCACCGCGCAGGCCAGCGCCAGCGCCACACCCAACTCGAACCGGCCCGGTCCCACGACCACCGCGAAGATGATCCACGGGAGCAGCCCGAGGATCGGACTGTCCAGGACACGGGCGGTCCACCGTTCGGGTCCACTGTCGGCCATCACGCTGGCGAGCCTCCTTCCCGGCTACTCCAGGATGCTGCGCCCGGGTGCGTTCCGCGACACCGGTGGAGTGGGGGAGGCGAGCCCTGACGTCCGGTGGCCCGTTGAGGCGGTGGGCCAGTGCCCAGCGGCCGTCGTCCATCGCCCCGGCGAAGAGGGGGGCTATGGGGAGCGCGTGGTGGCTTTCGACGGGCTCAGGAGGGTACCGCCGGTGGGGCGAGAGGGGTGATCTCCCTGTCGAAGAAGGTGTGGAAATCCTCCGCGCGTTCGTACAGGGCCTCGAAACCGGCCAGGGTTTCCGAGATCAGCGCGGGATCGGTGAAGCGCCTGGACCCCGCCGCGTTTCCGTCGTCGTCGTAGCAGACCTCGTACATGACGACGTCGCCGAGGATGACCACCTCGGGGACGGGGCGTTCCCTTTCGATGTCCGCGATTTTCCGGGCGTCGAGCACCTTGATGTCGTCGCCCAGTTCCACACGCAGGCGGAGAACGTGCAGTTCCCACTGGACGTAGGGGGTGACCGGGAATTCGACTACACGCAGGCGGCGTTCTGAGATGCCTAATTGGGCGGCCTCGCGGAATTGCTGGGCGTAGACCTCGCGTTTCTCCTCGACGAGGGAGAGTGCCTTGTCCCACTCGCCCTCGGCGAACGCCTCCCAGCTGGCAAAACCCCGCTCCTTGAAGTTCTGCCCGCGTTCAAGTTTGTTCTGGAAGCGGATTCCGCTTTCACGAACCTGACGGAAGTCCGCGTGATACGAGGGGCGGTCCATACGCTCGGAGGAACCACCGGGGAAGGAATCAAACACTAGGGATATCCGGTTTCGCCGCGATCAACATGTTCCTGGGGATGACAACGAGTCGCTCGTCCGCCCCGACCGAGACGCCGGACGGCAGGTTCCCGCCGAGCGATCCCGTGAGGTCCCGGCCGATGACGGCGATGTCGCCGTTTTCGAGTTCCCATATATCGGGGCAGTCGGGGTTGTCCGTGGTGTTTCCTAATTCTTGCGGCGATTTCCCCAGGCGCCGCTTGAACGTCGTGGTCGGGTCTGCTTCCCAAGGCCGGGCCATGGTCATCGTCTCCCTCGATCGAGTCACAATCTTTCATGAAGTTAGCAGTCGGCCAACCGGCTCGACCAGAACAGAATCGGACTCCCGGTCCCGATGCGGGTGGTTCTCCGGTGCCCTGTCCGGCCCAAGAGTACGACGGTAAGGTCGCGAGGCGGCAAGGTATCAAAGTGCAGTGGACACAGGTGAAGCAAAACCTATTTAACGTATAATTTGACTTCCGAAAAACTTTCGATGGGGGAAACTGTGGACCCTGACACCGCCTTACTCGCACAGACCGCCGGAGTCACACTCGTCACCCTGATGACCACCGACGCCTGGCGTCGCACTCAGGACGGGATCGGTCAGCTCTGGCGGCGGGTGCAGCCGCAGCGGGCCGAGGCTGTCGTTGCCGAATTGGCCGCCACCCGCGAGGACGCCCTGGCGGCCGGGGGCGTCGGGGATCAGGAGACCCTGGGGGAACTGCATCTGGAGTGGCAGGGGCGGCTGCGGCGGCTGCTCGTCGCTCAGCCCGAGGCCGCTGTCGAACTGCGTCGGCTCCTCGACGTCCTCGACCCCGACGGCGCGACCGGGCCCACCGTCACCCAGCACGCCACCGCCTCCGGCCACGCCCGGATCTACCAGGCGGGGCGCGACCAGCACCACGCGCCGCGATGACCGGCGCGATGGACGGGCGCGCCGAGGACCGGGGGCGGGTTTTCCAGGCGTCGGGTGATCAGCACATCAGCGAGCACCACCACTACGGCGCGGAGACCGACCCGGCCGGTGGGCCCGACTCGGTGCGCCGTCCGGCCGTCGGGCGGCCTCCCGTCGTTCTGCGGGACCGTGCGGACGTGCTGGAACGGCTGCGCGCGGGCGTGCGCGCGGGGCGCTGCGGCGAGGTCTATGTGCTGTACGGCATGGGCGGGTGCGGGAAAACGGCGGTCGCCTACACGTTCTTCCAGTTCGCCGTCGACGCGTGCGGCCGGGTCGGGCTGTGGGTCAGCGCGTCCGACCGCGCGAGCCTGCGCGCCGGAATGCTCGCGGTCGCCGCCGACCGGGGCGCCGCCGACGGTGAACTGCTCGCCGCCCGCAACGGATTGCGCGCCGCCGCCGATCTCGTCTGGCAGTACCTCGACCGCTCCGCGGAGCCCTGGCTGCTGGTGCTCGACAACGCCGATCAGCCCGAGATCCTCGGTGACGGGAGCTGGCTGCGCACCAGCGCGCGCGGGACCGTCGTGGTGACCACCCGCAGATCGGCCGCTCACTGGTGGCCCGGGGCGGAACTCCAGCACATCGGGGTGCTGCCCGGGGCCGACGCCGCGCGCGTGCTGCGTGACCTCGCCCCGCACAGCGGCACCGAGGAGGAGGCCGCTCAGATCGCCGAGCGCCTCGGGCGGCTGCCCCTCGCCCTCACCCTGGCCGGTGGCTTCCTCTCTCAACAAGTCCTCGACCCCTGGACGATGGAGACCTACGGTCGCCGTCTCGACGAGGGGGAACGAGTCGAACTCATCGACCAAGGAGCCGATGCCTTGTCCCGGAAGGACCCCCGCCACCTGGTCGGACTGACCTGGCAACTCACCCTCGACGCCTTCGAGGCGCGCGGGCTGCCCGAAGCGACCGCGCTGCTACGGCTGTTGGCCAGGTTCGCCCCCGAACCCCTGCCGCTGTCCCTGCTCAACCGCGCCGACCTCGACGCCGTTCTCCCGCCCGCCCGCTGTGAGACCGCCCTGCGTGCCCTGCTCGACCAGTCGCTGACCGAGTTGGTCGACGTCGGGGCGCGGTGCGTGCACAGCCACGGCGTGCTGCTCGACAGCGTCGCGGCCGCGACCCCGGCCGGGACAGCGCCGGTGCTGGACTCAACCGCCGTACGCCTCCTGGACGTTGCCGTTCCCGAGCGTCCCGACGCGGGTCCGCACGATCCGTTGCTGCGGCTGCTCGTGCCGCACGCCCTTGCCCTGCTGCGGCGTATCGGGGCCCCGGCCACGGCGGCCGAGGCGCTGGAGGTGGCGACCCGGCTGGCCGTCGCCCTGCACCGCACCGGCGACTACCTCTCCGCCTGGGAGACCGCCCGCACCGCCGCCGACCTGGGCGAACGGCGACTCGGCGCGGAACACCGGGCCGTCCTGGCCGCCCGCTCCCGGGCGGGCCGCGCGCTGTTCCGGCTGGGCCGGTACCCGGAGGCCGAGCCGCTGCTCACCGAGGTCCGCACCGCCCAGGACCGGCTGTTCGGAGCCGACGACCCGGACACCCTGGACAGCGCCCACGGGCTCCAGCTCGTGCTGGGCAACCTGCGCAGACGCGACGAGGCGCTCGCGCTGCTGCGGGCCACGGTCGCCGGGCGGCGCCGGACGCTGGGCGCCGCGCATCCGCTGACGTTGCGTTCCCGGTCGAGCCTGCTGGTGCTGCTGTCCGCCGCCGAGGTCACCGTCGAGGAGGGCGGCGCGCTGCTCGATCTGCCCGACGCGTGCGACCGGCTCCTCGGCCCCGACCACACGGTGACCCTGGGCGCCCGCCACAACCGGGCCTGGGCGCTCTACCAGCTGGGCCGATTCGCGGCCGCCGACGCGGAACTACGGCTGGTCACCGAGGCCTACCGGCGTCGCTTCGGCCCCGACTACCCGATCGCCCTCTCCGCGCAGCAGCTCCTGGCCCGCACCCGTGCCGCACTCGGTCACCCGGACGAGGGAACGGCGTTGATGGCCGACGTCGTCACGCGACGGGAACGTGGGCTCGGTCCCGGCCATCCCTTCACCCTCGCCAGCCGCGAACTGTTGAGCACCTTCACCTCCGGGCAACCGCACCCACCCGGGGCGTGAGCCATTCACCGGGGGCGTAGCCACCCACCCGGGGCGTGAGCCTCTCCCCCTACTGCACGCCCCCGACGCCTCCCACGCCCCCTCACTCCCCGAACAACGCCTCCTGTTCCCCCCTCCCCTCCCGGACTCGGGTGTTTCTGCGGGTCACCACGGTTGCCGTGACCGCTGCTGTGACCGCCAGGGCGGCCGGGACCATCCAGGGGCGGTTCAGGGGGTGGCCCAGGGCGTGGTCGAGGGAGAGGCGGCCGGGGCCGCTGACCGCGAGGCAGGTCGTCGTCAGGGCGAGGAAGGCCGGGTACTCGTAGCCGCCGCCCTGGCTGAAGAAGCCGTTCGGGGTGTGGATCGCCGCCGCACCCGTCATTGCCCCGGCCGCCGCCGCACCCGCCGCCGGGGTGGCCAGGCCCAGCGCCAGCAGGGCGCCGCCGCCCGCCTCCGCGAGGCCCGCCGCCGTCGCACTCGCCCTGCCCGGCACATAGCCGATGGACTCCATCATCCGGGCCGTGCCCTCCAGGCCGCCGCCCCCGAACCAGCCGAACAGCTTCTGCGTGCCGTGCGCCGCCAGCACCGCCCCGGCTCCCACCCGGAGCAGCAGCAGGCCCAGATCACGTCGGTCGTAGCAGCAGGTCGTCATCGTGGCTCCACCCGGTAGACGTGCGTAGGCATGGGCCCAGGAGAGTCCTCCCTCTCCGGGCCGCGTCCCCTCCCCGTCCACCGTCGCAGGCCGCGTGGAGGCCGGCTCCGTTCGCGCGGCCGTTCGGGTGGCGAGGGTGGGGGAGGGGTGTTTGGCTGACCGGCATGACGATTCAGCTCGCCCGCCTCAGCGACCCGGCCGTCCGTGCCTTCGTCGCCGCCGTCAACGCCCACGACCGGGACGCCTTCCTCGCCCTGCTCACGCCCGACGCCACCATGGCCGACGACGGCACCGACCGGGACCTCGCCGACTGGATCGACCGGGAGATCTTCTCCACCCACGGCCACATGGACGTCGACCGGGAAATGCGGGACGGGCGCGGGCTCGTCGTCAACTTCTCCAACGACACCTGGGGCGAGATGCGCACCCGGTGGACCTTCCACGTCCAAGAGGGCGGACTCATCTCGCGGTTCGAGACCGGCCAGGCGTAAGAGGCCCGCACGGCGCGGCACTTGACCTCGGGTGTGCTTCAACTCCTAACGTTCTGAAGTATGCAGACCACAAGGACATTGGGGCGCGACGCCATCGAGGTCAGTGCGCTCGGCTTCGGGTGCTGGGCCATCGGCGGTGAGTGGCAGGACGCCGACGGGCGGCCGCTCGGGTGGGGCAAGGTCGACGACGACGAGTCCGTGCGGGCCATCCACCGCGCCCTCGACCTCGGCGTCACCTTCTTCGACACCGCCGACACCTACGGCGCCGGGCACAGCGAGCGCGTGCTCGGACGGGCCCTCGGCAAGCGCCGGGACGAGGTCGTCATCGCCACCAAATGGGGCAACGTCTTCGACGAGGCCACCCGCACCCGCACCGGCACCGACGACTCACCCGCCCACGCCCGCCGCGCCCTCACCGCCTCCCTCGCCCGCCTCGGCACCGATCACATCGACCTCTATCAACTGCACCTCGGGGACGTCGCCCCCGAGCGGGCCCTCGAACTCCGGGAACTCTGCGAGGAGTTCGTGCGGGAAGGGCTCATCCGGGGGTACGGGTGGAGCACCGACGACCCGGCGCGGGCCCGCCTCTTCGGCGAAGGCGCCCACTGTCTCGCCGTTCAGCACGCGGCCAATGTGTTCCATGACTCCGACGAGATGGACGCGATGTTCGAGACGGCGGCCAGGGCCGGGCTCACGAGCATCATCCGCAGCCCGCTCGCCATGGGCCTGCTCGGCGGCAAGCACCGGCCCGGGCGGGTGCTGGAGAGCGGCGACATCCGCAACTCGCCGCCCGCCTGGCTGCCCGGGTTCAACGAGGGTGCGGGCGCCGACGCCGGGTGGGTCGAGCGGGTCGACGCGCTGCGGGAGGCGCTCACCGTCGGGGGGCGCACGCCCGCGCAAGGTGCCCTCGGGTGGCTGTGGACGTACCACCCGTTCGCCGTGCCGATCCCCGGCTTCCGGTCCGTCGCGCAGGCCGAGGAGAACGCCGGGGCGATCGAGAAAGGACCGCTCACCGTCGGGGAACTGGCCGACATCACCCTGATCCTCCGACAATGAGCGGTCCTCGCGACCGACCGGCCGATGTCCTGACCGGCCGACGTCCTGACCGGCCGACATCCGTGGACCGACCGGCGTCCTGACCGGCCGGTGTCCTAACCGGCGGCTGGGACCTGGCGTTCCGTCAGGGTCAGGCGGCCGGCCTTGATGGTGGCGACGCGGGGCGCGCGCCGGGCGATCGACGAGTCGTGGGTGACCATGACGAACGTGAGCCCGTGCTCGCGCCACAGCCCCTCCAGCAGGGCCATGATGTCGTCGCGGGTGCCCTCGTCGAGGTTGCCGGTGGGCTCGTCGGCGAGCAGCACCTTCGGCTTCTTCACCAGCGCGCGGGCGATCGCGACGCGCTGCTGCTGGCCGCCGGACAGCTCCGACGGCGCGTGGCCGAGCCGCTCGCCCAGACCCACCGAGCGCAGCGCCTCGGCCGCCTGCTCACGGCGTTCGGCGGGCTTGACGCCGAGCGGCACCAGGGCCGTTTCGACGTTCTCCTGGGCGGTGAGGGTGGGGATCAGGTTGAACGACTGGAAGATGATGCCGATCTTCTCCGCGCGCAGCCGGGTGAGCTTGGCCTCGCTGATGGTCGCGAGGTCGGTGCCGTCCAGCTCGACGCTGCCGTCCGAGGGGCGGTCCAGGCCGCCGATCATCTGGAGCAGGGTGGACTTGCCGCCGCCCGTGGGGCCCTGGATGACGAGCTGGTCGCCGTCCTCGATCGTGAGGTCGACGCCGCGCAGCGCCTCCACCGTCTCCTTGCCCCGGGAGTAGCGCTTAGTGACGCCGGTGAGTCTGTACATGGGGTTTCTCCGCGAATGGTCGAGGTGGAGGGGGTTACGAGACGCTGCGCAGCGCGTCGGCCGGGCGCATCCGGGAGGCCCGCCAGCCGCCCATCGCACCGGCGATCAGACCGCCGGTGACCGCGAGGCCCACCGCGAGCGCGATGGTGGTGAGGGAGACCGGCGCCGTCAGGGCGATCTCCATCGTGGTCGACGCCGACTGCCGGCCGGGACCGCCGCCACCGGGGCCGCCACCCATGCCACCGCCACCGCCGCCGCCCGTGGAGCCGACCTGCGCGGTCAGCTTCGGGCTGATCGCGGTCACGACGTAGGCCGCCGCGAGGCCCAGGCCGATGCCGAGGACGCCGCCGACCAGGCCGTTCACCATGGACTCGCCGACGACCTGCCGGGTCACCCGGCGGCTCGGCCAGCCGAGCGCCTTCAACGTGCCGAACTCCCGCACCCGGCGCGACACCGCCGACGACGTCAGCAGCGCCGCCACCAGGAACGCGGCCGCCAGCACCGCGATCGACAGCCACTTGCCGACGCTGGTCGCGAGGTTCGAGGCCGTGGACAGCGAGCCGGAGACCGTGGAGGCGAGGTCCGAGGACGTGGTGACCGTCGTTCCGGAGATGTTCTTCTGGATGGTCTTCTTGACGGCCGCGATCTGCTTCGAGTCGGTCGCCTTGACGTAGATCGTGGTGACCTCGTTCTTCGCGTCACCCAGCGTCTGTGCCTGCTTCAGCGGCAGGTACACGTCCGTGGTGGACTCGCTGCTGTCCGGCGTCGCGATCCCGATGATCGTGAACGTCGTGCCGGAGATCTTCAGGGTCTTGCCGACCGTGTACTTGTTCTCCTTGGCGTACGACGCGCTGACGACGGCGACCTTCGCGTCCGTCTGCGACGCTGTGAACGTCTTGCCCGACGTGACCTTCATCGCGGCCAGCGGGCCGAGATCCTGGTGCGCCACGTCGACACCGGCGACGGCGTAGCTGTTGACGTTGAAGTTGGCGCCGCCGCCCTGCACCTGCGGCTGACCGCTGCCGCCGCCGTTGCCGCCGCCCCCGCCGAAACCGCCCTGGCCGCTGCCCCCGGTGCCGCTGCTGCTCTTGGCCTTGCCCTGGGTGAAGGAGCCGTCGACCTTCGTGACGTTCAGGGTGAGGGCGCCGACCGCGCTCGCCACGCCCTGCTGCCCGGCGACCTTCTCGACCAGCGACGACTTCAGGACCTGACCACCCTGCGTCATCACCCGGTCCGAACTCTGGCTCGACGAGCTGCTCGACTTCGCGTCGAACTTGAAGCTCGGGCCGCGCTGCCCGCTGCCGCTCGTCGGGGCCGACCGCGCCTTGGTGACGGTCATGTCCGTGCCGAGGCCGTAGAGGGACTTCAGAACCTTGTCCTGGGCCTGCTGCATACCGGCCGTCACCGAGTTCACGGTGATGACGAGCGCGATACCGAGCGCCAGGCCCATGGCGATGACCAGAGCCGCCTTCTTTCTCCGGCTCAGCTCACGCTTGAGATAGATGCCAAACATCCCGTTCCCTAAAGGTTCTTGGCGCCCGCTGTGGTCGCTGCCACAAGCTAGGGAGAAACCTTTGAACCGGGGTGAGTAAAGGATGTGTAAGCCCTGAGAAAGCCAGGAGTTGGATCAGAATTTCCTCAGACAGGCAACCCCCAGGTGATTGATGGCTCACTGCAAGGAAACCGCTGTTCAGTGCGGTGTACCGTCTTCCGGTGCACGAAACTTCCCCCCTCACCCGCCGTGCCGCTCTCGGCCTCGCCGCCGCCGCGCTCCCGCTCGCCGCGACGCCCGCGCACGCCTCGACCGTCATCGGCGGGACCCGCCTCGCCAGCGCCGCTGCCCAGGGCGCCGACCTGCCGGGGAAGCTCTCCGCCGACGCCTGGCTGGTCGCGGACCACGACAGCGGGGAGGTGCTCGCCGCCTACCGCGCGCACCGGCGGCTGGCGCCCGCGTCCACGTTGAAGATGCTGTTCGCGGACACGGTCCTGCCCAAGCTCGACCCGACCGCGCGGCACACCGTCACCGACGCCGACCTCGCCGACGTCCCCGAGGGCTCCAGCCTGGTCGGCGTCAAACCCGGCCTCACCTACACCGTCGACCAGCTGTGGCAGGGCGTCTTCCTGCGCTCCGGCAACGACGCCGTGCACGTCCTGGCGAAACTGAACGGCGGCATGGCCCGCACGGTCGCCCAGATGCAGGCCAAGGCCGACGACCTCCAGGCCCTCGACACCCGGGTGGTCAGCCCCGACGGCTACGACCATGAGGGGCAGCTGTCGTCCGCCTACGACCTCACCCTCTTCGCCCGGCACGGCCTGAAGAACACCGAGTTCCGCGCCTACTGCGCCACCCGGATCGCCGACTTCCCGGCGGGCGGCGGCAAGACGTTCCAGATCCAGAACACCGACCGGCTGCTGTCCGGAGAGTCGGGGGTGCGCGCGTACCGGGGCATGATCGGCGTCAAGAACGGCTACACCAGCCACGCCGGTAACACCTTCACCGGCGCCGCGACCCGCCACGGCCGCACCCTGCTGGTCACCGTCATGCATCCCAGGAGCGGCTACAACGCCGTCTACGAGGAGACCGCCGCGCTGCTCGACTGGGGCTTCGCGCAAGGGAGTTCGGCCAAGCCGGTGGGCGTCCTCGCCGACCCGCTCAGCGAGGGCGGCGCGAAGACGACGAGGGGGGCGAACGGCGCGAAGGGCACCCCGGGCACGTCCGCGACGGCGTCGAACGGCGGCGGGCGTTCACCGTGGGCGGTGCTGGAGGGCGCGGGCGGTGCGGTCGCGCTGCTGGCGGGCGGCGCGTGGGCGCTGCGCCGGCGCCGGGAGGGGCGGGGAGAGCAACGCGGGGCGACCGACGTGGGCGACGACGAGTGAGGCCGGGGGCTGATGCACGTCGGGGGCTGACTCACGTCGGTGGGCTGACTGGCGTCGGCCGGGGTGAGTGGCGCTGGCCGGGGTGAGTGGCGTCGGCCGGGTGTGGGCGTCGGCCGGGTGTGGGCTTGGCCGGTCAACTCCGGTCTGTGCGGCAGCCGTTCCGGGGTCGGTGCGTACCGCGCGATCGAGTCGCGCGGTCCACCCCCACCCGATGCCCCGGAACGGCTGCCGCCTCCCCCCTCGGTGTGGCCGCGGAAATCAGTGGTCCAGTACGGACGTACCCGGTGCTCCAGATGTGAAGCTCTCGTGGAGGAGACTTGAGCATAAGTCACTGACCGGCCCTGATGGGGCGGATGGTCAGATTCCGTTTGTGCACATCGTGAAGCCGCAGCTACCGGGCCGACGGGGGCGGGTGGCTCAGCCCCGGCCCACGTACGGCATCGTCGTGGCCAGCACGGTCGCGAACTGCACGTTCGCGTCCAACGGCAGTTCGGCCATGTGCCGTACGGTGCGGGCGACATGGGCGACGTCCATCACCGGCTCCGGCGCCATCTCGCCGTTGGCCTGGAGGACACCGGCCGACATCCGGTCGGTCATGTCCGTCGCCGCGTTGCCGATGTCGATCTGGCCGACGGCGATGTGGTGTGAACGGCCGTCCAGGGAGAGGGACTTGGTCAGTCCCGTCAGGGCGTGCTTGGTCGCCGTGTAGGCGATGGAGTGGGGGCGGGGGGTGTGCGCGGAGATGGAGCCGTTGTTGATGATGCGGCCGCCTTGCGGCGACTGGTTCTTCATATGGCGGTAGGCCGCCTGCGCGCACAGGAACGCGCCGGTGAGGTTGGTGTCCACGACGTGGCGCCAGGCGTCGAAGGGGAGGTCCTCCACGGGGACGCCGCCTGGGCCGGAGACGCCCGCGTTGTTGAACAACAGGTCGATGCGGCCGAAGTGTTCGGCTGCCGTCGTGAACAGGTGGGACACCTGGTCGGGGTCGGACACGTCCGTCGGGACGGGGAGGGCTCTGGCCGGTCGTTCGTCGGGTGCGGCGCCGTCTCGGCTGGTCGCGCCCACGCGGCGGAGCCGCACATCAGACGACAGCCCCGCGCCCCTGACCGGCGTTGCCGGGCCCGGGGCTGTCAACTTCGCCGTTTCTTCCAGGGGTTCGAGGCGGCGGCCTGCCAGCGCCACCGACCAGCCTGCTGCCAGTAACTCTCTTGCCACCGCTCTGCCGATTCCTGAGCCTGCGCCTGTCACTACGGCGATTCTTGGGGGGGAGGTGTTCATGAGTCACGACTCCGTGGGGTAGTGGACCGCGGTCTGGGAGCGGATGGTGTCCAGGGTGCGCATCACGGCGAGGGTGCCGTCCAGCGGGACCAAGGGGGACTGGCGCTCACCGGCGCGTAGGGCGCGCATCACCTCCGTGGCCTCGTGGCGCAGGGTGTCGCGGGGGCCGTCGGCCGGGTCGGCGGTGAACTCCTCGGGGTCGCGGCCGTCCCGGTGCAGCACGAACCGTTCCGGGAAGAAGAAGCCGTCCGGGATGTCGATGCGCCCCGCCGAACCGGTCACCGACGCGGCGACGGGCGTGTCTCCGGTGATCGAACAGTGCACGGTGGCCAGCGCGCCGCTCGCCCAGGAGAGCACCGCGCCCGTCTGGAGATCGACGCCCTCCTCCGAGAGCACCGCCCGCGCCGACACCCCCGTCGGCTCCCCGAGCAGCAGATGCGCGAACGACACCGGATAGACCCCGAGATCGAGCAGCGCGCCCCCGCCCTGCGCCGGGTCCCGGAGCCGGTGCGAGGGCGGGAAGGGGCCGGCGAGCCCGAAGTCGGCGTGCACGGTGCGGACTTCGCCGATCGCCCCGTCGTCCACCAGGGCCTTCAGGCGCCGCACGAGGGGGTGGCAGTACATCCACATGGCCTCCATCAGGAAGCTCCCGCGCTCCCGGGCCAGCGCGACCAGCTCCTCGGCCTCGCGCGCGTTCAGGGTGAACGCCTTCTCGCACAGGACGTTGCGGCCGGCCTCCAGACAGAGCCCGGCGGCGGCCCGGTGCGCCGCGTGCGGGGTGGCGACGTAGACGACGTCCACCTCGGCGTCGTTGGCCAGGGCGTTCCAGTCGCCGTAGGCGCGGGGGATGCCGAAGCGTTCGGCGAAGGCCCGCGCGGAGGCCTCGCTGCGGGAGGCGACCGCGACGACCTCCGCGTCCGGCAGATCCACCAGCGCTCCCGTGAACGCGGTGGCGATCCCGCCCGTCGCCAGGATTCCCCATCGCACGTTCTTGGCCGTCATCCCGGTGTCCGCCCCTCGCTCATGTGGCCTCGCTCATGTGACCGTCGGCACTCAGTTCGAGCTGAGAGCATAGGTGGCGCCGTACTCGCAGAGGGAGGGGCACATGCCCGACCAGGGGGCATCCACATCCATGCAGGACCTCAACCGTACGACGGCGCCGCCGTCCGTCACCGCCGCCGACCTGCCCGCCGCCCGCAAGGCGAGCCTGCTGGTCACCCTCATCCTCGGCGGGCTCACCGCCACCCCGCCGCTCGCGATGGACATGTACCTGCCGTCGCTGCCCGAGGTCACCCGCTCCCTCAGCGCGTCCGCCGCGACCGTGCAGCTCACCCTCACCGCCTGCCTGCTCGGCATGGCCCTCGGGCAACTGGTGGTCGGCCCGATGAGCGACCGCTGGGGACGGCGCCGCCCGCTGCTCGTCGGGCTCGCCGTGTACGTCGTCGCCACCGCGCTGTGCGCGATCGCGCCGACGGTCGAACTCCTCGTCGCGTTCCGGCTGCTCCAGGGGCTGGCCGGGGCGGCCGGGATCGTGATCGCGCGGGCCGTCGTCCGCGACCTGTACGACGGCATGGAGATGGCCCGGTTCTTCTCCACGCTGATGCTGATATCCGGCGTCGCGCCGATCGTCGCGCCGCTGATCGGCGGCCAGATCCTGCGGGTGACCGACTGGCGGGGCGTGTTCGTCGTCCTCATCGGGGTCGGCGTCCTGCTCGCCGCGATCGTCTGGACCAAGCTCCCCGAGACGCTCGCACCGGCCGACCGGCACGCGGGCGGGGTCGGCGACGCCCTGCGCGCGATGCGGGGGCTCCTCGCCGATCTGCCGTTCACCGGGTTCATGCTCGCGGGTGGTTTCACCTTCGCCGCGCTGTTCGCGTACGTCTCGGCGTCGCCGTTCGTCATCCAGGAGATCTACGGGGCGTCGCCGCAGACGTTCAGCCTGCTGTTCGGCGTCAACTCCGTCGGCCTGGTTCTCGCGGGGCAGCTCAACGGCAAGGTGCTGGTCGGCCGGGCCCGCCTGGACCGGGTCTTCGGGGTGGGCCTGCTGATCGTCATCGGCGCCGCGATCGCCCTGCTCCTCATGACCACGGGCGTCTTCGGCCCGGTCGGCCTGGTCCCCGTCTCCGTCGGGCTCTTCGTGCTGATGTCCGCGATGGGCGTGACCCTGCCCAACGCCCAGGCCCTCGCCCTGATGCGCACCCGGCAGGCGGCCGGTTCCGCGTCGGCGCTGCTGGGCACGTCGTCGTTCCTGATCGGGGCGGTCGCCTCGCCGCTGGTCGGCATCGCGGGCGAGCACACCGCCGTCCCGATGGCCGTCGTCCAACTGGCGTCCGCACTGGTGGCCCTCGCCTTCTTCGTGGGACTGTGCCGTCCTGGGAACAGGCGTGCGGAAGTGGAGGGAGCGGGGAACTGAGCGCACCGAGACTGCGCAGGGGCACGGCACAGCGGGCCGGACTCGACGCCGGTGAGCTGCGGCTGCTCGCCGACGAGGTCCGTGACCTCACCACCGGCGAGCGCCCCTGGGCCCCGGCCACCGTCGTGGTGGCCGGGCGCGGCCCCGTCATCGCCGTCGAACGCGCGGCGGGCTGGGCGGTCCGCTACGCGGCCTACGACCCCGACACCGACACCGGCGTCGAACTCCCGCCCGGCGAACGGGTGTTGGCGACCACGTCCACGCCCTTCGATCTGGCGTCGGTCACCAAACTGTTCACGGCGGTCGCGGCCGCCCAGCAGATCGAACGCGGCACCCTCGGCATCGACGCCCGGATCGGCGGCCACCTCCCCGACTTCCCGGCGGCGGCCCGCGCGGGCCTCACCGTCCGCCAGCTCCTCACCCACACCTCGGGCCTGCGCCCCGAACTCCCGCTCTACGAACACCGCACCCCGGCCGAGGCCTGGACCCGACTCAAGACCGAGCCCCCGGCCCGCCCGCCCGGCACCTACACCTACTCCGACCTCAACTTCCTCCTCCTCCAACGCGTCCTGGAACGCGTCGCCCACCGCCCCCTCGACGTCCTCGTCCGCGACGGCATCACGCGCCCCCTCGGCATGCCGTCCACCCACTTCGGCCCCTGCCCCGCCGCTGCGGCCACCGAGGACCAGCGCCGCCCGTGGGCCAAGGCCGACCGGGGCATGCTGCGGGGTGTCGTCCACGACGAGAACGCCTGGGCGCTCGGCGGCGTCGCCGGTCACGCGGGCCTCTTCGCCACCGCCCGCGACCTCGCCGTCTTCTGCCGCACCCTCCTGGCAGGCGGCGCCTACGGCCAGGCCCGCATCCTCGCCCCCGACCTCGTCGACCTCCTCCTGACCCCGCCCGGCCTGGGCTTCGCGGTGGACCAGCCCTGGTTCATGGGCGACCTGGCAGGCAACGGCGCGGCAGGCCACACCGGCTTCACCGGCCCGTCCCTCGTCCTCGACCCCTCGACCGACACCTTCCTGATCCTCCTGGCCAACACGGTCCACCCACGCCGCAAACCTCCGAACAACGCCCCCAGGGCAAGCGCGGCGACGCGGTTGCGCAGGGCGGTGCGGTGAGGGGGGGCGGTTCTTCGTGGCGCGGGCTGTCTGAGCTGGCTCGGCGGTTCGTTGTGGTGCAGGTCCGTACCGACCAGCCTGTGGAACGGCTCACCGACGCGGGTCAGCACAATGGCTCGCGGCGCCTGACGCTCAACTCTCCGCCGGGCGCGGGGCGGGACGCCGACGCCGGGGAACGTCCCAGCAGTCGAGCCGCTCGGTGATCCAGACGGGGTTGACCTGGTATTCGCGGGCGAGGCTGGTGATGGAGGTTCCGGCGAGGTAGCGGGCGGTGACGTCGGCTCGGTCGCCGGTGAACTGGGCCTGGGCGGCCCTGACTTCGGCGGTGGAACGACGCCGGGTGCGGCCTCGGAAGACGTGCCCGGCGGGTCGGCGCAGGGCGTGGGCTTCGTGCCGGTGACGCCGGGGGACGCCCCACTCGATGAGGCGCAGCCCGAGCCAGTTGGCGGTGACGTGGTAGTCGGCGGCGATGCGGGAGACGGGTTCGCGGGCCTGGTAACGCTGGATGATGGCGTCACTGTCGGCGCGGGCGGCGTCGCGGGCGGCGGCCTTGAGGTGAGGGGGAGTTGTCACGGTGACGTCCATGGGTCCTGTGTTGCGAGTGCGTGGAGGGGGTGAGCGGGGATGCCGGGTGCGGAACGGCCGTGCTGGACAGGCCAGTTGGCGTGGAAGGCGACGGGCCAGACGGTGAGGGTGTAGATGCAGCCGTCGGTGTCTGTGAACCTCACGAAGAGGGGGTAGCCGCTCTTGATGTGCGCCCGGGCGGCGTCGAGTTGGGCCGGATCGGCCGCCCAGGCACGGAGTCGGGCGGGCCCGGCGGGTGCGGGGTAGCTGATGGTGTGCATCAGCGGCGACACCCAGGGCCGCCGGACGGGGACGGGGTCGAGCCGGTGGGCGAGGTGCAACGCCCGTGAGCTGAGCCACCGCAGCACCAGCTTGGGGGAGATGGACTGGAAGGCGGCCAGCACGCACTGGGCGTTCTCGCCGGTGCCGTGGATGGGACCCTCGGCACGGACCTCGGCCCGGTAGAGGGAGGGTTCCAGGGGCGGGGTGCCGGTACGGGGAAACGGCTTACAGGGCAGGCCAGTTGAACGGCGTCGGCGTCGGCGTAACCAGCGGGGGAGTCGGAACGTGCGCCGGGGGCGGGCGGTCACCGGGGTGCCTGCCTGACTTCGATGCGGGCGCGTTCCCCGGCGGCGAGGGTGTCCAGGTCGGTCACCGGGTCGATCTCGTGCAGGGTGACGATGAGGCGGGCGGCGAGGACCCACCGCAGGGCGACGGGGTCGGAGTAGTAGCGGACCTCGTCGACGCGTCCGGTGAGCGGGGTGAGGGTGTCCGGGTCGTAGACGGTTCCGGCGATGCCCCAGTCGACGGTGTATCCGACGAGGGCGGCGACCCACCCGCGCCGGAGGAATGGGCATTGCTGGACGGCGAGTTGAGCGCAGGTGGCGTGCAGCGGGGGACTGGAGGTGCGCTCACCGTCGCCGATGGGGTGCCGGTCGGCCGACGCCCCGAACAGGAACAGCAGGCGTTGGTCCGCGCGGGCGTCGAGTACGGCTCCGCCGCAGAGCTGGCAGCGGGAGCGGGTCATGGTCTGGCGCTGGCGCAGGGCGTGGACGGTGTCCCAGCGGGGCTCACCGACGCCGGGCACGGCGGGCATGCGCATCCACAGCACGTTCAACTGCCGGTCGACAGCCGGGTCTTCGTCGCGGAAGCCGAGGCCACTGACCTGCCTGCCGTGCCGCACGACCAACGCCTGCGGCGGCGCGTCCTCGCCGGACCAGGCAGTGAGAAACGGGACGGGGACGCCGTTCCAGTACCGGATCGGGCGGATCACCGGCGACCGTCCCGGATGAGGCGCAGCAGGATGCGGCCCAGGTCGCAGCCACCGGCGTTGTCGGTGCACTGCTCACAGCTCGGGGCGTGCTCCATGAGGGCGCGGTGGGCGGCGTTTCCGGCGTGCTTGCGGCAGGCCCGCAGGAAACAGACGCGGCCGGCGGGGTCCGTCTGTTCGCCCAGGTCGACGGCGGTCTCGATGGTGAGTGGTTCGCCGTTCCAGACGCAGGCGCGGCCGGTCGCGCGGGGCTCGTCCAGGTCCGCGAGGGCGGGTAGGGCGAGGGCGGCCTCGATGGGTGGGCGGTAGGTCTGGGGTGTCATGGGGTCGGCTCCATGTGACGGTGAGTGAGTTACTCGTCACATCGTCGCCAGCGCGCAAGCCCTTGGTGTCCACGGACTGTGGACACCAAGGTTCTTGACACACAGTCAATGGAGCGCTACACGCCGCACCAGAGGGAGAACTCCCGGAGTGGGTCGGTCACTTTGGCGCGTGCTCGGCGCAGAGCGGCGGCCGTCTCGTGTACCTGGGGGTGATGCCGCGTCTGCTGTGGTGCTGCCTCTTTGGCCTTCAGCAGTGAGTTGAACGCGGCGTCGTGCTGTGCCGTCCACACCTGAGCGCGCGCGAGGTCGATGTAGAAGTGGCCGGCGCGCCCGGCCGGGTAGCCCTCGGGCAGGTGCACCTCCCGCGCCAACTCCAGGGCCTCGCCGTGCTCGTCCCGGTCTGCTGCGGCGGCCACTGCGTGTTGGGCGACGTTGGTCGGGCCGAAGGTGAGTTCGTAGGACGTGGTCTCGCCGGTCTGCCGCGCAAGGTCCTTGGCCTCGGCCAGCCACCCCTTCGAGCCGTCGGCGTCGCCCTGACGGGACGCGAGGATCGAGCCCTTCAGGTAGAGCGAGCCGCGCACGGCCCGGGTGTGGACATCGCCGTCGTCGTCCAGGTCCCGGAGCGCCTGGTGCAGGAGCCGGACTCCTATGTCCAGGCCCGGCCGGCCGCCCTCGAAACTGGTCTGGGCGCGCATCCACCGTTCGATCGCCACCTGCCGGGGGTCGCCGGACCGGGCGGAGGCCGAGGCCATGCGGGACAGCGCCAGGCGGGCCAGATGCATTTCGCCGATCCGGTAGGCGACGCGCCAGACGCCGCGCGCGGCTTCTGCCTGGCACCAGTGCAGGAGTTCGCGATCACGGCCCGGCCGGTCGTGCTGAAAGACGGCGAGCGCCAACTCCTCCAGCAGGCCGGGCAACGTGGCGGCGAGCTGCCCCAGCTCGGCACGCTCCCGCATCCCGCGGGTCTCCATGGTGGCCTGCCGCAGCTCGGCCACGGACCGGGGCGCCATGGCGTCGTCGGCAGGGGGGACGTCCCAGTTGTCGAGCGCGCTGCCCATGGGCTCCAGCATCTGGTCGATCTGGTCCTGCTGGAGCTGTTCGCGGTAGGGCTGTCCACGGAGCACCGAGACACCCACCCCCAACGCGCGGGCGACGGCCCCGACGACGGCTTCGGAAGCGTTCCTGTCGCCCTTCTCGATCATGCCGAGCATGCCGTGCGAGACGTGTGCGCGTTGTCCGAGCTGGCGGAGGGAGTAGCCGCGTACTTTGCGCAGTTCCTCTATGCGGGCACCGATTCCGCCGCTGTGAAGGTCAGTTGGGTAGGGCACGATCGGCTCCGTTCTGACGTCGACACTCAGAACGGTACGCCCGGTCGGCTCCGGGCTGCCATCGCCTCGGCCCCGAGCGGGCCGGTCGTGTGTGATCGGATAGAGCGCATGACGACTCCTGTGCTCTACCTGTTCGGCTCGGCAGCGCCTCCCGTCTTCGACGTCGGGCGGGTGGTCGAGGATGCGCAGGCCAGAGGGTTCGATGTGTGTCTGGGTCTGACGCCGACGGCCGTGCGGTGGCTCGGTGATCAGGTGCCTGTACTGGCCGAGTTGACGGGGCATCCGGTGCGGTCCGAGTACAAGACCCCGGGCGAGCCGGACGTGTGGCCGAAGGCGGACGTCATCGCGGTCGCACCGGCCACCTTCAACACGGTGAACTCCTGGGCGCTGGGGCTGACTCACGACTTCGTGGTCGGGGTCGTCGCCGAGGGAGTCGGCAAGGACATCCCGCTGGTACTGATGCCGTGCGTGAACGCGGCCTACGTACAGCACCTGCGATTCGAGCGGAGCATCAGCGAACTCCGCGAGATGGGCGTGGAAGTCCTCTACGGCGAGGGCGGGTTCGTACCGAACCAACCGGGCCAGAGCCGACCGAAGGAGTACCCGTGGGGGCTGGTACTGGACGCGGCGGAACGGCTTGCCCGCCCCCGGCACGCGTGAAGCACGGCCACGCCGTCCGGCGGCTCGACGCGTGGGCGACGCTGACACCGGCCACATGAGGGCGGCGAGCTGAAGGTGCCCAACTGTCCTTCTGGACCTGGCCCGTGGCCGTAGCCAGTCGTTCCGCGAGGCTATTGGTCCCGCACCGCCACCTCCGACACCGTCGTCGAGGCCCGCGCGGCAGGAGTGCCGGTCGACGTGGTGGGGCGGGGTACCTCTTCCGGCACGGCCAGCCCCAACCAGCCCGTCCGGCGTTTGAGGACGAGGCCGTTCAGGCCGAACGGGGGTTTGGGGGCAGCGCCCCCAAGTCTCTTCGGCGCCGAGGGAGCGCGGGCCAGCCCCAACCAGCCCGTCCGGCGTTTGAGGACGAGGCCCGTTCAGGGCCGACGCGGGGGTTTGGGGGCGCAGCCCCCAGGGCTCTTGGGTGCCGAGGAAGTGCAGGTCGGCATCAAACAGCCCGTCCGGCGGGTGAGGGCGGTGCCCGTTCAGCGGCGCAGTTCCACTCGCGTTGGTCGCCTAGAATTCGGTGGGTGAACGACGCCGCCCAGACCCTGCGCCGCATACTCGCCGACGTGCTGGACGGCCTCCCACCCCGCCAGGCCGCCACGGCAGTGGACCGGCTCATCTCCACGTACCGCGGAGCGCCCCCCACCCACGCCCCCATCCTGCGCGACCGCGCCGACGTCGCCGCGTATGCCGCGTACCGCATGCCGGCGACCTTCGAAGCCGTCCGCACCGCGCTCGCGGAGTTCGCCGACGCCGTTCCGGAGTGGACGCCGGCCGATCACACGGACGTGGGTGGCGGCACCGGCGCGGCGACCTGGGCAACGGCGGCGACGTGGGGCGGCGTCCGTCCGGTGACCGTTCTCGACTGGGCCGAACCCGCCCTCGCCCTCGGGCGTGAACTCGCCGCCGCGCTCCCGGAGTTGGCGGACGTCCGCTGGCAGCGGGCCCGCATCGGGTCGGCGCTCGCTGTCGAGCCCGCGGACCTGGTCACCGTTTCCTACGTTCTCAACGAACTCACCGAGCCCGATCGGGTCGCCCTTGTCGATGCGGTTGCCGGTGCGGCGCAGGCTGTCGTGATCGTGGAGGCGGGGACGCCCGCGGGGTATGCGCGGGTCATCGAGGCGCGGGGGCGACTGGTCGCCGCCGGGTTCAAGGTCGCCGCGCCCTGTCCGCATGACGACGCGTGTCCGATCGTTCCCGGTGAGGACTGGTGCCACTTCTCGGCTCGGGTGAGTCGGTCGTCGTTGCACCGGCAGGTGAAGGGGGGGTCGCTCGCGTACGAGGACGAGAAGTTCAGTTACGTCGCGGCAACCCGGCTGCCGGTCGTGCCGGCTGCCTCCCGCGTCGTTCGCAAGCCGCAGATCCGCAAGGGGCAGGTGCTTCTGGATCTGTGCGAACGGGAACCAGCGCTCCATCGCACGACGATCACCAAACGTCACGGGGACCTTTACAAGGCGGCGCGTGATGCGAGTTGGGGCGATGTGTGGCCGCCTGCGGGGCTGTTGGCGGACGGTGAGAGCTAGCGTTTCGGTGCCCCGAACCCGTTTGCTTTCGGGATGTGAGGGTCGCATAAGATCGGGCCGCGCCCTCGGGCTGAATGTGTGCGTGAAGTACTCGTAGGGGTGGTTGGTCGCTCCGGCGACGGGAGATGTCTCGTCGCCGGAGCGGGCGGCAGCCCTCGCGGGGTGCGGTGCGGTGCGGTGCGGTTGTCGGGTGCGGCGCCGTCGTGGCTGGTCGCGCAGTTCCCCGCGCCCCTTATGTGGGCTGCCCGGACGCCCGCCTGCAAGTGCCCCGCGCCCCTGTCGGTGTGTCCGTGCCGCAGGCTGCAAGTGCCCCCCCGAGAGCAGGCCACTCAAGGCCCCCCGGCTCGTTGGTACCGTTTCTTTATGGTCAAGGAGGGCTCCGGCGGGGGCGGGCGGCGTAGTGAGCGGGCTCGGCGGGCTATTCAGGATGCCGCGCTCGCTCTCGTGGTCGAGGTCGGTTTCGCGAAGACCACCGTCGAGGGGATCGCCGCGCGGGCCGGGGTGGGGAAGCAGACCATCTACCGGTGGTGGCCCTCGAAGGCCGAGGTGCTGCTTGAGGCGTTTCTCGCGTTGTCGGAGCGGGCCGCCCTCGACGCGGGGCAGGAACCGTTCGTCTTCCCGGACACCGGGGATCTCGCCGCCGACCTCAAGGCCGTGCTGCGGGCCACCGTCGACGAGCTGCTCGACCCCCGTTTCGAGGCCCCGACCCGCGCGCTGGCCGCCGAGGGCGTGGTCAACGAACGGCTCGGGCGGGAGTTCGTGGCCCGGCTCCTCGAACCCCAACTCCAGCTGTACGTCGACCGGTTGACGGCCGCGCAGGAGACCGGACAGGTCCGCCGCGAGGTCGACCCGCGGATCGCCCTCGAACTGTTCGTCTCACCGCTCGCCCAGCGCTGGCTCCAGCACACCGGCCCCATCAGCCACGCCTACACCGACACCCTCGTCGACTACGCCCTCGGCGGCCTCACCCCGAGGTGAGGAGTGTGTGAGAACAGCGGCCTCGGCGCCGGGGGCGTGCGCCGTGAAAAGGGCGTGAAAAGTGGTCATGGTGTGTGATTACGGTGTGAGGGGGCTCTCGTCCCCCGTGCCCGGGATGCCCGCTCCGGCCCCCCGAGGCGTTCGCGAGTGGGACCATAGGGCATGCTGTTTTGCACGACAGCGAGGCGAGGGGCAGATGAGCGCGGACAACGCGGACTCGGAACGGACCGGCCTGCCGGGCAGGCTCTCCCAGTGGCTGCGCAAACGCCGGCCGAAGGAGGCCGCCGACACCGCCGACCGTGAGGCCCTGCTGCTGGCCGCCGCCGGGGCGGGACTGCCGCTCGCGCCCGCCGCCCACCCGGCGCCCGGCTACCGGTGTTCCTGCGACCGCGTCGGCTGTCCCACCCCGGCCCGGCACCCGGTGTCGTTCGCCTGGCAGACGCAGTCCACCACCGACCGCGCGCAGATCGAACGCTGGGCCCGCCACCAGCCGCAGGCCAACTTCATCACCGCGACCGGCATGGTCCACGACGTCCTCGACCTGCCCCTGGAGGCCGGTCAGGAAGCGTTGGAACGGCTCCTCGGCGCCGGGATCGACGTCGGGCCTGTCGCCGAGAGCGACGACGGGCGGCTGCTGTTCTTCACCCTCACCCGGGGCACCCCCGAGGACGAGGACGAGTGGTGGCCGTGCGAGCTGGACTGCCACCCCGAGACCGCCGACGAACACCCCGGTCTTCGCTGGCACTGCCGAGGCTCCTATGTGCTGGTCCCGCCCGCCCGACTCCCGGGCGACGACGGCCAGTCCGTGCACTGGGTGCGCGGCCCGGAACACCCGTTGCCCGACCCGCTGAGCCTCCTCGAAACCCTCACCGACGCCTGCGCCCGGTACGCCGGACGGGAGAGCGACCCCGCCGACCACGACCAGGTCGGCGCGGGCTGGCCGATGCGCCGCTGACCCTCAGCCGCCCTCGGCCGACGTCAGACCCTCCAGGCGGGACACGATGCTCACCTTGTCGTTCGACGCGCCCTTGACGGGGTCGACGGCCACGCCGTTCGACATGAACTCCATCGTCAGCGACTGCTTGATCTCGCCGGTCGTGAGCGCCTGCACATTCGCGTTCGGCGTGGGGATCGACGTGCCGGTGAACGCCGTCTGCTTCTCGTAGCGCCGGGTGGTGAAGAACACCAGCGCGCCGCCGTCCTCGGTGCGCAGCGCCAACGGGGCGTAGTCGCCGTCGGTCAGCGGCTCGTCGATGTACTGCGTGGTGAGCCCCGGCCGCTTGCCCGCCTTCTGGCGCTGCGCGCGCCACTGGTCGGTGTGCGGCCCGGCGGCGAAGGTCTGCCCGCCGCTCTTCAGATACGTCGCGTAGTCCTTGCTCAACTCGCCGGGCGGGACGGCGAGTTCGGGGGAGTTCGCGGGGACGTTCTCGGCCCAGCCGGCGGCGTTCTTCTTGATCTCGGGCAGCGCGTTCGGCGCGATCAACGTCAAGTAGGCGACCTGCCACGTCTCATGGAGACCGTGCCGGGTGAACACCATCAACCAGTGCGACGTTCCGCCCTTGTTGCCCTGCGCCTCCGCCACGAACCAGCGCGGCCAACCTGCCTTCTCCGGGATCGTGTACGTGACGTCGCTGAACTCCAGCGGAGTGTGCGCCGCGTTGCCGCTCGGACTGTTGGCGTGACCGGCCTTCAACCGGGCCGCGTCGATGTCCCCGAGCGCCCCGGTCACATGGTCGGCGTCGAGTGAACTGTCGTACGCCGCATCGGCCTTGTTGTACGCGGCGGTGAACTGCTGGAGCGCCTTCGCGGCCTCGGCGCGGGTGGTCGAGGGGAGCACGACCCGCTCCCCGTGGACCACCACGCACCCGCTCGCCGTCAACGACAACGCCAACGCCGTGGCCGCCATCAGTACACGCCGGTCGAGCCGCGGTACGCGCCGGTCAAGACTGCGGGGCCTGCGAGGGCCGCGATCCCTGCTCATCAGGTTGCTCCACCTTCCCCTTCCCGGAGGCGAACCCTACCGGGGCGAAGAACACGGCGAGCGTCGGGACCAGGTACAGCAGCCACACCGTGACCTGGAGGACTGTCGGGTCGGGCTGGAAGTTGAAGACACCCTTCAGGAGCGTGCCGTACCAGCTGTCCGGCGGGATCGTGCCACTGATGTCGAACGCCAGGTCGGTCAGGCCCGGCAGCAGGTTGGCCTCCTGGAGATCGTGGAAGCCGTACGCCAGCACGCCCGCCGCGACGACCACCAGCATGCCGCCGGTCCAGGTGAAGAACTTCGCGAGGTTGATCCGCAGCGCGCCCCGGTAGAACAGCCAGCCGAGGAACACCGCCGTGGCCAGGCCGAGCGCCGCCCCGACCAGCGGACGCGGGGTGCCGTCACCGGCCGCGTGCACCGACGCCCACACGAACAGGGCCGTCTCCAGACCCTCCCGGCCCACCGCCAGGAACGCCGTCGCGACCAGGGCGCCGGTGCCCATCGCGAGGGCCGCGTCCAGCTTGCCGTGCAGCTCCGCCTTGAGGTGCCGGGCGGTGCGCCGCATCCAGAACACCATCCACGTCACCAGGCCCACCGCGATGACCGACAGCGAGCCGCCGAGCCCCTCCTGCGCCTGGAACGTCAGCTCCTGGGAACCGAATTCGAGGACGCAGCCGAAGCCCAGGGCGAGGACGATCGCGACGGCGATGCCGGTCCAGATCGGCTTCAGCGCGTCCCGCCGCCCGGTCTTGACCAGGTAGGCGATCAGGATGCAGACGACGAGACTGGCTTCGAGGCCCTCACGCAGGCCGATCAGATAGTTGGAGAACACGGCCCTACGCCTCCTTGGTGAACAACGTGCGGCCCCACCAGTCGTCCTGGTCGCGGACGCCCGGCGGCACGGCGAAGACCGCCGAACCCACGTGCTGGATGTACTCGTTGAGCGCGTCCTTCGCGGACAGGCTGCGCTGGAGCGGGATGAACCCCTCGCGCACATCACGCTGGTAGGCGAGGAAGAACAGCCCCGCGTCCAGCCGGCCGAGGCCGTCGGTGCCGTCGGTGAAGGAGTAGCCCCGGCGCAGGATGGTGATGCCGTGATTGGAGTCGGGGTGCGCGAGACGGACGTGCGCGGTCGGTTTCATCGCCTTCAGGAACGGCTGGTCGTGTTCCTTCGCCTTGCCGACCGGGGCGCCGGTGCCCTTGTCGCGGCCGAACACGTCCTCCTGCTCCTGGAGCGAACTCCGGTCCCACGTCTCGATGTTC
This sequence comes from Streptomyces sp. NPDC091279, assembly GCF_044757465.1. Taxonomy (NCBI): domain Bacteria; kingdom Bacillati; phylum Actinomycetota; class Actinomycetes; order Kitasatosporales; family Streptomycetaceae; genus Streptomyces; species Streptomyces sp. NPDC091279. The sequence continues at coordinate 213,319 of NZ_JBIVVA010000010.1, read as the reverse complement.
ATGCGGATACGCCGGGCCACGAGATACGAGCCGCCGGTCATCCAGGCCGGTCCGTCCCCGGCACCGGCCCACACGTACTTCTTCAGACGGTCCGTCTCGGTGCCCGCGATGTTGCGCGTGCCGTCCTTGAACCCCATGAGATTGCGGGGGGTTTGGGCGTTCGGGGTCGTCGACGACGTTTTCCCGAAGCCCAGTTGGGACCAGCGCACGGCGACGGTGCCGAAGCCGATGCGGGCCAGGTTGCGGATCGCGTGCACGGCGACCTGCGGATCATCGGCGCAGGCCTGCACGCACAGGTCGCCGCCGGTGCGGGTCGCGTCGAGGTTGTCGCCGGGGAACTTCGGCAGGTCGACGAGGGCGGCGGGACGGCTGTCCTTGAGGCCGAAGCGGTCGAAGAGCGTCGGCCCGAAACCGATCGTCAACGTCAGCCGCGACGGTGTGAGCCCCAGCGCCTCGCCTGTGTCGTCCGGCGGCGCCTCCGCGAGCCCGCCGTACGCGCCGTCGCCGACGGTGTGCCCGGCCGTCAGCCGCCGCGCCGCCGCCGTCCAGTCCTTCAGCAACTGCACGAACTCCGCGCGGTCGTCGGTCTTCACGTCGAACGCGGCGAAGTGCAGCCGGTCCTGCACCGGCGTGGCGATCCCCGCCTGGTGCGCGCCGTGGAAGGCGACCGCGCCGCCGGTGGGATCGGCGTCGTCGCTCTCCCCGGCCAGCGCCACCGCACCGCCCGCCGCGACGGCGCCGAGCGCGAGCCCGGCCCCGCCCCAGCCGATCAGCGCCCGCCGCGAAGGGGACGCCGACGCCCCCGCATCCTGAGTCTCGGTCATGGCCACGCCTACTTCACGACAGCGGCGGCGAGCTTGGACAGCGGCTCGGCCAGGGCGTTGACCTGGTCCGACAGCTCCTTGCGCTGCGCCTTGCCGACCTTGTCGTACGGCTCGAACCCGTCCGACGTCGACGTCGAGCGGTACGTGTCGAGCAGTGTGTCCAACGCCGCGAACTCCTTGTCGAGTTCGGTGGTGAGCGCCGCGTCGTTCTTCCGCACCACCGGCTTGAGCAGCTCGTACGCCTTCTGCGCGCCGTCGACGTTGGCCTGGAAGTCGCTCAGGTCGGTGTGCGAGTAACGGTCCTCCTCGCCGGTGACCTTGCTGGTGGCGACCTCGTCGAGGAGTTCCTTGGCGCCGTTGGCCATCGAGGTCGGGGTGATCTCGGCCTTGCCGACCCGCTGCTGCCAGTCCTTCAGGTCGGTGACGAGTTCGGCGGCGAGGGACTTCTCGGTGGCGCCGATCTTCTTGTCCTCCCAGAGCGACTTCTCCAGGCGGTGCCAGCCGGTCCACTTCTGCCCGGCCTCCAGGCCGTCGGCGCGGGTGTCGGTCTTGGGGTCGATGTCGCCGAACGACTCCGCGATCGGCTCGGTGCGCTCCCAGCCGACCCGGGACGGCGCGAACGCGTTCCTCGCGGCCGTGAGATCGCCCGCCTTGACGGCGTTCGCGAACGTCTCCACCTTCGGGATCGTCGCGTCCGCCTGCTCCTGCGCGTACGCGCGGTAGGCGGCCACGGCCTGGTCCAGCTTCGGGTCCCGCTTGGCGACCTTGCCGCCGGTCACGGTCAGCTTCTGCCGCACCCCGTGCCCCTTCATCCCCGGGCGGCACGCGATCTCGTACGCACCGGCCTTCACCTCGGCGGTCAGCGTGTACTTGGTGCCGGGGCCGATGTTCTCCTTCTCGGAGACGATCCGGTCGTCCGGGAAGAGGATCTCCACCTCGGTCGCCCGCGAACCCGAGTTCGCGATCTTCAACGTCACCTGCCCGGCCGGGACGGACTTCGTCGAGGTGTCGCACGTCGTGTCGGCGGCGGTCACCTGGATCGCGCCGTCACCGTCGCCGGTGCTCTTCTCGGTGCAGCCGGTGACCGCGGTCAGGGCCGCCGCGGTGGCGGCGGCGGTCACGAACGAGAGTCTGACGGCTCGCATACGGGCTCCAAGAGGTGGCGAGAAATCGCGGTTCCGGGCTCACCCGGGATTGGTGAGGCTCGCCTAACTTATCCAAGCCTCGGGTAGGTGATACCCGCCCATGCGGTGATTCAGCTCTCATGTGGGGTGACGGGGCACAAGCCGATCACGGTGGCTCAAAATGCGCGCCAAGTGGTGGTCAAAGGGAACTCAAAGGTCCCGCTGAGGGGTGATCAGGAGCGCGCCGGTGCGCGGGTGCGGGAGCACGTCCACCGGCTGGTCGTAGACCCGGGACAGCAGCGCCCGCGTGCACACCTCACCGGGCGGCCCGTCGGCGGCGACCCGTCCGGCGTGCAGCACCGCCACCCGGTGCGCGTAGGCGGCGGCGAGCCCCAGATCGTGCAGCACGACCACCACGGCGTCCCCGGCCCGCGCCCGCTCCCGGCACAGCCGCAGCACCAGCTCCTGGTGTTTGAGGTCCAGGGCGGCGGTCGGTTCGTCGAGCAGCAGCAACGGCGTCTGCTGGGCGAGGACCCGGGCCAGCGCGACCCGGGCGCGTTCCCCGCCGCTCAGCGCGGAGAACGGGCGGTCCGCGAAGCCGGTCACCTCGGTCGCGGCCATCGCACCGGCCACCGCGAGATCGTCCTCGGCGGGGGAGGCGTCGTGCGGTGCCCGCCCCATCCGCACGACGTCCTCGACCGTGAACGGGAACGACAGCGCCGCCGACTGCGGCAACACCGCCCGCCGCAGCGCGAGTTCGGGCGCGGACCACTCCGTGACCGGGCGGCCGTCGATGCGCACGACACCGGAGACGACCGGGAGATCGGCGGCGAGCACTCCCAACAGGGTTGATTTCCCGGCCCCGTTGGGCCCGACCAACGCCAACACCTCACCGGCCCGCACCCCGAGACCGACCCCGTCCAGGACATCCCGGCCCCCGAGCCGCACGCACACGGCATCGGCCTCGGCGAGCAGATCACCGGGAGCGGCGGGAGAGGGCGGCGCGGGTCGCGACCGCAGGAGGCGTCTCATACGGGGTCCTTGGAGGAGGAACGGCGGTGCAGGGGTCGTTGCGAGGCGGCGGAACGGCGGTGCAGGCGTCGTTCCGCATGAGGGGAACGGTGGTGCAGGCGTCGTTGCGCATGAGGGGAACGGTGGTGCAGGCGCCGTTCCGTACGAGGGGAACGGTGGTGCAGGCGTCGTCGCGGGAGGTGGCTCGGCGGGGCTGTCATGCCCAACCCCCTTGTCTGCGGCGGGTTCTGCGCAGCAGCCAGAAGAAGAAGGGGCTGCCGAGCAGGGCGGTGAGGACGCCGAGGGGAAGTTCGGCGGGGGCGGCCACCGTGCGGGCCGTGAGGTCGGCGGCGAGCAGGACCAGCGCGCCCAGCACCGCACTCGCCGGCACCAGCAACCGGTGCCCGGGGCCCGCCGCCATTCGCAGCAGATGCGGCACGACCAGGCCGACGAAGCCGATGATCCCGGAGACGCTCACCGCGGCCGCCGTCAGCAGCGCGATCACCAGCACCAGCACGATCCGCAGCCGCTCCACGTCCACGCCGAGGTGCCGGGCCGGGCGTTCACCGAGCGAGAGGAGGTCGAGACGGCGGGCGTACAGGGGCGCTATCCCCAGGCCGATCGCCGCGCACGGCAGCACCGCGAGCACCTTCGGCCAGGTCGCCTGGGAGAGCGAACCGAGCTGCCAGAAGGTGATCTGGTTGATCGCGGCGGTGTCCGCGAAGAAGAGGAACAGGCCGATCAGCGCCCCCGCGAACGCGTTCACCGCGATGCCGGTCAGGATCAGCGTGACGACCTCGGTGCGCCCCCCTGACCGGGACATCGCGTACACGAGGAGCACGGTCACGAGCCCGGAGGCGAAGGCGAAGAGCGACACCGTCCAGGTGCCGAGGAAGTCGATGCCGAACGCGATCACCGCGACCGCGCCCACCGCCGCACCGGACGAGACGCCGATCACCCCCGGTTCCGCGAGCGGGTTGCCGAACACCCCCTGCATCAGGGCCCCGGCGCACCCGAGGGAGGCGCCGACCAGCAGCGCGAGGACGATCCTCGGGAACCGCACGTTCCACAGCACCGACTCCGCGACCCGGTCCAACTCCCCGCCGCCGAGCCCGACATGGTGCCGCACGGAGGCCAGCACATGGCCGACCGGCACCGGGTAGGCGCCGAGGGAGGCGGCGACGGGGATCAGCACCACCAACGCGACGACCAGCGCGCCGGTGAGCAGCGCCCCGGTGGGCCGCCGACGCCGGACGGGCGCGGTGACATCGCCCTCAACTGCCTTGTCCAGCACGGTCATCGGGCGTCGCCGCCCTTGCCGTAGAGCTGTGCGACGACGGAGGTGAGGACCTGGTCGGTGCGGGGGCCGTAGTTGAGCAGGACGCCGTCCTCGACGGAGACGACCCGGCGGTCGAGCCCGGCCGGGGTCTGGGCGACGCCGGGAATCCTGACCAGTCCCTCGATGCCGCCGACCGACTCAAGTCCCTTGCTCATGACGAGAATCGCGTCCGGCGCGGCCTTCACCAGGGCCTCGCTGGTGATCGCGGTGAAGTCCTTCGTCAGCCCCGACGCGGCCCCGGCGTCGACGCCGCCCGCCGCCTCGATGAGCGAGGTGGCGCCCGAGCCCTTGCCGCCGATCAGATAGACGGAGGCGGAGCCGCGCAGATAGAGGAAGGCGACCCGCGGCTTCTTCGTCTCCCGGGGAACTCCCTTGCGGACGGTGGCTATACGGGCCTCCGACCGCGCGGTGAGCCGCTTCCCGGCCGCCGGTACCCCGAGGGCGTTAGCGACCGCGCCGATGCGGGTGGCGACGTCGTCGAGACCCTGCGCGGGGGAGACCACCACGATCGGGATGCCGGCGGCGCGGATCTGGTCCATGGCCTCGGAAGGCCCGGTGGTGGTCTCGGCGAGCACCAGATCGGGCTTGAGGGAGAGCACGCCCTCGGCGGAGACGTCATGGGCGCGGGTCACCACGGGCAGCTTCGCCGCCTGCTCGAAGGTCGCGGTGATGTCCCGGGCGACGACCCGGCTGCCGAGGCCGAGGGTGAACACGATCTCGCTCAGGCTGCCGGAGAGCGGCACGATCCGGTCGGCCCGCTCGACGGTCACCTTCTTCCCGTCGGCAGACCCGACGGTGACGGGGAGGTCGGGGCGGGCGGTGCCGGTCAACGGCTCGACCCGGTTGGCGGCGGCCAACGTGGCCTTTGTGGTAGGGGAGTTGGCGGCGGAACCCGTGTCCGCCGGTCCACCGCAGGCGGTCGCGGTCAGGGTCAGGGTGAGCACGGACACCAGTGCTCCCGCCAGTCGTGTGCGCAAGCGTCGCACTGTCTGGTCCGTTCCTCTCTGTCGGCCACTGCCGTAGGGCTTCGGTAAAGCTTAGGTTAGCCTTACCTTTGCTCGCTACCGGCTGTCGTATCCGGAGGACTCCCCATGCCCGCGCGTCTACGTGCCCTGGTGACCGTGCTCTGCGCGGCCGTCCTGGGCGCCCTGCTCCCTGTGTCCACGGCGCACGCCGCGAGCCGCACCGTGCAGGGCGGCCGGCTCGACTGGGGCATCAAATCGTCGTTCCAGTCCTATGTCACCGGGCCGATAGCCAAGGGGAGTTACTCCCTCACCGGCGGCGCGGCCACGGTCGGCAGCGCCGGATTCCGGTTCCACTCGGCGAGCGGCAGCTACGACGGTGCGGCGGGGTCGTTCCGGGCGGGCTTCTCGGGCGGCGTGCACTTCCTCGGGCACCGCACCGACGCCGGTGTCTACCAGCTCGACCTCACCATCAGCCGCCCCACGGTGAGCATCTCCGGCTCCACGGGCACGCTGTCCGTGGACATCGTCAGCAAGGCGAAGGACACCGGCAAGGTCACCACGTCCAGCCAGGTCCCCTTCGCCGCCCTGTCCCTGGGCTCCATCGACATGCACGGCGACGGCAACGAGGTCGTCCTCACCAACCTCCCCGCCACCCTCACCTCCCAGGGCGCCGCCTCTTTCGCCGGTTACTACACCGCCGGAACCGCCCTGGACCCGGTGAGCCTCACGGCCGACGTCCGGGCCGCCGCCTCCACCCCGACGCCGACCAGCACCCCGAAGGCCTCCACGTCGCCGGAGAAGAAGCCGGAGAAGAGGGAGACGTCGGGCGACGAGGTGAAGGACGGCGCCGTCGACTGGGGTGTGCGCCGCACCTTCCGCGAGTACGTCACCGGCGACATCGCCCAGGGCGAGTGGACCCTGTCCGACGGCGCCCAGGACGGCGGCGCCCTCTTCCGCTTCCCGAAGGGCGAAGGCACCTACGAGAAGGGCGAGTTGAAGGCGGCGTTCGCGGGAGCCGTCGCGTTCACCGGCGCCCACGGGCTGGATCTGCGGTTCAGCGGGGTGCGGGTGGCCGTCGAGGACGGGAAGGGCACGCTCTCCGCGGACGTGACCGGCGCCGACTTCACCGGTAAGAAGGTCGCGCTGGTCACCTTCGAGGCCAAGAGCCTGAAGTCGGCCGACGGTCTCGCCCAACTCACCGAAGCACCGGCCACGTTGACGGCCGAGGGCGCGAAGGCGTTCGGCGCCATGTACCAGCCCGGCACCGCGATGGACCCGGTCTCCCTCGCCGTCGCCCTCACCGACGACGCGAAGCTGCCGCCCCTCCCCGACCTGGGCGCCACGCCGACCCCCACCAACTCCCCCTCCCCGTCTGCTACGTCGACCACCGAGGCCTCACCCGAGCCGGTCTCCGGCACGTCGAGCGAGGACGCCTTCCCGACCCTGCCGGTGAGCCTGGCGGCGGGAGCGCTGCTGCTGGCGGGAGCGGCGTACCTGGCCATCAGGGCCCGCCGGACACGGGTCGCGGTGGAGGCCACCCCCGACGGCGGCTCCCCGGACAAGGGCACCGCCCCCGAGCCCCCGCAAGCCTGACCGCACCCCCCGCACTTCACTGCACCCGCCCCTCGTCGGGTGGGCCACTCCCAAGGAGAACCCCGTCATGCGAGCCAACCCGGCGACACCTGACACCCCAGCCACCTCGGCCACCTCGGCCGTCCTCGCCGGCAGACGGCGGCGTTCCGTCGCGCTCGCCGCCGCCGTCGCGACCGCCGCCGTGCTCGGGGCCACCGTGCTGGCCACGGCCGGGGCGACGACCGCCTCGGCGGCTGAAGTGCCGCTCAGCGGCTACGAGTTGACGTGGGGCATCAAGCAGTCGTACCGCACCTATGTGACCGGTTTCGCCATGGGAACCTTCACGCCGTCGGCCGGGGCGACGCAGGCGGCCGACAACGGGGCGTTCACCTTCGTCGAGGGCGCGGGCACCTACGACGCGACGGGCCACACCGTGGACCTCGCCTTCCAGGGCGGCCTGACGATCCAGTCGAAACTGCACGGCTTCGACATCACCCTGTCGGACGTGAAGTTCGACAGCAAGGACGCCGAGATCACCGCCGATGTGACCAAGGACGGCACGACCACGGACGACGTGCCGCTCGCCACGGTCACCGTCACCCAGAGCATGAAGGAGATGGCGACCACCCTCACCAAGCAGGCCGCGGACGTCTTCGGCAGCGCCGGTTACGAGAACGCGGCCGGCGACCCCCTGACCGTCGTCCGGCCGACGGCGTCGACCTCACCGGCGCCGACCTCGACGCCGTCGCCCACCGGGGACACCTCGCCGTCGCCGACCCCGACCGCCCCGGAGACCTCACCGACCCCGAACAGCCCCTCTCCCAGCGCGAGTTCGAGCGCGAGCCCGTCGGCGACGGCGACCGAACCCGCCGCCGAGGGCGAGGTCGTGAACGGGCGGCTCGGCTGGGGCGTCAAGGAATCCTTCCGCAGCTATGTGGTCGGCGGGGTGGCCAACGGGAAGATCACCGCGTCCGGCGGCGCGACGCAGGCCACGGGCAACGGGGCGTTCACCTTCGTCAACGCGACCGGTTCCTACGACAGGGGCGACAAGGGTCCCGACAGCCTCTCGGCCGCCTTCGAGGGCGCCGTGAACTTCAAGGGCCATGAGACGAACGGCAGTTACGCCCTCGACCTGACCCTCAGCGACCTCCATGTGAAGCTCGCCGACGGCTCGGGTCAGCTCAGCGCGGACGTGACGAGCCTCGGCACGACGACGCAGGACGTGGTCCTCGCCGAACTCAAGTCGGACTCCGGGGAGTTGACCGCGAAGGACGACGTGATCACCGTTGACGACGTCACGGCGACCCTCACCGAGGCCGGGGCCAAGGCGTTCAGCGGCTACTACCAGGCCGGTACCGCACTCGACCCGGTCGACCTGTCGGTGGCGCTGAGCGCGGACGCGGAACTGCCGTCCGGTGACGGCTCGACGGGCGGTACCGGGTCGGGGAGTTCCGGCGGTTCCGGCGAGGTCTCCGGCACGACCGGGGGCGGCTCGGTGTCCGGCGGCACCGGCTCGACCACGGGCGGCGTCACCGGCGGGCTCGCCGCGACCGGCTCCGACATCCCGGTCGCCGCCCTCGGTACGGCCGCCGCGGTGACGATCGCGGCGGGCGCGGGCGTGGTCCTCGCGGTCCGCCGCAGGCGCCCGGTGGAGTAGCGGTGAGCGGGAAGGGCGGTGAGCGGGAAGGGCGGTGAGCGGGGCGGGCGGGCGAGCGCGCACCCCGTTCCCGCCCTCCCGCGTTCCCTCCAGGATGCTTAAATTTCCGCGTGACCGACTACGACGTACTGCGTGTCTTCTGCGGCCCGAAGGGCGGATACGGCAACGAGTTGGGCGTCATCCGTGAGGGCTCCCACCTCCCGGACCGCGCCGACCGGCAGGAACTCGCCGCCAAACTCGGCTTCAGCGAAACGGTGTTCGTGGACGACCCCGAGCGCGGCGTCATCGACATCTACACGCCCACCCTGCGCCTCCCCTTCGCCGGTCACCCCTGCGTCGGCACCGCCTGGCTCCTCGACGTCCCCGAACTGGTCACCCCGGCCGGGGTGGTCGGCGCCCGCCTCGACGGGGAGTTCAGCTGGATCGAGGCCCGCGCGGAGTGGGCGCCGCCCCGGACCCTGCGCCAATACCCGACGCCGGGCGAGGTGGACGCCCTGGAGGTGCCGCCGCCGGGCGAGTGGATCTACGCGTGGTCCTGGGAGGACGAGGCCGCGGGGCGTATCCGCGCCCGTGCCTTTCCCGGCCGCGATGACGGCATCGACGAGGACGAGGCGACGGGCGCGGCGGCGATCCTCCTCACGGACCAGCTGGGCCGCGCCCTCAACATCACGCAGGGCGCGGGCTCCCAACTGCTGACGGCGCCGCAGCCGGGGGGCTGGGTGGAGGTCGGCGGCAGGGTCCACCTGGAGAGGTAGGGGAGATTCCCCAGGGGCGGGGCCGGAGGGACCCCACCGTGGCTATCCCGCCGCCCCCTGCCCCGAAGCCACCGGCACGCCCGAGCCCACCGGCACGCCCGAAGCCACCGGCACGCCCGAGCCCACCGGTACCGGGTGGTCCTCGGCCGGTGTCATGACGGAACGCCCGGTTCCGCTCACCGTGCAGTCCAGTCGGTGTCGGTCCAGAGGGGACGGGCGCCGGTCCAGCCGTTCCGTCAGCAGCCGCCCCGCCGCCGCCCCGCGCCCGGCCCGCACCAGCGCGTACAGCAGGGTCTCCTCGACCACCTCCCGCTGGGCCGCGCTGCCACCCACCCGGGGCAGCCCCGGCAGCACCGCGCGCAACTCCGCCGCCGCCGGCACCCACTGCTCCTCGACGACCAGCGTCAGCGCCCCGCACAGCGGCGCGACCACCTCACGGAACACCGCGTCGCCATGGCCCGCCGCGTACTGCCGCAGCCGCCCCAGCGCCGAGAGGTCCCCGGCGGCGGCCAGCGCCACCGCTCCGTGCAGCCCGCCGAACGGCGTCACCGGGCGTTCCACCGCCGCCGTCGTCACCGCCGCGAGGACGCCGTCGATCGGGACCGGGCCCGGCCAGCACTCCGCCAGCCACGCCCGCCACAGCAGCGACGCCGAGTCGACCAGCGCCCGGGTGCCGCGCACCCGCGACGGCGCCAACTGGGCCGTCCAGCGCCGCTGTACCGCCGTCGCGTCGTGCAACGCCAGTTCGTGCAGGGCCGCGTGCCAGGAGAAGTGGGCGCGGTGCAGGGTGCCCTTGCCCTGCCGGGCGATCCAGCCGTCCAGCCAGCGCCGGCCCTCGCCGTGCGCGCCGGTCTCGTAGTGGACGTGGGCCAGGGCGTGGGCCGCGTTGCCCGCCGTCGGTTCGTCGGCGAGGGAGCGCAGCGCGAGTTCCCCGGCCGTGTGGAAGTCGCCCTGTTCCTGCCGGACGAAGGCGAGCAGCGAGGTGTGGAACCAGTGCCCCTCGTGGGCGTCGGTGGTCCGCTCGACCAGCGCCGTCGCCTCCTGGCGCAGATCCGTGACGCCGGAGAACGCGATGGTCGGCACGGCCGCGCTCAGCGCGAGGATGTCACGCGGATGGTCGTCGAGGTGCCGCAGCAGCGCCGCGTCCCCGTCCCCTGCGGGCCCGGTGATCCGGCGGCCGATCACCTCGACCAGCGCCCGTTCCCGTTCGTCGCCGCGCTCGCGCACCGCTTGCCTGGCCCGCGCCAGCGCGTCCGGCACGGAGACGTCCGCGCCGCCCTCGTGGCCGAGCAGCGCCAGCGCCGCGTGCGCCAGCGCGAACCCGGGGTCGAGGTCGGCGGCCCGCTTAAACGCCCGGTCGGCGCCCGCGCGGACCTTCATCAGCGCGTCGAGCCCGCGCCGGTAGGAGGCCGCCGCCTCCGCGGAGGCGCTCACCGGCAGCCCCGCCCGGTCGCACGGGCGCCGCCGCCCGACCCGCCCGCGCCCGCGCCCGGCCCGGTCCAGGACCGCCCCGGCGACCACGGACGCCTGCTCCCGGATCTCCGGCAGTGCCGTGCTCTCCCACAACTCGCCCCGCCGGTGCGTGCCCAGCGTCCACAGCAGGTCTGACGCGGCGCCGTCCGTGCCGCGCAGCCTGCCGTCCGACGCCGTCGACCAGCCCAGGCCCAGCGGGTTCGGGTCGGCGAGACCGGCCCGGTGCAGGGCGCCGAAGAACGGGTCGTCGCCGCCGGGGCCGGTGCAGTTCACGACCCACCTCACGCTCAGGCGGCCGCCGTCGGCGAGGGTGACGTCGAGGAGACCGTCGTTCTCCCGGACGGCGACCGGGCGCCCGGCGCGCACCCGCAGCCGCCCCGACCGGCGCAGCCGGGCCACCGCCTCGGCGCTCTGCGGGGGCATCCGGTGCCGGTGGGTGTTCCACCAGGACACGTCCCTGACCAGGAACTCCTTGCGTTCGGCGGCCGACAGGCCCTGCCACATCGGCGCGGTCAGCGACCGCAGCCCGTCAAGTCCCGGGCGCCAGTCACCGTGCGTGCGGGCCGTGGTCCGCAGATGCGCGAGGACCGCCCGGCGCAGCTCCGGCAGGCCGAGTCCGTTCGGCGGCACGGCGGGTGCGACCGGCGGCAGCGCCCGGACGGCGTGCGTCTGGGGGAGCCGCCCGCTCGGCGAGACGGCGTGCACGCGGCGCCCGGCGCGTTCCAGGACGAGGGCCGCGTCGACCGCCGTCAGACCGGTCCCCACCAGCAGGACGTCACCGTCCCCGGCCCGCGCGCCGTCCAGCGCGCCCGGCAGCCAGGGGTCCGCCACGAACCGCGCCGACTCCCGCAGCGCGTCCGGCGTCCAGCCGGTGCCGGGGCGCCCGGGGCCGGTGGCGACGACCACGCTGTCGGCCCGCAGCACCGAGCCGTCCGACAGGGTCAGCAACGCCGTCTCGCCCGACCGGCGGCACCCGGTCGCCGTCGCCCGCACCCGGCGCACGGTGACCACGCCCCGGGCGCGTTCGACCTGCCGGGCGTGGGTGTCGGCGAGGTAGGCGCCGAACCAGCCCCGAGGCACGAACTCCCCCGCACCGGCCGGCGCGGGGGAGTGCTGGGCCGTCCAGCGCACAAAGCCGGACGGGTCGTCGGGGTCACAACTCATCTTGCCCGCAGGGACGTTCAGCAGATGCCGGGGGTCCTGGGTGGCGAAGGGGGTGAGGGCGCCGGGGGTGGGCGCCGGGTCGATCAGCACGACCGTCAGCGCGGTGCGGGAGCGGACGGCGCCCTCGCACAGCCGGACGGAGACCAGGGTTCCGGCGGCGCCCGCTCCGACGATCGCCACCGTGTGCGGGGCGTGGGCCGGGAGTTGCGGCGTACATCGGCCGCTGAGCTGTGAGCTTCGCATGCCATCCTCCGCGAAATCGCTTTTAAGTTAATCGATTTGCTGAAGTATTGAAGCGGGGCCAGGGGGTACGGGGCAACCCCTACTCCCCTGTGAGTAGGGGTTGCCCCGTGGTGACGGGGCGGGGGCAACGCCGTTCCGATGTGGGAGAGTTCTGGCCATGCGGATTACGGCGAAGGCGGACTACGCGCTGCGTGCCATGGCGGAACTCGCTCGCGTCGAGGGCGCCACCGTGTCGGCGGAACAGCTCTCGGAGGCCCAGGACATCCCCGTCCGGTTCCTGCTGCTGATCCTGCGCGAACTGCGCCACCACCGGCTCGTCGTCAGCGTCCGGGGCCGCGACGGCGGCTACGAACTCGCCCGCCCCGCAGCCGAGATCACCCTCGCCGACGTCCTGCGCGCCGTCGAGGGCCCGTTGGTCAGCGTGCGCGATCTGCCGCTGACGGGGCTGAGTTACCCCGGCGCGGCCGAGGTGCTGCCCGATGTGTGGCGGGCGGTGCGCACCAGCCTGCGCCGGGTCCTCGAACACGTCACCCTCGCCGACCTCGCCGCCGGAGACCTGCCGCCCGCCGTCCGCGCCCACGCCCAGGAGTACCGCGAGGACTCCCGCCACAAGCCCTGACGGAACGACCACCCGGCCGAAGAGGGCGTCCAACGGCGGTGCGGGCGGCCGGAGTTGCTCCGGCGGGCGCAGCAAGACGCGGGGGTGCGGGGCCGGTTGAGCGCCCCGCACCCCCGCGTGCGCGTCGCCTCTCAGGCGGAGAGCCTGAACTCCTCGCCCAGGGCCGCGAAGACCCCGGTGTTCAAGGAGAACGCGCGCTTGCACTCCGCGACGATGCGCTGCTTCTCCAGATCGTCCGCGAGGACGCCGTCCAGCAGTTCCCGGTAGCCGCGCTTGAAGGCCGCCGGGTTGTCGATGCCCTCGAACACGTAGAACCGGACCCCGTCGCCCTTCTTGGCGAACCCCCAGGTCTTCTCGGCCTTGTCCCGGATGATCTGGCCGCCGGAGAGGTCACCGAGGTAGCGCGTGTAGTGGTGCGCTATGTATCCGGCGGGCCACTGCTCGGCGCACTCCCGCACCCGCTCCGCGTACGCCCGCGTGGCAGGCAGCGCGGACACCGCGTCCTGCCATCCGGCGCCCCGCAGATGCGCGAGGTCCCGCTCCAGCGCCCCGCGCCTGAACAGCTCGGGCCGGATGGACGGGCCTGCCACCGGATCGGACGCCAGCCGCTCGGCCCCGGCCTCCAGCGCCTCGTACACGAACCACAGTTGCTCGGTGTAGCGCGCGTACGCGTCGACGCCGAGCCGGCCGCCGAGCAGATCGCTCATGAACGTCGAGGTCTCCGCCTCCACGTGCTGCTGGTGGGACGCGGTACGGATGACTGTCGAGAAGGACTCCATGAACCGCATCCTCTAAGGTAAGCCTTACCTAAGTCAAGGCTTTTGCCGACGTCCTGTCGGTAAAAGCGTACAAGAAAAGACCCGCCTCCATCAGGGGGCGGGTCCTGGACGCCGCGACCGGGGGGCTCAGGGGAGGGTCAGGATCTCCACGCCGGAGTCCGTGACGACGAGCGTGTGCTCGAACTGGGCCGTGCGCAGCCGGTCCTTCGTGACGACCGTCCAGCCGTCGTCCCACCAGTCGTAGTCGATCGTCCCCAGCGTCAGCATCGGTTCGATGGTGAACGTCATCCCCGGCTGCATGACCGTCGTCGCGTGCGGGCTGTCGTAGTGCGGGACGATCAGCCCGGAGTGGAACGAGGAGTTGATCCCGTGCCCGGTGAAGTCCCGGACCACGCCGTACCCGAACCGCCTGGCGTAGGACTCGATGACCCGCCCGATGACGTTGATCTGACGTCCCGGCCGGACTGCCTTGATGGCACGGTCGAGGCACTCCCGGGTCCGCTCCACGAGCAGCCGGCTCTCCTCGTCGACATCGCCGACCAGGTACGTCGCGTTGTTGTCGCCGTGCACGCCGCCGATGTACGCGGTGACGTCGAGGTTGATGATGTCGCCGTCGCGCAACACCGTCGAGTCGGGGATGCCGTGGCAGATCACCTCGTTGAGGGAGGTGCACAGCGACTTGGGGAAGCCCCGGTAGCCGAGCGTCGAGGGGTAGGCGCCGTGGTCGCACATGTACTCGTGCGCCACCTTGTCCAACGCGTCCGTGGTGACACCCGGCGCGATCGCCCTGGCCGCCTCGGCCATCGCCCGCGCGGCGATCCGCCCGGCGACCCGCATCGCCTCGACCGTCTCCGGGGTCTGCACCTCCGGCCCGGTGTACGGGGTCGGCGCGGGCTTGCCGACGTACTCGGGGCGACGGATGTTTCCGGGCACGGAACGGGTGGGAGAGAGCTCCCCTGGTACGAGCAGCGACTGGCCAGACATGCCAGCGAGTCTAACCAGCGCGCTCGGGGGAACATGTGGGTGGCGAGAGGAGCAGGTCATGGCGTTGTTCAAGAAGCGGACCGTCGGCAAACCGGGGGAGTGGTTCTACTGCCTCAAACACCAGAAGGTCGAGGAGGGTCCCGAGTGCCCGGCCATGGACCGGTTCGGCCCGTACGCCACCCCGGAGGAGGCGCGGCACGCGATGGCGACCGCCCAGGAACGCAACCTGGAATGGGAGACCGACCCCAAGTGGCACGACGCCCAAAAGGATGAGAACGGCAACGACTGACCCCGCCCCACCCTGACCGCCCCAAGACCGGATCAGCTCGAATCGGGCCAGGTCAGGGCCAGGGTCAGGGCCAGGGCCAGGGGCGAGTCAGCCGGCACCACCATCCGCCCGTGCCGATCCGCCCGTGCCGATCGGCCCGTGCCGTCCAGCCGCTGGTCAGGCTCACCACCAGCGACCCGGCCGGCGCCGGGCCCGACCGAGCGACCCGGCACGAGGCCGCCGGGACAGCCGTTGGCCCGCCAACTCGCCCAGAACGCGGCGCCGTTACCAGCGTGCCGGGGGTGGGGACGTCAGCTGGTCGGCGAGGCGGGAGAGGCGGTCCCGGACCCCACGTCGGCCGCGCGGCGCGGGCAACGGATGCTCACCGGCCGCCGCGCTCACCAGGTGCTGCACGGTGTCCAGGTCGAGTTCGCCGCCGTCGGGCACGGCCAGCGCCTCGTGGGCCATCGCGGCGAGGTCGCCGTCGCCGGGGTCGCCCGGGGCCTCGCCGGGGCCCAGCGTCAGCACCGTCGCCCCGGCCCGCCGGGCATCGTGCACCCGCTCCAGCAGGGGCGCCCCCGGCCCGCCCGCCGACACCACGAGGAGCGTCTCCCCGCGCCGCGCCGCCGCCAGCCGCCCGAGCCCCACGGCCAGATGAGCGGGGTCACCCGAGCGCGCCCCGTGCCGTACCAGCGTCGGCGCCAGTTGCGGCGTTCCGGACCAGGCGGCCTCGTCGACCAGGTGCGCCGCCAGATGCCATGGCTCGTACGCGGGCGTGCCCACCAGCAGCAGCCCGCCCCCGTGCGACACCACCGACCCCCGCAGCGCCCCCGCGAACCTCCGGGTGGCCCCCAACCACTCGGTCCCGGCGAGCACTTCACGCAACAACGCGACCCGTACAGCGTCCATGTCCGCGCATCCTGCCCCAACCCACCCTCCCCGCACCGGCGTTCGCCCCCGATTCCCCCGTGCCGGTGACACCGTCGGCGCCCGCCGCCGCCCACCTGGACGGCGCACCCGGCGGACCCGGACGTAAAGTCGGCCCATGACCTCTACCGACAGTGCGCACACCCCCGCGAAGGCCCCGGCCAAGGCCCCCGCCAAGGACCCCTGGGACCTGCCCGACGTCTCCGGACTCGTCGTCGGCGTGCTCGGCGGGACCGGGCCGCAGGGCAAGGGCCTCGCCTACCGCCTCGCCCGGGCCGGACAGCAGGTGATCATCGGCTCCCGCGCCGCCGACCGCGCCCAGGCCGCCGCTGGGGAACTGGGCCACGGGATCGAGGGCGCCGACAACGCCGAGACCGCCCGGCGCAGCGACATCGTGATCGTCGCCGTGCCCTGGGACGGCCACGCCAAGACCCTCGAATCCCTGCGCGAGGAACTGGTCGGCAAGCTCGTCGTCGACTGCGTCAACCCGCTCGGTTTCGACAAGAAGGGCGCCTACGCCCTCAAGCCCGAGGAGGGCAGCGCCGCCGAACAGGCCGCCGCCCTGCTGCCCGAATCCCGGGTCGCCGCCGCCTTCCACCACCTGTCGGCCGTGCTGCTCCAGGACCCGGAGATCGAGGAGATCGACACCGACGTCATGGTCCTCGGCGAGGAGCGCGCCGACGTCGAGATCGTGCAGGCGCTGGCCGGACGGATCGCCGGCATGCGGGGCGTCTTCGCGGGCCGGCTGCGCAACGCCCACCAGGTGGAGTCGCTGGTCGCGAACCTGATCTCCGTCAACCGCCGCTACAAGGCGCACGCCGGGCTCCGCGTCACCGACGTGTGAGCGGATGGGGGACACTGGTGGGCGCCAGCAGTGTCCCCCGACAGGAGCCGAACGCCATGCCCCGCCTCGCCCTCTACGCCCTCGTCCTGTGCGTGCTCGCCGTGGCCGCCGCGGCCGTCTCGTTCGTCCGGGGCAGCTGGCCGATGGGCGTCGTGTGGGTCCTGCTCGGGGGCCTGACCAGCAACATGTGCTGGTACTACGTCAAGCGGGAGAAGCTCCGCGGGTCCGTCACGAACTGACCTGACAGAACTCGTTCGTCCCCTGCCAGAACCGGTACAACGACTGACCGCAGTAGCTGTCCAGCTCGTGAATCCCCAGGCCGTTCAGGATCGTGTCGACGAAGCCGAAGAACACCGTGTTCACCGACGGCACCCACAGCAGCGCGAACACGAACAGCAGCCCGAACGGCGCGAACGGCTCCACCTGCCGCTTCACCCCGTACGACAGCCACGGCTCCAGCACCCCGTAACCGTCCAGACCCGGAACCGGCAGGAAGTTCAGGATCGCCGCCGTGACCTGGAGCAGCGCGAGGAACGCCAGCGCGAACCGGAAGTCCGCCGGAACGCCGTCCAGCGCGTCCAGCCAGAACGGCGCCGTGCAGACGATCGCGAACAGGACGTTCGTGAGCGGGCCCGCCGCCGAGATCAGACTGTGCCGCCAGCGCCCCCTGATCCGGCCCCGCTCGATGAACACGGCACCGCCGGGCAGCCCGATCCCGCCCATGATCACGAACACCACCGGCAGCACGATGCTCAGCAGCGCGTGTGTGTACTTGAGCGGGTTCAGCGTGAGGTAGCCCTTCGAGCCGACCGAGATGTCACCGCTGTGCAGGGCGGTGCGCGCGTGCGCGTACTCGTGCAGACACAGGGAGACGATCCAGGCCGCCGTCACGAACAGGAACACCGCGAGCCCCGGCTGCTCGGCGAACCCGGTCCAGGTGGCCCAGCCGGTGACCGCCGTGACGGCCATGATGCCGACGAACACGGGACTGACCCGTCGATCGCTGGGGCGGGTGGTGGCGGTGGTCATGGGGCTCCCTGCTGCTCGTGCGCACGGTGGGATGCCCGACCGTACCGGGCACACGGGGAAAACGTCTCGCGACCACCGTCCAGTTCCTGGAGGCTGGGGGGGAACGGCAGCGCGGCCGGCCGGCGATGCGGGGTGGGGCGAGGTGGGGTGGGGCGAGGCGAGGTGGGCGATGTGGGGCTGCCGGGCCCGTCCGACCCGCAGTATCGGGGGTGGATCTGGGCCGGGGGCCCGTAGTACCCGTAGTGCTCGTCGGGCCTGCGCCGCGGGGCCCGTACGACCCGTAGTACTCGGCAGGCCTGTAGTACCCGTAGTACCTGGGAGGTCTGCGCCGGGGGCCCGTACGACCCGTAGTACCCGGCACGCCCGTAGTACCCGTAATACCCGCCGAGCCCCGAGCCCCTCCTCAGCCCGCCGAGCCCCGAGCCCCTCCTCAGCCCCCGACCCCCGTCCCCCCTGCCCCCCCGCCCCCGTTTCCCTCGGTACCGGAGAGAATGGACCCCGTGCGCTATCGCATCCTCGGCACGACTCAGGCACTCCGCCCCGACGGCACCCCCGTCCAGGTCGGCGGGGCACGGCTGCGCGCCCTGCTGACCGTGCTCGCGCTGCGGGCCGGACGCACCGTGCCGGTCGGGCTGCTGGTCGAGGAGGTGTGGGACGGCGACCCGCCCGCCGACGCCCCGGCCGCCGTACAGGCGCTGGTCGGACGGTTGCGCAGGGCCCTCGGCGCGGACGCCGTCGAGTCGGCGGCCGGCGGCTACCGGCTCGCGGCGGGCCCGGACGACGTCGACCTGCACCGTTTCGAGCGGCTGACCGGCGAGGGCGCGCACGCGCTGGCCGACGGCGACCCCGCCAAGGCGGCCGGCATCCTCGACGACGCCCTCGCCCTGTGGCGCGGCCCCGCCCTCGCCGACCTGCCCGACCGCACCGCCGAGGCCGCCCGCTGCGACACCCGGCACCTGGACGCCCTGCGCACCCGGCACACCGCCGCCCTCGCCCTGGGCCACGCCGAACAGGCGCTGCCCGAGCTGACCGCCCTGTGCGACACCCACCCGCTCGACGAACCGCTCCAGGCGCTGCGGCTACGGGCCCTGCGCGACGCGGGCCGCACCGCGCAGGCACTGGCCGCCTACGAGGACGTCCGCCGCCTCCTCGCCGACCGGCTCGGCTCCGACCCGGGGCCCGAACTGCGCGCGCTGCACGCGGAGTTGCTCAGCACGGAGGCGGCCCCGGTGGCCCGGCCGAGCGCACCGGCACCGGCGGCGGGCAATCTGCGGGCCCGGCTCACCTCGTTCGTCGGGCGGGAGTCCGACATCGAGGCGATCCGCGGCGACCTCACGACGGCCCGCCTGGTCACGCTCCTCGGCCCCGGCGGCGCGGGCAAGACCCGGCTGTCGCAGGAGGCCGCCGAGACCGTCCGGCACAGCGCCCGGGACGGCGTGTGGCTCGCGGAACTGGCCCCCGTCGACGACCCGGCCGCCGTGCCCGAGGCCGTGCTCACCGCCGTCGGCGCCCGCGAGACCGTGCTGTACGGCGCGGGCGCCGAGGCGCTGCGGGCCGGTGGCGAACGGCACGACGAACCCGTCGAGCGGCTCGCCGAACACTGCGCCCGGCGCCGCATGCTGCTCATCCTCGACAACTGCGAGCACGTCGTCGACGCCGCCGCCCGGCTCGTCGAGGAACTCCTCGAACGCTGCCCGGAGTTGACGATCCTCGCCACCAGCCGCGAACCCCTGGGCGTGCCGGGGGAGTTGCTGCGCCCGGTGGAGCCGCTGCCCGAGCCGGTCGCGCTGAAGCTGCTCGCCGAGCGGGGCGCCGCCGCCCGCCCCGACTTCCGCGTGGACGCCGACGCCGAGACCGCGCGGGCCTGCGCGGAGATCTGCCGCCGCCTCGACGGACTGCCCCTCGCCATCGAACTGGCCGCCGCCCGGCTGCGGATGCTCACCCCGCGCCAGATCGCCGACCGCCTGGACGACCGGTTCCGCCTCCTCACCTCCGGCAGCCGCACCGTGCTGCCCCGCCAGCAGACGCTGCGCGCGGTCGTCGACTGGTCCTGGGACCTGCTCGACGCCGGTGAACGGGACGTGCTCTGCGGTCTGTCGGTGTTCGCGGGCGGCTGCGACCTGCCCGCCGCCGAGGCCGTCTGCGGACCCGCCGCCCTGGAGGCGCTCGGCAGCCTCGTCGACAAGTCCCTTGTGGTGGCAGCCCCTTCGGACGACGGGGCGATGCGCTACCGGCTCCTGGAGACCGTCGCCGAGTACGCGGGCGAACGCCTCGACGAGGCCGGTCTGCGCGCCGGGGCGGAGCGCGCCCACCTGACGTACTACCGCGAACTGGCCCGCACCACCGACCCGTTGCTGCGCGGCCCCGGCCAACTCGGCGCCGTCCGGGTGCTGGAGCGGGAGTACGAGAACCTGCGCACGGCGCTGCGGTACGCGGTGGCCGGAGCCGCCGAGCAGGACGCCGTCTGTCTGGTGCTGTCGCTGGCCTGGTACTGGCACATGCGGGACCTGCGGATCGAGGCCCGCAACTGGTCCCGGGAGATCCAGGACCTGGGCCCCGACCCGTTCGCCGAGCCGGTCGCGCCGCCGCAGCCCCTCTGGGAGCGCTGCACGGACACCGCCCCGCCCTGGACCGGCGAGGTCCTCGCGGAGGCCAGACGCGGCCTGCATCTCGTCCATCTCGCCTGTATGGACACCGAGTTGGAGTCCTGGCAGAGCCCGGCGGCCGAGGCGAGGATGCGGGTGATCGCCGCCGCCTACGAGCCCGGCATGCCGCAGACCTGCCGCAGTCCGGGTTCGCTGTGGTTCTTCGCCGTCATGCTCACCCAGGATCTCGCCCGGCTGCGCGAGGTCAGCGACGCCACCGTCCGCACCTGCCGCGAAACCCCGGGATTCGAATGGGAGTTGGCGTCCTCCCTCCAGACCCGCGCCAACATCTTCGCCAACCGCGCCGAGTGGGCGAGCGACGCCACCCGGGACGCCGACGAGGCGCTGGAACTGTACCGGCGCCTCGGGGACCGCTGGGGCGTCGCCGAGGCGCTCTCGGCGCGCGGCGAGGCCCATGAGCGCAAGGGCGCGTGGGCGCGGGCCGCCACCGACTACGAGGCCGCCATGGAACACGCCGAAGCCCTGGGCGCGCGGGCCCAGTTGGCGATCCTGGAGACCCGGCTCGGCAACATGCTCCTGGAGACCGGACAGGCCGAGCGGGGCGAACGGCTGCTGCTCGACGTGCTCGGCCGCAAGGACGGTTCGGGCAACGAGGCGATGCCCGCCGCCCGCCTCGCGCTGGCCGCCTGGTTCGCGATGACCGACCGGGTCCCCGCCGGACGCGATCAACTGCGGCTGCTGCGCGAGCAGTTCAAGATCGCGCACTTCATGGTGTTCGACGCGTTCATCCTCGGCACCGAAGCCTGCCTGGACGTCGCGGACGAACGCTGGGAAGCGGCCCTGGACAAGTGCCGGAGCGCGCTGGGCATGACCGGCAACAGGCTCTCCGAGGTCATCTCCCCCCACCTGGGCTCCTACTGCCTGACCATCGCCGCCGCCCCGCTCTCCGTGGTCGACGGCGGCACCCGGGCCCGGGACGCGGCACGCTGCCTCGGCGCCGCCGACGCCCTGATGCCCTCCGGACACGCCCGCAACGGCCTGGAGCGCCGGGTGCGCGAGGAGACGGTGCGCCGGGTCCGCGCCGCCCTCGGGGAGTCCGCGTACACGGCCGCGTACGCCGAGGGCGGCGGCCTCTCCGCAGAGGACGCCGCCGCCCTGGTCTGAGCCGAACGTCAGCTCTTGGTACGGAACTTGTGGATCGCGACCGGCGCCATCACCGCCGTGATCGCCACCGACCAGCCCAGCGTGACCCACAGGTCGTGCGCGACCGGACCGCCCACCATCAGACCGCGCGCCGCGTCCGCGAGCGTGGAGAGCGGGTTGTAGTCGGTGAAGTGCTGGAGCCAGCCCGGCATCGACTGCGTCGGCGCGAAGATCGACGACCCGAACTGGAGCGGGAACAGCACCAGGAAGCCCATCGCCTGCACGGACTGCGCGTTCTTCAGGACCACGCCCAGGGTGAGGAACACCCACATGATCGACGACGCGAACACCGCGGACAGACCGACCGCCGCGAACAGCCCGGTCCAGCTCTTGATGTCGAACCCGACCAGCACGGCCACGATCATCAGCACGGTGGTCGCGAACAGCATCCGCGCCACCTCCACCGTGATCTTCGCGAACAGCACCGAGCCGCGCCCGATCGGCAGCGACCGGAAACGGTCCATCACCCCGGTGTTGAAGTCCTGGCTGAACCCGGTGCCGACGCCCTGCGACAGCGACATGCTCATCATCGCGATCATGCCCGGGATCACGTACTGCACATAGCCGTCCTGCCCGCCGCCCAGCGCCTGCCCGATCGAGCCGCCGAAGACGTACACGAACAGCAGCGTGAAGACGATCGGCATCAGCAGCGCGTCGAACATCGACTCGGGGTCCTGCCGAATCCACAGCAGGTTGCGGCGGATCAGCGCGCCGGTGTGCCGCAGATGCCCGCGCAACGGGATACGGGCGTCGTCGCCGCCCGGGGCGGCGGTCAGGGTGGTGGCGGCGCTCATACGGCGACCTCCTCGCGGGTCTCGGCGGGCACGGTGTCCTGCGGGGCGCTGGCCCGGTGCCCGGTGAGCGACAGGAACACCTCGTCCAGGCTGGGGAGTTCGGTGGTGATGGCGCTGATCGTGATGCCGCGCGCGCTCACCGCGCCGACCACGGTGGTCAGTTGCTCGTCGCTGAGGATCGGCACCAGGCAGCTGCCGCTCTCCGCGTCCACGGTCGCACGGGCGAGCCCGCTGAGCCCCAGCTCGTCCAAGTGGGCGGCGAGCGGCTGGAGTTGCCCCGGATCAACGGGCCGCACCCGAAGCATCCGCCCCCCGACCTTGGCCTTCAACGCGTCGATGCCCCCACTGGCGATGACCTTCCCCCGGTCCACGACGGTCAGCTCGGCCGCCAACTGCTCGGCCTCCTCCATGTACTGCGTGGTCAGCAGCACGGTGACCCCGTCGCCGACCATCGCCTTGACCTCGTCCCACACCTCGTTGCGGGTCCGCGGGTCGAGCCCGGTGGTGGGTTCGTCGAGGAACAGCACCTGGGGGCGCCCGATCATCGAGGCGGCGAGGTCGAGGCGGCGCCGCATCCCGCCCGAGTAGGTGGCGGCCGGCCGCTTCGCCGCGTCGGTCAGCGAGAACCGCTCCAACAGCTCGTCGGCGCGGGCCCGGGCGACCTTGCGGGGCAGGTCGAGCAGCCGCCCGATCATGTAGAGGTTCTCCCAGCCGGGCAGCTTCTCGTCCACCGAGGCGTACTGCCCGGTCAGCCCTATCACCCGGCGCAACTGCCGGGGCTGGCGCACCACGTCGTACCCGGCCACGTTCGCCGCGCCGCTGTCCGGCGTGATCAACGTGGACAGAATCCGCACCAACGTCGTCTTACCGGCCCCGTTGGGCCCGAGCACCCCCATCACGGTGCCCTCACGTACGTCCAGGTCGACACCGTCCAGCGCCTTGGTCTCGCCGTAATGCTTGACCAGCCCCCGCACGGTGACAGCGCTCCCGCCGCCGGTCGTGTCGTCATTCATCGTCATGCCCCAGACCCTCCCACCCCCCACCGACAAACCACCGACAGCGTCCCGACAGGCCCTTCGGGGGCGCAGCCCCTGAGACGTGGGCGTGCGGGGCCGGGAAACGCCGGGGCCCGCCGGACGGGGAAGTCCAGCGGGCCCGGGCTGCTGCCACAGCGGCTCAGTGAACGGAGTTCTCCTCCGCGGGGAACACGCCCTCGCTCACCTCACCGGCGAACGCCCGCACCGCCTCCCCCATCACATCCCGCAACGAGGCGTACTTCTTGACGAACTTGGGCACCCGCCCCGGCGTCAGCCCCATCATGTCGGTCCACACGAGGACTTGGGCGTCGGTCGACACCCCCGCCCCGATCCCGACCGTCGGGATGTGCAACGTCCGCGTCACCTCCGCCGCCAACTCCGCCGGCACCAGTTCCAGCACCACCGCGAACGCCCCGGCGTCCTGCACGGCCTTGGCGTCCCGCAGCAGCTGCTGAGCCGCCTCCTCGCCGCGCCCCTGCACCCGGTACCCCATGGCGTTCACGGACTGCGGGGTGAGCCCGATGTGCGCCATCACCGGAATCCCGGACTCGACGAGCAGCTCGATCTGCCGGTGCGACCGCTCGCCGCCCTCCAGCTTGACCGCCCCGACCCCGGCCTCCTTGACCAGCCGGGTGGCCGAGCGCAGCGCCTGCACGGGCCCCTCCTGGTAGGAGCCGAAGGGGAGGTCGGCGACGATCAGGGCGCGCCGGGTGCCGCGCACCACGGCCGCCGACATCATCGTCATCTCGTCGAGGGTGACGGGCACGGTCGTCTCGTACCCGAGGTGACAGTTGCCCGCCGAGTCGCCGACGAGCAGGACGGGTACGCCGCTCTCGTCGAAGACGGACGCGGTCATCGCGTCGTAGGCGGTGAGCATGGGCCAGCGTTCGCCGCGTTCCTTGGCGAGGGCAATGTCGCGGACAGTGACACGGCGGGTGCCCGTCCCTCCGTACAGCGTCTGCACGCCGTCGGACGGCTTCTTCTGGGCAGCCGAGAGCTGCGTCATGGCAACGGCTCCTTCAGTCATCTCGAAGCGCCCTGTCGGCGTCTCCGGATCACCTCCATGGTGGCACTCGCGCCGCACGCGGCCAAGACCGGCACCGGGGGAGCTGGGTCACCCCGGGGCCTACGCCCCCCGACCTAGGTCCGTTCCTAAGATCTCCGTAAAGAATTCCGATACGAGACGGTCCCGTATCGAAATTGCTTCTAGAGTCGCCCCCATGACTACTCCTGCCGACCGGGCCAGCCACGGCGCCCGGATACCCGAGGCGGTGCACCGGCGCCGCTGGGCGATCCTCGGCGTGCTGATGCTGAGCCTGCTCATCGTGGTGCTCGACAACTCGATCCTGAACGTCGCCGTCAAGACGATCTCCACCCCCGCGCCCACCGGCATCGGCGCCACCCAGAGCCAGCTGGAGTGGGCGATCAACGCCTACACCCTCGTCTTCGCGGGCCTGCTGTTCAGCGCCGGGCTCCTCGGTGACCGGCTCGGCCGCAAGAAGGTGCTGCTCGGCGGCCTCGTCGCGTTCGGCATCGGCTCCGCGCTCGCCGCCGAGTCCGGCACCCCGGCCCAGCTCATCGCGTTCCGCGCGGTGATGGGCCTGGGCGCCGCGTGCGTCATGCCGGCCACCCTCGCCGTCCTCATGAACGTCTTCGAGCGCGACGAGCAGCCCAAGGCGATCGGCATCTGGGCGGGCGGCGTCGGCCTTGCCATCGCCATCGGCCCGATCACCGGCGGCGTCCTGCTCGACCACTTCTGGTGGGGCTCGGTCTTCCTGATCAACGTGCCGATCGTGGTCCTCGCGATCGCGCTGATGATCTGGCTGGTTCCCGACTCCCGCGACCCCCGCCCAGGACGCATCGACCCGGTCGGCGTCGTCCTGTCCGTCGTCGGCCTGGTCCTGCTGGTCTACGGCATCATCAAGGGCGGCGAACTCGCCGACTTCACCAGCGTGAGCGTGCTGGCGCCGGTCATCGCCGGCATCGTCGTCCTCGCCGGCTTCGTGATCCACGAGAAGCGCAGCGACCACCCGTCCCTGGACGTCACGTACTTCAGGAACAAGGTGTTCTCGGCCGCGATCGCCGCCGTCGCGCTGGTCTTCTTCGCGCTGATGGGAGTGACGTTCTTCTCGGTCTTCTACACCCAGAGCGTGCGCGGCTACTCGCCGCTGGAGTCCGGGGCGCTGATGCTGCCGCTGGCGCTCGCGCAGCTGATCTTCGCGCCGCGCGCCCGGCTGGTCGTCGACCGGTTCGGCTACCGGGCCACCACCACGGCCGGGATGGCGCTGGTCACCGCGATGCTCGCCGCGTTCGCGACGTTCCGGGCGGACACCCCGATCTGGGTCCTTGAGGTGGTGTTCTTCCTGATGGGCACCGGTATGGCGCACATCATGACGCCGACCTCCGTCGTCATCATGCAGGCCCTGCCGCGCGAGAAGGCGGGCTCCGCGTCCGCGCTGAGCAACACCTTCCGCCAGGTCGGCGGCGCTCTCGGCATCGCCGTGCTCGGCTCGGTGCTCTCCGCGTCCTACCGCGACGGCATCGAGGGCAGCCTCGGCGCCCTCCCGGCCGGCCTGCGCGGCACGGCGGGGGAGTCCATCGAGGCCACCCTCGGCGTCGCCGAGAAGCTCGGCCCCCGGGGCGCGGCCCTGGTCACCCCGGCCAACGACGCCTTCCTGCACGCGATGCACGTCACCGCCCTCTGGGGCGCGGGCGTCGCGGCCGTCGGCGTGGTCGTCGTCGCCCTCTTCCTGCCGGGCCGCCCGGCCGCACCCGAACAGGGCGAGGAGGAACGGGAGTTGGTCGTCGCGGCGGAATAACGCCCATGTCGGGAGCGGGGGGCACCCGGGCCGGGGGACAATCACTCCAGACCGAGGAGTCGAGGAGCCGAGGAAGGGACGCACGTCAGTGAGCCGTGCCCACAGCGCACCCGCTCCCGAGCCCCCGGCTCCCGAGCCCTCCGCTCCCGAGCAGCCCGCGCGCGGCCGCCCCCGCAGCGAGGCCGTCGAGCGGGCCATCGTCGAGGGCGTCATCAAACTCCTCGACGACGGCGTCCCCCTCGCCGAACTCTCCATCGAACGCATCGCCCGCACCGCCGGCGTCGGCAAGGCCACCATCTACCGCCGCTGGCCCGGCAAGGAGGAACTCTTCGTCGACGTGATCCGGCAGGCCGAGCCCCCCGACCCGGAGCTGCCCGGCACCTCGATGCGCGACGACCTCGTCGCCCTCCTCGAACAGCTGCGCCAGCGCGCCCTGCTGGCCCGCTCCTCGACCCTCCTGCACAACGTGTTCGCGCAGATGAAGAGCAGCCCGAAGGTCTGGAAGGCCTACCACGGCACGGTGGTCGAGCCCCGGCGCCGCATCACCCGGGAGGTGCTGCGCCGCGGCCAGGCCGACGGCGAACTCCGCGCCGATCTCGACATCGACCTCCTCGACGACTGTTTCATCGGCCCGATGCTGCTGCGCACCGTCATGCGCCTTGACGCCGACCTGCCCGAGGGCCTGTCCGAGACCATCGTCGACACCCTGCTGGCCGGTCTACGCCCCGTCAGTTCGCCCGGCGCGTAAGCCTTCCGCGCGCGCCCCCGGATGCGCGTTGCGTCACAGAGCGCGCTTTCACCGCCCCGGGCAGGAACTCTGGGCACCCGTCCGGTCGTCCTCTGCGCGTACGGCCGTCGCGGGACGGCGGAACGGGCCCGATCATCCCCTAGGGTCTTGAGACGCGGGGACGGACGGCGTGCACGGCAGGCAGTGAGGCGACGGTATGGCACAACAGGCGTACGTGACGGACACGGACAACGGAGGCTCGGGACCCGAGCACCGGGGGAACCGGTTCCGACGCCTGGCGGCCGGCGCGGTGTCCGGCTGGTGGCGCGAGCCGAGAATCTGGCGACGCGGCCGGGTCGTCGCCGTTCTCGCGGTCCTCGTCGCGCTGGTGATGCTGCTGCACGCGCAGATCCCGAACACGGTCGGCAACCTGGGCAGCCTCATCGAGACGTTCCTGCCCTGGCTGGGGCTCGCCGTCCCGGCGTTGCTCCTGCTGGCGCTGATCCGCAAGTCGGCGACGGCGCTGATCGCCGTCGTGCTGCCCGCCGCGGTCTGGCTGAACCTCTTCGGCGGCCTCCTCTTCGACAAGACGACCGGCACCGGCGGCGACGACCTCACGGTGGCCACCCACAACGTCAACGCCGACAACCCCGACCCGTCCGGCACCGCCCGTGACGTGGCCGGCTCCGGCGCGGACGTGGTCGCCCTGGAGGAGCTGGCCAGCCCCGCGGTGCCGGTGTACGAGTCGGTGCTCGCGTCGACGTATCCGTACCACTCGGTGCAGGGGACCGTCGGACTGTGGAGCAAGTACCCGTTGACCGGTGTGAAATCGGTCAACATCAAACTGGGCTGGACGCGCGCGATGCGGGCCACCGTGGCGACCCCGGAGGGTGCCGTCGCCGTCTACGTCGCCCACCTCCCCTCGGTGCGCGTCAAGCTGGCGGCCGGGTTCACCGCCCGTCAGCGGGACACCAGTGCCGACGCGCTCGGCGAGGCCATCGCCCACGAGAAACTGCCCCGCAAGATCCTCCTCGGCGACCTCAACGGCACCATGAACGACCGCTCGTTGAAGGGCGTCACCTCCCAGCTGCGCTCCACGCAGGGCGCGGCGGGCAACGGGTTCGGGTTCAGCTGGCCGGCGTCGTTCCCGATGGCGCGGATCGACCAGATCATGGTCCAGGGCGTGACCCCGGTCACCTCCTGGACGCTGCCCCGCACCGGCAGCGACCACCTCCCGGTGGCCGCCCGTGTGAAGCTCGACACTGGCTCGTAACCCGTTGGAATACTGGGCCTGGGAGAGTTTGTTCCGTCCATGAACTTACAGTGGACGGAACACCCCTCGCTCAGAAAGGCACAGGCATTTCCATGCCCCTGGCCCTGCTTGCCCTCGCCGTGGGCGCCTTCGGCATCGGCACCACCGAATTCGTGATGATGGGCCTGCTGCCCGACGTCGCCGACGACCTGCACATCTCCATCCCGACCGCCGGGCACCTGGTCTCGGCCTACGCGCTCGGCGTCGTCATCGGAGCCCCGCTGCTGGCCGCCGTCACCGCGAAGCTGTCCCGCCGCAGGGTCCTCATCGCCCTGATGGTCCTCTTCGTGGTCGGCAACGCGCTCTCCGCGTTCGCCCCCGACGAGCACACCCTGCTCGCCGCCCGCTTCCTGAGCGGCCTGCCGCACGGCGCGTTCTTCGGCGTCGGCGCGGTCGTCGCGACGGGCCTGGTGGCACCGGAGCGCAAGGCCCGTTCGGTCTCCCTGATGTTCCTCGGCCTGACCATCGCCAACGTCGCGGGCGTCCCCGTCGCCACGCTCATGGGCCAACACCTGGGCTGGCGCGCGACGTTCCTCGCCGTGAGCGCGATCGGCCTGGTGGCGATAACGGCCCTGGCGTTCCTCATCCCCCGGGACCACGACCACGCCACCCCCGCCTCGCTGCGCGGCGAGTTGGCGGCCCTGCGCTCGGTCCCGGTCTGGCTGGCGCTCGGCACCACGATCGCCGGGTTCGGCGCTCTGTTCTCGGCGTACAGCTACATCACGCCGATGCTCACGGACGCGGCCGGTTACGCGCCGGGCAGCGTCACCGTCCTGCTCGCCCTCTTCGGCGTCGGCGCGACGATCGGCAACCTCGCGGGCGGCCGCCTCGCCGACCACGCGATGCGCGGCACCCTGTTCGCGGGCCTGGCCTCCCTGGTCACGGTCCTGGCCCTGTTCCCGATCCTCATGCACACCCAGTGGAGCGCGGCCCTCGCGGTGGTCCTCCTGGGCGCGGCAGCCTTCATCACCGGCTCCCCCCTCCAGCTGATGGTCATGGAGAAGGCCGCGACGGCCCCCTCCCTCGCCTCCTCCGCCAACCAGGCGGCCTTCAACCTCGCCAACGCCGGCGGCGCCTGGATAGGCGGCCTGGCCCTGTCGGCAGGCTTCGGAACAACGTCCCCCGCCCTGGCAGGAGCGGCCCTGGCCGTCCTGGGCCTTGCGGTAGCGGCAGTGGCGGCAACGGTCGACCGCCGCAGGGCAGTCCCCGGCAGGGAGCGCCTGGTGGCAGGCCATATGCCACAGCACACGGAGTCGCTGACCCACTGAGGGCCGGCCACATCCAGCCCGTGAGGGGGTTGGGGGGCACAGCCCCCAAGGGGGTTGGCCCGGCTGACCAGTCGGCCGGGCCAGGGCCCGTCAGGGGGATTCGCGCCAGCCGTTGGTGATGGGGAGGCGCCGATCCTTGCCGAACCCCTTCGCCGAGATCTTCGTACCCGGCGGATACTGCCGCCGCTTGTACTCCGCGGTATCGACCATCCGCAGCGTCCTGGTCACCAACTCCCGCTCGAACCCGGCCGCGACGATCGCATCAGCCCCCTGATCCCGATCGACGTACCGATCAAGAATCCCGTCCAGGACGGGGTAATCAGGCAGCGAGTCCGTATCGATCTGCCCCGGCCGCAACTCCGCACTCGGCGGCTTGGAGATCGAGTTCTCCGGAATCGGCGGCACCTCCCCCCGTTCGACCGCGTCACGATTGCGCCACTCGGCGAGCCGGAAGACGGTCGTCTTGTACACGTCCTTGATCGGCCCGTACGCCCCCACCGAGTCGCCGTACAACGTCGAGTACCCGACGGCCAGTTCGGACTTGTTGCCGGGCGCCAGCACGATGTGCCCCTCCTGGTTGGAGACGGCCATCAGCAACGTCCCCCGCAGCCGCGACTGGAGATTCTCCTCGGCGAGCCCGGCCAGCCCCAACGCCCCCATGTACGCGTCGAACATCGGCTCGATGGAGACGGTCCGGAAGTTGAGCCCGGTCCGCCGGGCCAGCTCGGCGGCGTCGCCCCGGGAGTGGTCCGAGGAGTACTTGGACGGCATGGACACGCCGTACACGTGCCGCGCACCGAGCGCGTCGCAGGCGATCGCCGCGACCAGCGCCGAGTCGATGCCCCCGGAGAGCCCGATCAGGACGGACCGGAAGCCGTTCTTGGTGACGTACGCCCGCAGACCGACGACCAGCGCGGAGTAGATCTCCTCGGCGTCGTCGAGCCGCTCGGCGTACCCGCCGGTCCGCTCGGGGGCGTACGCGGGCACGGGTTCCTCGGACAGGACGACCCGGTCGATCCGGAGCCCGTCGTCGACGATCCCGGTCGGCGCGGCGGCGGAGGCGGCCGGCAGCTCCAGATCGAGGACGACACACTCCTCGGCGAACTGCGGCGCCCGCGCGATCACCTGCCCGTCCCGGTCGACGACGATCGAGTCACCGTCGAAGACCAGTTCGTCCTGGCCGCCCATCATCGCGAGATAGGCGGTGGTGCAGCCGGCCTCCTGGGCGCGCTTGCGGACCAGTTCGAGCCGGGTGTCGTCCTTGTCGCGCTCGTACGGTGACGCGTTGATCGACAGCAGCAGCCCGGCCTCGGCGGAGCGCGCCGCCGGTACCCGGCCGCCGTCCTGCCAGAGGTCCTCGCAGATGGCGAGGGCCACGTCGACGCCGCGCACCCGCACCACCGGCAGGGTGTCGCCGGGCACGAAGTAGCGGAACTCGTCGAAGACGCCGTAGTTCGGCAGGTGGTGCTTGGCGAAGCTGAGGGCGACCGTACCGCCGTACAGGACCGCCGCCGCGTTGCGCGGGGCACCGGCCGGCTGACCGTACCGGGGCTGGGCGGCCTCGGACCGGTCGAGGTAGCCGACCACCACCGGCAGTTCCCCGAACCCCTCCTCGGCCAGCTGCGCGGCGAGCGTGCGCAGGGCCGTGCGGGAGGCCTCGACGAAGGAGGAGCGCAGCGCGAGGTCCTCCACGGGGTACCCCGTCAGGGCCATCTCGGGGAACGCCACCAGGTGCGCCCCCTGGGCGGCGCAGTGCCGGGTCCGGTCGAGGATCGTCTCGCTGTTGAGGGCGATGTCGCCGACGCGCGAGTCGATCTGGTTCAGGGCGAGACGAAGTTGAGGCACCCCGCCAGTGTAATCGTCAGAGCGACGCGATGGGGTGGCGCGAGATGTGGTCCACCCCACGCCACCCCATCAGTCCAGCCGGTTCCGATCGCCCCGCAGGGGGATCAGCGGCGGCGGAACGACTCGACGTACCCCTTCGCCGGCGTGCCCACGCCGGTGACGTCGTCGTAGCCCTTCACCGCGGCCAGCGAGCTGTCCTTGCCGAGGCTGCGGACCGAGGTCACCACACCACCGCTGGCGTCATAGCCGTTGGTGAAGTCCAGCCGGGCCACCGCGAGACCCGCGGCGGCGGTCGGGTGGTCGGTGACGTCGTGGTACGCCTTGGTGCCGTACTTGGCGTAGATCGACGGGTTGGCGAAGCCGAGCGGCCGCCCGCCCCGCGCCTCCTGCGCCAGCGCCTGAACGGCCGCGATCACCGGGGCCGCCAGCGAGGTGCCGCCGATCCGGTACTCGCTGTACTGCTGCGACCCGTCGGGGAAGGTCTGCGTCTGCCCGACCAGGAACCCGGTGTTCGGGTCGGCGATCGCCGAGATGTCCGGCACCACCCGGTTGCCGTTGGCGCTGTTGGCCTTGGCGAGTGCGTCCGGGACGACCCCCTTCTGGTAGAAGGGCTCGGCGACGGTCTTGCTGGTGCCGCCGCCCGCGCCCGAGGTGTACGCGCCGGGGAAGTCGGTCCAGCTCTTGCCGTCGGTCGACAGGGTGGCCTTCTCGGTGCCCCAGCCGGTCTCCCACAGGTACGTGTCGTTCTTGCCGACGGCCAGCGAGGTGCCGCCGACCGCCGTCACCCACGCCGAGTTGGCCGGGGTGTCGACCTGCTTGGTGCCGGTGTTGGCGACCTCGTCGCCGTTGTCGCCGGAGGAGAAGTAGAAGCCGATGCCCTCGACCGCGCCGAGCTGGAAGACCTGGTCGTAGGCGGCGGCCAGGTCCGGCGTCTGGTTGGCCTCGATGTCGCCCCACGAGTTGGAGACGATGTCGGCCAGGTGGCTGTCGACGACCTTGCCGAGCGCGTCGAGCAGATCGTCGTCCGAGCAGGAGGCGGCGCCCACATAGGTGACGTCCGCGGCCGGGGCGACCGCGTGCACGGCCTCGACGTCGAGGGTCTCCTCGCCGTACCAGCCGGCCGCGTCGCACTCGGTGGTGTTCGTGTAGTCCGACGGCAGCACCTGGCCCAGCTGGCCGGAGGTCCAGCCCGCGTCGCCGTTCTTGCGCGCGTAGGCGCTCGCGTCGGCGGCGATGGTGGGGGAGGCGTAGGCGTCGGTGATGGCGACGCGGGTGCCCTTGCCGGTGTACTTGCCGGCGCCGTAGACGGACCGCAACTGCTTGCCGGTGTAGCCCTTGACGGCGTACGGGATCTTCGTGCCGTACGCGTCCGGCAGCGAGGACGCCGTGTTCGAGCCGTAGTACGACGAGAACGGGCCGGCGTTCTTGAACACCGCGGTCGGCGCGGGCAGCGTGTCGTTGTGGCTCGCCGTGTGAGGCGCGTTGTCCAGGCCGGTGACGGTCAGGACGGCGCCGTTGAGACTCTCCGGAGCCGTGGCCGCCTTGGAGGGCGCGCGGTAGGTCTTGGAGCCCTTGGCGTAGTTGTGCAGCTGGGTGCCGAACGCCTTCTCGGCGGCGGCCACGTCACCCGAGACGGAGACGTAGTGCCGGGCGACCCCGGTGACCTTCAGGCCCGCTCCGGTCAGCCACGCCTTGACGGCGGCCACTTGGGCCTTCGTCGCGCCGAAACGGTCCTGCGCCTGGGCGGCGCTCAGATACGTGCCGTAGCTCGCCGAGTCCGGGTCGGAGACGGCCTTGGCGTACTGGGCGAGCCCGGCGGCGTCCCGGCCCGCCAGATAGACGCGGGCCAGGACCTGGGCGCTGTCCGAGGTGGCGCCCTTGTCCGCCTTCGCGGTGGCCCACAAGGGCTTGGTGCCCGTGATGGTGGCCCGGCCGGTGTCGTCCGCGGCGTGCGCCGCGGGGCTGCCGAGTGCCAGCGCGCCGGCGAGCATCGGCAGTGTCGCCGCCATGCTCACTCCGGCGCGTATGTGGGCGCGGTTGGATCTCATAGAACCCCCTGCGATGCGGTTCTTCGCATGTGTGGTCGGTCGGCGGCGATCCCCGCTGGTCCGCGCCGCGGCGGGGGCACGGGAGGGAACGCGCGAGTAGCCGCCACTCTTTACCTGAACCGTTCATGCCAGGGGAATGCGCAAGCCAAGAGAGCCCCAAGGAACCGGACAGAAGGCCGAAGACAGCAGGCCGAAGACCGAAGACGGAAGGCCGAAGGCAGGGGCCGGGCAGTCAGGGAGACGGGGCGTCAGGGGTGGGCGCCAAGGACCGTGCTAGGAACGGGCTTTGGCGCCCCGTGCCTTCAACAGGTCGGCCATCAACTGGATCTCGGACTGCTGCGCGTCGACCATGCCCTGCGCGAGCCGCTTCTCCACCCCGACCGTGCACTTGGCGACACAGCCCTCGGCCATGTGGATGCCGCCCTTGTGATGGTCCGTCATCAGCTGGAGGAAGAACACCTCGGCCTGCTTGCCGTTGAGCGTGCCCAGCTTCTTCAGCTCGGTGTTGGTCGCCATCCCCGGCATCAGCGAACCGTCCTTGCCCGAGGCCATGTCACCCATGCCCATCCACGTCATCGGCGGATCGGCCGACACCTTCGGCAGCCCCCACAGATCCAGCCAACCGAGCAGCATGCCGCGCTGGTTGGCCTGCGTCTGCGCGATGTCGTACGCGAGCCGCCGCACCTCGGTGTTCTTGGTGCGGTCCCGCACGATGTACGACATCTCCACGGCCTGCTGGTGGTGCACGGCCATGTCCCGCGCGAACCCGGCGTCCGCCGAGTCGGCGCTCGGCGTCGTCGCGGAGGACCCACCGTCCTCGGCGACCGCGTACGTGATGGCACCGGCCGCGACCAGCGCCGCCACCGCCGTGCCCGCGATCAGTCCGGCCTGCCTCACTGGGACAGCCCACCCGTGCACGCGGCGCCCGGCTCCGGCGTCTGCTCACCCTGCACGAACTTCTCGAAGAACGCGTCGACGGCCGGGTCGCTCGCGCTCTTCACCGTCCGCTGGTGTCCCCACGCGGTCAGCATGATCGGATCGGCCTGCTTCTCGTCCGGGCTCATCAACGTGTACGGCGTCTTCTTCACCTTCGCCGCCAGCGCCGCCACGTCCGCCTTGGACGCCTTGTCGGTGTACGTCACCCACACCGAGCCGTGCTCCAGTGAGTGCACGGCGTTCATGTTGTTGAGCGCCTTGGTGTAGACGTCGCCGTTGCAGTTCATCCAGACCTGGTTGTGGTCGCCGCCGACCGGGGGCTCGGTCGGGTAGTGCACCGTCTTGGTGACGTGCGTGCGGCCCAGCGTGCCCTTCCAGGTCTTCACCCCGTCGCTGCCGGTGACGAAGTGGCCGGAATCCTTCGCGTCGGACGTCGTCGCGTCGCTCTTCTGCGCATTCACGGCGAAGACCACACCCGCGACCAGACCGGCGACGACCACGACGCTCGCGCCGATGGTGAGGAAACGGTTGCGCCGGTCCCGGGCCTGCTCGGCCCGCCGCATCTCCTCGATGCGCTCCTTGCGCTCCTTGCGCGCGGCGTTGCTGCTGTTCTTGGCCTTGGCGGAACCCATGGCGTGTGTCCTTCGCAGAAAGGGGCCGGTCCGGTCAACCGATCGTAAGGAAAGTCAGCTGATCGTAATGGCAGCGGTCGGCCGACTCGTAGGAGGGGCACAGGATTGCTTCGAACTCCTGCCCGTACGGCCCACAGCGCACCGGGCCGGGCATTACGTACGTGGGTGCGAGCAGGCAAGATGGACAGTGGAGCCGTACACCCGACCGACCCGAGCCGTTCAGACCCGGGTCGACCGCCGGATCATGGTCGGCAACGCGCATGAAATGGTTCTGTGGTGGGATGCTCTGGTGCCCGACCGCCTCCCGTGATACGGGAGACAGGCGGCCTGACCAGCAAGGATGGGAAGCGGAAGATGGACAAGCAGCAGGAGTTCGTGCTCCGGACCCTGGAGGAGCGCGACATCCGGTTCGTACGGCTGTGGTTCACGGACGTGCTGGGCTTCCTCAAGTCCGTCGCCGTGGCCCCGGCCGAGCTGGAACAGGCCTTCGACGAGGGCATCGGCTTCGACGGCTCCGCGATCGAGGGCTTCGCCCGGGTCTACGAGTCCGACATGATCGCCAAGCCCGACCCGTCCACCTTCCAGATCCTGCCGTGGCGGGCCGAGGCCCCCGGCACGGCCCGGATGTTCTGCGACATCCTCATGCCTGACGGCTCCCCGTCGTTCGCGGACCCGCGCTATGTGCTCAAGCGCGCCCTGACCCGCGGCTCCGACCTGGGCTTCACGTTCTACACGCACCCGGAGATCGAGTTCTTCCTCCTGAAGGACCGCCCGCTGGACGGCTCCCGGCCCACCCCGGCCGACAACTCCGGCTACTTCGACCACACCCCGCAGAACATCGGCATGGACTTCCGCCGCCAGGCGATCACCATGCTGGAGTCGATGGGCATCTCGGTCGAGTTCTCCCACCACGAGGGCGCCCCGGGCCAGCAGGAGATCGACCTCCGCTACGCCGACGCGCTCTCCACGGCCGACAACATCATGACGTTCCGCCTGGTCATGAAGCAGGTGGCGCTGGAGCAGGGCGTGCAGGCGACGTTCATGCCGAAGCCGTTCTCCGAGCACCCCGGCAGCGGCATGCACACCCACCTCTCGCTCTTCGAGGGCGACCGCAACGCGTTCTACGAGTCCGGCTCCGAGTACCAGCTCTCCAAGGTCGGCCGCTCCTTCATCGCGGGCCTGCTGCGGCACGCGGCGGAGACCTCCGCGGTCACCAACCAGTGGGTCAACTCCTACAAGCGCATCTGGGGCGGCTCCGAGCGCACGGCGGGCGCGGGCGGCGAGGCCCCCTCGTACATCTGCTGGGGCCACAACAACCGCAGCGCCCTGGTCCGCGTCCCCATGTACAAGCCCGGCAAGACCGGCTCGGCCCGCGTCGAGGTCCGCTCCCTCGACTCCGGCGCCAACCCGTACCTGTCCTACGCGGTCCTGCTCGCGGCCGGCCTCAAGGGCATCGAGGAGGGCTACGAGCTTCCGCCGGGCGCCGAGGACGACGTGTGGGCCCTCTCCGACGCGGAACGCCGCGCCATGGGCATCGAGCCGCTCCCGCAGAACCTCGGCGAGGCGCTCACCCTGATGGAGCGCAGCGACCTGGTCGCCGAGACGCTGGGTGAGCACGTCTTCGACTTCTTCCTGCGCAACAAGCGGTCGGAGTGGGAGGAGTACCGCAGCGAGGTCACGGCCTTCGAACTGCGCAAGAACCTGCCGGTGCTGTAGGGCCGGTGCGGTAGGGGGCTCCCGTTCAGTGGAGGCGTCCGCCGCGTACGGCGAGAACCGTGCCCGCCGGAGTCGGATGTCAGGTGGCCGACGCCGACGGGCACGGAGTGGGGAACGCCGCTCAGCCCACCGGGGCGGCGGCGGTGCGGGCCGCGAGGTCGTCGAGGATGGTCGCGGTGGCCGTGGCGCCGAACCGCACCGCCCCGGCCTCGACCATGGCGAGCAGCGCGTCGAGCGTGCGCACCCCGCCGGCCGCCTTGACCTTCACCCGCGCGGACACGGACGCCCGCATCAGACGCACGTCGTCCAGGGTGGCGCCGCCCGGCGCGAACCCCGTCGACGTCTTCACGTAGTCGGCGCCCGCGTCCTCGGTCAGTCGGCAGGCCCGGATCTTCGCCTCGTCCGGCAGGTAGGCGTTCTCGAAGATCACCTTCACCAACGCGCCCTGGGGCCTGGCCACTTCGACGACCGCGCGGATGTCGTCGGCCACCGCCCGGTCGTCGCCGCCGAGCAGCCGTCCGATGTTGAGGACCATGTCCAGCTCACGGGCGCCGTCGTCGAGCGCGACGCGTGCCTCGGCGGTCTTGGTCGCGGTGGCCGTGGCGCCGTGCGGGAATCCCACCACCGTCCCCACCAGGACCGAGGTGCCCGCCAGTGCCTTCGCGGCCGACGCCACGTCGGCCGGTTTCACGCACACCGAGGCCACGTCGTAGCGGGCGGCCAGCGCACACCCGTCGAGGACCTCCTCCAAGGTCAGCTCGGGGCGCAGCAGCGAGTGGTCGATCATCTTCGCGACGTCGGTGACGGTGAGGCCGGTGATGTCCATGGACCTGCTCCCTGGGGTGCGGTCGGCGGTCGGGCGGTGCGGGCTCTGGCCTGGTGCGTGCTGCGGCGGCTGTCGCCGGTCCGGTCGCGGGCGGCAAGCGCGCGCTGGCAAAACCGTAGAACACCGGCGGCTAGCTGTCTAGACAGCTAGGGAGCTGCGGTGAGCGGCGGAGGTCGTCCGGCAGGGCCGCCACACTCCACTTTGCCCTCTGTTTACGGTGGGGTACGCCACACTCACGCTGGGTCCCGTCGACGCCGCTATTACGGCAAATGTGAAGAAGGCCCAGATTAGACTGGTTGACTGGGCAGCCGGACAGCTGATTGCCTTTATCGGGAGGAAAGCAATGGGTGCGAACTTTGCCCCGCGGTACCACCAGATCGAGCAAGCGCTTCGGGAAAGAATGACGAAGCAGCGGCCACACGACCCGCTGCCTTCGGAGAGCGCGTTGTGTGCCGAATTCGGAGTGAGTCGAATGACGGCGCGCGCCGCTCTTCAGGGGCTCGTCACCGAGGGCTTGATCTATCGAGTGTCCGGTCGAGGGACATTCGTGGCCGAACCACCCGCCCGACGTCGTGCGGAGAGCCTGATCCGTTTCAGTGAGGAAATGCGTCGACGCGGACGCGTTCCTTCATCGAAGCTCATTTCATCCGAGATGCGGAAAGCTCGCCCTGATGAGGTTCACCGCCTAGAGGTGTCCAAGACCTCCGACGTCGTCGCCATCACACGTGTCCGGCTCGCGGACGGTGTCCCCGTGGCGCTCGAAAGAGCGGTCTTCCCGAGAGACCTCAAAGGTCTTCTGGAGTTGGATGTCACCACGCACTCATTGCACGAGTCCTTGATCGAGCTGGGGAGACATCCGCGACGTGGCTACTCGTCCATCGAGGCTGACATCGCCGGAGATCTCGACTCCCGACTCCTCGACATCACGGCAGGCGCCGCCCTCCTCGTCGAGCGGCGCGTCATCCTGGATCAGGACGACCGACCTGTCGAACTCACCGAGACCCGTTACGTGGGCAGCCGGTACGTATTGGATGTCGCGTTCCAGGTCGACACCTCACCTGGCAAGTAGCGCAGGTGAGCGAATAGTGACCTGAACGGGTAATGGCAAGCACGGGAAAAGATTTCTCGAATGCCTTTCGGTGAGCCTGCGAGGCATGCCAAGATCGGAACGATTGACCTCTCGTCGTTCCTGGGCGGCCTCTCCTGGCACCGTTCCGGAATGATGCCGACACACATCGGCTGTACCCCAAACGGAGATCACACATGTACGCGTACTTAATGACGGCTCCGGGCCACATCGAGCGGGCGGAAGTTCCGGACCCCGGGTGTCAGCCGGATGAAATCCTGATGAGCACCGAGGCCGTCTCCATCTGCTCTACAGACGTGTCGTACTTCCGTGGCCACCTTTTCCCGGAGGCCTGGCCGATCATCCCAGGACATGAGTATGTCGGCCGCGTCCTGGAAGTCGGCCGGAAACTCCAGGGAGCCGTCGAGGTCGGCGACCGTGTCTGTTACTGGGGGCAGACCGACTTCGGCGGAATGGCTGAGTTCCGCGCGCTGCGGCCTATCTTCCCCGGCCTGCGCAGCATGGAGACCACCTGGTACACCGAGCGCAATTTCTACGACGCCGACCAGGCCGCCGCCGTTATTCTCCCGGACGCGCTGACCTCGGATCTGGCCACCGTCATCGAGCCCCTCACCTCGGTCCTCCGTTCGCTGCTGCTGAACCCGCCGAAGCCGGGGGACACCTGCGTCGTCCTCGGCTGCGGCCCCAGCGCGCTCCTCGCCGTCCAGGTCCTCGACCGGTACCTCGGGGCGGGCTCGGTCACCGTGCTCGACCAGAACCAGGCACGCCTCGACCTCGCCCGCGCCTACGGCGCCCGGCACACGTTCAACACGGCCACCCAGCCCACCACCCTCGAAGAGTTCGTCCGCGAGCACCACGACCAGTACGCCGACTACGTGTTCGACGCGCTGCCCCACATCGGTGCCGTGAGCCCGGGACAGAAGGACATCCGGGAGCTCGCGATGGGGCTCCTGCGCCCGGGCGGCGACTACGTGCTGTACGGGGCCACCGCCGTGCCGCAGCTCATCAACACCTGGATGATCCTGGCCAAGGGCCTGAAGCTGCGCGCCACCCCCTTCGACGTGCGCCTCTTCCCCATGACCCGGTCCGCCAACGTCTCCAACATCGCCCTGCGCCTCATCGAGAGCGGCCTCGTCGACGCCCGCCCCCTGGTGACCACCCGGGTGTCGATCGAGGACGAGACCGGAGTGCGCGGCGCGTTCACCGAGTACGGCGCGGGCGCCTCCATGAAGACCTCCATGCTCGCCCCCGAGGTCCTGCGCGCCTCCGCCCCCGGGCTGCGAGGCGCCGAAGTCGCCGCCGGCGTATGACACTCCAGGCCCCTCCGTTCGTCCGGGACGGGACGACCCGGCTGTCCTACGGCGGCCTCGCGGTCTACGCCTATGTGCTCTACGCGCTGGGCCCCCTGCTGCCGCTGCTCCGGCACGACCTCCGCCTCTCCTACACGCTGATGAGCGCGCACTCGACGCTGTTCGCGGCCGGGGCGATCCTCGCCAACGCGGTCATCGAGCGGCTGACCGGCCGCTACGGGTACCGGGGTGTGCTGTGGGCGTCGCTCGGCGCGGTGGTGTGCGGCGCGGTGCTGCTCGCGGTCGGCCCGAACGTGGCCACCACGCTCACCGCCGCCGCCGTCATGGGGGTGAGCGGCGCGCTGGTGCAGACCACCGTGCTGACGGTCCTCGCGCAGCATCACGGCGGCCTGCGCGAGCGGGCCATCGTCGAGGCCAACGCCGGTGCCAGCGCTGCCGCGTTGGCGGCGCCCCTGGTCATCGGGGCGTGCCAGGCGGTCGGCATCGGGTGGGGCCCCGGCATGCTGCTGCCGGTCGTGGGCACGGCCGTTCTCTATCTGACGCTCCGTCAAGAACCGTTGCGTCCGCAGCCACCGGTCACCGACGGGGCCGGGGCGACGGGCCGACTCCCCACCGCCTACTGGCTGTTCGCGGCGCTGTGCGGGACGGTCGTGGGCGCCGAGTTCTGCCTCGTCTTCTACGCCTCTCCGCAGCTGACCGACGCCACCGGGCTCAGCGACGGACAGGCGGCCACCGCGATGAGCCTTTTCTACGGGGGCACCCTGCTCGGTCGCCTGGCCGGCAGCCGGCTCGCCGCGAGCCGCGCGACCACCGAGCAACTGGCGTTCGCCGCGCTCGCCGTCACCGCGGTGAGCTTCCTGGCGCTGTGGACCAGCGGTTCCACCCCGGTCGCGCTCCTGGCGCTGCTGACGGCGGGGCTCGGCATCGCCAACCTGTTCCCCCTGACCCTGTCCCTCTCCGTGGCGGCCGCCGGTGACCGCACCGACCAGGCCACCGCCCGGGTGCAGCTGCTCGTCGCGGTGGCGATCATGCTGGCGCCGCTCCTGCTCGGCTCGCTCTCCGACCGGTTCGGGGTGGGGCGTTCGTTCGCGGTGGAGGGCGTCCTGCTCGTGGCGGCCGCCGTCCTGCTCCTGCTCGGGCGCACGGCACCCG
This sequence comes from Streptomyces sp. NPDC091279, assembly GCF_044757465.1. Lineage (NCBI taxonomy): Bacteria > Bacillati > Actinomycetota > Actinomycetes > Kitasatosporales > Streptomycetaceae > Streptomyces > Streptomyces sp. NPDC091279. Next base: position 172,424 of record NZ_JBIVVA010000010.1, on the reverse strand, counting down.
CCCGCGCCTCCTGCACGGCCTAGAGACCGAGTTCCCGCCCGGCCTCGTCCCGGCACCGCACCACCCTGGACCGGTGCCGCCCAGATCCCGCACCCGCCCTGCTTCTTGCAGCTCCCGTAGTTCCCGTAGCTCTCGTATTTCCCGTATTTCTTGCAGTTCCCGTATTTCTTGCAGGTCCCGTATTTTCTGCACCGCCTAGTACGGCACGAAATTCCGCAGCTCTTCAGGACTCACCGACTCACGGAGCCCCGATGAAGAACCGTCAGGAACAACGCGTCGCCCAGGCCCGAGAAGCCGCAGTCTCCGGATTATGGAGAAACCATCGATTAGGGCATTCCAAGGAAATCAACCTGCCCTACAACTTCACCTGCCCGTCCCCCGGCTCCTATCCCTTCCAGTGGGCCTGGGACAGCAGCTATCACGCCATCTCACTGCTCCAGGTCGACACTCAGCGGGCGCGGGCCGAGATCAGCTCCCTGCTCTCGGCCGCGACCCCCAGCGGATTCCTGCCCCATATGGTGCTCTGGCAGGACGAGTTGCGCCCCCGCGCGACCGCGGAATTCCGGATCGACCTCTGGCAGGGCTGGCGCGTCGTCACCATCGCCCCGCCGGTCATCGCGAAGGCCATCGAGCGGGTCTTCGAGGCGACCGGCGACTCCGAATGGCTCGCCGAGGTCCTGCCGCCGACCATCGCCTTCTTCGGCTGGCTCGCGGAGAACCGCACGAGCGAGGCGACCGGGCTCCTTGAGATCTACCAGCCCGATGAATCCGGCCTGGACATCAGCCCCAAATACGATCGGGCCCTCGGAATTCACGAGTCGGGTACCGGCCAGATCGCCGCCGACTGGCATCAGGCCATGCGGAACCTGATCGAGACCTATTCGCCCGGCCGCACCCCGGAAAGCCGCCTGGCGGAGCATCGGGCGTTCGTCTGGAACGACGTCCTCGTCAACACGATCTACGCGCACGGGCTCCTCGCCCTGTCCCGCCTCGCACTCACCGCGGGCCTCCCGCAGGAGACGGCGAGCGGGTTCGTCACCCGCTCCCAGGAGATCACGGACGCGCTGATCCGGCACTGCTGGGACGACGAGGCCGGCGCCTTCTTCGATCTGGACCTGGTGTCCGGGCAGCGGGTGGAAGTCCTCACCGCCAGCTCGCTGTTCCCCATCATCCTGGACTCGATCCCCACCTACCACGCCGAGCGTCTCATCGAGGAACACCTCCTCAACGAAGCCGAGTTCTGGCTTCCGGTTCCGGTGCCGAGCGTGGCGGCGACCGAACCCTCCTTCGACCCGGACTTCAGCACGAAAGCGATCTTCCGGGGCTCCAGCTGGCTGAACCTGAACTGGTACCTGTACTGGGGACTTCGGGCCCGCGGGTACGCTGACGCGGCCACCACGCTGGCCGAACGCACCATCGACTGTGTGGCGGAGGCCGGAATGCGGGAATGCTACGGCCCCTACCGATCCGTCGGGTACGGCGCGGAGTCGTTCGGGTGGAGCTCCTTGGTTCTTGACCTGATCAACGCGGAGAAATTCCAGTGAACAGCATGATGAATTGGGGATTCCTGGGCGCCGGCTCGATCGCCGAGTCGAGCCTGGCCCCGGCCGTACGCGCCACCCCGGACGCGGCTCTCCACTCGGTCGCCTCCCGCGACCAGGAACGCGCCGCCGCTCTGGGACCGGAAAAGACGTACGCGACGTATCGGGATCTTCTCGCCGATCCCGATGTGGACATCGTCTATATCGCCCTGCACAACAGCGCCCACCGGGAATGGGTCGAGGAATCTCTGCGGGCGGGCAAACACGTCGTCTGCGAGAAGCCGTTGACCCTGTCGGCCGCGGACGTCGACGCCCTGACCGACCGTGCCGAGGCGTCCGGCAAGATCCTGGTCGAGGCCGCGTGGAATCGCTGGCATCCGCGGACCCTGGACATGGAGGATCTCCTCGGCCGGGGCGCGCTCGGCAAGGTCACCCACGTCTCCGCGTATTTCGACGGGCCCACTCCGGCGCCGGGCAACTACCGCCTCGACCCGGCGCTGGGCGGCGGCGCCCTGTACGACGTCGGCTACTACGCCGTCTCCGCCGTGCTCGCCGCGTTCGGCTGGCAGCGGCCGGTCGTGCGCGAGGCCCGGCAGGAACGCTGGTCGGCGGAGTCGGCCGACCGGATGACCTCCTTCGTCCTCGACTTCCCGTGCGGCGGCACGGCGGAGGTCTTCAGCGGACTCACCGGCGACTGGATCGAGACCTTCACGGTCACCGGCGACGACGGCGAACTCCAGCTGCTGGACCGCGCGTTCACGGCGGGCGCCGAGGCGTCCCGGCTGACCGGCACGTCGAAGTCGACGCCGTTCACCCACTCCTACGCCCCGATCGACCCCTACCAACTGATGGTCGAGGCGGTGACCGCGGCGGCCCGGACCCAGGACACCTACCTGGTCCCGCTCACCCAGTCCCGAGCCATCGCCCAGGTCATCGACGAGGTACGGGCGAGGGTCTGAGCCTGTTCATCGCCTTATTGGCTGTTTCCCTCGGAAAGGCGGAGAAAAGGCGTAGACAAGGAATTCCGCGGCCGGTGGGTGGATTCAACAAGAAGTCGCACGATGGTTGTGCCAGGCGGTGGCAGCAGCCGCCAGCCGCAGTGTCCATGGGACGGGGTCGGCGGTGCTGATCTCGTCCCAGAGGTTGCGGTTGGCGGCGGCGAAGGCGGTGACCCCTTCGACCGGCGCGCCACTCCAGGCAGGCACTTCACTGGCCCACCGCTCGGCCGATACGGGGCTGTTCCCGCAGGCGATGAGCCAGATGACCCAGTACCCGGCATCGAGCCACCCGGCTCCCCTAGTGGCCCAGGCCCAGTCGACGAGCCAGGCTCGGCCGTCGCGGTCTACCAGCACGTTGGCGTTGTTCAGGTCGGTGTGCAGGAGCCGCTCCCCGGCGAAGAATCGGAGATCGTCGGCGTGGACGGCGTAGCTCTCCAGACGTTGTTCGGCACGGCGCAGCTCGATACCCGGGCAGCGGGTCTCGCCGAGCCGGCCCAGTAGAGCGGCGACCTCGGGGAGATCGGGGGAGCCAGGGGAGTAGTCGGCATGCCGACCGTCCAGGACCTCGAACCCCAGCAGATCCCACCCGCCGACCTCGACCCGCCAGGACAACGCGGGAGCGAGTCCGTCCAGGAACGGGGCGACGGTGGCTTCCCTGCGCTGCGTCCAGGCGCGGGGATGGTCGGTGCGCAGCCCTTTGATGTGCCAGGCTCCGGCGGCGGAGGCGGCCCGGACAGCGATCTCGCTATTGAACCCCTCGGTGGCCTCGACGGCTGTGAGCAGGGGGCCGGTGTACCGCTCGACGGCGCTGAGCGTATCGGCGGGCAACTGATCGAGGCCGATTCGGGTGGTCGACATGGGGCTCACTCTTCCACGGCGCAGTGGTGTGGGGGCTTCGCATGGACAAGGCTCCGAAGCCCCCACGGTTCTGTGTCGGCTTGACGGTTACCGGTACGGGTTGTCGTCGTTGCAGCCCGGGAGAGCGCCTTCGGTCAGCGTTTCCAGGTCGCTCAGGAGGATGACGTCCTGGGGCTCATCCTGGATGGGCGGCTGTGGAGTGATTTCCACCATGACAGTGCTCATCGTGCTTCCTCTTTTCCGTGTTGGCAGTAGGTGTTCAGCGGTGCCTTCGCTTCCTGATAGGCCTTGGCGAGCGGTCGGCAGACCCGGCAGTTGCCGGAGAGTTGACAGCCGTCGCAGCCACCGGTGCGAAGCATCTGGGCATCGGCGATGCCGGGTAGACGGAGAAGTCCGTCCAATCCCTCGGTCATGAGGTCGACGGGGTGCTCGCGGCCGACCTTGCACATGGTCGCCAGGCCGTGCGGGTCGACGTGGAAGAAGGTGTGTCCGGCGGGGCAGCCCTTGAAGAGGCTGGGCTTGTCGAGGAAGCCGGGGGCTTGCGCGGCCAGTGGTTCGGGCGTACCCGAGTACGTGGGGGAGATTGTCCCGTACTCCGTACGGCCGGCCCCGTATCTGTCGGCGAGCGCGCGCATGGCCTCCAGCTCGTGCGCGTTGTGCTTGGTGACGATCAGCGCCAGATCGAGCGCGATCCCGGCTTCTCGCGCGGCGATGAGCCCCTTTTCGACCAGCTTGAACGCCCCCGGCTTACGGGTGAGTGAGTCGAAGCTGTCCGGCGTCGCCCCGTAGAGGGAGACGGTCACTTTGTGCGGCGGGAACTCCTGAAGGAGTTTGACGATCTCGGGCCGGTGGAGCCGGGAGCCGTTGGTGAGGATCTCGATCAGCATTCCGGACTGGTAGGCGAGCGAGTACGCGTCCACGAAGTCACGGTCGATCAGCGGCTCGCCCCCGGTGAACTGGAGCCACAGCACTCCCGCGTCCCGCAACATGCACAAGAGGCGTGCTTTGCCGACCCAGGGCAGTCCCGCGAACTTTCGCTCCGCGAGATAGCAATGCTCGCAATTGAAGTTGCAGCCCTTGTTGATCTCGTATGTGGCGCGGCCGTAACCGAGCCGGGTTTCCGGGCGCACCACGACCGCATCCCGCAAGGGCACGCCTGCCAGGTTCAAGTTCCATGCGGTGCAGGCACCGTCGAGGAGCCAGGTCGGCAGGGGCGCGTCGGCTTCGAGGAGCGAGGTGAGTTGGGTGTACAAGGTTCGGGAGATCTGCATTCCGCCCCGGGAGCCAGGTCGGGCGATGAGGAACGTGCCGTTGTACGGACTCGCGATCAGTTGGTGCACGAGACACCTCCCAGCGTTTCGACTCCCTCCCAGGTGTGCTGTTCCACATGCCCCGCGAACAGACAACAGGCCTCCCCACCAGGCCCCGGGTCCGCCACCGGGCAGTCCGGGAGCACCGCCAACTCCGTCCCGGTGCTCCCACGCCAGCGCAGCCACAGCGCGCTGCCGTACTCCGCCTCGTCGAGCAGCCCGTAGTGCTCCCCGTCGTCGTGCGTACACAACTGACACTGCAACGCGCCGTCGACGCACCCGGAGGCGGAAACCAACCGCGCCTCCCGAGCCAGAGCAGACGGCAGCCGCCGCCAGTGCGCACACCGGACCAGGGCAGGGCCCGAGCGCGGCTCATCGTCCGTGCAGCGCGGGCATGCGCGTGGAGGGAAGCCAGCGGAGTTGCCTAGGATCAACAGGTCCTGGTTCTCCCGAACCTCCGTCACCCGTCCCCACGTTCGGCCGGAGTCGTGGGAGACCCTGAGCGTCATGCGGACTCGCGGTTCGATGCCCGCGTCCCGTGACGGAGTCTCGTTGTCCCGTTCGCGCATCAGCTTGTCTCTCGCGGTCATGACCGAACTCCTCCATGGATTCCTCTGCTCGTCCGGGGCAACATCCAGGAAAGCGGGCGGAGTCGGAGGTCTCCACGGCACCGATGCGGCAGTCTTGACGCAGATCCGTGCACGGACGTCGAACAGGTCGGATCGGGAGGACGGATGGCCATGGGACTGGCGAAAAGGCGCAGGGCCCTGGGCTACAGTCAGGAAAAATTAGCCGAGTTGCTCGGCGTGGACCGCACGACGGTCGGACGCTGGGAAAGCGGCAAGGTCGCTCCCCAGCCGCCCCAGCGGCGACGTCTGGCCGCTGTCCTCGCGGTCGGCCTCCAGGAGTTGGACCTCCTCCTGACACCGTCACCCGTCGCAGGTCGGGAGAGCACCGGGCCCCAGTCCAGTGGACCACCGAGCGCGGGAGACTCTGACGAAATGATCCGCCGTGAATTCCTCCGCATACTGACGGTCAGCGGAGCCTTGACCGCCCTGCCGGTCGACGAGGCCGAGGCCCTCACCGAGGGCGTCCGCAGGGGAACGCCCGCCGACTTCGCGCGCATGAACAGCCATCTCTGGCAGGTCTACCGGCTGGCCCGCTCCAAGGGCTCTGTCTACCCCGTCGTCCGGGACCAGTTGGCGACGTTGATCGAGGCACTGGCGAGCAATCGCGGAACCGCCCGCCCCCTGCTGAACGCGGCGGCCGACCTCTTCCAGCTGGCCGGTGAGGTGGCGTTCGACGGCAACCGGTATGCCGACGCCGTCGCCTCGTACGCGCTCGCGGCGTCGGTCGGCAAGGACGGCGAGGCGTACGACCTGTGGGCGTGCGCGCTCGTCCGGCACGCCTACGTGGACATGTCGGAACAGCGCTACCGCCAGGCGGCACAGCTGCTCGACGCGGCCGAGCGGGTGGCCGGACGGGGCGACAAGAACCTCTCGACCCGGCACTGGGTGGCCTCCGTCCAGGCCGAGGCGTACGCCGGACTCGGCGACCTGGACGCGTGCGAGCGTGCGATGGACCGGGCGGAATCCGTTCGCGACCTCACGGCGGACAGCGCCAACGGCGGCTGGCTCCGCTTCGACGGCGCACGCCTGGCGGAGGAACGCGGTTCGCGCTACGTACGGCTCGGCCGTCTCGACCTGGCGGAGGACGCCCTGAGAACCGCCCTGGAACAGACCGCCCTGGAACCCGGGCAGTCGTACCGGCGACGCGGAGCGGTCCTCACCGACCTCGCGGTCATCGGCGCGAAGCGGCACGACGCCGACCAGGTCCTGGAGTACGGCAGGGAGGCCGTCGGCCTGGCCCGAGCCTCCGGGTCCGGGTACGCCGCCCGTAGAATCCGAGCCCTGTGCGATGAGTTCGGCCCCCTGTCCCGCGACCACCGCGTGGCGGAGCTGGGGGCGGAGATCGCCGCCCTGAACACCCCCTGAGCAAGAGAGGCCGGCATGGCGCAGAGTGAAGGTGCACGACTGTTTCGGGAGGCCTGGATCGCCGGGGTCCGGCGGCACTTCCCGGGGGAGCCGAAGGCCGGGTACGTCACGCCGTGGGAGGACATGCCGCAGTGGGAACGGGACGCCGCCGGCGTCGTCTACGCGCAGGTCCGCCAGTTCGTCGAGGTCAGCGGGGGAACGACGGCACGGCTGTCCCGCGAGCAGCGGAGCCGTTACGTCGCGACCTGCTGGACGGCCCAGATGTACCGGCACTTCGAGTCCCCAAGACCCGGCTACGTCGCCGACTGGCCCGACCTCCCGCCCTGGCAGCAGGAGACCGACGCCGACATCTTCGACGCGATCGAACAGTCCCTGAGCTGAGCTGAGCTGCCCGAGCCGCGTTTCAACGGGGGTGAGCTGGGCGTACACCGTCCAGCTCCGCGCCGGTTCCTCGTACCGTCCGCCCGCCGACCCGGCCGTTCGGCCTGCCGGGACCCTGCGGACACGCCTCGCGGACACGGGGACCGTGTACATCCGTCACCGGCACCCCTCCCTCACCGGCACCCCTCGCCGGCGCGGACCGTCGGCACGCCCCCCCCGACGCGCACCGCCCCCGCCCAGTCCCCTTCTCCCGCCCCGCACCTCCCCAGCGCTGTTCCGGGGGTCTGCCGTTAGGCTCGCTGGGGTAGGACCTTGATCGAAGGAGGGCCGGGATGACGGCGCCCGGGCGTAGGAGCAGTACCTTCACGCGGCTGCTGCGGCACGGCTTCACCGACCCCTCCGCCGCCGAGCGGCTGCTCGACAGTGCCGAGCTGAGCGGCGTCCGTGACGATCCGGTGCTGCTTGAGGCCCTCGGCGCCACCGCCGACCCCGACCTCGCCCTGTTGGGCCTCGTCCGCCTCCTGGAGGCCCAGCCCGACCCCTCCCGGCGTGAACTCCTCGACACGCTGATAGCGGCCAAACCCCTACGGGACCGCCTCCTAGGGGTCCTCGGGGCCTCCGCCGCGCTCGGTGACCATCTCGCCCGGCACCCACGGGACTGGGAAGCCCTCGTCACCTACGAGCCGAGCGATCTCCACCCCGGGGTGGAGGAGTTCGAGCACGGGCTCGCCGAGGCCACCGACCCCGTCTCGCTGCGCGTCGCCTACCGCCGCTGCCTGCTGTCCATCGCCGCCCGCGACGTGTGCGGCACCACCGACCTCCCCGAGACCGCCGGTGAACTCGCCGACCTCGCCACCGCCACCCTCCGCGCCGCCCTCACGCTCGCCCAGGCCGCCGCGCCCGACGACGCCGCCCAGTGCCGTCTCTCCGTCATCGCCATGGGCAAGTGCGGTGGCCACGAACTGAACTACGTCTCCGACGTCGACGTCATCTTCGTCGGGGAGGGCGTCGCGAGCAGCGACGGCACCCTCACCGAGGGTGCCGAGGGCAAGGCTATGCGGGCCGCCACCCGGCTCGCCTCGCACATGATGCGGATCTGCTCCGAGACCACCGTCGAGGGCTCGATCTGGCCGGTCGACGCCAACCTCCGGCCCGAAGGACGCAACGGGCCCCTCGTGCGGACCCTCAGCAGCCACCTCGCCTACTACCAACGCTGGGCCAAGACCTGGGAGTTCCAGGCCCTCCTGAAGGCCCGCCCGGTCGCAGGCGACCTCGACCTCGGCGCCGAGTACATCGCTGCCCTCGACCCCCTGGTCTGGCAGGCAGCCGAACGCGAGAACTTCGTCACCGACGTGCAGAAGATGCGCCGCCGGGTCGTCGAGAACATCCCCGCCGCCGAGGTCGACCGCGAACTGAAGCTCGGCCCCGGCGGACTCAGGGACGTCGAATTCGCCGTCCAGATGCTCCAGTTGGTGCACGGCAGGGCCGACCCCACCCTGCGCAGCGGCAGCACCCTCGACGCCCTCCAGGCCCTCGCCGCCGGCGGCTACGTGGGCCGCTCCGACGCCGTCCAGCTCGACGAGGCCTACCGGTTCCTGCGCACCATGGAGCACCGGATTCAACTCTTCCGGCTGCGCCGCACCCACCTGGTGCCCGAGGACGAGGACGACCAGCGGCGCCTGGGCCGCTCCCTCGGCCTGCGCGGCGACCCGGTCGCCGAGCTGAACCGTGAGTGGCGGCGCCACGCGGGCGTCGTCCGACGGCTCCACGAGAAGCTGTTCTACCGCCCGTTGCTCGACGCGGCCGCTCAACTCGCCCCCGGCGAAGTCCGGTTGAGCCCCAAGGCGGCCCGCGAGCGCCTCATCGCCCTCGGCTACGCCGACCCGGCCGCCGCACTGCGGCACTTGGAGGCGCTCGCCTCCGGAGTCACCCGCAAGGCCGCCATCCAACGAACGCTGCTGCCGGTGCTCCTCGGCTGGTTCGCCGACTCCGCCGAGCCCGACGCCGGACTCCTCAACTTCCGCAAGGTGTCGGACGCGTTGGGCAAGACGCCCTGGTATCTGCGGCTGCTGCGCGACGAGGGCGCGGCGGCCGAGAACCTCGCCCGCGTCCTGTCCGCCGGACGCCTCGCCCCCGACCTGCTGATGCGGGCCCCCGAAGCGGTCGCCCTCCTCGGCGACCCCGGCGGACTCCAGCCGCGCGAACGGGAGCCGCTGGAACAGGAGATCCTCGCGGCGACCGGCCGCGCCGACGGCTCCGCACAGGGCGTCACCGCCGCCCGGGGCGTCCGCCGACGCGAACTCTTCCGCATCGCCGCCGCCGACATCGTCGGCTCCTACGGCACCGACACCCAGCCTGTCGAGGCGGACCAGGGCGCCCTGGTCGACCTGGTCGGCGGCGCCATCTCCGACCTCACCGCCGCCACCCTCGCCGGCACCCTGCGCGCCGTGGTGCGGGCCGGCTGGGGCGACACCCTGCCCACCCGTTTCGCCATCATCGGCATGGGCCGCTTCGGCGGCCACGAACTCGGCTACGGCTCCGACGCCGACGTCCTGTTCGTCCATGAACCGCGCGAGGGCGTCCCCGACCGGGAAGCCGCCGACGCGGCCAACAAGGTCGTCTCCGAGATGCGCCGCCTCCTCCAACTCCCCAGCTCCGACCCGCCGTTGCTCATCGACGCCGACCTGCGTCCGGAGGGCAGGTCCGGGCCGCTGGTGCGCACGCTGAAGTCCTACGAGGCCTACTACCGGCGCTGGAGCCTCGGTTGGGAATCGCAGGCCCTGCTGCGCGCCGAACCCGTCGCGGGCGACGACGACCTGGGGCGCCGTTTCATCGACGTCGTCGACCCCCTGCGCTACCCGGCCGAAGGCCTCGGCGAGGACGCCGCCCGGGAGATCCGGCGCCTGAAGGCACGGATGGAGTCGGAGCGCGTACCGCGCGGCACCGACCCGAAGCTCCACACCAAGCTCGGCCCCGGCGGCCTCTCGGACGTCGAGTGGACCGTGCAGCTGATGCAACTGCGGCACGGCTGGGCCGAACCCGGGCTGCGCACCACCCGCACCCGCGAGGCGCTGGCCGCCGCCTGCGCGGCCGGTCTCCTGCGCACGGAGGACGCCGAGACCCTCGACGAGGCCTGGGTGCTGGCCACCCGGGTCCGCAACGCCGTGATGCTCGTCCGGGGCCGCGCCGGTGACACGTTCCCGGCGGGCGGACGTGAACTGGCCGCCGTGGGACGGTACTTGGGGTACGGCCCGGGCCACGTGGGCGACATGCTCGACGCCTACCGCCGCACGACCCGCCGCGCCCGCGTGGTGGTGGAGGAACTGTTCTACGGCGCGTAGCCGGGGGGCGGGAGCACCTCCGAAGAGGTACGGGTCATCCCGTACGGGCCCGAGCCCCCTACGGGGTGTCCCGTACGGGCCTCACCCCCGTCGCCGCCCCCGTCCCCACCCTCCGGGGCAACCGGTACGGCGATGTTCCGTACCAGAGCCATGTCACCCCGAAGCCGAAGGCGAGACAGGTGACGCCGCCCACCGCGTCGAGCCAGAAATGGTTCGCCGTCGAGACGATGACCAGCAGCGTCGCCACCGGATACAGCAGCCCGAGCACCCGCACCCACGGCACGCTCCCCAGCGCGAAGAGGGTCAGCCCGCACCACAGCGACCAGCCGATGTGCATGGATGGCATCGCGGCGTACTGGTTCGACATGTGTTTCAGGTCGCCGGAGGCCATCGAGCCCCACGTCTGGTGGACCGCCACCGTGTCGATGAAGTCGCCGCCGGACATCAACCGGGGCGGGGCGAGCGGGAACAGGTAGTAACCGACCAGAGCCACGCCCGTCGTCGCGAAGAGCACCAGACGGGCCGCCGCGTACCGCCCGGGGTGGCTGCGGTACAGCCAGACCAGGACGCCCAGCGTGATGATGAAGTGCAGGGTGGCGTAGTAGTAGTTCATGCCGACGATCAGCCAGTGCACCGCGTTCACGGCGTGGTTGACGTGGTCCTCGACGGCGATCCCGAGGTCGTGTTCGAGCCGCCAGATCCGGGACGCGTTGCGCAGCGCCTCGGTCCGCTGCTCCGGCACCGCGTTGCGGATCAGGGAGTACGTCCAGTAACTCACCGCGATCAGCAGGATCTCGAACCAGAGCCGGGGGCGGCGCGGGGTGCGCGGTCGGCGACGTGGAATCCGCCGCTCTCCGTCCGTGCCGGGGTGCGCAGCGGCCGCCGGTTCACGGTCTTCCAGACTGGTCACGGTCGAGTCACCCATAGGCGTCGATTCTGCCAGAAATTGCCTGCCCCACCGATCATCCCCCGGTCGGGTCCCGGCCGCATGTCCTATGCCGGGCGGACAGGCAAGAGGACAGGTCAGGGGCTACCCGTAGGGCCGTGGAGGGGCCCGGTCCGCTCCGTCCTGGGGGCGATGCGCACTGCCCCCAGGGACGATGCGGGTCACCCCTAGGGGCGATGCCGGTCACCCGGTGCCGACGCCGTCGAACCGCGCACGACCAGCTCCGGCATGAACACGAACTCGCTGTGCGGGGCGGGCGTTCCGCCGATCTCTTCGAGGAGGGTGCGCACCGCGGCCTGACCCATCGCCGGGACCGGTTTGCGGACCGTCGTCAGGGGCGGGTCGGTGAACGCGATCAGCGGGGAGTCGTCGAAACCGACCACCGAGATGTCCTTCGGGACGTCGAACCCGCTCTGCCGGGCCGCCCGGATCGCGCCGAGCGCCATCATGTCGCTCGCGCACACCACCGCCGTACAGCCCCGCTCCATCAGCGCGGCGGTGGCGGCCTGGCCGCCCTCCAGCGTGTACAGGGAGTGCTGGATCAGCTCGGACTCGATCTGCTGGGCGGGCAGGCCGAGTTGGTCGCGCACCACCCGCACGAACCCCTCGATCTTGCGCTGCACCGGCACGAACCGCTTCGGGCCGAGCGCGAGCCCGATCCGGGTGTGGCCGAGGGAGACCAGATGGGTCACCGCGAGCGTCATCGCAGCCCGGTCGTCGGGGGAGATGAACGGCGCCTGCACCTTCGGCGAGAAGCCGTCCACCAGCACGAACGGCACCCCCTGGGCCCGCAGCCGTTCGTACCGTTCCATGTCGGCCGTGGTGTCCGCGTGCAGCCCGGAGACGTAGATGATGCCGGCGACGCCCCGGTCCACCAGCATCTCGGTCAGCTCGTCCTCCGTGGACCCGCCCGGCGTCTGGGTCGCCAGGACCGGCGTGTACCCCTGCCGGGTCAGCGCCTGCCCGATGACCTGGGCCAGGGCCGGGAAGATCGGGTTCTCCAACTCCGGTGTGATCAGGCCGACCAGGCCCTCGCTGCGCTGCCGCAGCCGTACCGGACGTTCGTAACCGAGGACGTCGAGGGCGGCCAGCACGGACTGTCGGGTGGTGGCGGCGACGCCCGGCTTCCCGTTCAGGACGCGGCTGACGGTCGCTTCGCTCACCCCCGCCTGGGCGGCGATGTCGGCTAGCCGTGTGGTCACGGGACCGGACTGTACCGGTCGCCGCCGCCCCCGCGCACCCACGGGGCTGCTGCCGCGGCCTGCGGGACGGCCCGGTCCGGGCTGCTGCGTCATCGCACTCCCTCGTGAACATGATGGCAAGAGCTTGCAGAGTCTTGCACAGCCGGTCCCTGGGCGCTCTCTCCCCTGAAAATAAAGGTAAACAAGCGTCGCACGGTGATCGCTGTCAGGTCACATCCGAAGAATTTCCGCACTTCCTTGCAATTTTTTTCAGCAAGGTCTTTCGCGCCTCTTACCCGGCTGTTACGTTCACGTCGCCCGGTCGCCGCAACGGCGCAGTCGGCAAGTCGGCAGGGGCGGCGGACGGGGCCGCCCCCGCACCACACGGGCACGGACCTCAAGGAGAACTCATGCGGCGTGGCACAGCGGCCACCGCACTGGTGGCTTCGTTCGCCCTCGCGGCGACGGCCTGCGGATCGAGCGGCGACGACAGCGGCACAGCCGGCGGTCCGGTGACCATCACCTGGTGGGACACGTCCAACGCCACCAACGAGGCGCCCACTTACCGGGCCCTGGTCAAGGAGTTCGAGGCCGCGCACCAGGGCGTCAAGGTCACCTACGTCAACGTTCCGTTCGACCAGGCGCAGAACAAGTTCGACACCGCCGCCGGTGCCCAGGGCGCCCCGGACGTGCTGCGCTCCGAGGTCGGCTGGACCCCCGCCTTCGCGAAGAAGGGCTTCTTCCTGCCGCTGGACGGCACCGAGGCGCTGAAGGACCGGAAGGCGTTCCGGTCGAGCCTGATCACGCAGGCCCAGTACGAGGGCAAGACCTACGGCGTCCCGCTGGTCACCGACACCCTCGCGCTCGTCTACAACAAGAAGCTCTTCGCCCAGGCCGGTGTCCAGGCGCCGAAGACCTGGGACGACCTGAAGAAGGCCGCCGCCACCGTCAAGGAGAAGACCGGCGCCGACGGCTACTGGGGCTCCACCCAGGCCTACTACGCGCAGCCGTTCCTCTACGGCGAGGGCACCGACACCGTCGACGTCGCCGCGAAGAAGGTCACCGTCGACTCGGCCGCCGCGAAGAAGGCGTACGGCACCTGGCTCGGCCTCTTCGACGGCAAGGGCCTGCACACGGCGGACACCACCGCCGACGCCTACGCCCACATCCAGGACGCCTTCCTCAACGGCAAGGTCGCCGCGATCGTCCAGGGCCCGTGGGAGATCACCAACTTCTACAAGGGCGCCGCGTTCAAGGACCAGGCCAACCTCGGCATCGCCACCGTTCCGGCCGGGTCCACCGGCGAGGCGGGCGCCCCGACCGGCGGCCACAACCTCTCCGTCTACGCCGGGTCGGACGCCGCCCACCAGAAGGCCGCCCTGACGTTCGTGAACTACATGACGTCCGCGAAGGCCCAGGCCACCATCGCCGAGAAGAACTCCACGCTGCCGACCCGCGAGGACGCCTACACCGCCGCCGTCAAGGCCGACCCCGGCATCGCGGGCTTCCAGAGCGTGCTGCCGTCGGCCCGGCCGCGCCCGGCGCTGCCCGAGTACAGCTCGCTGTGGACCCCGCTGGACACCGAGCTGCCGAAGATAGCCGGGGGCAAGGAGTCCCTCGACCAGGGGCTCGGCAACGCCGGACGCTCCCTCGCCAAGCTGGTGCCCGACTTCACCAAGTGAGCCGCGCGGCCGCCGGGTTCCTCACGTGGGGGGAGGAACCCGGCGGCCGGCACTCCCCAACTCGACGGGCGGGCAGGGCACGTGACGTGTCCGGCCCGCCCACACCGCAGACCTCGGAGAAGGTTGTCGAACCATGACCGTCGCCATCGACCGCGCGACCGGCAAGCGCCGCGGGGACCACCCCGGGCAGCGCGCGCCCCGACCCGGACGCCTCCGGCGCAGCTTCCAGAAGCACTGGTACGCGTACGCGATGATCACCCCGGTCGCCGTCGTGCTCGGCGTCCTGGTGCTCTACCCCCTGGTCTACGGCCTCTACCTCACGCTCACCGACGCCACCAGCCTGAACACGGCCCGCACCATCGGCGTCCACCACATCGACGCCACCTATCGGTTCATCGGGCTCGACAACTACCGCGACATCCTGTTCGGCGCGACCGCCTACGACCGCTTCTGGTCCCACTTCCTGTGGACCATCGCCTGGACCACGCTCTGCGTCGCCCTGCACTACACCATCGGGCTCGGCCTCGCCCTGCTGCTCGACCAGAAGCTGCGCGGCCGCACCCTCTACCGGCTGGTGCTGATCCTGCCGTGGGCCGTGCCGACGTTCGTCACGGTGTTCGGCTGGCGGTTCATGCTCGCCGACGGCGGCATCCTCAACTCCCTGCTGCACACCCTCCGTCTGCCCGCGCCGAGCTGGCTGGAGGACACCTTCTGGCAGCGGTTCGCCGCCATCATGGTCAACACCTGGTGCGGAGTGCCGTTCATGATGGTCTCGCTCCTCGGCGGGCTCCAGTCCATCGACGCCTCGCTGTACGAGGCCGCCGAGATGGACGGCGCCACCGCCTGGCAGCGCTTCAGATACGTCACCCTGCCGGGGCTCAGGTCGGTCAGCTCCACCGTCGTCCTGCTCGGCGTCATCTGGACGTTCAACCAATTCGCCGTGATCTTCCTGCTGTTCGGCACCACCGCGCCCGACGCGCAGATCCTGGTCACCTGGGCGTACTACCTCGGCTTCGGGCAACAGCCGCGTGACTTCGCGCAGTCCGCCGCCTACGGCATCCTGCTGCTGGCCATCCTGATCGTCTTCACCTCCTTCTACCGCCGCTGGCTGAACCGCAACGACCAGCAGCTCGCGATCTGAGGCAGGAACCCATGAGCACGACCACCGTCGAGACCACCGCCACCGCCGGACAGCACACCGCCGCCGCCCCCCGCCAGGGCCAACGACGCGGCGGGAAAGGCCCGTTGGGCGCCCTGGCCGCCCACGGTCTGCTGACCGTCGCGAGCCTGATCGCCCTCTTCCCGATCGCCTGGCTGGTCTTCCTCTCGCTCGGCCCGGACAAGGACGACTACCTCCACCCGGGCGGCATCTGGCGGAAGATGACGTTCGCCAACTACACATACGTCCTTCAACACACGTCGTTCTTCGACTGGTTGAAGAGTTCGCTGATCGTCGCGCTCGGCACCACCGTGATCGGCGTGCTGATCGCCGCGACCACCGGCTACGCCGTCTCGCGGATGCGCTTCCCCGGCTACCGCAGGTTCATGTGGGTCCTGCTGGTCACGCAGATGTTCCCGGTGGCCGTGCTGATGGTGCCGATGTACCAGATCCTCTCCGAACTCCGGCTCATCGACAGCTACTTCGGGCTCGTCCTGGTCTACTGCTCGACGGCGGTGCCGTACTGCGCGTGGCTGCTCAAGGGGTACTTCGACACCATCCCGTTCGAGATCGACGAGGCCGGACGGGTCGACGGACTCTCGCCGTTCGGCACCTTCGCCCGGCTGATCCTGCCGCTGGCCCGGCCGGGACTCGCGGTCGCCGCGTTCTACAGCTTCCTCACCGCGTTCGGCGAGGTCGCGTTCGCCTCGACGTTCATGCTGTCCGACACCAAGTACACGTTCGCCGTGGGCCTCCAGACGTTCGTCAGCGAGCACGACGCCCAGCGCAACCTGATGGCGGCCACCGCCGTGCTGATCGCGATACCCGTCTCCCTGTTCTTCTACCTCGTGCAGAAGAACCTGGTGACCGGCCTCACCGCGGGCGGCACCAAGGGCTGAACCGCCCCTGATCGCAGCTCCACCGACGACCGATGACTCCGTCATCCGCACCTCCGCAAGGACGACATGAGCCAGCACTCCGCAGCCCCCCGCACCACCACCGTCACCGTCGCCAGGCGCCGCGACTGGTGGCGGGACGCGGTGATCTACCAGGTCTACCCGCGCAGCTTCGCCGACCACGACGGGGACGGCATGGGCGACCTCGAAGGCGTCCGCTCCCGCCTCCCGTACCTGCGTGACCTGGGCGTCGACGCCGTGTGGCTGAGCCCCTTCTACGCCTCCCCGCAGGCCGACGCCGGTTACGACGTCGCCGACTACCGGGCCGTCGACCCCATGTTCGGCACCCTCCTCGACGCCGACGCGCTGATCCGCGACGCCCATGAGCTGGGCCTGCGCATCATCGTCGACCTCGTCCCCAACCACACCTCCGACCGCTACGAGTGGTTCAGGCGCGCCCTCGCCGAAGGCCCCGGCTCACCTCTGCGGGACCGCTACCACTTCCGCCCCGGCAAGGGCGCAGACGGTGAACTGCCGCCCAACGACTGGGAGTCGGTCTTCGGCGGCCCCGCCTGGACCCGCGTCGAGGACGGCGACTGGTACCTCCACCTGTTCGCCCCCGAGCAGCCCGACCTCAACTGGGAACACCCCGCCGTCCGCGACGAGTTCCGCTCCATCCTGCGGTTCTGGCTCGACATGGGCGTCGACGGATTCCGCATCGACGTCGCCCATGGACTCATCAAGGCCGAAGGGCTGCCCGACCTCGGCTCCCACGACCAGCTCAAACTGCTGGGCAACGACGTCATGCCGTTCTTCGACCAGGACGGCGTCCACGAGATCTACCGCCAGTGGCGCACGATCCTCGACGAGTACACCGACACGAAGGGGCCCGCAGGGCCTTCGTCGGAAGGCCGGCGACGGGCGACGGGCGACCGTATCTTCGTCGCCGAGGCCTGGACGCCGACCGTCGAGCGCACCGCCCACTACGTCCGCCCCGACGAACTCCACCAGGCCTTCAACTTCCAGTATCTGACGACCGATTGGGACGCCGAGGAGCTGCGGACGGTCGTCGACCGCACCCTCGCCGCCATGCGCCCCGTCGGCGCCCCGGCCACCTGGGTGCTCTCCAACCACGACGTCACCCGGCACGCCACCCGGTTCGCCAACCCGCCGGGCCTCGGCACCCAGATCCGCACCGCGGGTGACCGGGCGGCGGGCCTGCGCCGGGCCCGCGCCGCGACCCTCCTCATGCTGGCCCTGCCCGGCTCCGCCTACGTCTACCAGGGCGAGGAACTCGGCCTCCCGGACGTCGTCGACCTGCCCGACGAGGTCCGCCAGGACCCCGCCTACTTCCGGGGTGCGGGCCAGGACGGGTTCCGCGACGGCTGCCGGGTGCCGATCCCGTGGACCCGTGAGGGCAGCTCGTACGGGTTCGGCGCGGGCGGCAGCTGGCTCCCGCAGCCTGAATCCTGGGGGGAGTTGAGTGTGGAGGCGCAGACCGGGGTGGCCGGTTCGACGCTGGAGCTGTACCGGGCGGCCCTCGCGGTGCGCCGCACGCAGGCCGACCTCGGCGCGGGGGACGCGGTGGAGTGGCTGCGGGTGCCCGAGGGCGTCCTCGCCTTCCGGCGCGGCGCGTTCGTGTGCGTCGCGAACACCGGCGGCGAGTCGGTGACCGTGCCGATGCGCGGCCGGGTGCTGCTGGCCAGCGGCGAGATCACCGAGGCGGACGGCGAGGCGAAGCTCCCGGCCGACACCACCCTGTGGTGGGCCACCGCCTGACCGAGACTTTCTTCCAGCAACTTCCGTCGGCCCGCTGCCTTTTCAGGCGGCGGGCCTTTAACATCTCCGCAGCTGCAAGATTTCCGCAACTTTGCAGCAAGAACCTTCAACGGAGAAGGAACCCCCATGGCCCGTACCCGAGCCCTCTCCGGCGCGCTCGCCCTCGCCGCGGCCGCCGCCGTCCTGGCCCCCACCACCGCGCAGGCCGCCCCGCCCGGCACCAAGGACGTCACCGCCGTCCTCTTCGAGTGGAACTTCGCCTCGGTCGCCAAGGAGTGCACCAGCACCCTCGGCCCCGCCGGTTACGGATACGTCCAGGTCTCGCCGCCCGCCGAGCACATACAGGGCGCGCAGTGGTGGACGTCGTACCAGCCGGTGTCGTACCGGATCGCGGGTCGGCTGGGGGACCGGGCGGCGTTCCAGGCCATGGTGAACACCTGCCACGCGGCCGGGGTGAAGGTCGTCGCCGACGCCGTGATCAACCACATGTCGGCGGGCGGCGGCACCGGCACCGGCGGTTCGTCCTACAGCAAGTACGACTACCCCGGCCTGTACTCCTACGCCGACTTCGACGACTGCACCGCGCAGGTCAGCAACTACCAGGACCGCTGGAACGTCCAGCACTGCGAACTCGTCGGCCTCGCCGACCTCGACACCGGCGAGGAGTACGTCCGTTCGGCCGTCGCCGGCTATCTGAACGACCTCCTCTCGCTCGGCGTCGACGGCTTCCGCATCGACGCCGCCAAGCACATCGACACCGCCGACCTCGCCGCCATCAAGTCCCGCCTCAGCAACCCGTCGGTGTACTGGAAGCAGGAGGTCATCTACGGCGCCGGCGAGGCCGTCCAGCCCACCGAGTACACCGGCAACGGCGACGTCCAGGAGTTCCGTTACGCCTTCGACCTCAAGCGCGTCTTCACCAACGAGAACCTCGCCTACCTGAAGAACTACGGTGAGGGCTGGGGGTATTTGAGCAACTCCGTCGCCGGGGTCTTCGTCGACAACCACGACACCGAACGCAACGGCAGCACCCTCGACTACAAGGACGGCGCCACCTACACGCTGGCCAACGTCTTCATGCTCGCCTACCCCTACGGCGCCCCGGACATCAACTCCGGCTACGAGTGGTCGGATGTGGACGCCGGACCGCCCAACGGGGGTGCGGTGAAAGCCTGTTGGCAGGACGGCTGGAAGTGTCAGCACGACTGGCCGGAGATCAGGTCCATGGTCGCCTTCCGCAACGCCACCCGGGGCGAGTCCCTGACGAACTGGTGGGACGACGGCGCCGACGCGATCGCCTTCGGCCGGGGCGCCAAGGGCTACGTCGCCCTCAACCACGAGTCCTCCTCGCAGACCCGCACCTACCAGACCTCCCTGCCCGCCGGGACCTACTGCGACGTGCAGAGCAACACGACGGTGAGCGTGAACGCCGGCGGACAGTTCGCCGCGACCCTGGGCGCCGGCACGGCGTTGGCGATCTACGCCGGGAAGAGCAGCTGCTGAGCTGATCCACCCCGGTGGCTGGAATTCCTTTCGCCACCTTTCATGAGCCTTGCTGCAAGGAGTGACCCCGTGACACCGAGATGGCCGGCGCCTCGGACGCGCCGTAGAGCCCACGTCGCCCGGAGCGCGGCCGTCGTCGCCACGCTGGTCGCCGCCCTCGTCCAGCCCTTCGCCGCCGACCTGCCCGCCGGAACGGCCCTGCGCCACAAGGCCGTTGTCGTCGACGCGGCCGGACGGACGGCGAGCGCGACGGCCACGTCCAGCACCGGCACCCCGCCCGCCGCGCAGGTGCCCACCGCCGCGTCCCGTGACTACGCGATCGTCCATTACCGGCGCACCGACGGCGACTACGCCGACTGGGGCCTGTACGCGTGGGGTGACCTCGCCGACGGAGAGGCGACGACCTGGCCGACCGGGCACCCGTTCATCGGCCGGGACGCCTACGGGGCCTTCGCCTACGTCAAGGTGAAGCCCGGGGCGGCGAACGTCGGTTTCCTCGTCGTCGACCAGAACGGCACCAAGGACGTCTCCGCCGACCGCACGATCGACGTCAGCAGCACCGGTGAGGTCTGGCTCGAACAGGGCAGGGACGAGGTCGTCACCGAGCGGCCCGGCTACCCGGCGCAGGACACCACCAAGGCCGTCGTCCACTACCACCGCGCCGACGGGAACTACGACGGCTGGGGCCTGCACGTCTGGACCGGCGCCGCCCAGCCCACCGACTGGTCGAGCCCGCTGAAGCCGGTGCGCACGGACGCCTACGGCGCGGTCTTGGAGGTCCCCCTCAACTCCGGTGCCACCAGCCTGAGTTACCTCCTCCACCACGGCGACGAGAAGGACCTCCCCACCGACCAGTCCCTCGACCTCACGGTGGCCGACGGGCATGAGGTGTGGCTGCTCGGCGGCCGGCCGGAACCCCTGCTGCCACAGCCCGCCGGTTCGGCCGCCGCCCTCGACCTGACCACCTCCAAGGCGATCTGGATCGACCGGAACACCCTCGCCTGGAACGGCGTCGACGGCGCCGCCTCCACCCAGCTCCTGTACTCCCACGACGGCTCCCTCACCGTCCGGGACGGGACCCTCACCAGCGACGACGAACGTTGGCTGCGGCTGACGAGGAGCACCCTCGCCGACGCCCAGAAGGCCACCTTCCCGCACCTCAAGGACTATCCGGCCTGGTCGGTCGACCCACGGGACCGTGACCGGGTCCGCGAGGCCCTGAGCGGTCAGCTCGTCGCCTCCCAACGGGCCGCGAACGGGGCCGTGTTGGCGGCGACCGGCGTCCAGATCGCCGGTGTTCTCGACGACCTGTACGACGCGAGCCGGGCCGAGCTGGGCCCGACGTTCCGCACGGGCCGCCCCACGCTCGCCGTCTGGGCGCCGACCGCGCGGACCGTACGCCTCGATCTCGACGGGGTGGTGAAGCCGATGACCCGCGACCCCGCCACCGGCGTCTGGTCGGTCACCGGACCCGCCTCCTGGACGGGCAAGCCCTACCGGTACGTCGTCGAGGTGTGGGCGCCGACCGTCGGCAAGGTCGTCACCAACGAGGTCACCGACCCCTACTCCGTCGCCCTCACCACCGACTCGCGGCGCAGCCTCGTCGTCGACCTCGCCGCCAACTCCCTTGCCCCGCCCGGCTGGTCGACCTACAGCAAGCCCGAGGCGGTGCCGCTGAAGGACGCGCAGATCCAGGAACTGCACGTGCGGGACTTCTCGGTGGCCGACCCGACCGTGCCCGCGCGGGACCGGGGCACCTACCTCGCCTTCACCGACCGGGACAGCGACGGCTCCAAGCACCTGCGCCGACTCGCCGCGTCCGGTACGTCGTATGTGCACGTGCTGCCCGCGTTCGACTTCGCGACCGTCCCCGAGAGGAAGGCGGACCGGACGAGCCCCGAATGCGATCTCGGCTCCTACCCCGCCGACTCCGACCGGCAACAGGCGTGCGTGACCGCGAGCGCCGCCGAGGACGGCTTCAACTGGGGTTACGATCCTTACCACTTCACCGTCCCCGAGGGCTCCTACGCCACCGACCCGGACGGCACCGCCCGCACGGTGCAGTTCCGCGAGATGGTCAAGTCCCTGAACCAGGACGGGCTGCGGGTCGTCATGGACGTCGTCTACAACCACACGGCGGCGGCCGGGCAGGCCGACACCAGCGTCCTCGACCGGATCGTGCCCGGCTACTACCAACGCCTGCTCGCGGACGGCTCGGTCGCGAACAGCACCTGCTGCTCCAACACCGCGCCCGAGAACACCATGATGGGCAAACTGGTCGTCGACTCCATCGTCACCTGGGCCAAGGAGTACAAGGTCGACGGATTCCGCTTCGACCTCATGGGCCACCACCCCAAGGCCAACATCCTCGCCGTCCGCGCGGCCCTCGACGCCCTCACCCCCGCCAGGGACGGCGTCGACGGCAAGAAGATCATCCTGTACGGGGAGGGCTGGACCTTCGGTGAGGTCGCCGGCGACGCCCGTTTCGTCCAGGCGAGTCAGCAGAACATGGCCGGGACCGGCATCGCGACCTTCTCCGACCGGGCCCGCGACGCGGTGCGCGGCGGCACCCCCTTCGACGCCGACCCCGGCGTGCAGGGCTTCGCCAGCGGCCTCTACACCGACCCCAACGCATCGCCGTCCAACGGGACTTCGGCCGAGCAGAAGGCACGCCTGCTGCACTACCAGGACCTCATCAAGGTCGGCCTCACCGGCAACCTCGCCGGGTACCGCTTCACCGACACCGACGGGCGGAACGTCACCGGCGCCGACGTCGACTACAACGGCGCCCCCGCCGGGTACGCGACCGACCCCGGCGACGCCCTCGCCTACGTCGACGCCCACGACAACGAAAGCCTCTTCGACGCCCTCGCCTTCAAACTCCCGCAGGACACCGCACCCTCCGACCGGGCCCGCATGCAGGTCCTCGCGCTGGCCACGGCCACCCTCTCGCAGGGCCCCGCGCTCGCCCAGGCCGGCACCGACCTGCTCCGCTCCAAGTCCCTGGACCGCAACTCCTACGACAGCGGCGACTGGTTCAACGCCCTGCACTGGAACTGCGCGGCC
Source organism: Streptomyces sp. NPDC091279 (assembly GCF_044757465.1). Lineage (NCBI taxonomy): Bacteria > Bacillati > Actinomycetota > Actinomycetes > Kitasatosporales > Streptomycetaceae > Streptomyces > Streptomyces sp. NPDC091279. The sequence continues at coordinate 149,789 of NZ_JBIVVA010000010.1, read as the reverse complement.
GGCAACGGCTTCGGACGCGGGCTGCCCCCGGCCCTCGACAACGCCGCCAAGTGGCCTTACGCCGGGCCCCTGTTGAGGAGCGTGGGGGTCGGGTGCGGGGAGATCGACGGTGCCTCCGCCGCCTACCAGGACCTGCTGCGCATCCGGAGCACGGAGGCGGACTTCTCCCTCGGCAGCGCCGGACGCGTGCAGTCGACGTTGGCCTTCCCGCTCTCCGGGACGGACGAGACACCCGGTGTGATCACCATGGAACTCGGGGACCTCGTCGTCGTGTTCAACGCCACCCCGACCACACAGGAGCAGCGGGTCGGCGGCCTCGCCGGGACCGGGTACCGGCTGCATCCGGTGCAGGCTGCGGGCGCCGACACCGTCGTGAAGGAGTCGTCGTACGCACGGGATTCGGGCACGTTCGCCGTTCCGGGTCGTACTGCGGCGATATTCTCCCGGACCAGCTGACACGGACCTAACCTTGGTGGGGCGGACCGTGAACCCCGGTCCGCCCCACCGCTGTTGCTCCGAGGCTGGTAGATGGACCCCCAGGGCAGACCGAACCGCACCACGGTCCTGATCGTCGACGGCGACCCCGCCGACCGGGACGCCCTGGCCGCCGCGCTGCGCCGGGCAGGGCACCGGGTCCTGCGCGCCGCGAGCGGCGCCGAGGCCCTCGCCGACCTCGACCTACGGCTGCGCAAGGGCACCCTGCCCGACGTCGCCCTCGTCGGCGCCGACCTGCCGGACCTGACCGGCGTCGAGCTGTGCCGCCGCCTCAAGGAACACCCCCGCCTGCTCGGCCTGCCCGTCGTGCACATGTCGGCCGAGGCCGCCGCACCCGCCGACCGCTGCCCGGGGCTCGACACTGGCGACGAGTCCTACCTCGCGCTGCCCGCCGAACCCGAGGCCGTCGACGCCGTCGTGCGGGCCGGCGTACGCGCCGCCCGGCTGCGCGCCGACAACCGCGCCCTGGTCGGACGCCTCACCCTGCTCTCCGAGACCGTCGTCACCATCCAGTCGGCACGCTCCCTGAAGGAACTCGCCGACGCGGCGGCCGACGGCGCCGCCCGGCTCACCGGAACCCCCGCCGCCGTTTTCGTCCTCAACCCCGACGACGAGCTGTACCGCGGCCTGTCCCGGGACCGGGCGCAGGTCGCGCTGCCCGACGACGACGCCCACCGCGCCGTTTCCGCGCTGCTGCGGCGGCTCACCCGGGGGCAGTCCGGGGTGCGCCTGACCACCGTCGCGTCGTCGCTGTGGCCGGCCGGGTTCTTCCGCCCCGGCGTGCGCCAGGACGCGCGGCTCGCGCTGGCGCGCACCCAGGACGGTCACGCGCCGGTCTGTCTCGCGGTGCCCGCGCGCGGCCTGCGACGGGCCGGGCAGGAGAGCGAGACGCTGCTCGCGCGGCTCGCGGAGGCCACCGCGCTGGCCGCCGAACCGCTCCTCATGTACCAGGTCGAACGGCATGTCGCGCTCACCCTCCAGCACAGTTTCCTGCCCCAGCCGCACCACCTGCCCGAGCTGCCCGGCCTCGACGTCGCCGTCCGCTACGTCCCCGCGTCCCGGGAGACCGAGATCGGCGGCGACTTCTACGCGGCCCTGGACACCGCCGACGGCATGCTCACCGCCGTCGGTGACGTCGTCGGCCACTCGCTGGACGCGGCCACCGTGATGGTCGAGCTGCGGCACGCCCTGCGCGCGTACTGCGTCGACGAGAGCGATCCCGGCGTGCTCGCGGAACGCCTGGACCGGATGCTGCGCCGCTACCACCCCGAGCTGACCGCCACCGTCTGCCTCGCCCTGACCGACCCCGCCACCGGACGCACCCGCATCGCCAACGCCGGACACATCCCGCCGCTGCTGCTGCGGGCCACCGGCACCGCCGACTACGTCAAGGCGCACGGCCCGCTGCTCGGCCCCGGGCTGCCGCACCCGCCGCCCACCGAACTCTTCCTGGAACCCGGCGACCGGCTCCTCATGGTCACCGACGGCCTGATCGAGACCCGGGGCACCGACCTGGAGGTCTCCATGGAGCAGCTCCGCGCCGCCTCGCTGGGCGCGCTGCCCGGCCTCGACGCCCTCTGCGACACCCTCCTCGCGTCCTTCGCCCACGACCCCGAGGACGACATCGCCATGCTCGCCCTCCAGCTGAGGAACTAGGCTGCCCCCGACGCCGTAGCCAGCAGACACAGGAGTGCCTCATGCCGCAGATCACCGTCGACTACTCCGACACGCTCGGGGACTCCTTCGACCGCGACGGGTTCGCGCGGGAGCTGCACGCCGCGACGGTCGAGATCGCGGCCGCCAAGCCGGAGGCGTGCAAGACGCACTTCCGTCCGGCCGCGTTCACCGCCTTCGGATACGCCTACGGCGGCCACGCCGTCGTGCACGTCACCTTCGGACTGCTCGCCGGGCGCACCGACGAGGTCAAGGCGCGGCTGACCGAGGCCACCCTGGAGCTGCTGCGCAAGCACATCGCCGACGACGGTCAGGTGCTGCACGCCTCCGCCGAGGTCCGCGACCTCGACGCCTCCTACCGCAAGTTCTAGTCCCGGTAAGGGAGTTCAGGACGCCAGCGCGATCAGCCGGGTCACCAGATCGGTGAACGGCCCGCTGGCGGAGTCCCGGCGCAGCGCGCCCCGCAGCACCGCCGCCGTCTCCTCGTCATGCGCGGCGCCGACGGCGGCCAGCGCCGCGAAGTCCTGCACGAGCTGCACCTCCAGGTCGGCGCGCGGGATGCGCCGGCCGTCCAGCCAGAGCAACGCCGTCGACTCGGCCAGCGAGATCCAGGACCGGACGACCAGTTCGAGCCGCGCGGGCGCCTCCGCGACCTCCAGATGCGACAGGATCTGCTCGTAGGCGGCCTGCCGGACGGAGTCGATGAGCACGTTCGTCGCGGACGAGCCGACGGCCGGGCCGCCCCGCATCAGCGCCGCGAACCCGGGGCCGTGGTCGTCGACGAAGTCGAAGTACCGGCGCATCACCCGCAACAGACGTGCGCCCAGGGGCCCTTCGGCCGGCTCCACGAACCGGGACGCCAGATCCTTCGACGCCCGCTTCAACGCGGCCTCGTACAGGCTGAGTTTGCCGGGGAAGTAGTGGTAGACCAGCGGCCGGGAGATACCGGCCGCGGCGGCTATCTCGTCGATCGAGACATCGTCCGGGGACCGTCGGCTGAACAGGTCGAGCGCCACGCCGATCAACTGCTGCCGCCGCTCCTCGACTCCCATGCGGCGGCGCACCCCGGTACCCATACGAACACCTTACTGATCGAACCCGGCCGCCCAAGGACCGGTACGGCCAAGGGTGTTCACACTTTCAGCACGATTCGATCACTGCACCCCCGCGCCACGCAAATCCCCGACGGCCCCTCCCGCCGGGCGCCCGCGAGGGGATTCCCGGGCGGCCCATCTCGCCTTCCAGCAAAGGCCGTTGACGGATTTCGCGCAACCCCGGCGGCACCTTCAGGTACCCCGGACTCACCCCAGTCCGGCCACCGACCCGCCGTTCGTGAGGGTGCCCTTCAGCTCGGCGCGGGCGCCCTGCTTCGCCGCCGCGATCAGCACGTTGCCCCGCGCGGTGGCGTGCAGACCGCCGGTCGCGGCGATCGACGCGGTGTCCTCGCCCCCGGCCGCCAGCAGATACCAGTGGCCGCCCTCCGACTTCCACAGCACCCCGGCCAGCACCTGCGGATCGCGCGGCCCGCACGCCGGGACGTCCTCGGCCTTCGCCGCCACCGCCGCGTACGTCCCGCCCGGTTGCAGGAACTGCGCCAGCACCCGGGTGCCGTCACCCCGCCAGGTCTCCGCCCGCGTGCACACCCACCGCGCGGCCCCGCTCCCGTCCGGCAACGACTGCCGCGCGTACGCCCAGGCGTTCACACTCCGCACGCCCGCGGAGCGCATCTCCGCCAGCGAGCAGGCCAACGGCGACCAGGTGCGCAGCGCCGACGCGCCGGACGCCGACGACGTCCCCTCGGGGCCACCGGCGGTGAGGCTCGCCGGGAGCAACTCGCCGAGGTCGGTGAGGAGATGGCTGCCGGTGCCGTCCGTCAGCTGGAGCACGTTCCACTGGGTGCAGGCGCCGGTCGCGAGCGCCGAGCTGGCCAGCGGGGCGGCCACACCGCCGGTCAGCGCCAGGCCGGTCGCGGCGGCCGACGGTTTCATCAGGTCACGGACGGCGGCCTTCTTCACCCAAGGCGCCGTCAGATAACGGACGTTGCCGTCCGCGCGGCCCAGCACCAGCGCGCTCGCCCCGGTGCGGTCGGCGCCGTCGACGCGGGCGAAGTCGAGGGCGGCGCCCTGGGTGCCGTCCTTCGGCTCGGCGTAGCGGACGATGCGCAGACCGTCGTAGAGGATCACCACCCGGGCGCTGTCGACCGTTCCCGCGTACAGGAGTTGGGGCGGTCCCGAGGGGCCGCCGGACGGGGTGCCCGGGGTCGCGGAGACCTGGACGCGCTCACCCGGCCTGGCCCACACCGCGAGCGCCCGCCTCAACAGGCCCGAGTCCTTGGTGAGTTCGCCGCGCGCCGGCCACACCGAGAAGTCGGTGCGCGCCGACCTCTCCCAGGCGGTCGGCGCGGCCCGGGTCAACTGGGCCGGGTCGAGGGCGGCTTGCGCTGCCGGGTTCTGCGCGTAGGGAGGTGCGGCGGCGCCGTCGGGGCCCCAGCCGTCGCCGGGCAGCAGGATCAGCGCCCCGCACACCGCGAGGGCCGCCGCCGCTGCCAGGGCCGCCTTGGTGTGCTGGCGGCGGCGCATCAGATCGGTGGGCCGGGCCTGGAGCGCGCAGGGGTCGAACTCGGGGGAGCCGAGCAGCACGTACTGCGCGGGCACGGTGTCGGCCTCGCGCAGGGCGGCGGCGGAGTCCTGGACCCGGGCCGCGTCGAGGACCCGGCGCACCTCGGCGTCCGTGAGGCCCTCCAGGCCCCGCAGGACGTAGCCGGCGCGGGCCGGGCCCGACAGGGTCGACAGGCTCTGGTCCAGGGCGAGTTCGTCGGCGCCGCCGGAGTGCGGGAAGAGCCGCAGACCGCGCACCAGGGGCAGCAGCGGCGGCAGTTGGGCCCGTTTGGGCAGCGCCCGGAAGCTGAGCGGCGTCCCCGCCTCCAGCGCCGTGCGCAGGACCCGCAGCCGGACGAGGGCGTACCCGGGGTCGCCGTCCCGGCCGGTCGCCTGGCCCGGGATCACCGGCGTCGCGGTGCGGCCCCGGGGCAGGGCGCGCTGGGTGAGGGCGTGCGCGGTCACCACGCGCCGGTTGCGGCCGAGGCTGGGCGGAAGCACCAGGTAGGCCAGCCGGACGAGCCGCGGATAGTGCTCGACGAGCGCGGCCTCGGCCTGCTCGACATCGACGGCCGGATCGGCGGAGGCGGGTGCGGGGCGCGGGGCGACATCCTGTGACTGCACGTTCAGCAGAACGAGCGAATCCTCCGATGGTCACCCCCAGTTGAACGAGGCCCAGGTCACCCGGGTCGCTTTCACCCATGGATCACGTGAGCGCGGCCCTAGGGTGAGTCGGGCGGGGCGCGCAGACGTATCGAAGGGGGACGGGCCCCTCGTCGGGGCTGGAAAGGGACCGGAGGAACAGATGAGGCTGACCCGACCGATACGCGCCATGGCCGGCGCCGCCGCCGTTCTCGTGCTGGCGGGCTGCGGGGCGGGGGAGCAGCAGACCAGCACCGTGCCCCCGACCGCCCAGGGCAGCCTGGAGAGCCTGGCCGCCGCCGTGAAGTGCGCGCCGGACATGCAGACCGACGCGGACGAACTGCGGCAGGCCCTGTGCAAGAACTCCGACGGCACGTTCGTCCTCGCCACCTTCGCCACCGACCGAGGCCAGCGCGAGTGGATCAACGAGGCCAAGGACTACGGCGGTTACTACCTCGTCGGCCGCAAGTGGGTGGCCGTCGGCGACGACGGCGTCGTCAAGGCGCTGCGGGGCACGCTCGGTGGGGACGTCGAGATCGGCACCGACCACTCGGAGCACGGGAGTTGACCGACCCCGTCGGCGCGGCGGACACGGAAGCGGGCGGTGGGAAGAATCCCACCGCCCGCTTCCGCCGTTCCGGACCGTCAGCTGTGACGGGCCGTCAGGTCACCAACTGGGCTGCCAGTCGGGTCACTTGCACTTCTTGCCGGAGTTGACGCAGCTGGCGATCTTGTTCGCCAGGTTGCCGGTCGTGACGCTGATGAAGTCGTCGTGGTCGGTGGCCGCCTTGTGCAGCTGCTCCGGGAAACCGTCGACCGCGTAGGCGTTCGTCACCTGACCATTGGCGACGACCGGGGGCGTCACCTGGTAGACCAGACGCATCGTCAGCTGCGGGATCGCCTTGAACCCGTTGGCACAGTTGCCGGCCGCGTCGGCGTAGGCCACGTGGTCACGGTGGTTGGCGCTGTCGGTGTTCTGGCCGTCCCAGCAGCTCTGGAACGCGAACGTGCGGACCATGTTGCTGCCCTGCGGGCAGATCGGGTACTGCTCCGTCAGCTGCACCTTGTTCTCGAAGCCGGTGCAGGACCAGTGCGCGTTGGCGTTGGCCAGACCGTTGGTCGTGGTCTTGGCGTCACCGGTGATGATGCGCAGGAACTGCGGCATCGCGACAACCTTGCTCTTCGCGTTGCCGACGTACTTGATCTCGGCCTGGAGCGGCGTGAGGATCTTGCCGACGTTGCCCTCCTTGCCACCGCCGTCCGCGTTCTGGTCGAAGTCCTGCGTGCCGTCCTGGACGCGCACGACCGGCCAGTAGTACGACGACAGGTCGCTCTTGTTGGCGCAGCTGGTGCCGCCCTGGAGGAACGTGTCGTTGCTGGCGAACGCGTTGACCTTCTGGTTGCCGACGTAGTCGTGCAGGTGGTGGGCGCCGTTGGCGACACCGGGCGCCACGATGACGTTGTCGGTGTTGTGGTTCTTGTTCTCGTTCACGCCGCAGCTGGTGGTGAACGTGCCCGTCGAACCGCCGCGCTTGGTGCGGGCCTTGGCGGACACGTTCTTCTGGACCTTGGTGATGTCCACGAAGTCGGCCGCCACGGGGCCGTTGCCGGCCTGGCCGCCGATGTTGCCACCGGCCCCCGCGTCGCCACCGGCACCGGCGTCACCGGCTCCGGCGTCGCCGCCGTTCTGCCCGTTGCCGTTCTGCCCGTTCTGGCCGTTGCCGTTCTGGCCGTTGTTGTTGCCCTGACCGCCGCCGGCGTTGGTCTCGTTCGCGGACTGGGTGGTGCAGGCGGCGAGTTGGGACAGCGTGGTGTCGAACGTGCCGCCGACCCGCTGGACATCGATCCTGATCCGGTCGATCGTGGCGGTCCGCTTGTCCTTGAGGGGGCCGACGATCGCGTTCTGGACGAAGCTCGCGTCGTTCGTCTGCGCCTGGCGCGTGGACGCGAGACGGGCGTAGGCCTCGGTGATCTGCTTGTCGAGGGTGGCCAGTTCCTTGGCCACACCCTGGGCGGCGCCACTCGGCACGTTCGTCAGCTTCTGACCGACGTCCGGGCAGGAGATCGTGGCCACGGTCGCGGCGGCGGACTTGGTCTGGTTCTGCGCCGAGTCCGACTCGTGCGCCGAGGCGTCGAAGTTCGCCCAGAGCAGCCCACCCCCACCGAGCGCTAGGGCCGCGGAGGCGGCAACGGCCTTGGCGGCCAGCGGCATACGGCGTTTCCGTGTGTTGCTTCCCATGGAACTCCTCTGACTTCCTTGCGGGCTTGGCGGGGCATCTAGGCGCCCGACAGGAGTGAAGCGGCGCCCATTGGTACGAGACCGGTCCCGCCGGTGTTCAGCCGTCACAGGAAAACATCAGAGTTTTCCCCCTCCCGGACCCCGCAACCCCCTTGTGAGCAGGGGAAGTTCAGGAAAATCAGGTTCCGCCGCCGCAGTCGCCGTCCGCCGACGGAACGCGCCGAATGTCGCCGTCCCGCACCTCAGATCCCGGTTTGGGTTCGTCCGCCTCAGATCCCGGTCTGCGTGCCGAGCACCTTCGCCTCCTTCTCCGCGTCGAGCCCGACCTTCCCCGGCGTGGGCGGCACGGCGCCGCCGAGGGAGCGCAGCCAGGCCCAGGTGTCGGCGGCCGTCTCCGTCACCGGGCGGCAGACCAGCCCGGTCGACAGGGCGCGGGAGACGTCCGCCGCGTGGAGGGCGTCGTGCAGATCGCTGCCCGGCGGCACCCACACCGGGAGTTCCGTCCAGGGCGCGATCCCGGCGCCGAGCAGGACCTCCGGGGGCGTCCAGCGCAGCGCCGCGTCCGAGCCGGTGACCGCGACGCACGCGTCCAGCAGCGTGCCCATCGTCGCGTGTCCCCGCGGGCTCATCAGGTTGTACGGGCCGCTCAACTCCCGTTCCAGCGCCCCGAACACCCACTCCGCCAGGTCGCGGGCGTCGATGTACTGGAGGGGCAGTTCGCGCGGGCCGGGGGCGAGGACGGGGCCGCCGCGCGCGACGCGGTTCAGCCACCAGGGGAGGCGGCCCACGTTCTCGTACGGGCCGAGGATCATCCCGGCCCGCACCAGAACGGAACGGTCCGCGCCGAAGGCGTCGATCGCCGCGAGTTCGCCGCCCCGCTTGTCCCGCGCGTAGTCGGTGAGCCCGGCGTCCGGGTCGGCGCCCTCGACGACGGGCGCGTCCTCGGCGTACCCGGCGGGCGGCGCCCACGTGTACACCGAGCAACTCGACACATACACATACCGTGCGGCCCGGTCCCGCAGCAGCCGCGCCGCGTCCCGCACCGCGCGGGGCGCCCCCATCCAGGTGTCGACGACGCCGTCCCAGTCGCCGTCCGCGAGCCCGGCGAGCCCGTCGGGTTCGGTGCGGTCGCCGCGCACGCTCCGCACCCCGGCCGGGGCGGGCCGCCGCCCCCGGTTGAGGACGGTCACCTCCCAGCCCCGTTCGAGGGCCCGCTCCACCACGACCCGCCCGAGGAAATCCGTTCCGCCCAGCACCAGAAGTCTCATGGGGGCGACTCTGCCGGGCGGCGCGGCCACAGGGAACGGGACTCTGCCGAGGGCAGAGTCCCGTCTGCCGTCCGTCCGTGCGTGCCGTGCCGTGCCGTGCCGTCAACGGTCCTTCGGCGGCGTGTACTTGTAGCCGACCCGGCGGACGGTCTGGATCGTGCGCCGGTGCTCCGCGCCCAACTTGCGGCGCAGGCGCGCGACATGGACGTCCACCGTACGGCCGTCGCCGACATGGCCGTAGCCCCACACCGTGGTGACCAGCTGATCCCGGGTGTGCACCCGGTGCGGGTTGGTCACCAGGTGGGCGAGCAGCTCGAACTCCAGGTAGGTGAGGTCGAGTTCACGTCCTTCGACGGCAGCGGTGCGCCGCACGGTGTCGATCCGGACCAGCGGATCACCGTCGGCCGCGGCGACGCCGGGGGCGCCGGGACCGTCGTTCGGCGTGGGCACCGCCACCGGCAGGAACGGCGGCTGCTGGTCGGCCGGGACGAGCACCAGGTAGCCGATCATCGGCGGGCGGCCCGGCAGCGCGGGCAGGGTGTGCTGCGGCGCGGGCAGCCAGGTGGCACCCGGCGGCAGGAAGTCCGCCATGTCCACGACCTCGTCGCGGTCGACGGCCCGCAGCCGGTGCCGGGCGGCGGGCGCGGGGGAGGCGGCGAGGTCGGTGGGGTGAGCGGCGGTGGTGAGAGAACGAGGGGTCGCCATGAGACGTCAGCTCTTTCGCGCGAGGAGTTCGTCGGGGAGTCCGACGGCCGCGATTCGTGGTCGGGGTCCGTCAGGGACGTACGTCGTGTCGCGCCGGCCGAAGACCGGGGTACGGCTTTAGAGGGCCGGCGCGTTCCTCGCGCGGCAACACACCCGGTCGAAGTCGTGGTGCTGACGGGACGGCCAGAAGGGCTCCAGGTCATGGCGACCCGTCGCGCTGCATTTCTGGAAGCTGGCCATGGGCCCATTGAAGCAGACACCGGCCCCGGACAGGACCCTCCTCTCAAGGGTTGGACGCCTTCTTGACGCGAACCCACCACCCCGCCCCGTACCCCACCAGGAGTAGGGGTTATCCCGTACCCCGGCAGGAGTAGGGGTCATCCCGTACCCCGGCAGAACTACGGGACCCCCGTACCCCTCCAGACCTACGGGTCGCGTCAACGGCGGGACAGGCGCCGTCGACCGCACGAAGGGGGCGCCCACCGTGACGGTGGACGCCCCCTAGGGGAAGTGCGGGTCGATCAGACCTGGCCCGACCTTCTGGACCTGGTCGATCAGACCTGGCCGGCCTTCTCCAGCGCCGAGCAGCAGGTGTCGACGATGAGGCGGGTCACCAGGTACGGGTCGACGTTGGCGTTGGGACGGCGGTCCTCGATGTAGCCCTTGCCGTCCTTCTCGACCTGCCACGGGATGCGGACCGAGGCGCCGCGGTTGGAGACGCCGTAGGAGTACTCGTTCCACGGGGCGGTCTCGTGCAGGCCGGTCAGACGGTCGTCGATGCCGGCGCCGTAGTGCTTGACGTGGTCGAGCGGCTTCGAGCCCTCGCCGAGCGACTCGCACGCGGTGATGATCGCGTCGTAGCCCTCGCGCATCGCCTTGGTGGAGAAGTTGGTGTGCGCGCCCGCGCCGTTCCAGTCGCCCTTGACCGGCTTCGGGTCGAGGGTCGCGGAGATGCCGAAGTCCTCGGCGGTGCGGTAGAGCAGCCAGCGGGCCACCCACAGGTGGTCGGAGACCTCCAGCGGGCCGACCGGGCCGACCTGGAACTCCCACTGGCCGGGCATGACCTCGGCGTTGATGCCGGAGATCGCGAGACCGGCCTTCAGGCAGTTGTCCAGGTGCGCCTCGACGACGTCACGGCCGAAGATCTCGTCGGCGCCGACACCGCAGTAGTAGCCGCCCTGCGGGGCCGGGAAGCCGCCCTTGGGGAAGCCGAGCGGGTAGCCGTCCTGGAAGAACGTGTACTCCTGCTCGATGCCGAAGATCGGCTCCTGCGAACCGAACTTCTCGGCCACCTCGGCCAGCGCGGCGCGGGTGTTGGAGGAGTGCGGGGTGAAGTCGATGTTCTGGACCTCGCACAGGACGAGGATGTCGTCGCCGCCGCGGATCGGGTCCGGGCAGGTGAAGACCGGGTTGAGGACGCGGTCCGAGGCGTGGCCCTCGGCCTGGTTGGTGGAGGACCCGTCGAAGCCCCAGATCGGCAGGTCGGCACCCTTGGCGGAGTCGTCAAGAATCTTCGTCTTGGAACGCAGCTTGGCCGTCGGCTCGGTGCCGTCGATCCAGATGTACTCAGCCTTGAAGCTCACGGGGGCCACATCCTTCGGGGGTGTGTCTAGGCGCACTGGCGGGTGCTGCGGCGCTGCGGCACTGGGGCGCCGCGTTCGAATGCGGGCAGCCTGTCAACAGGCGGTTTCCCGGCCGTTGCTCGAATGTGAACCCCGTGTTACCCGGCCTGGGTGTGCCGCGAGTCACGGGCCGCGCCGCCGCCCGGCTCGTATGCGACCCACAGCTCCCGCACGGGTGGGCGACGGCGGGCCCGGTCCGACGCCGTGTCCGCCGGACCGGGCCCGCCGGACCTCACCCCACCTTCTCGATCAGCGCCCGGCGGATCAGGAACTTCCCCGGCTCGCGGACCTGCTCGAAGGCGGCGTCGTTCAGCAGCGCGCAACTCCCGGAGACCGACGTCACCTTCACCGTCGTGGACTTGGCGTTGTCCAGGTTGGTGACCTTCAACGTCGTCCCCGCCGGGAACTGGTTGCTGGACGCGGCAGGCGCCCCCGCCTCACCCGAGAGCGTGACGGTGGACCCCGCACAGACCTGCTGACCGGAGACCCCGGGATCGGCGGGGTCGGCGGGATCAGCGGGGTCGGTGGGACCGGCCGAGGGAACGGCCGAGTCGCTCGGGGTCGGCTGCTCCGGCTGCGCCGCCTGGGAGTCCTGAGCCGACTCCCCAACGCTGCAACCGGACGCCTGCTGCTGGACCTTGATCTGCGCGATCACCGCTTCCCGGTTGGCGATCCGCGCCTCGGACTGGGCGTCGGGGGCCGCCCGCTGCCCGTCGATGAACGTCTGGTTGGTGCCGAGCGCGGTGGCGAGACCCTGGCAGACGGTCGAGTCCGCCGCCGACAGGGTCCGGGGACTCGACGCGGCGTTCGAGGTCGCCGCCAGCGTGAAGGCCCCGCCTCCCGCCACCGCCGCCGCGCCCACGAGCAGCGCGACCGTCTTCTTCGTACCGAGCGTTCTCCTGCGCGGCATGCGCGCCTCCTGAAGAGCTGGGGGAGTGTACGCCGCTAGGTACGAGATACCGAACGGCGCTGCTCACCCGTCGCCCGGACCGCTGAAGTGGCCTACGTCACAGGGGAGTTGCGGGACAGGGCGTCCCGGACGGCCTCCTCGGTGCGGGCGACCAGCGCCGACCCGTCGTCGGCCGTGATGATCGGGCGCTGGATCAACTTGGGTTGCCCGGCAAGCGCCTTGATCCACCGCTCCCGTGAACTCCCGTCCCGCGCCCACTCCTTGACGCCGAGTGCCTTCGCGTCCGCCTCCTGCGTGCGGGCGATGTCCCACGGCTCAAGACCGAGCCGCGCGAGAACGTCCCTGATCTCGTCCTCGCTCGGCACGTCGTCCAGGTAACGGCGGACGGTGTAGTCGGCGCCCTCGGCGTCGAGCAACGTGAGCGCGCTACGGCACTTCGAGCACGCCGGGTTGATCCAGATCTCCATGCGCGCCACGGTACGGGAGGGGCTCGGGGCGCGGCCGGATCACGCGGGGTGCGCCACCGCGACCTTCTGCAACTGCACCGCGGCCAGCAGGCTCAGCTGCGGCTCCGCCTGGCGCAGCGCCCGCACGGCCCGCACCGAGGTGATCTCCCCGTCGTAGCCGACGGCCGTCAGCCGGGCGCGGACCCAGTCGGCGCGCAGCTTCTCCTCGGTGGCCTCGGCCACGGACTCGACGAGGGCGAGCGCGCGTTCCAGGCCGGGCCGCTCCTCGGGCGGGGCGTCGGTCAGTGTCTGGCGCAGCGCGGCGGCGATCGGCTCGGTGTCCCGGATCACCAGCACGGCGTCCCGCTTCTTGCTCGGTCCTGCGAATTCCGTCATACGGCCATGGTGTCGCCCCCACTGCGGAAGACCAAACGGCTTGAGCGGGATCAGAGCCTCGGCCTCCGGCGGCAGGCGCCCCCCGACGTCGGGCCGGCACTCCTGAACGCCCTCTGGAAACCCACCCTGTTCGAATTGGCGCCGCCACTCCCGCGCCCCGCGGGGCAGCCGTGGCGAGCCCGAAATTACCTTCCCCACCAGGGGGTTCACGGGTTCTCGGGGCCGGTCCGTTGTCAGTGGTGGGCAGTAGAATGGGGGCAGTGTTCGAGGGAATCGCCGGGGGCGTCGTGGCCGTCGGTGAGCACCCTGACCGCACCAGGAGGATGCCTGTGCCCGCTGCCGCGCTGACCCCGAAGCCGTTGCCCACCCAGTCGACCGTCCAGCATCCGCTCCCGCTCGACCTGCCCTACGCGCCCGTGGAGAAGCGGCCGTTGCCCGCCGGGCGGCCGAGGGAGTGGTACCTCACGCACAACCGCCGCCTCAAGGCGATGCGGCTCGCCATCGCCCTGCTCGACCTCGGCGTCCACGTCCCCGACCAGGCCCGCAACGACACGATCCGCGGCGCCGCCGAACTGATCGGCGTACGCCCGCCGTCGGACACGACGTGCGACATGGTCCGGGCCCTGATGCGCTACTCACGTTGACCGAAGGCCCGGAGGCGCGCCGGCTTGCGAGCGGCCACCTCTGGGCCAACGTCCTTGCGGTGAGGGCGACTTGGACCAGCGGACGAGGCTCGGCGTCACCGAGCCGATCCCGGCGGAGGACGCGAGCCGATCCCGGCCGGGGCGCGAGCCAGGCCGATTCCGGCGGGGGCGCGAGCCAGGCCGATCCCGGCCGGGCAATCCCGGTCTCGGCACGGCCAGTTGGCGCCCGCCGAGTGATGCCGCCGGAGCGGAACCCGTCGGCGGTTCCCTCAACTCCCGCTCCCCGAAGGGCAATTCCCGCCTTCCCGAAGGGCAACTCCCGCCTTCCCGACCGGAACGGAAAACGACCGTCAAACCCCGTTCCCCGCCCGGTCAGCCCCCGCAGCCGCCCCCAACTCCCGCGCTCACCCGCTTAGTTCCCGTTCCGCCGGGGTTCGCATGCGTGGGGTGACGCGGGCCGGGCCCAGCCAGGTCCGCAGTCGGGTCACCTCCGCGTCGATCGCCGTCTCCGCCTCCCGCCCCACCCCGCCCGGCACCAGCGCGCGCCACGTGAGGTCGCCGTCCGGGCGCTGGGCCCAGGCGCCCACCACACGGCCGTTCCACCACACGGTCGGGCCGACGTTGCCGCTGTAGTCGAAGAGGGGTGCGCGCAGGTCAGGGGCGAGATACCAGTCGCGCTGCCGCCAGCCCATCGCCGTCGGGTCGAGGGCGGGCAGCAGGGCCGCCCAGGGTCCGGCGGGAGCGGCCACCGGGCCGGCGTCGTCGGCGGTGACGTAGGCCGGGCCCTCGTCCACCGTGACCTCCCGCGCCCCGATCGCCGCCAGCGCCCGCCGCACATCGGTCACCTTCCAGCCCGTCCACCACTTCAGGTCGGCCTCGGTGGCCGGGCCGCAGCAGGCGAGCCAGCGGCCCAGCAGCGTCGACTGGGCCTCGGGGACGGCCAGTTGGGGATGGCCGGGAGCCACCGCCCAGCGGAACTGGTTCGACGTCCACGACCCCAGCGGCCGCCCCCTGACCACCTTGCCCTCCAGGCCGAGCACCTTCAGCAGCCGGGTCGAGACGGTGTGCGTGCCCGCGTAGCTCTTACCGGTCGCGTACCCGAACTGTTCCTTCAACCTCGGCTCGTCCAGGGCGAGTTCGACGGCCGTCGCCTGTCCCCGGCGGGCCAGCGCGGCGAGCGCCGACTCCTCCACCGCCGTCAGCCAGGCCGCGTCCGGCGCCCCCGCCTTCGCCATGTCCTTGAGCAGCGTGGCCCGTTCACGCGCGGCGATCGTGAGCCCCGTCGAGGCGTGCACGACAGCCGTGAGGTCGGCCGGGAACACGAACACCGTGTGCCGCATCCCGTGCATCCGCAGCAGGGTGCCGTCCGTGTAGAGGGCGCGCTCGGTGCGGGCGACGGTCTGTGCCGCGTCCGCGAGCCGCGCACCCACCGCCAGATACACCGTCGCCGGGTCCGTGCCGTGCAGGGCGACCAGCGAACCGGCGACCTCCTCCGGGCTCGCCGCCCGGGTGTCCGGGGTGAGCCGGTGACGCAGGGCGAGCCGGGACCGCCGTTCCGTGGGATCGATGTACCGCCGTGTTTCCCCGCCCATACCCGTCTCCCACCGTTCTAGAGTCCCGACATTGTCCACTCCCCCCGGCAGGCTTCACCCGAACGACGGCCTCCGCATGCGGGGGACCCCGCGCGCGCCTTGACTGCGATCAGGAGGCGCGCGGCGGGAGGCGGGATGAGCGGACGGTGCGGTGGACGGCGGTGGCGGGCATGAACACGCCCGCCGGGCGGGCCGAGCGCGGCCGGGCCGCCCGCAAACGCGTCCCCCGCTCCGGACACGCCGGCTGGCTCCCCTCCGTCGACCGGGCCGACCCCGTCGCCGTGCTGGAACGGCAGGGCCGCGACCGGCTGCCGGAGCTGCTGCCGATCCGGTACGGGCGGATGTCGGCGTCGCCGTTCGCGTTCCTGCGCGGCGGGGCCGCCGTGATGGCCGCCGACCTCGCCTCCCGCCCGCACACCGGCCTCACCGTCCAGCTCTGCGGCGACGCCCACCTCCTGAACTTCGGCCTCTACGCCTCACCGGAACGCACCCTCCTCTTCGACCTCAACGACTTCGACGAGACGTTCCCCGGCCCCTTCGAGTGGGACGTCGAACGCCTCGCCGCGTCCGTCGCCGTCGCCGGACGCGAGAACGGCCACGCCGACGCCAAGGTCCGCCGGGCCGTCGTCGAGACCGTCGCCGCCTACCGCACCGGCATCCGGCGGCTGGCAGGCCTCGGCGAACTCGCCGTCTGGTACGAGCGCATCGACGCCGACAGCCTGCTGCCGCTGGCCCGCTCCGCCCGCCACCGCCGCCAGGTCGCCTCCAGCCTCACCCGGGCCCGCCGCCGCACCAGCCTCCAGGCGCTCGGCAGACTCACCGAGACCGTCGACGGACGCCGCCGCATCGTCCAGGACCCGCCCCTTCTGGAACCGGCCGGAGTCTCCGACATGGCCGCCCTGCGCAAGATCTTCAGCGACTACCGCTCCACCCTCGCCGAGGAACGACGGCTGCTCCTGGACCGGTACCGGTTCGTCGACGCGGCCCGCAAGGTCGTCGGCGTCGGCAGCGTCGGCACCCGCTGCTTCATCGTGCTGCTGGCCGGTCGGGACGGCGACGACCCGCTGTTCCTCCAGATCAAGGAGGCCCGCAGCTCCGTCCTGGAACAGCACCTGCCGACCGGCCCGTACATCCACCCGGGCCGCCGGGTGGTGGCGGGGCAACGGCTGTTGCAGGCGGCCGGCGACATCTTCCTCGGCTGGATGACGGGGCCGCAGGGGCGGGCGTTCTACTGGCGCCAGCTGCGCGACATGAAGGGCTCGGCTGACGTGGCCGGGATGAGACCGGGCGACCTGCTGGCGTACGCGCGGCTGTGCGGCACCGCCCTCGCGCGGGCGCACGCCCGCTCAGGGGACCGGATCGCCATCGCCGCGTATCTCGGCGGCTCCGACACCTTCGACCAGGCCGTCACCGACTTCGCCCTGCGCTACGCCGACCAGACGGCCGCCGACCACGCGGCCCTGGGCGTCGCCGTCGCGGCGGGGGTGATCCGGGCGACGCCGGAGGTGTGAGGCGGGGCGCTGCGGAACCCCGTGAAGGAGAGTCGGCCCGTGACTCACGTGGCTCAGATGCCGGGGGCGCCCCAGACCGGGAACCACCGGCTGAGGTCCTGCTCCATCCGCAGGTCGCCACCGAGGGCGGCCTTCACCCGCAGCTCCAGCGCGTTGTCCCGGCGCTGCCCGCCCCCGCCCACCGGCGCGAACGGGAAGAACGTGCCGCGCTTGTACAGATACACCAGCGCGAGACTGCGCCCCTCCGGGTCACGGAAGCCGGCCAGCGAGCACAGCAACTGCGGTCCAAAGCCGTTCACCTCCATCGAACTGTTCACCGCGTGCAGATCGTTGACCAGCAGCGGGAGCTGGTCGGGGGCGCGGCTGGAGACCAGCCACGAGTACCCGTACTCGTCCTGGCGCAGCTCCACCGGCGGCCCGTCGCGCTCCGCGTCGAGCAGGGCCTGCACCTCGCGATGCGTCTGCTCGAAGGCCGCGCCCTCGACCGTCGCGAAGCACACCGCGCCGTCGCCGGTCGGCGTGAAACCGGCCGCGGCCTCAAGGGTCACGGCCGCCGACGGCAGCGCGAACAGCTGGTCGAGATCCGGCAGGGCCGGTTTCGTCCGACCCAGCAAGATGTCCAGAAAGCTCATGTCACGCCTTTCCGGGCGTCGCGGCCTCACCCAGCTCGGCGGAGATCCGCCCCAGCTGGTCCAGACGCGTCTCCAGGGACGGATGGGTGGAGAAGTACCGCGCGAGACCGGGCTCCTTGCCCAGCGCGGGGGAGAAGTAGAAGGCGTTGAACGCCTGGGCTGTGCGCAGGTCCTTGCTCGGGATGCGCGCGATGTCGCCGCTGACCTTGGTGAGCGCGGAGGCCAGCGCGGAGGGCTGCCCGGTGAGCAGGGCCGCGGACCGGTCGGCGGCCAGCTCCCGGTACCGGGACAGGGCCCGTATCAGCAGGAAACTGAGCGCGTAGACGGCGGCGGAGACGCCCAGGATCGCGCCGAACACGGCCAGCGTGTTCTGGTCCTTGCGCCCCCGGAACATCGACGAGTAGAACGCGAACCGCACCATGAGACCCGCCAGCACCCCCAGGAACGACGCGACGGTGATCACCGCGACGTCCTTGTGCGCCACGTGCGACAGCTCGTGCGCGAGGACGCCCTCCAACTCGGCGGGTTCAAGACGGCGCAGCAGCCCGGTGGTCACGCAGACCACGGCGTTGTTGGGGTTGCGCCCGGTCGCGAACGCGTTCGGCATGTCCATCTGCGAGACCGCGACGACGGGCTTCGGCATGTCCGCCACCGCGCACAGCCGGTCGATCACGCCGTGCAGCTCGGGATACGCCTCCCGCTCCACGACCTGCCCGTGCATCGCGAACAGCGCGATCCGGTCGGAGAACCAGTACTGCGCCCCCAGCAGCAGCGCGGCCACCACGACGACCAGCACCCACGACTTCAGCAACACGATGAGCGCGGCCACGAACGCCACGTACAGCAGCCCGAGCAGGAACAGCGTGAGCCCCATACGCGCCGTCAGGCGTCGGTCGCTCCGGAAGCGGCTCTGCATCTGGATCACCCCGCAGTCAGGCACTCGCCCTGACCTCCAGTGTGCACCCGCGCACGCCCATGAAGTGGTCCCGATCAGCCCTAGGAGCTGCAAAAGCTACCTGTGGGTACCCGCAGCTCAACGGGGCTCCCGACCCCCGAGCCAGGATCGCACCGCCCGGCCCGCGCACCCGCGCACGCCGGGGGCGCACTCACTCCGTCTAGTACGGCGCGCGGACCTGTGCCCAGCCCAGCAGCACGATGATCCCGGCGACGGTCCCCAGCACGATCACCGTCGACACCCAGGACGACCGGCGCGCACCGACCGGCTCCGGATCAGCCCGGAACGGCTGCGGCTGCGGAGGGTTCTCCTTCCACCGCGCGGCCAGCATCCGCGCCCGGGCCGACGGCTCCTTGTGCACGGCGTCATCCACCCACCGCAGATCGAACTCCCGCTCCCCGCCGTCCCGTTCAGCCATCCCCGTATCCCCCGAGTCTCCCGTCGAACACCAGAACAGAAAACGATACGGGAGGAGACGCCCGGCAAAAAAGGGGAATATCCGCGTCCGTTCTCACCGCTGACCTCCGCCCACCTCCGGGGGCACCACAAAGGCCGCCACCCCGGTGAGGGGCGGCGGCCTTCGCGTCGCTGCGGCGAGGAACGGGGGAGCCGTCGGGCGGCTCCGGTTTCCCGGACGTCGTCTTTAGACGTCGAAGTACAGCTCGAACTCGTGCGGGTGGGGGCGGAGCTGGAGGGGGGCGATTTCGTTGGTGCGCTTGTAGTCGATCCACGTCTCGATCAGGTCGGACGTGAAGACGTCGCCCGCGAGCAGGAACTCGTGGTCCGCCTCCAGACGGTCCAGGACGGCCGGGAGCGAGGTCGGGACCTGCGGGACGCCCGCGTGCTCCTCGGGGGCCAGCTCGTAGAGGTCCTTGTCGATCGGCTCGGCCGGCTCGATCTTGTTCTTGATGCCGTCCAGGCCGGCCAGGAGCAGCGCCGAGAAGGCCAGGTACGGGTTGCCGGAGGAGTCGGGCGCGCGGAACTCGACGCGCTTGGCCTTCGGGTTGGAGCCCGTGATCGGGATGCGCATCGCGGCGGAACGGTTGCGCTGCGAGTACACCAGGTTGACCGGCGCCTCGAAGCCCGGCACCAGACGGTGGTAGGAGTTCACCGTCGGGTTGGTGAACGCCAGCAGCGACGGGGCGTGCTTGAGGATGCCGCCGATGTAGTAGCGGGCCATGTCCGACAGACCCGCGTAGCCGGCCTCGTCGTAGAACAGCGGCTGGCCGCCGGTCCACAGCGACTGGTGGACGTGCATGCCGGAGCCGTTGTCACCGAAGATCGGCTTCGGCATGAAGGTCGCGGTCTTGCCGTTGCGCCAGGCGACGTTCTTCACGATGTACTTGAAGAGCTGGAGGTCGTCGGCCGCGGCGAGCAGCGTGTTGAACTTGTAGTTGATCTCCGCCTGGCCGGCGGTGCCGACCTCGTGGTGCTGGCGCTCGACCTGGAGGCCGGACGCGGCCAGCTCCAGGGAGATCTCCGCGCGCAGGTCGGCGAAGTGGTCGACCGGCGGGGTGGGGAAGTAGCCGCCCTTGTAACGGACCTTGTAGCCACGGTTGTTCTCGACCGCACCGGTGTTCCAGGCGCCGGCCTCGGAGTCGATGTGGTAGAAGGACTCGTTCGCCGAGGTCTGGAAGCGCACGCTGTCGAAGACGTAGAACTCGGCCTCGGGACCGAAGTACGCGGTGTCCGCGATACCGGTCGACGCGAGGTACGCCTCGGCCTTCTTGGCCACGTTGCGCGGGTCACGGGAGTACTGCTCGCCCGTGATCGGGTCGTGGATGAAGAAGTTGATGTTCACGGTCTTGTCGCGGCGGAACGAGTCCACGCGCGCCGTCGACAGGTCGGCGCGGAGCGCCATGTCGGACTCGTGGATCGCCTGGAAGCCGCGGATCGACGAACCGTCGAAGGCCAGCTCCTCGTCCGGGTCGAACGCCTCGACGGGCAGCGTGAAGTGCTGCATCACGCCCGGCAGGTCGCAGAAACGGACGTCGATGAACTTGACGTCCTCGTCCGCGATGAACTTCTTTACCTCGTCGGCGTTCTGGAACATCCAGCTCCTCCTACTCCCGACCGTCCCGCCGGGGTGGTAGTTAGTTCGTGCGGCCAGTGCGGTGGCACACGCTGAGCACGACCCTAGGGACGCGTGATTTCTCCGGCGTGACCCATTTGTTTCGCACAAGTTAACCGGACCAAAGCCCCCGCACCCCTCCTGTCCGTATCCCGAAACGCGGGCAGTACGGTGGACGGGTGGACAAGAGGGAAGCAGTCGGCTCGTGGCTCTCGGGCCCCCGCGCAGCCGCCGAGGAAGCCGGTGTCGACTTCGGATACCGGGGAGAACGGCTCGGACTGCCCGAGGAGGGCCCCGGTTCGATCGCCCGCCCCGGCCGCCGGCTCGGCGCTCTCGCCGTCGACTGGGGCCTGTGCCTCCTGATCGCATACGGCCTGGTCACGGACGGCTACGACCACTCCACCGGCAACTGGGCGCTGCTCGTCTTCTTCGTACTGGGCGTCCTCACCGTCGGCACCCTCGGTTTCACGCCGGGCAAACGGCTCTTCGGGCTCCGGGTGGTCGGTGAGGGCACCGGCCGCGTCCATCCCGGCCGCGCCGTGCTCCGTACCGTCCTGCTCTGCGTCGCCGTTCCCGCCCTGGTCTGGGACCGCGACGGCCGTGGCCTGCACGACCGGCTCGCCCGCACGGTCGAGGTACGGATCTGACCCCTCGGGGGCCGGTCCGGAAAAGGTGACTCGAAAAGCTGGGAATCGCGCACGCGACTGAGGGGCCGTCCGGATGATTCCGGGCGGCCCCTCAGTCGTACGGTTCAGTCGTGCGGTTCGGTGCCTCAGCGGGCCTTGCCGCCACCCTTGGGGAGCTTCATGCCCTTGGGCATCGGGCCCTTGGGGAGGGGCATGTTGCTCATCAGGTCGCCCAGGGCGCGCAGTCGGTCGTTGGTCGCGGTGACCTGCGGGCCGGTCAGGACGCGGGGGAACTTGAGCATCGTCGTCCGCACCTTCTTCAGCGGGACCTGTCCCTCGCCCGTGCCGACGATCACGTCATGCACCGGGACGTCCGCGACGATGCGGGCCATCTTCTTCTTCTCGGCGGCCAGCAGGCTCTTGACCCGGTTCGGGTTGCCCTCGGCGACCAGGACGATGCCGGCCTTGCCGACGGCCCGGTGCACCACGTCCTGGCTGCGGTTCATCGCCACCGCCGGGGTGGTGGTCCAGCCCCGGCCGACGTTGTCCAGCACGGCCGCGGCCGCGCCCGGCTGGCCTTCCATCTGCCCGAACGCCGCCCGCTCGGCCCGGCGCCCGAACACGATCGCCGTCGCGAGCAGAGCGAGGAACAGGCCCAGGATGCCGAGATAGATGGGGTGACCGATCAAGAAACCGATCGCGAGGAAGACACCGAAGGTGACGATTCCGACAGCCGCGAGTACAAGACCGATCTTCGTGTCGGCCTTGCGGGTCATCTTGTAGGTCAGAGCGATCTGCTTCAGTCGCCCGGGGTTCGCAGCGTCCGCTGCGGTTTCCTTCCTCGCCATGTCCGGAAGTCTACGTGGCCCCAGGAGCGCCGACGACGGCAGTGCCCGGCGAGCGAGGTCGGGCGCCTCCTCGGGGCCTCTTCAGGAGGGGTCCGCAGGCCGTTGCGGAGGCGTTCGCGAGAGGTTCAGCGGGGGGTCACGGGTGGACCGAGAGGGACGACCCGGAGAGGGTCTGGTCTATGACGCGCTGCGTCTCGACCCGGTCCTTGGCGCGACGACGGTCCTCCAGGACGGACGTCCACGCGTTGCGACGAGCGGTGCGCTGGCCTCCACCCATCAGCAGCGACTCGACGACCCGGAGAGCGTCGGTGACGGACGGAATGGCGGTGGCGCGAACGGGCGCGGCCTGCATGGCGGGGGTCTCCCTCGGGTGCGGAGTGCGCGGGTGTACGTGGCGTGAGTCCAGCGTCACTGACTGGTGTTACCAGGGCGTGACCGACCGGTCAAACGCCCATGAAACCTGGGTGCGCGGGGCCGAAACGGTGACGCGGCCCCGGCGTACGCCCTCATCAGCGAGGACGGCCAGGACCGCGTCGGCGTTGGCTGTTACCAGCCGGTATCCACTTGTGCGCGAATTCACACGGGCCCGGTGTGCCCCTTCACGCGCTCCCGGTGCGCCCGTTCACACCGCCTGCGCGGCGATGTACGTGCCGCGCTTCTCGACGGCCATCTGGTAGAGCCGCCCGGCGCGGTACGAGGAGCGCACCAGCGGGCCCGACATCACACCGGAGAAGCCGATCTGCTCGGCCTCCTCCTTCAGCTCCACGAACTCGTGCGGCTTGACCCAGCGCTCCACCGGGTGGTGGCGCACCGTCGGCCGCAGGTACTGCGTGATCGTGACCAGCTCGCAACCCGCCTCGTGCAGCTGGCGCAGCGCCTCGGTCACCTCCTCGCGGGTCTCGCCCATGCCGAGGATCAGGTTCGACTTGGTGACCAGACCCTGGTCGCGGGCCTCCGTGAGCACCTTCAGCGAACGCTCATAACGGAAACCGGGGCGGATGCGCTTGAAGATGCGCGGCACGGTCTCGACGTTGTGCGCGAACACCTCGGGGCGCGACGAGAAGACCTCCGCCAGCTGCTCCGGGACCGCGTTGAAGTCCGGCGCGAGCAGTTCGACCTTGGTGCGGCTGGCCTCGCGTCCCGCCGTCTGCGCGTGGATCTGGCGGACCGTCTCCGCGTACAGCCAGGCGCCGCCGTCCGCGAGGTCGTCACGGGCGACGCCGGTGATGGTGGCGTAGTTGAGGTCCATGGTGACGACGGACTCGCCGACCCGGCGGGGCTCGTCGCGGTCGAGGGCCTCGGGCTTGCCGGTGTCGATCTGGCAGAAGTCGCAGCGCCGGGTGCACTGGTCGCCGCCGATGAGGAAGGTCGCCTCGCGGTCCTCCCAGCACTCGTAGATGTTCGGGCAGCCGGCTTCCTGGCAGACCGTGTGCAGGCCCTCGCTCTTCACGAGGTTCTGCATCTTCGTGTACTCGGGGCCCATTTTCGCCCGGGTCTTGATCCACTCGGGCTTGCGCTCGATGGGGGTCTGGCTGTTGCGGACCTCCAGGCGCAGCATCTTGCGTCCGTCGGGTGAGACTGCGGACACGACCGCTCCCTAGCGATTGATTCTTCGGCGATCCCTAGGGTACGCCCGTGGTTTTAGGGGCCTGGCTTCGGTGCGGCCCCTCAAGCTCCCCGGCGGGGTGCTCGGTGCTGACCTGCGTTGTCGCTGCGCCGAAGACCCCCTGGGGGCTGCGCCCCCAGACCCCCCCTTCGGCCCTGAACGGGCCTCGTCCTCAAGCGCCGGACGGGCTGGATGTGGCTGGCCGGCGCTCCTAGGTGCCGGAGGGGCTGGAGGTGGCTGGGCGGCGCTCCTGGTGTCAGAGGCCTACACCGGAGTCCTCTCCACGGCCCTTGGGGTCAGTTCTGCGGTCGTGAGGATCTCGGTCAAGTGGTGTTCGACCACCGGGAGCACCTCCTCGACCGTGATGTCTCGGGAGAGTTCGTCGGCGAGGGACGCTACGCCCGCGTCGCGGATGCCGCAGGGGATGATGCGGTCGAACCAGCGGTTGTCGGGGTTCACGTTGAAGGAGAAGCCGTGCATCGTGACGCCCTTGGCGACGCGGATGCCGATGGCGGCGATCTTGCGGTCCTCGCGGCGCTGGCCCGCGTTGGAGGGGGCGTAGTCGGGGCCGTCGAGGCGGGGGTCGAACTCGTCGTCGGTCAGGCGGGGGTCGAAGTCCAGGGCGAGGCCGCCGGTGGGGGACGGGCGCTGTTCGACCGGGTCGCCCAGCACCCAGACGCCGCTGCGGCCCTCGACCCGGCTGGTGGCCAGGCCGTACTCGGCGCAGGTGCGGATCAGGGCGTCCTCCAGGCGGCGGACGTGGGCGACCACGTCGACCGGGCGGGGCAGCTTCTGGATCGGGTAGCCGACCAGCTGGCCCGGGCCGTGCCAGGTGATCTTGCCGCCCCGGTCGACGTCGACGACCGGGGTGCCGTCCAGGGGCCGTTCGCTGTCGGCGGTGCGGCGGCCCGCGGTGTACACCGGCGGGTGTTCGAGCAGCAGCACGGTGTCCGGCACCTCGTCCGCGAACCGGGCCGCGTGCACCCGGCGTTGCTCGTCCCACGCCTCCTGGTAGTCCACGGCATCCGCGCCGAATCCCATGCGGACGAACCGCAACCCACTCACGGCAAGCGCCTCCTCGGTGAACGCTGTCAGGCCTGTCACCCGCTCACGCCACTGTACGTCCGGCCGAACTCCGTCAGCCCGGGGGTCAATCCTCACACGATCGGATGAATGGAGGGCGAAGTCTGCGACGATCCGCTTACTCTCCGCTACATTCGCGCCGTTCGTGGGGCCAAAAGGGCTGCTCACACGCAATCCCGGCACTTCAGGTGTCCGGAAGGCAGGAGACCGCACCGCCGATGACGGAACGACCCGCGCAGCGCACTCCCAACCGCCAGCTCGCCGCGCTCATCGCAGAAGCGGGCTTCTCCAACGCGGGTCTGGCCCGTCGAGTCGACCAGCTCGGCCTGGAACACGGACTGGACCTCAGATACGACAAGACCTCGGTCACCCGTTGGTTGCGTGGTCAGCAGCCCCGGGGCACCACCCCCGCCCTGATCGCCGAGGTCTTCACCCGGCGTCTCGGGCGTCGGCTCACCGCGCAGGACCTCGGCCTCGACGCCTGTGCCCCGGTGTACGCGGGGCTGGAGTTCGCCGCCACCCCCGAGGAGGCCGTCGACATCGTCAGCGGGCTGTGGCGCAAGGACTCCGGCAGCCACGCCGAACTGCGGAAGATCGCGTTCACCCCGGCGGGCCTCGTGGTGCCCAGCCGGGACTGGCTGATCGGGCGCCCCGACGACAAGGTGGCCCGCGGCGACCACCACCTCCCGCGCGTCCCCGCCCAGGGCCGTCCCGGCGCCGCCCGCCTCCCCGCCCCGCCCGAACCCGGCGGACCCCCCACCCGCGCCCGGCACGGCGAACGCGGCCCGGGGCAGCGCGTCACCGGCGGCGACATCGCCGCCCTGCGCTCCGTCGGTGAACTCTTCCGCACCCTCGACGACATGTACGGCGGCGGCCACGCCCGTCAGGCCCTCGTCCGCTACCTGGAACACGAGTGCGAGCCGATGCTGCGCGGCAGCTACGGCGAACAGACCGGCCGTCGGCTCTTCGGCGCCGTCGCCGATCTGACCCGGCTGGCCGGCTGGACCTCGTACGACATCGCCGCGCACGGGCTCGCCCAGCGCTACTTCGTGCAGTCGCTGCGGCTCGCCCAGGCCGCCGGGGACCGGGCCTACGGCTCCTACGTGCTCGTCACCATGAGCCGCCAGGCCGTCTACCTCGGCCACGGCCGCGAGGCCGTCCAGCTGGCCCGGGTCGCCCAGCAGGGCGTCGGGACCAGCGCCCCGCCCGTCGTGCAGTGCCTGCTGCACGCCTCGGAGGCACGCGGGCACGCCGTGCTCGGTGAGGTCCGCAGCTGCACCGCGTCCCTGGTCCGCGCCGAACGCGCCCTGGAGGCCGCCCGACCCGGCGACGACGTGCCGTTCTGGGCCCGGTTCTTCGACGAGGCCCAGCTCGCCGACGAGTTGGCGCACTGCCACCGCGACCTCCAGCAGTTCCGCGCCGCCGCCCAGCACGCCGAACGCTCCCTGCAACTGCGGGCGCCCACCTTCGCCCGCAGCCGCCTGTTCTGCCGGGTCGTGCTCGCCACCGCCCGCCTCGGCCTCGGTGAACTCGACCAGGCCTGCCAACTCGGCGCCGAGGCCGCCGCCCAGGCCGCCGAGATGCGCTCGGTCCGCGCCGTCGAGTACGTCCGGGACTTCGAACGCCGGCTGGAGCCCTACAAGGACGCCGCCCCGGTCCGCGGCTACCGCGACAAGGTGGCCGCCCTGGGCTGACGGAGAGGGGAGGGTGGGGGTTCTTGTGCGTGGGGGGCGGTCGTACGGCGGCGGGGCCGGCCGGTGTTGTTCCGCCCGGTCCCGCCGCCGACCGTTACCCGGCCGTCGGTCGGCCTCCGCTCGTCCTCGTCCGCTCGCTCACGCCGCCTGTGCCCGCACCCTGCTGCTCGGCGGCTCCACGCGGTTCAGCGAACCCGCCGTTCCCAGGTCGCGCAGGATGGCCGCCGACGCGCGGTGGCCGGAGTGCAGGGCGCCCTGGACGGTGCTGGTGTCACGGTGGTCGCCGCAGACGTACAGGCCCGCCAACAGGCGCACCGGGCGGCGCAGATCGTGCGGTGGCCGCATCGCGGGGACGGCCTCGGCGGTGTGGTGGACGGCGAGGGTCTCCCAGCGGGTCGTCGAGGTGCCGTAGAGGCGGGCCAGATGGTCGCGGACGGCGTGGTCGACGTCCGGCGGGGGCGTGCCGAGCACCGTCGACGAGACGAGGGCGCGGCCCGCGGGGGCGCGGGACGGGTCGACGCGGCTGATCACCGCCGTGTGCGACACCGGGCCGCTGCGGTCCGCGTCCAGCAGCAGGGCCGCCCCGGTCCCGGGCGCCTCGTCGGTCGTGTGGTGCACCACCGTCACCGGGTGGAACGGCGGTACCCGCAGCCCCGGCAGCAACGCCGCCGCGGCCCGCGCGTCGGTGGCCACCAGCACCGCCCGGCACCGGAACTCCCCGTGCTCCGCCGTCGTCACGGTGTTCGTGGCGACGGACGTGACCCGCACCCCGGTGCGCACGGTGCCCGCAGGCAGGGCCCGCGCCAGCAGCTCAGGGAGCGCCTCGGCGCCGCCCTCCGGCAGACAGAGCCGGCCCGACGCGAAGGAGCGCAGCGCGAGGTCCGCGCACCGGCTGGACGTCGTCAGCTCCGGGTCGCACAGCAGGGCGGCGAGCAGGGGGCGCAGAAAACCGTCGACCGCGCGGGCGGGCAGGCCACGGGAGGCGAGCGCCGTCCCGGCCGCCGACTCCGGGCGCGCCAGCAGCCGTTCGACGGGCAGGCCCGCGAACCGGGCCAGCGCGGTGCTCAGCCGCGCCTGGTCCACGGCGGTGCCGAGCGGGCCCGCGGAACGGGGCCTGGGGGCCGCCGACGGGCGGGGCGCGTTCGCCAGGGCGCGCACCACGTTCAGTGCGCCCCGTGCGCCCCCTGTGTTGGCGGGGGGTCCCACCCGGTGGTGCCGGCCGTCCCCGTGCAGCAGGACACCCGGGGCGAACGGGCGCAGGACCAGCGCGTCCAGCCCGGGTGTCAGCCGTAGTTCGGGATACGCCGTCGACAGGAGCTGGCCGACCCGGTCCAGGCGGAACCCGTCGACCTTGTCGGTCGACATCCGCCCTCCCGGGTACGGGGCGGCCTCCAGGACCGCCGTGGTCACTCCTGCGCTGATCAGACGATGTGCCGCGGCGAGTCCGGCGACTCCGGCCCCTACGACGACGACGTCCGCCTGGTACGCGGGCTCAAGCACGTGCCCCTCCTCGCGATGCGCGGCCTGCCGGAGGCTCGGGTGCCCCCAACCGGCTTGTCGAATAGCCGAGTTCGGGACGAGGTTAGGCGCGCGGTGGGCCACCGGAAGTCGCGCATCGACAGGGCACGGTCGCACACCGGTCGCATACCCGCGCCGCACCGCCCGGCGCGGCGCGCCCTACGCCCGCAGGGCCGCCCGGATCGCCGACTCGACGTCCGGGAACGCGAACGAGAAGCCGGACGCCAGCAGCCGCGTCGGCAGCACCCGCGCGCTGCCCAGGACATCCCCGGCCATCTCGCCGAGCACCGCCCGCAGCACCGGCGCCGGTACCGCGCACAGCGTCGGCCGCCGCAGCACCCGCCCCATCGCGGCGGTGATCTCACGGTTCGTCAACGGCGTCGGCGCGGTCAGATTGAACGGCCCCGAGAGCCCGTCGGTGTCGATCAGATGCCGGATCGCCGCCACCTCGTCGTGCAGCGCGATGTACGACCAGAACTGCCGTCCGTCGCCCATCCGCCCCCCGAGCCCCGCCCTGAACAGCGGGAACAGCTTGCCCCAGGCCCCGCCGTCCCGGCCCACCACCAGGCCGGTGCGCGCGAACGCCGTCCGCACCCCCGCCTCCGCGGCCGCCGTCGCCGCCGCCTCCCACGCCACGCACAACGACGGCAGGAAACCGTCACCGGCGGGGGCGCTCTCGTCCACCGCGCGCCCCCCGGTCTCGCCGTAGTAGCCGATCGCGCTGCCGTTCACGAACACCCGCGGCTTCACGTCCAGGCCCGCGACCGCCTCCGCCAGCGCCGTCGTGCCCCGCACCCGGCTGTCCCGGATACGCGCCTTGTACGCGTCCGTCCAGCGGTGCCCCGCCACCCCGGCGCCCGCCAGATTCACCACGGCGTCGCACCCGGCCAGGCCCGCCACGTCCACCTGCCCGGCCTCCGGGTCCCACCGCACCTCGCCCGAACCCTGGGGCGCCCGGCGCACCAGCCGTACCACTGCGTGCCCGTCGGCGGTCAGGGACCGCACCAGGGCGCCGCCGATCAGACCGGACGCACCGGCCACCACGATTCGCGAACGTTCCATGGCCCCCATTCTGCGCGGCCGGTACGTAAAAGCCCGGTCGGCGTCCGGCGCACCCGACGTAGGCTGGCCGTCATGCCCGCGCCGTACCTCCGCCACGCCACCCTCGACGACGAGGAGACACTGGGCCGCCTCGACCGGCTCTGCTGGTCTGCGCTGCACGCCGTACAGCCCCGCCCGCAACCGCCGTACGAGCCCTTCTTCACCGACCGGTTCGGGCCCCGTGACCACCTCGTCGCCGAGTGGGACGGCCGTCTCGTCGGGTATCTCCGGCTCGGCCGCCCCACCTCCCTCGCCTGCAACGCGCACGTGCGGCAGATCATGGGGTTCCTCGTCGCCGAGGACGCGCGCGGCGCCGGGGTCGGGCGGGCGCTGCTGCGGGCGGCGCGCGAGGAGGCGCGCAGGCAGGGCGCACGCCGGCTCACACTCCGGGTCCTCGGCCACAACACGCCGGCCCGCGCGCTCTACGAGGCCGAGGGCTTCACCGTGGAGGGCGTGCTGCCCGAGGAGTTCCTCCTCGACGGCGCCTACGTGGACGACGTGCTCATGGGGTGCGCTCTCTGACCTGCTCGGCGTCGCCCGCGGCCCGCCGCCCCCGCACCAGCAGCCACAACGGCACCCCCGCCGCCAGCGCCACCACCGCGAACCCGAACAGCGCCCACCCGTGCCCCCCACCCCCCCGATTCCGGAGCAACGACGGTGAGGGCGACGGCGGTCGGACCGAGAGCGAGCGGCACGGGGCCTCCCAGGACGTCGGGGCAGCGGGGCTCCATCGTCCGGGCCGACGGCGGCCCCGCGCGGCGTCCGGGCCGACGGCGCCGCCCGGATACGCCCGCCCGGGTGACGGACGGTCGGCCTCCGGTCGTTCGGCCCCGGGGATGCCGTTCCGCAGGCGGCGCGTGCCCGGCCGTTCGCCCCGCCGCCGTTCCGCCCCCCCCGGGCCGCTCAGGACGTGATTCCCGTCAGGACGTGATCAGGGAGCCCGTGTCCACCGGCGCGGTCGCGGTCGCCGCCTGGCGCGCGTCCTGGGCCACCTCGGCCGCCGTCAGGACGTAGCCCGTCTCGTTGTCCGACGTCGACCGGGCGAAGACCACGCCGAACACCCGGCCGTCCGTGGTCAGCAGCGGGCCGCCGGAGTTACCGGGGCGGACGGTGGAGCGGATCGAGTAGATCTCGCGGGTCACCGTGGCGTCGCTGTAGATGTTCTGGCCCGTGGCCCGCACCCGGTTGGCCACCGTGGCCGCCTGGAGATTCAGGGACCCGTCCTGCGGATACCCGGCCACCACCGCCGAGTCGCCCCGCGCCGCGTCGTCGTCGAAGCGCAGCACCGGCGCCCGCAGACCCGGCACATAGAGCACCGCCACATCCCGCTGCGGGTCGAAGAGCACCACCCGCGCCCGGTACACCCGCCCGACCCCGCCCACCCGCACGCTCGGCTCGTCGATGCCGGCCACCACATGCGCGTTGGTCATCACATGCTCCGCCGCGTACACGAACCCGCTGCCCTCGCGGCCCTGGTCGCCCGAGACGCCCTCGATCTTCACGGTGCTGCGCTCGGCCGCCCGCGTCGCACCGGCCGTGACGCTGTCCCCCGACGGCTCGGCGACCTCCGCCGTCGACTCGTTCTCGAACGGGTTGAAGACCTGCGGGAAGCCCGCCTGCGTCAGCGCCGACGTGGCCCGCGAGAACCACACCGGCGTCGTCTCCGGCATGAGTCTCTGCACCGAGACCAGAATCCGCGAGTCCCGGATCGCCGACGTCACCAGCGGCGACGACGACGCCCCGAGAACACTCGCCGCCACCCACGCCACGATCAGCACCGCCACCGAGTTCGCCGCGGCGCCCCCGATGCCGTCCGCCACCCGCAGCGGGCCCCGGTCCAGCTCCCGGCGCAGCCGCAGCGCGAGCCGCCCCGCCAACTCGTGGCCCACGGCGGCCGGCACCAGCACCGTCAGCACGGCGGTCACCGTCGCCGTCGTCGTGCCCACCGTCACCAGGTCCATCACCCACGGCAGCACCCACACACCGACGACCGCGCCGCCCACGAACCCGGCCAGCGACACACAACCGGCCACCAGACCACGCCGGTAGCCGGACGCCGCGTAGGCCACCACCACCAGCATCAACAGGATGTCGAGCAGATCCACGGAGCCGCCTTTCTCTCGGACCCCGTAGTACGGGCGGGGCACGGCCGGTGATCAGCACACGCGCGACGCGTGCACCGGAAGAAACGTCCCGGACCAGGACGATGGTTCCACCGGGTGGCACACCACACATCGCGGGCGGCGCGGTTCGACCCGAGAGTGGGACCCATGCGCGTGCTCCGGACACCCAGAAGAGCAAGAACGGGCAGAGGTGAGGGACGGGAGGGCAACGGCGGGGGAGCCAAGAACCGAGGGGGTGGCAGGCGGCGCCCCGGTCGCATATCCGACGCCGGGCGCCCAGCGGGGCGCACCGGTGGCGCCGGGCGCCGGGTGGGGCGCAACGGTGGTGTCCGGCCGTTGGCGCTGCGGAGCTGTCTGCCGGGGATCGCCGCCGTGCTCGCCCTGATGCTGGGCGCCTGCGCCGCCGACGGGACCGCCGCACGCCGCCCGCCCGCGACCAAGGCGCCGACCCGCCCGGCCCACCCGCACACCGCCGCCAAGCCGCGCATCGTCCCCCGTTCGGCCTGGCTCGACGGCTCCGCCCGGCACGCCCAGCCGCCGCCGCGCTACGACGACCGCGTCATCGCCGTCTTCATCCACCACACCGACTCGCCCAACGGCTACGACTGCGCCGACGCGCCCCGCATCGTCCGCGACCTGTACACCGGCCAGACCCGCGCCCGGAGCTGGGACGACATCGGCTACAACTTCCTCGTCGACCGCTGCGGCACCGTCTACGAAGGCCGCGCGGGCGGCGTCGACCGGCCCGTCACCGGCGCCCACACCCAGGGCTTCAACCACCGCACGGCCGGCATCGCGGCGATCGGCACGTTCACGTCGGGCGCGGTGGTGCCGCGCGCGATGACCGACGCGATCGCCGCGCTGGCCGCCTGGAAACTGGGCCTCGCCGACGTCGACCCGCGCGCCACCGCCCGGCTGGTCTCCAGCAACGACCTCAGCCGCTACCGCTCCGGGGCCACCGCCGTGCTGCCCGCGCTGGCAGGGCACAAGGACGGCTACATGACCAGTTGCCCCGGCCTCGCGCTGATGGCCCAACTCCCCGCCGTCCGCCGGGAAGCGGCCCGCCTCCAGGGCCGGACACCCACCGGCGCACGGTCCACAGGAACGCCACAGTCGCCGCGCAGAGTCCTGAGAAGTTCCGGTCCTACTGTCATGGACATCGAAGCCGACCGGAGGTGGGGACCATGAACAGCAGCCGTACCGCAGCCACGCAGAAGACCGCGAGCCCGAAGACCTCGCGCGGACCCTGGGCGGTGGTGTGCGCCGTCGCCACGGTGATCCTCGGCCCGGCCGCCGTCACCGCCTCCGCCCTCGACCAGGCCAACGCCGCCCCGCTGCACCATGCCGTCAAGGCCGAGCAGAGCCAGAACCAGGCCTACATCCCCTCGGACACCGCCCGCCGCCGCACCGCCGCGTGAGCGCGGACCTCACCCGTGCACGTCAGCCCCTGAACCGCGCCCACAGCGCCGGGAACCGCTCGGCGAGAACGCGGTCGTCCTCGAAGTCGATCGCCGTGCCGGTCGGCTCCGCGGGCGCCGGCGCGATACCGAGGTCGGGCGCGACCTCGCCGGTGAGCTGCTCGTAGGCCTCGTCGGCCGCGTAGCCCAGCTCCTCACCGTCGCCGTCGATCTCCTCGTCGAAGTCCGGCAGCAGCTCGGCGAGCGCGTCGGGGTCGTGCACCCCGCCCTCGTACACCTCACGGCCCTGGCCGATCAGCCAGCACCGGAAGAAGTCGAAGACGTCGTCGCCCGCCCCGTCCAGGAGCACCCAGGCGGCACCCCACAACTCCCAGGTGTACGCCCGGTTGAAACGGGCCTCGAAGTGCCGGGCGAAGTCGAGCACCTGCTCCGGGTCCAGGCGCAGCAACCGTTCCACGAGCAGATCGGCCTGCTCCTCGGGGTCGCCCTCGGCGGCCTCGCGGGTGGCGTCCACCAACTCCCAGAACTCCGTCTCGTCCATCACCGCTCCAGCATCCGTCCTGCACGGACGCGACGCACGCGGAGTAGGGCACAGAACGAGGGCTGGTGCGGGATCTCCACATGTGGGGTGCGGAAGAGCACAGGGGACGTGAGGGGGGTGCGGGGATGTCCGGGGAGGGCGCGAGGGCGTGAGGGCGTGGGGGTGTGCGCGGGGAGGGGGTGCAGGGGGAGTGAGGCCCCCTTACCTCCGTGAGACCCCCTTACCTCCGTGAGGCCCCCTCACTCCTCATACAGTCGCCCCAGCCTCGCCGCGTCCCTCGCGAACCGTTCCCGCAGTTCCTCCGGTGCCAGTACCTCCACCTCCGGGCCCAGTGCCGTGAGTTGGGCATGGGCGACCTCCGCCGACTCCACCGGCAAGGTCACCGTCACCCACCCCTCGGCGTCCACCGCACCCGGCGTGGCCAGCGCGTCCCGGGCCGCCACCGGGTCCACCGCGTCCACCAGCGCCCGCACCCCCGCCCCGGACAACCGCACCACCACCACGTCCCGCAGGATCGACCGCGCGAACTGCTCCGCACGCTCCGCCCAGAACCCCGGCAGATCGAACTCCTCGTCCCGCACGAACCGTTCGTCCCCCGCGACCACCTCCGTGAACCGGTCGATCCGGTACACCCGGAACCCGTCGGACACCCGTGCGCACAGGTACCAGACCCCCGCCTTCAGCACGAGCCCGTACGGCTCCAGTTCCCGCGCCACCTCGCCCTTGCGGCTCCGGTAACGGGCGGTGAGGCGCCGGTCGTCCCACACCGCGTCGGCCACGGCGGGCAACAGGTCGGGAGCCCTCGGCTCGGTGAACCAGTTCGGGGCGTCCAGGTGGAAACGTTGCGCGGCCGTCCGTGACGCGTCCCGCAGGGAGGGCAGCAGGGCCGCCGACACCTTCAGCCGGGCCGCCGACGCCGCGTCCTGAAGGCCCATCTCCCGCAGCGCACCCGGCACCCCGGACAGGAACAGCGCCTCCGCCTCACCCCGGGCCAGCCCGGTCAGCCGGGTCCGATACCCGCCGACCAGCCGGTAGCCGCCGGCCCGACCCCGGTCGGCGTAGACGGGGACGCCCGCCTCCGACAGCGCCTGCGCGTCCCGGGTCACCGTCCGCTCGGACACCTCCAACTCCCGCGCCAGTTCAGCGGCGGTCATCGCGGGCCGGGACTGGAGCAACAGCACCATCTTGATCAGCCGTGCAGCACGCATGGCCCCATCATGCAACGGAGCCCCACAGCAACGGAGGCCTCGCCAGGGGGCACGAGCGGAGCGGGCGGGCGCCCGGCACAACGCGGAGCGGCCCCGCGCGTATCGCGCGGGGCCGTACCGGTCACACAATTCTGCGTCGCTCACTCCCGCGTCACGCACTCACGCAGCGGACAAGCTGACGCATCAGCAAGAGGGCATCGCAGCCGTTAGAGGCTGTAACGCTCCCGAGCCTCCTTCACCGCCGTCGCCTTCACATCGCCGCGCCGCGCCAGCTGCGCCAGCGCCGCGACCACGACCGACTGCGCGTCGACGCCGAAGTGGCGACGGGCCGCGTCCCGGGTGTCGGAGAGGCCGAAGCCGTCCGCGCCCAGCGACGAGTAGTCCTGCTCGACCCACTGCGCGATCTGGTCCGGGACCTGACGCATGTAGTCGGTGACCGCGAGCACCGGACCGTCCGCGCCGTGCAGCGCCTGCCGCACGAACGGCACCCGCTCCTCGCCGCGCAGCAGGGCCGCGTCCGCCTCCAGGGCGTCCCGGCGCAGCTCCGTCCAGGAGGTCGCGGACCACACGTCGGCGGCCACGCCCCACTCCTCGGCGAGCAGCTTCTGCGCCTCCAGCGCCCAGTGGATCGCGGTGCCGGAGCCGAGCAGCTGGATGCGCGGGGCGTTGGCGGCGGAGACGTTCAGGCCCGCCGACTCCACCGTGTTGAACCGGTAGAGGCCCTTGACGATGCCCTCGTCGACGCCGAGCCCGGACGGCTTGGCCGGCTGCGGCATCGGCTCGTTGTAGACGGTCAGGTAGTAGAAGACGTTCGGGTCCTCGCCCGGCGCCGACTCGCCGTACATCCGGCGCAGGCCGTCCTTGACGATCGCGGCGATCTCGTAGGCGAACGCCGGGTCGTAGGAGAGCGCCGCCGGGTTGGTCGCGGCGATGACGGGGGAGTGGCCGTCGGCGTGCTGGAGGCCCTCGCCGGTCAGCGTGGTGCGGCCGGCCGTCGCGCCGACCAGGAAGCCGCGGCCGAGCTGGTCGCCGAGCTGCCACATCTGGTCGGCCGTGCGCTGCCAGCCGAACATCGAGTAGAAGATGTAGAACGGGATCATCGCTTCGCCGTGCGTGGCGTACGCGGTCGACGCGGCGATGAAGTCGGCCATCGAACCGGCCTCGGTGATCCCCTCGTTGAGGATCTGGCCGTTCTTGGCCTCCTTGTAGTACATCAGCTGGTCGCGGTCGACCGGCTCGTACGTCTGGCCCTTGGGCGAGTAGATGCCGAGCGACGGGAAGAGCGACTCCATGCCGAAGGTGCGCGCCTCGTCGGGGACGATCGGCACCCAGCGTTTGCCGCTCTCCTTGTCCCGGACCAGGTCCTTGACGAGGCGGACGAACGCCATGGTCGTCGCCACGTTCTGGGAGCCGGAGCCCTTGTCGAAGGAGGCGAACGCCTTGTCGGCCGGGGCCGGCAGCGGGGCCAGCGCGTGCGTGCGGCGGGCCGGGGCCGGACCACCGAGGGCCGCGCGCCGCTCCTGGAGGTACCGGACCTCGGGGGAGTCGGCGCCGGGGTGCCCGTAGGGAACCTGGCCGTCGACGAACTGGCTGTCGGAGATGGGGAGTTCGAGCAGATCCCGCATCGTCTTGAACTCGTCCACCGTGAGCTTCTTCATCTGGTGGTTGGCGTTCTTCGACGCGAAGCCCTCGCCGAGGGTGTGGCCCTTGACGGTCTGGGCCAGGATCACCGTCGGCGCGCCCTTGAACTCGACGGCCGCCTTGTACGCCGCGTACACCTTGCGGGCCTCGTGACCGCCGCGCGAGAGGTGGAAACACTCAAGGATCTTGTCGTCGCTCAGCAGCTTCGCCAGTTCGACGAGTGCCGGGTCCGTGCCGAAGAAGTCCTCGCGGATGTAGGCGGCGCCGCGCGTCTGGTACGTCTGCACCTGCGCGTCGGGCACCTCCCGCAGCCGGCGCAGCAGCGCGCCCGTGGTGTCGAGCTGGAACAGCTCGTCCCAGGCGGTGCCCCACAGCGACTTGATGACGTTCCAGCCCGCGCCGCGGAACTGGGCCTCCAGCTCCTGCACGATCTTGAAGTTCGCGCGGACCGGACCGTCGAGACGTTGCAGGTTGCAGTTGATGACGAAGGTCAGGTTGTCCAGACCCTCGCGGGAGGCCAGCGCCAGTGCCGCCGTCGACTCCGGCTCGTCCATCTCGCCGTCGCCGAGGAAGGCCCACACGTGGGACGCGGAGACGTCCTTGATGCCGCGGTTGGTCAGATAGCGGTTGAAGCGCGCCTGGTAGATCGCCGACAGCGGGCCGAGGCCCATGGAGACGGTCGGGAACTCCCAGAGCCAGGGCAGCCGCCGCGGGTGCGGGTAGGACGGCAGGCCGTTGCCGCCCGCTTCCCGGCGGAAGTTGTCGAGCTGCTCCTCGGAGAGCCGGCCGTCGAGGAAGGCGCGGGCGTAGATGCCGGGGGAGGCGTGGCCCTGGATGTAGAGCTGGTCGCCCGAGCCGTCGGCCTCCTTGCCCTTGAAGAAGTGGTTGAAGCCCGTCTCGTACAGCCAGGCGGCCGAGGCGAAGGTGGCGATGTGGCCGCCGACGCCGTACTTGCTGCCCCGGGACACCATGGCGGCCGCGTTCCAGCGGTTCCAGCCGGTGATCCGGCGTTCCATCTCCTCGTCACCGGGCGCGGACGGCTCGGCGGCGGTGGGGATGGTGTTGACGTAGTCCGTCTCCAGGAGCTTGGGCAGCGCGAGGCCGTTGCCCTCCGCGCGCTCCAGCGTGCGGCGCATCAGGTACGCGGCACGGTGCGGGCCGGCAGCCTTGGTGACCGCGTCGAGTGAGGCCTGCCATTCGGCGGTCTCCTCGGGGTCGCGGTCCGGGAGCTGGTCCAGCTCGCTCGGCTGGATGGCGTGGGGGTCGGTCATGTCGCCGCCTTCCTCAGTCGAAGGGGGTTCCCTCATCGGTAAGGGTTCGGGGTTGCCCTTTGTCTTTGGCAGGACAGGGCGGAGGGCTCGGGTACAAGCCCGTCCGTGACTGTAGCTCCCTGATCGATGATCGATCAAAGGGTTGACGGGCAAAACATCTTGATTCCGAGAAAGTAGGCACGCGGTGCCGGTCCCACGGGCACGCCGTGCCGCCGATTCCGGGGCGTTTTCCCAGGTGAGCGACGTGACGCTCACCAGCTCACCCACGGTTCAACGGCGGTGACGGCGCCGAAGTCAGGGGGCGCGGGGAGCGGCAGCGGACGGGGAGGGCGGGCCAGACGGGCCGGGGTGGGTCAGGCGCGGGGGGCGCAGCCGAGGACGTGGGCCTTCACGATCTCCGCGATCCGGGGGTCCCGGCGCCGGAACGCGGCCACCAGCTCCTCGTGCTCCTCGGCGTAGGACTGCTGCACGGTCCCCAGCCAGCGGATGGACAGCGCCGTGAAGACTTCGATGCCGAGCCCCTCCCAGGTGTGCAGCAGCACGGAGTTGCCCGCGGCGCGCACCAGCTCGCGGTGGAAGCCGACGGTGTGCCGGACCTGGCCGGTGCCGTCGGCGGCCCGGTCGGCCTCGTAGAGGGCGCTGACGTGGGGCTCAAGGGCCGAGCAGTCGACGGCGAGACGGTCGGCGGCCAGCTCCGCCGCGATCGCCTCAAGACCCGCTCTGACCGGGTAACTCTCCTCCAGGTCGGCCGCCGAGAGGTTCCGCACCCGCACGCCCTTGTTCGGCGCCGACTCGATCAGCCGCAGCGACTCCAGCTCGCGCAGCGCCTCGCGCACCGGGGTCTGGCTGACCTCCAGCTCGGTGGCGATGCGCCGTTCCACGATCCGCTCGCCCGGCTTCCAGCGCCCGCTGACGATCCCCTCCACGATGTGCTCGCGGATCTGTTCGCGCAGCGAGTGGACGACGGGCGCGGTCATGAGGGCTCCTTCGGGAGGGGCCGCCCATCGGCCCCTGGGGCGTTCGACGTTAAGACCATAAGGCCGCGCACGGCCCGCGCAGGGGTGCTTGGGGACGCTTTTGCGCAGGTGAGACGAGACTTACACGGGGCGTACGGGTCCCGGAGACGAACGGCGGGGAAACGGCAGCGGCGCCCCGCCCGGAGAGTTCCGGACGGGGCGCCGTACTACGGGTGCGGACCTCAGAGGCCGAGCTCGACCTCGAACTCGCCCGCCTCCAGGATCGCCTTGACCGCCGTCAGGTAACGGGCCGCGTCGGCGCCGTCCACCAGACGGTGGTCGTAGGAGAGGGTCAGGTACGTCATGTCGCGGACGCCGATGACGGTGCCCTCCTCGGTCTCGATGACCGCCGGGCGCTTGACCGTGGCACCGATGCCGAGGATCGCGACCTGGTTCGGCGGCACGATGATCGTGTCGAAGAGCGCGCCGCGCGAACCGGTGTTGGAGATGGTGAAGGTCCCACCGGACAGCTCGTCCGGCGTGATCTTGTTCGCCCGGACCTTGCCCGCCAGGTCGGCGGTGGCCTTGGCGATCCCGGCGATGTTCAGGTCACCGGCGTGCTTGATGACCGGGGTCATCAGGCCCTTCTCGGAGTCCACCGCGATACCGACGTTCTCGGTGTCGAAGTAGGTGATCGTGCCCTCGTCGACGTTGATCCGGGCGTTGATGGCCGGGTGGGCCTTCAGCGCCTGGGCCGCCGCCTTCACGAAGAACGGCATCGGCGAGAGCTTGACGCCCTCACGCGCGGCGAACGAGTCCTTGGCCTGGCCGCGCAGCCGCATCAGGCGCGTGACGTCGACCTCGACGACCGACGACAGCTGCGCCTGCTCGTGCAGCGCCTTGACCATGTTGTCGCCGATGACCTTGCGGATGCGCGGCATCTTGACGGTCTGGCCACGCAGCGGCGAGGCCTCCAGGGTCGGCGCGGCCTTCTTCGCGGCGGCCGGAGCTGCGGCGGCCGGAGCCGGAGCGGCAGCGGCCTTCGCGGCCTCGGCGGCGGCGACGACGTCCTGCTTGCGGATGCGACCGCCGACGCCGGTGCCCTTGACGGTGGCCAGGTCGACGCCGTTCTCGGCGGCGAGCTTGCGCACCAGCGGGGTCACGTAGGCGCCGTCGTCACCACTGGGCGCGGCCGGAGCCGGGGCCGGGGTGACGGGGGCGGGCGCGGCCGGAGCGGGCGCCGGAGCCGGAGCAGCGGCCTGCGGGGCGGGCACCGGCGCGGGGGCGGCCGGAGCCGGAGCCGGAGCGGCCGGAGCGGGCGCCGGAGCGGCCGGAGCGGGCGCCGGAGCCGGAGCGGGGGCCTCGGCGACGGGCGCCGGAGCCGGGGCGGCCGGGGCCGGGGCAGCCGCCGGAGCGGCACCCGGGGCGCCGATGACGGCCAGCTTGGCGCCGACCTCGGCGCTCTCGTCCTCGGCGACGACGATCTCCAGCAGGACGCCCGCGACGGGCGCCGGGATCTCGGTGTCGACCTTGTCCGTCGAGACCTCCAGCAGCGGCTCGTCGGCCTCCACGGAGTCGCCGACCGACTTCAGCCAGCGGGTGACGGTGCCCTCGGTGACGGACTCACCGAGCGCGGGCAGGACCACGTCGGTGCCCTCGGCGCCACCGGCCGCGGGGGCCGGAGCGGCGGGGGCCTCGGGGGCCGGGGCAGGGGCGGCGGGGGCCTCGGCGGCGGGCGCCGGGGTCGGCTCGGGGGCCGGAGCCGCGGCGGGCTCGGCGGCCGGGGCCGGGGCAGCGGCACCCGTGCCGTCGTCGATGACGGCCAGCTCGGCGCCGACCTCGACGGTCTCGTCCTCGGCGACCTTGATGGAGGCCAGGACACCGGCGACGGGCGAGGGGATCTCGGTGTCGACCTTGTCGGTCGACACTTCGAGCAGCGGCTCGTCGGCCTCGACGCGCTCACCCTCGGCCTTCAGCCAGCGGGTGACAGTGCCCTCGGTGACGCTCTCGCCGAGCGCCGGAAGGGTTACGGAAACCGGCATGGTTTCGGTTGCTCCTTACGAATTGCGGAAGTCTGTGTCGTCGCGCCCGGGGGCTGTCAGTCGTGTGCGTGCAGCGGCTTGCCGGCCAGGGCCAGGTGAGCCTCGCCGAGCGCCTCGTTCTGCGTCGGGTGGGCGTGGATGAGCTGCGCGACCTCGGCGGGCAGCGCCTCCCAGTTGTAGATCAGCTGGGCTTCGCCGACCTGCTCGCCCATGCGGTCGCCGACCATGTGGACGCCGACCACGGCACCGTCCTTGACCTGGACGAGCTTGATCTCGCCGGCGGTCTGGAGGATCTTGCTCTTGCCGTTGCCCGCCAGGTTGTACTTGAGAGCGACGACCTTGTCCGCGCCGTAGATCTCCTTGGCCTTGGCCTCGGTGATGCCCACGGAGGCGACCTCGGGGTGGCAGTACGTCACCCGGGGCACGCCGTCGTAGTCGATCGGGACGGCCTTCAGACCGGCGAGCCGCTCCGCGACCAGGATGCCCTCGGCGAAGCCGACGTGCGCGAGCTGGAGGGTGGGGACGAGGTCACCGACGGCGGAGATGGTCGGGACGTTCGTCCGCATGTACTCGTCGACCAGGACGTAGCCGCGGTCCATCGCGACGCCCTGCTCCTCGTAGCCGAGACCGGCGGAGACGGGCCCGCGGCCGACGGCCACGAGCAGCAGCTCGGCCTCGAACTCCTTGCCGTCGGCGAGGGTGACCTTGACGCCGTCGGCCGTGTACTCGGCCTTCGAGAAGAAGGTGCCCAGGTTGAACTTGATGCCGCGCTTGCGGAACGCGCGCTCCAGGAGCTTCGAGCTGTTCTCGTCCTCCAGCGGGGCGAGGTGCTTGAGGCCCTCGATGATGGTGACGTCGGCGCCGAACGACTTCCACGCCGAGGCGAACTCGACGCCGATGACGCCGCCGCCCAGGATGATCGCGGACTTCGGCACGCGGTCCAGGACGAGGGCGTGGTCGGAGGAGATGATCCGGTTGCCGTCGATCTCCAGACCCGGCAGCGACTTCGGCACGGAGCCGGTCGCCAGCAGGATGTGACGGCCCTGGACGCGCTGGCCGTTCACGTCGACGGAGGTGGGGGAGGAGAGCCGGCCCTCACCCTCGATGTACGTCACCTTGCGGGAGGCGACGAGTCCCTGGAGGCCCTTGTACAGACCGGCGACGACGCCGTCCTTGTACTTGTGGACCGCGGGGACGTCGATGCCCTCGAAGGTCGCCTTGACGCCGAACTGCTCGCTCTCGCGGGCCTGGTCGGCGATCTCGCCCGCGTGCAGCAGGGCTTTGGTGGGGATGCAACCCCGGTGCAGGCAGGTACCGCCGACCTTGTCCTTCTCGATCAGGGCGACGTCCAGGCCCAGCTGGGCCCCGCGCAGGGCCGCGGCGTAACCACCGCTACCGCCGCCGAGGATCACTAGGTCGAAAACGGTGCTGGCGTCGTTCGCCACGTCACGTCCTCCATGCATTGCGCCACGCCGGTCGTCGGCGACCGGTCGGCGGCTGGTGTCCGGCCGCTCTTTCTTCGGCCCTGTGATGGGGGCCCTGTCCTGCCGAGCCCATCTTCGCACCTGCCAGGGGTGGGCGAGACGCCAGGGCGGTGTGTGAGACGTCCCACGTCCGGCCGACGGCACGAAAACGGGGCCCCGCCCTACCCGCGCGCGGGGCCCCGTCACTCGCCGTGGGATCAGCCCAGGTCGCCCGCGGCGGTCAGCTCGGCCAGCCGCACCAGGGTGCGCACCGCGGTGCCCGTGCCGCCCTTCGGGGTGTAGCCGAACGGACCACCCTCGTTGAACGCCGGGCCCGCGATGTCCAGGTGCGCCCAGGTGATGCCCTCGCCGACGAACTCGCGCAGGAACAGCCCGGCGACCAGGCCACCGCCCATCCGCTCACCCATGTTGGCGAGATCGGCGGTGGGGGAGTCCATGCCCTTGCGCAGGTGCTCGGGCAACGGCATCGGCCAGGCGGGCTCGCCGACCTCCTCGGCCGCCTCGTGCAGGGCGGTGCGGAACGCGTCGTCGTTCGCCATGATCCCGAACGTCCGGTTGCCCAGCGCCAGCATCATCGCGCCGGTCAGCGTCGCGACGTCGACGATCGCGTCCGGCTTCTCCGCCGAGGCCGCCCACAGCGCGTCGGCGAGGACGAGACGGCCCTCGGCGTCGGTGTTGAGGACCTCGACGGTCTTGCCGCTGTACATGCGCAGCACGTCACCGGGGCGGGTCGCGGAGCCGGACGGCATGTTCTCGGCCAGCGCCAGCCACCCGGTGACGTTGACCTCAAGGCCCAGCCGCGCGGCGGCGACGACGGCGGCGAACACGGCGGCCGCACCGCTCATGTCGCACTTCATCGTCTCGTTGTGCCCGGCGGGCTTGAGCGAGATG
Organism: Streptomyces sp. NPDC091279; assembly: GCF_044757465.1. Classification (NCBI taxonomy): domain Bacteria; kingdom Bacillati; phylum Actinomycetota; class Actinomycetes; order Kitasatosporales; family Streptomycetaceae; genus Streptomyces; species Streptomyces sp. NPDC091279. Next base: position 107,339 of record NZ_JBIVVA010000010.1, on the reverse strand, counting down.
CCGCCCGAGTCGTAGGTGATGCCCTTGCCGACGAACGCGAGGTGCTTCTTCGCCTTGGAGCTGGTGTACGACAGCTTCACCAGCCGGGGCGCGGCAGCCGAGCCCGCGCCGACGCCGAGGATGCCGCCGAAGCCGCCCTTCTCCAGCGCCTTGACGTCGAACACCTGCACCTTGATGCCGTGTTCCTTGGCGGCCGCCTGCGCGACGGCGGCGAACGCCTCCGGGTTGAGGTCGTTCGGCGGGGTGTTGATCAGGTCACGGGCCCGGTTCAGCTCCTCGGAGACGGCGGTGGCGCGCTCCAGCGCCGCCTTGTGCTCCTTGTCGCGGGGCTTGGCGCCGAGCAGCGTCGCCTCGCCGAGCGGCCCCTTGGGCTCCTTGCCGTTGTCCTTGTAGGCGTCGAAGGAATAGGCGCCGAGCAGCAGGCCCTCGCCGATCGCGGCGACGTCGGCCGCCTCGGAGACGGGCAGGGCGACGGCTGCCTTCTTGGCGCCGGCCAGGGTGCGGGCGGCGACGCCGGCCGCCCTGCGCAGCGCCTCGGGGGCGTACCCGGTGCCCTTCTCGGGCTCCGCGCCCAGGCCCACCGCCACGACGAGCGGGGCCTTGAAGCCGGCCGGTGCGGGCAGCTTCGTCACCTCTCCCTCGGCGCCCGAGGCACCGAGGGTCTCCAGGACGCCGGCGAGCCGGCCGTCGTAGGCCTTGTCCACGGCCTCGGCGCCCGGTGCGACGACCGGGCCCTTGGCGCCCTTGGCGACACCGACGACGATCGCGTCGGCCCGCAGGCCGGGCGCCGCGGCGGTGCTGAGAGTGAGAGCAGTCACGGTGGTGAGATCTCGCTTCCGATGTGAAGTTGCGTGAACCGAACGGTGCGGGTCGACCGGGCCCGGCGGCCGACCCTCGATTCCACCTGGACTTGGGTGCGGTCTCAGCGGGTTCATCCCCGGTACACCAAACACTCACCCGAGCCTACGCGCGTCCCCCAACCCCCCGCCCCACCAATCCCCAGCCCACAGCCTTCTTACCCAGAGACAGCCCCCCCGACAGCCAGGGCGGCCGAGAAGGGTCCGAGTCCCCTCCTCGACCCACGGCCCGGCAACGCCGGAAAGGGGCGCGGGGCTGTATCGATCTGCGGCTCCGCCGCGTGGGCGCGACCAGCCGCCGCGATCTTCCAGCCCACGGCCCGGCAACGCCGAGAAGGGGCGCGGGGAACTGCGCGACCAGCCCCGACGGCGCCGCACCCGCCCGACCACCTCGCGTGGCCGCGACCAGCCGGCGTGATCTTGCAGCCTACGGCCGAGCAACGCCGGAAAGGGGCGCGGGGAACTGCGCGACCAGCCACAACGGCGCCGCACCCGGCAAACAACCGCACCCGGCATCCACCCCACGCCCGCCGCTCAGCGCCCAAGCACCAGCACCGTCAGACACCCCGTCCCCGCCGCCTCGGCAACCGCCCCGAACACATCCCCGGTGACCCCACCGAACCGCCCCACACACCGCCGCAACAACACCTCACCCCCGCCGACCCCGAGCACCACCCCCGCCACGGCGAGGCACACCCCACCCCACCCGAGCCCAAGAACCGCCGCCCCACCCGCGGCAACGGCACCCACCAGCACCGGCACCACCACCGCACCCACCCCCGGCACCACCCCGGCGACCGCCGCCCCCAACCCCTCCGGCCGGGCGGCCGCAACCCCACCCCGCGCGGCCAGCGTGAGCGCGACCCGCGCCACGACTCCCGCCACGACCACGGCGAACACCCCCCGCTCCCACGAGTCCCCGTACCCCCGGGCGACCGCGGCCACCTGGGCCAACAGCACCAGCACCACCGCGACCACCCCGAAGGGCCCGATGTCGGACTGCTTCATGATCCGCAGCGCGTCCTCCGCCGGCTTCCCACTGCCGAGCCCGTCCGCCGTGTCCGCGAGCCCGTCGAGATGCAGCCCCCGCGTCAACACCGCCGGAACGGCGACGGACGCCACGGCGGCGACCAACGGCCCCGCCCCGAGTCCCAGCAGCAACACCCCCGGCACCGCCGCACAGAGCCCGACCGCCAGCCCGGCCAGCGGAGCGCACAGCATGCCCGCACGGGCCGCGTCCCGGTCCCAGCGGCTGACCCGCACCGGGAACACGGTGAGCGTGCCGAAGGCGAAACGGAGGCCGTCGGACCAGGGCGTCTTGGAAGGTGCGGGCATCGGCGCAGGCTATCCGGCGCGGGCCGGGACCGGGACGGGGGCCACGGATAAAGTGCGCACATGGGACATTGGCTGGAGCGCAACATAGTGGAGCCCGGCAAGCTGCCGCTGCTGCTCGCCCTCACGGCGTTCGTCCTGACGTTCCTGATCACCCGGGTGATCACGCGGCTGATCCGGGCCGGCCGAGGGCCGTTCGGCAATGTGAAGGCGGGCGGGCTGCACATCCACCACGTGGTCCCCGGCGTCGTCCTCACCGTCATCGGCGGCTTCGGCGCCGTCGCCAGCGGGCGGCACGGCTTCGGCGCAGCCGTGTTCGCGATCGTCTTCGGGATCGGCGCGGGCCTGGTCCTGGACGAGTTCGCGCTGCTGCTCCACCTCGACGACGTGTACTGGAGCGAGGAGGGCCGCAAGAGCGTCGAGGTCGTGGTGCTCACCGCAGCCCTGGTCGGCCTGGTGCTCTCGGGGTTCGCGCCGTTCGGGGTCAACGACATGACCCCGCAGGAGTTGCAGGACCGGGGCAACGTCATCACCACGGTCGCCGTCGACTTCCTGTTCTCGCTGGCCGTGCTGAGCAAGGGCAAGACCAAGCTGGCGATCTTCAGCGTGGTCATCCCGCTGATCGGGCTCATCGGCCTGGTCCGGCTCGCCCGCCCCGGCTCCCCCTGGGCCCGCCGCTTCTACCGGCGCCGCCCGCGCGCCCGCGCCCGTGCCCTCCTGCGCGCCTACCGGCACGACCGCCGCTGGTCGGGCCCCAGCCGCACGGTTCAGGACTGGATCGGCGGCAGACCCGGCCCCGGCCCAGAGGTGAATCGTTCCCGCTGAGCCCTCCGGCGCCTGCGCCATGTCGAGACGCCGATCAGGGCCACGATCACGACGATCGCCGCGAGGTGTTCCTTTCCGGCCAGGTTCTCCTTCACGAGGACCTCGACGATCATCGCCAGGATCACCGCCCCGGCCGTGACATAGGCGCCGTAGCGCCAGCCCAGGAAGACCGCGAGGCCCACCACGGCCGCCGAGGGACCGGTGTCGACCACCTGCGCGTCCGAACCGGGCAGCCCGAGCGGATGGCCGGAACCCAGCGCGATGCCCACGCGCGCGTAGAGCGTCCCGGCGAGGGTGGCCGCGTAGGCGATGACCAGCGTGCGCCACCAGCCGAGACAGATCTCCGCGATCCCGAACACCACGAGCAGCTGCGCCAGCGCACCCCACACCGGCAGGTCGAGGGCGGGCACGAACAGGGACAACGGCGTCCGCAGCAGCGCCGGACCCAACGGGTCCTCGGCCCGCACCGCCCCGACGTCCTGGACGAACCGGTACCCCCAGGACTGGTTCTGCACGACCTGTATGACCGCCGTCAGCGCCACCGCCAGCAGCGTCATCGGCACCGCCCGCGCATGCCGCTTGCGCAACGGCTCGCGCACGGTGACGTACAGCAGCCCCCACTCGGCGCGGGCCCAGCGGGCGAGGCCCGTCATCTGTGCGTCTCCAGGTGCCTGCGGTGCAGCCACTTCGGCAGGCCCGGCGCCTCCAGGAACCCTTCCGCGCGGGCCGCCGCGACGGCGATGCGCGGCAGGTCCGCGCTCTTCTCGAAGAGCAGGAACCGCGGCTCCCAGATGGGCCGGTACTTGGCGTTGGCCCGGTACAGCGACTCGATCTGCCACCAGCGGGAGAAGAAGCTGAGCAGCGACCGCCACAGCCGCAGCACCGGTCCGGCACCGAGGCGCGCGCCGCGTTCGAAGACCGAGCGGAAGACGGCGAAGTTGAGCGAGACCTGCGTGATGCCGATCTCCCCGGCGCGGCGCAGGAGTTCGATCACCATGAACTCCATCAGCCCGTTGTCGGACTCCCGGTCACGGCGCATCAGGTCCAGGGAGAGCCCGTGCGGCCCCCACGGCACGAACGACAGCACCGCCCGCAGCCGCCCCTGGGCGTCCGTGCACTCCAGCATCACGCAGCGGCCGTCCTCCGGGTCCCCGAGCCGCCCCAGCGCCATGCTGAACCCGCGCTCGGTCGCCCCGTCCCGCCAGTCGTCGGCCCGCTCCACCAGGTGGGCCATCTCGGCGGCCGGGATGTCCTCGTGGCGCCGGACGCGGACCGTGTACCCGGCCCGCTTGACCCGGTTGTAGGCCTGCCGGACGGTCCGCATGGCCCGCCCCTCCAAGGTGAACTCGGCGACCTCGACCAACGCCTCGTCGCCCAGCTCCAGCGCGTCGAGACCGTGCCGCGCATACACCGTGCCGGCCTCCTCACCGGCGCCCATCACGGCCGGAATCCAGCCGTGCGCGCGGGCCTCGGCGAGCCACGGGTCGATCGCGCCCGGCCAGGCCTCGGGGTCGCCGATCGGATCACCGGAGGCCAGCGACACCCCGCCCAGGACCCGGTAGGCGACGGCCGCCTTGCCGGTCGGCGACCACACCACGCTCTTCTCCCGGCGCAGCGAGAAGTAGCCCAGCGAGTCCCGCTCACCGTGCCGTTCGAGCAGCGCCCGCAGCCTCTTCTCGTCGTCCTCGGTGAGCGCGTCGACGGCCCGCCGGGAGCGGAACGCGGCGTAGAACACGGCCAGCACCAGGGCCGTGCTGAGCACGTTGATCGTGACGTTGACGCCGTTCGGTGTCTCGATGCCGGGGAACCGGGACTCGTCGGCGGCGACCGAGATCAGCCGCAGCGTGCCGTAGTGCCAGCGCTCAAGGAACGTCGAACGGGCCGCGTCCGGCGCGTGGTTGGTGACCGTCACCAGCAGCCCCGCGAGCAGCGAGCTGGCCAGCGTGCCGGCGACCGCGACGACGGCGGCGAGCTTCGGGTTGGAGCGGTCGCCCTTGGCGTAGAACTCCTTGCGGCCGACGACCAGCGCGGCGACGAAGGCGGCCGTCAGGACCAGCGAGATCCAGTTCTGCGGGTAGCGGCGGATCTCCGGGAACGTCATGGCGAAGGCGAACAGCGCGAGGAACGGACCGGCGACCGCGAGGTTGAGAATCCACGCGGCGCGCTTGCGGCGCCGCATGGTGATCGCGAGGAACGCGGTGAACACCCCGGACGCGAACCCCGCGGTCAGCAGGTAGGGCGTGAAGAAGTTCTCCTGGTTGTGCCGTCGCACGTCCTGTCCGAGGGAGACCCACACGGCACTGAGGAAGTTGACGAACGCGACGGCACGCAGGTACCAGACGGCGAAGGCGGCGGCTCGCCGCGGGGCAATTCGGGCATCTCCCATGGAGAAAGATCATATGGGTGGTGTCCCGGCGAACCCCTCCACCTTCGGTCTGAACCGCTGCCGACTTTCGGCCCTCAAGGACTACGGCACGTCCTCCTTGAGAGGCACCTCCGCAGCCTTCTGGTCACCTTCCCCCTCACCTTCGCCGTTGGCGCCCTCCGGGTCCTCCTGGTAGGGCGCGGGCAGCTCCGGCAGTTCGGCCGCCAGCGCCGCCGCGGCCTGCACCAGCGGGAGCGCGAGCAGGCCACCGGTGCCCTCGCCGACGGTCACGCTCTGGGTGAGCAGCGGTTCCAGGGCCATCCGGTCCAGCGCCTTCGCCTGGCCGGGCTCTCCGCTGTCGTGCGCGGCGAGCCACCAGTCGGGCGCCCGGAACGCGATCCGCTGCGCCACCAGCGCGCAGGCCGCCGTCACGACGCCGTCCAGGATCACCGGCAGCTTGCGCACCGCGCACTGCAACAGGAACCCGGTCATCGCCGCGAGATCGGCGCCGCCCACCGTCGCCAGCAGCTGAAGCTGGTCGCCCAGGACCGGGCGGGCCCGCACCAGCGCGTCCCGGATCGCCGCGCACTTGCGCATCCACGCCAGGTCGTCGATGGCCAGGCCGCCACGCCCGGTCACCACGGAGGCGTCCGTCCCGCACAGCGCGGCCACCAGCACCCCGGCCGCCGTGGTGCCGCCGACGCTGAGGTCGCCGAGGACCACCAGATCGGTACCGGAGTCGGCCTCCTCGTCGGCCACCGCGACCCCGGCCAGGAACGCCGCCTCGGCTTCCTCCAGGGTCAGCGCGTCCTCGATGTCGATGCGTCCGCTGCCGCGCCGCACCCGGTGTCCGGCGACCTCGGCGGGCAACGTCTCCGGGTCGCAGTCCAACGCCATGTCGACGATCCGCACCGGCACCCCGAGCCGCCGCGCGAGCACCGACACCGGCCGGCCGCCCTCCAGCACGTCCCGCACCAACTGGTGCGCGCTGCCTGCCGGTTGGGCCGAGACGTCCAGTGCGGCGACGCCGTGGTCACCGGCGAACAGCACCGCACGCGGCCGTTCGACGGGCTGGACCGGCACCGCCGACCGGGCGGCGGCCAGCCACTCGCCCAGTTCGTCGAGGCGGCCCAGTGATCCGGGCGGGACGACCTGACGTTCCCGGCGTGCCTCGGCGTCGCGGCGCACCCCGCCGTCCGGGCGCTCGATCAGATCGGAGAAGTCGTCGAGATTCAGCGAGCTCATTCGCCGAACAGTACCGGCACCGGTCCCACTGGTCCCGCGCCACAGCTCCACCACGTCCGGACCACATCGTTGCTCCCCGCATCGCGATCCCCTACGTTCCGTTTTGCGCCGGAATGTCGCACGTCATCGGGAGCCGCTCATGTCCGCACCGCTGTCCACCGTCCGCCGCGCCGACTGCCCCTGGTGCGGCGGACGGCGCCTGCGCAGCCGTTCCGCCGTGCTCGACCGTTGCCAGGAGTGCGCGCACGTGTTCCGCAACCCCAGGGTCGCGGTCGGCGGCCGGCGGGTCCGGGACCGGCCGCGCCGGTACCGGGCCACCGTCCGCGCGGTGCTGCGGCTGCGCCGCCCCGACCCCGAGAGCTGGCTCGACGTCGGTACCGGCGACGCCGGGTTTCCCGCGGCGGCCCGCGCGTTCTTCCCGTACACGGCCTTCGACGGCCTCGACGTCTCGCCCCGTGTCCTGCGGGCCCGTGCCGCCGAGCGCATCGAGGAGGCCCATCTGGGCCGGCTGACCGACCCCCACGTCACGGCGCCCCTGCGGTCCCGCTACGACGTGGTGAGCCTCCTCGACCATCTCCCGCACACCCCGACCCCCCAAGCCGACCTGATCGCGGCCCTGACGCTCCTCCGCCCGGGCGGACTCCTGATCCTGGAGCTCCCCACCCCCACGAACTGGCGTCCGCCGCCCCCGCCGCCCAACATCACCACAGCCCTGACAACCCAAGGCTGCACCCTCCTCTCTCCAACCCTCCACTCCCTTCTGAGCCCCACCTACCACCTACTCGCCCACACCCCTCACCCGAACTAACCCCCGGCCCGTGGTCGGGTGCGGGTCCGTCGTGGTTGCTCGCGCAGTTCCCCGCGCCCCTAAAAGCAAAAACCCGAGCGGCCCCGGGTCTTCAGGGGCCTGGCGGAACCTGACCTTGCAGCCCACGGCCGGGCAGCGCCGCCAAGGGGCGCGGGGAACTGCGCGACTAGCCACGATGGCGCCGCGCCCGACCGACAACCTCGCGTGGGTGCGGTCAGCAGGGCCGCCCTGTTTCTTCAGGGGCGCGGGGAACTGCGCGACCGGCCACCACGGCGCCGCACCCGGGTACCGGCCCCTCAGCCGCGCAGGACCAGTGCCTGGCCGGCGACGACCAGGACGACCTGTTCACACTCCGCAGCCAACGCCGCGTTGAGACGGCCCAGTTCATCCCGGTACCGCCGCCCGGACGCCGTGGCCGGCACGATGCCGGAGCCCACCTCGTTCGAGACGGCGACGACAACGCGCCGAGTCGCCCGCACCGCGGCCACCAGTTCCCGCACCCGCCCCCGCAACCCCCGCTCCCCCCCGTCCGCCCACACCGCGTCGTCCCACGCCCCCGCCGAATCCATCGCATCCGTCAACCACAGCGACAGACAGTCGATCAGCAACGGCGGCCCGTCCTCCGCCAGCAACGGCACCAGGTCACACGTCTCCGACGTCCGCCACGACCCCGGCCGCCGCTCCCGGTGCAGGGCCACCCGCGAGGCCCACTCGCTGTCCCCGCCCCGCGTGCCCCCGGTCGCCACGTACCGCACGTCAGGGAACGCCTCCAGGCGCCGTTCCGCCTCCACCGACTTCCCCGACCGCGCCCCGCCCAGCACCAGCGTCCGCCGCGGCACGTCCGGCACCTCGGTCATGTCGGGATACCGGCCGACGGTGAGCGTCACCCCGTCCGACACCGCCCGCGCCCCGGCCGCCGCCAGCCGCCGCCGCGCCTCGGCACCCGGCGGCACGTCGTGGTCCAGATGAACGGCGATGATATCCGTCGTCGGCCGCACCGCGCCCACCGCCCGCAGCTTGGCCAGCCCGTCGGGCCGCCCCACCACGTCGGCGAGCACCAGGTCGTACGGTTCCGCCGTGCCGTGCCCGTTCTCCAGCCCGGCGGGAGCCCCGCCCGGCGGCAGATACAGCAGCCGGCGCCCGTCCGGACCCGTCACCGCGTACCCGGTGCCCGGCGCGTCCATCGCCACCGCCCGCACCCGGTGCCCGGTCAGCAGCGCCAGTTCACGCCCGTCCGGCACCCGCCCCGGCTGCGGCAGCCCGGCCGGCACCTCGACGGCGGGCCCGTCGTGCGGGTGGGACAGCAGCACCTGCCGCACCCCGCCCAGCGAACGCCCCGCCCGCGCCGCCGCGAACGCCGCACCCGGCGTCAGGTCCAGCAGCAACGTTCCGTCCACCAGCAGCGAGGTCGCCGCCCGCGCGTCACCGCCGAGGGCGGTCGCGCAGGCCGCGCAGGGGCAGTCGGGGCGGGGGAGTCCCGCGGGGGCGCCGGTTCCGAGCAGAGTCACGTCCACGAGAGTGATTTTCGCGTGTCCACCGGGGCACCGCGCGCCCGAGCGGGCGGCCCGCGTGAAATCCGCCGCGCCCCGAAGCGCCCCGAGCCCCGGGAGGGCGGGCGCGACCAGCCACAACGACCGAGCAGCCGACCGACGGACACCTCGCGGCCCGTCCCGCACAGCGCTTACGCTGCTGGCGGGACCGGACCAAGATCCGGCTCCCGCTCGGCAGGTGCTCAGACAGGGGAGGCCTACATGGCGGCATGGACGTGGCGGTTCGAGAAGACCGACGGGACGGAGGTCCCGCCCGCGGCCCAGCCCGAGGAATTCACCACGCAGGGCGACGCCGAGTCCTGGATCGGCGAGTACTGGAAGGAACTCGTGGCAGGCGGCGCCGACCAGGTGCGGCTGTTCGAGGACGACACGGAGATCTACGGCCCGATGAGCCTGCACATCGAGGAAACGGCGGCCGAGGAAGCGGCGTCCTAGGACACCACCGGCGGGACAGGAAGAGGGGCGGCCCGGGCACACCGCCGGACCGCCCCTTCCCGCGCCCGGCGCCCTTTCCTCACCGGCCGCCCGTTCTCACTGCTCGCCCAGCGTGACGTCGGCCTTCTTGCGGTCACCGTTGCGGGTGAACGTCACGGTCGTCTTCTCACCGGGCCGCTCCGAGGCCAGCGTCTCCGACAGGGACGTGATGGTGGTGACGGTCGTGTCGCCGAGGCCGACGATGATGTCCCCGGGCTGGATACCGGCCTTGTCGGCCGCGCCGCCGCTCTTGACCTGGACCACCGCCACCCCGGCCGCCCGGTACTGGTCGTCCACGACGGTCCGCCCGGTGATGCCGAGCGCCGCCCGGCCCGAGTCGGTGACCTTGCCGTCCTTGACGATCTGATCGGCGATCGTCTTGACCATCGTTCCCGGGATCGCGAACCCGATGCCGGGAGCCGCGCTGCCGCCGAGGTCGGGGTCGGTGGCGGCGAGCGTGGGGATGCCGATGACCTGCCCGTTCAGGTTGACGAGGGCGCCGCCGCTGTTGCCGGGGTTGATCGCGGCGGACGTCTGGACCATGTTGCCGATCGTCGCGCCGGTGCCGCCCCCCGAACTGCCCTCGGTGACCGTCCGCCCGGTCGCCGACACGATCCCCTGCGTCACGCTCGACGACAGCCCCAGCGGCGAGCCCATCGCCAGCACGATCTGCCCGACCTCCACCTTCGCGGAGTCACCGAAGGACGCCGCTTTCAGGCCACGCGGCACGTTGTCCAGCTTGATGACGGCGAGATCCTGCTCGGGGTAGGAGGACACCAGCCGCGCCGACAGCACGTCCTCGCTGTTGGCGGTCGTCACCTTGAACGTCTTCTCCGCCCCGACCACGTGCGCGTTGGTGACGATGTGCCCCTGACCGTCGTAGACGACCCCGGACCCGAGGTCGTTGCGGCCCTGGATCTGCACGACCGACGGCAGGACGTCCTTGATGACCTTCAGGTAGTCGCTCTGGAGATCGCCGCCCGACTTCGGGGCGGTGAGCCGCTCGGCCCGCGCGGTGGTCCGCTCCCCGGCGTCCGAGGAGACGGCGCCGGCGCAGCCGGTGACCAGGGCGAGGGCGCAGAACGGGGCGACGAGGGCGGCGAGCGGCCGACGGGCACGGGTGTGGGAAGCGTCCATGCCCCGAGTCTCACCGCGCCCCGCGGGCCCGGCCCCCGGAAAGACCCGAACGGGCGAGCGCGCGGGGAGGTGCGGGCCGGTCAGCCGCGCACGCCGCACAGGTGCAGCAGCGCCGCGACCCCGCGATACGGGTCGGTGCGCCCGGCCCGGTCCTCCACGGCCAGCAGCGTGTCCAGGTCATCCGGGGCGGGGGCGTCGTCCGGCGCCGTGTCCGTGAACACCCGCACTCCGTACCAGGCGTGCAACGGTGCTCCGATGCCGTCGAGTGTCGCGGTCAGCGTGCGCAGCCGGTCCGCACGGACGTCGAGCCCGAGCCGGTTGCGATAGGCGGTGGTGTCGAAGGCGTCGAGCGCGCCCGCCCAGTCACCGGCGAGCCCGGGGCGCATGGCCAGCGCGTCGGCGTTGCGGACCAGGAGGGAGAGCAGCCCGCCGGGGGCGACCATCCGGGCCAGCCCCGCGAGCAGCGGGTCGGGCTCCTCGACGTACATCAGCACCCCGTGGCACAGGACGACGTCGAAGCTGCCCGGCAGGAAGTGCACCCCGGTGTCCCGGCCGTCCCCCTCGATGAGGCGCACCCGGTCCCGGATGCCCTGGGGTTCGGCGGCGACGGCCGCGCGGGCCGCCGAGATCAGCGCCGGGTCCTGCTCGACGCCGGTCACCTGGTGACCGGCACGGGCAAGGCGCAGCGCCTGGGAGCCCTGCCCGGCGCCCACGTCGAGCACCCGTAGCCGGCGCCCGACCGGGAACCGCCCGGCTATCTGCTCGTCGAGCTGCCGGGTGACCAGCTCCTGCCGCACTACGGCCCGTAAGCCGCTGAGGGCGGCACCACCTTCGGAGACGGACGTCGTGCTCAGGGCCGCTCTCCGCGCTTGACCTGCGGCTTCGGCAGCCGGAGCCGACGCATCTGGAGGGAGCGCATCAGCGCGTAGGGGATCGCGCCCCGACGGTTCTGGTCGGGGAAGCGGTCGGCGAGCTTCTTGCGCAGCCGGAAGCCGCTGACGATCGAGTCGAGCACGATCAGCACGATCACGATCAGCCACAGCAGCAGCGCGACGCTCTGGAGCACACCCACCCGCACCATGCTCAGCACGAGGATGACCACGGCCACGGGCAGGAAGAACTCCGCCACGTTGATCCGCGAGTCGATGAACTCGCGCGCGTACTTGCGCACCGGGCCCTTGTCGCGGGCCGGCAGGTACCGCTCGTCGCCGCTGGCCAGCGCCTGGCGCTGGCGCTCCAGCTGGACGCGGCGCTCCTCGCGCTGGCGCTTGGCGGCGTCCTTGCGCGTCAGCGTCGTGTTGGCGACACTGCGGCGCTGGGACTGGGCCTCGCTGCGCTTGGGCGTGGGGCGGCCCTTGCGGGCCTGCGGGTCACGGGGCTGCGTGGAGTCGGTCAGCGGCGCCTTGACGCCTGCGGCCTTCTCTTCCTTGGAACGGCTACGGAACACAAAACCCAAGGGTAAAGGGTGTCCGGGGTTCGATGCCGGTTCCGCCGGGAACGATCCGGCAACACCAGTCGTCCTGTAAAGGGACAGAGGGGGCGTTGTGCACCCTTCCGGCACCGGTATCTCGGGGGAGACCTCCACCCTGGGCGGGAGCGGAAGCGGCGACAGTCGTCCTCGGGGATGAGCCCATCGGTCCCCGAACAGTGCGTCAATGGATGCAGGGCCCGTACTGTGGGTTCTGTCGCAGAGCTGGAGCTTGAGTCCGTCAGAAGGGGGCGCGCGAAGCCCATGAGCGGTGTCATGAAGCGTATGGGGATGATCTTCCGCGCGAAGGCGAACAAGGCCCTTGACCGGGCCGAGGACCCTCGCGAAACCCTCGATTACTCGTACCAGAAGCAGCTGGAGCTGCTCCAGAAGGTCCGCCGGGGCGTCGCCGACGTGGCGACCTCCCGCAAGCGTCTTGAGCTTCAGCTCAACCAGCTCCAGGGCCAGTCCTCCAAGCTGGAGGACCAGGGCCGCAAGGCGCTGGCGCTCGGCCGTGAGGACCTCGCCCGCGAGGCGCTGTCCCGGCGTTCCGCCCTGCAACAGCAGGTGACGGACCTGGAGACGCAGCACGCCACCCTCCAGGGCGAGGAGGAGAAGCTCACCCTCGCGGCGCAGCGCCTCCAGGCCAAGGTGGACGCCTTCCGCACCAAGAAGGAGACCATCAAGGCCACCTACACCGCCGCCCAGGCGCAGACCCGGATCGGCGAGGCGTTCTCCGGCATCTCCGAGGAGATGGGCGACGTCGGCCTGGCCATCCAGCGCGCCGAGGACAAGACCGCCCAGCTCCAGGCGCGGGCCGGCGCGATCGACGAGCTGCTCGCCTCCGGCGCCCTCGACGACCCCACCGGCATGCGCAAGGACGACATCCAGGCCGAGCTGGACCAGCTCTCCGGTGGTACGGATGTAGAGCTGGAGCTTCAGCGGATGAAGGCGGAGCTGGCCGGAGGATCGTCCCAGCAGGCGATCGAGGGCGGCACCGGACAGTCCCAGTCCCAGCAGCAGCCGCAGGACACCCCACGCTTCGACAAGCAGTGAGGCGCCAGGTCTAGGAGGCCGACATGGGCGACACGGGCGACATGATCGTACGGATCATGGGGGAGGGCCAGGTGAAGCTGGCGGGGAGCCACTTCACCGAACTGAACAGCCTCGACGACGAGCTGTTGGCCGAGGTGGAGTCCGGCGACGACACCGCCTTCCGCCACACCCTCCACGCCCTCCTCAACAAGGTCCGAGAACTGGGCACCCCGGTCCCCGACACCACCCTCACCCCCTCCGACCTCATCCTCCCGTCCCCGGACGCCACCCTGGAAGAGGTCCGAGAGATGCTGAGCGACGACGGCCTGATCCCGGGCTAGCCCTCCGGATTTGGGCAGTTCCTTTTCGGCGCAGGGCGGCGCACATCAGCCCGTCCGGCGCTTGAGGACGAGGCCGTCCAGGCCGAAGGGGGGTCTGGGGGCACAGCCCCCAGGTCTTGTGCGGCGCTGAGACATCGCAGGCCGACAGCCATCAGCCTGTCCGGCGCTTGAGGACGAGGCCCGTTCAGGGCCGAAGGGGGTCTGGGGCGCAGCCCCAGGTCTTGTGCGGCGCTGAGACATCGCGGGCCGACAGACCATCAGCCCGTTGGGGGTGCCCCCTCTGGGGGAGTTTGAGGACACCGTGACCCGCACACTGGACCGCGCGAGATGCCAGGCCACCGCCCACCCCCTCGCCCTGGACGCGATCCTGGCCTTCGCCGTACTCACCTGCATGCTGGCCAGCTCCTCCATCGACCCACACGGCGGGAGGGCCGAAAACGGCGGCACCGGCGGGACGCGCGGCACCGGCGGCACCGGCGAGCACGCGGTCACCTGGGCCGCCCACACCCCCCACCCCCTAGCCCTCGTCCTCATGCTCATCGGCGCGACCGCACTGATCTTCCGCCGCCGAGCCCCCCGCAGGGTCCTCGCGCTGACGGGCACCGTCGCCCTGATCGAGAGCGTGGTCGGCGACCCGAGGGCACCGGTCGCGATGTCGGCGGTCATCGCCCTCTACACCGTCGCCGCGACGACGGACCGCGCGACCACCGTCCGCCTGGGCCTGCTCACGATGACGGTCCTGACGGGCGCGTCGATGCTGGCGGGGCCGTTGCCCTGGTACGCGCAGGAGAACCTGGCGATCTTCGCCTGGGCCGGCATCGGCGCGACGGCGGGCGACGCGGTGCGCAGTCGTCGCGCGTTCGTGCAGGCCATCCGCGACCGCGCGGACCGGGCCGAACGCACCCGGGAGGAGGAGGCGGGCCGCCGGGTCGCGGAGGAACGCCTGCGGATCGCCCGCGACCTGCATGACGTCGTCGCCCACCACATCGCGTTGGTCAACGTCCAGGCCGGGGTGGCCGCGCACGTCATGGACAAGCGCCCGGACCAGGCGAAGGAGGCGCTCGCGCATGTCCGCGCGGCGAGCCGTTCCGCGCTGAACGAACTCCGGGCCACCGTCGGCCTGTTGCGCCAGTCCGGCGACCCCGAGGCCCCGACCGAACCGGCGCCGGGCCTGGCCCGCCTCGACGAACTCGTCGGCACCTTCCGCAACGCGGGCCTGCCGGTCGAGGTGGCCCGCGCCGACCAGGACACCGACCTGCCCGCGGCCGTCGACCTCGCCGCGTACCGGGTGGTCCAGGAGGCGCTGACCAACGTACGCAAGCACGCGGGCCCGGCGGCGAGGGCCGAGGTCAGCGTCGTGCGGGTGGGACCGGACGTCGAGGTCACCGTCCTGGACGACGGCACCGGCGCCGACGCGGACCCCGGCTCGGGCGGCGGACACGGCCTGCTCGGCATGCGCGAACGCGTGACGGCCCTGCGCGGCACCCTCACCACGGGCCCCCGTCACGGCGGCGGCTTCCGCGTCCAGGCGACCTTGCCGATCACACCCCGCAGGACGCCCGGGGAAGAGCCGTTGTGACACCTCCCGCACGACCACCGGCGAAGCCGCACCCCGTACCCCTCACCCCACCCAGAAACGAGCCCCCATGACCATCCGTGTCCTGCTCGCCGACGACCAGGCCCTGTTGCGCAGTGCGTTCAGGGTGCTGGTCGATTCCGAGGCCGACATGGAGGTGGTCGGGGAGGCGTCCGACGGGGCCGAGGCGGTGCGGCTGACGCGGGAGCACCGGGCCGACGTCGTTCTCATGGACATCCGGATGCCCGGTACCGACGGCCTCGCCGCCACCCGCATGATCAGCGCGGACACCTCCCTCGCCCACGTGCGGGTGGTGATCCTGACGACGTTCGAGGTCGACGACTACGTCGTCCAGTCGCTGCGCGCGGGCGCCTCCGGCTTCCTCGGCAAGGGCAGCGAACCGGAGGAACTGCTCGCGGCCATCCGGATCGCCGCCGGCGGTGAGGCGCTGCTGTCCCCGGCCGCCACCAAGGGCCTGATCGCCCGCTTCCTCGCGCAGAGCGACCCGGCCGACGACACCGGCCGCGACCCCGACCGCGCCCGGCGCCTTGAGGCGCTGACCGTGCGGGAGCGGGAGGTGCTGGTGCAGGTGGCCGGCGGGCACTCCAACGACGAGATCGCCGAACGCCTGACGGTCAGCCCGTTGACGGTGAAGACCCATGTGAACCGGGCCATGGCCAAGCTGGGCGCCCGCGACCGGGCCCAACTGGTCGTCATCGCCTACGAGTCGGGGTTGGTCCGCCCGAGGGTGGAGTGAGCTCCACCCGCCCGTACTGCGCCGGGAGTAGGCGCCGGATAAGGAAATGGCTCCCCGGGGCTACGGGTCGGGGCACAGGGATGGCACAGGGTGGAGAGGACACTTCTGCCGCTCCCAGAAGAGAGAAACCCGACCCATGTCCTGGTTGTCCAGATTCAGTCTCGCGCAACGGGCGCTGATCGGGCTGATCTCGCTCGTCGCGCTCGTCTTCGGCGCGATAGCGATACCTCAGCTGAAGCAGCAGTTGCTGCCGTCCATCGAACTCCCCATGGTCTCCGTGATCGCCCCCTACCAGGGCGCCTCCCCGGACGTGGTGGAGAAGCAGGTCGTCGAACCGATCGAGAGCAGCCTCAAGGCCGTCGACGGCCTCTCCGGCGTCACCTCCACCGCCGCCGAGGGCAACGCCGTGATCATGGCGTCCTTCGACTTCGGCAACGACACCAAGCAACTGGTCGCCGACGTCCAGCAGGCCGTCAACCGGGCCCGCGCCCAGCTGCCCGACGACGTCGACCCGCAGGTCGTCGCCGGTTCGACGGACGACATCCCGACCGTCGTCCTCGCCGTCACCTCCGACCACGACCAGCAGGCGCTGGCCGACCGGCTCGACCGCACCGTCGTGCCGGCCCTGAACACCATCGGCGGCGTCAGCCAGGTCACCGTCGACGGGGCGCGCGACCTCCAGGTCACCGTCACCCCCGACGACGCGAAGCTGGCCCGGGCCGGCCTCAGCACACAGGCCCTGGCCCAGGCCCTCCAGGCGGGCGGGGTGACCCTGTCGGGCGGTTCGTTCGACGAGGACGGCGCCAACCGCACCGTTCAGGTCGGCGGCGGCTACACGTCGTTGAAGCAGGTCCAGGACCTGATGGTGACGGGGCAGGGCGTCAAGAAGCCGGTCAGGCTCGGGGACGTGGCCACCGTCGCGCAGGGCCAGGCGCCCGCCGACGCGATCACCCGCACCGACGGCAGGCCCAGCCTCGCCGTCTCCGTCACCATGGACCACGACGGCAGCGCGGTCGCCATCTCGCGGGCCGTCGAGGACAAGCTGCCCGGCCTGCGCGAGGACCTCGGCTCCGACGCGCAGATCACCGTCGTCAGCGACCAGGGCCCCGCGGTCTCCAAGGCGATCAGCGGTCTGACCACCGAGGGCGGGCTCGGCCTGCTCTTCGCGGTCCTGGTCATCCTGGTCTTCCTGGCGTCGATCCGCTCCACGCTGGTCACCGTGGTCAGCATCCCGCTCTCCGTGGTGCTCGCGCTGATCGTGCTGTGGACGCGTGACCTGTCGCTCAACATGCTGACGCTGGGCGCGCTGACCATCGCGATCGGCCGCGTCGTCGACGACTCCATCGTCGTCCTGGAGAACATCAAACGGCACCTCGGCTACGGCGAGGAGCGCGAGGAGGCCATCCTCAAGGCGGTCCGCGAGGTGGCCGGCGCGGTGACGTCCTCGACGCTCACCACGGTCGCCGTGTTCCTGCCGATCGGCCTGGTCGGCGGCATGGTGGGCGAGCTGTTCGGCTCGTTCAGCCTGACCGTGACGGCGGCCCTGCTGGCGTCCCTCGTGGTGTCGTTGACGGTCGTGCCGGTGATGTCGTACTGGTTCCTGCGCGCCCCGAAGGGCACCCCGGCCGACGCCGCCGAGGCCCGCAGGCTCGCCGAGGAGAAGGAGGCCGGCAGCCGCCTCCAGCGCCTCTACGTGCCCGTGCTGCGCTTCGCGACCCGGCGTCGCCTCACCAGCCTGGCCCTCGCGGCCGTCGTCCTGGTCGGCACGTTCGGGATGGCGCCGCTGCTGAAGACGAACTTCTTCGACCAGGGCGAGCAGGAAGTCCTCACCGTCAAGCAGGAGTTGAAGCCCGGCACCAGCCTGGCCGCCACCGACGCGCAGGCCAAGAAGGTCGAGAAGCTCCTCGCCGCCACCGAGGGCGTCAAGAACTACCAGGTCACCATCGGCTCCTCCGGCTTCATGGCGGCCTTCGGCGGCGGCACCGACACCAACCAGGCCTCCTACCAGGTCATGCTGGCCGACGGCGCCTCCTACGACGAGGTCCAGCACCGCGTCGAGTCCGGCCTGAAGAAGCTCACCGGCATCGGCACCACCACCATCGCCGCCGGTGACGGCTTCGGCAGCCAGGACCTCAGTGTGGTCGTGAAGGCCGCCGACTCCGCGGTGCTGCGCAAGGCCGCCGACGAGGTCCGGGACACGGTCGCCGGGCTCGACGGTGTCACCGACGTCACCAGCGACCTCTCGCAGAGCGTGCCGCGCATCTCGGTCAAGGCCAACTCCCGTGCGGCGGAGGCCGGTTTCGACGACCAGACGCTCGGCGCGGCCGTCGCCCAGGCCGTCAAGGGCACCCCGGCCGCCAAGGCGGTCCTCGACGACGCCGAGCACGACGTCGTCATCCGCTCGGCCAAGCCCGCCCGCACCCTGAAGGAGCTGCGGGACCTGCGCCTCGGCGCGGTGAGGCTCGGTGACATCGCCACCGTGCGGGTCGTCGACGGGCCGGTCTCCATGACCCGCATCGACGGCCAGCGCGCGGCCACCATCACCGCCAAGCCCACCGGCGACAACACCGGCGCGGTCAGCCAGTCCCTGACGACGAAGCTGAACGCCCTGAAGCTCCCGGCCGGGGCCACCGCCTCGATCGGCGGCGTCTCGCAGGACCAGGACGACGCGTTCAAGAACCTGGCCCTGGCGATGCTCGCGGCGATCGCGATCGTCTTCATGCTGCTGGTCGCGACGTTCCGTTCACTGGCCCAGCCGCTGATCCTGCTGGTGTCGGTGCCGTTCGCGGCGACCGGTGCGATCGGCCTGCTCCTCGCCACCGGCACCCCGATGGGCGTCCCCGCGATGATCGGCATGCTGATGCTCATCGGCATCGTGGTGACCAACGCGATCGTCCTGATCGACCTGATCAACCAGTACCGCGCGGACGGCTACGGCGTCATCGAGGCGGTCGTCGAGGGCGGCCGCCACCGCCTGCGCCCCATCCTCATGACGGCCCTGGCCACCATCTTCGCCCTCCTCCCGATGGCCCTGGGAGTAACAGGAGAAGGCGGCTTCATAGCCCAACCGCTGGCAGTGGTGGTCATAGGCGGCCTCATCACGTCAACCCTCCTCACCCTCCTCCTGGTCCCCACCCTCTACACCATCCTGGAACTCCGCAAAGACCGCAGAAAAAAGAAGCGAGCAACAAAGAAGACCCCCGCCCCCACCCCCTCAGAAACCCCAGAACCGGCCAACGCATAAACCCCCTGAGCAAAAGCAATCCGGGCCCCGAGCGACCAATCCCGGGGCCCGGCAACGCCCTCAAGGGGCACAGGGCTGTATCCGATAGGCGGCTCCGCCGCGTGGGCGCGACCAGCCACGACGAACCGTCAGTCGGCCGGCCACCGAGCCCCGCTCGGAGTGACCCCCTACGGCAACGCCAACATCCGCTCCAACGCCAGCTTGGCGAACGCCTCGGTCTCCCGATCGACCTCGATCCGATTGACCAACGTGCCGGAGGCCAACGACTCCAACGTCCACACCAGGTGCGGCAGATCAATCCGATTCATGGTCGAGCAGAAACACACCGACCGGTCGAGGAAAACAATCTCCTTGCCCTCGGAAGCGAACCGATTCGCAAGCCGCCGAACAAGGTTCAGCTCAGTCCCGATCGCCCACTTCGACCCGGCGGGCGCCGCCTCAAGCGCCTTGATGATGTACTCGGTGGAACCGACATAATCCGCGGCGGCGACCACGTCGTGCCGGCACTCGGGATGCACGAGAACATTCACCCCGGGCACCCGCGCCCGCACATCCTCGACGGACTCCAGACTGAACCGCCCGTGCACGGAACAGTGCCCACGCCACAGAATCATCTTCGCGCCCCGGAGCTGCTCGGCCGTGAGCCCACCCCCGGGTTTGTGCGGGTTGTAGACGACACAGTCGTCCAGCGACATCCCGAGGTCCCGCACGGCGGTGTTGCGGCCGAGATGCTGGTCGGGCAGGAACAACACCTGCTCACCCTGGGCGAAGGCCCACTCCAGGGCCCGTTCGGCGTTCGAGGACGTACAGATCGTGCCGCCGTGCCGACCGGTGAACGCCTTGATGTCGGCGGACGAGTTCATGTACGAGACGGGCACGACCCGCTCGGCTATCCCCGCGTCGGTCAGCACGTCCCAGCACTCGGCGACCTGCTCGGCGGTGGCCATGTCGGCCATCGAGCAACCGGCCGCGAGGTCGGGCAGGACGACCTTCTGGTCGTCGCCGGTCAGGATGTCCGCGGACTCCGCCATGAAGTGCACACCGCAGAACACGATGTACTCGGCCTCGGGCCGGGCCGCCGCGTCCCGCGCCAGCTTGAACGAGTCACCCGTGACATCCGCGAACTGGATGACCTCGTCGCGCTGGTAGTGGTGGCCGAGGATGAAGACCTTCTCCCCGAGCTTCTCCTTCGCCGCGCGGGCCCGCGCCACCAGGTCCGGGTCGGACGGCGACGGCAGATCGCCGGGGCACTCGACACCACGCTCGCTGCGCGGATCGGCGTCCCGGCCGAGAAGCAGCAGGGCGAGAGGCGTCGGCTGGACGTCGAGCTCCTGGGGCTGGGCGGTGGTCACGACACGCACCCTTTCTGTTCTGCGGCCCGCCGGTCCGGGGTCGGAACGGCGCTACACGGCGCTACTTTTCGTCGAATTGACGCTATCTATCATATCCGCTTCACGTCATATTGACGATGGCGATAACGTCGATGTGACGTGAATCCCGACGGCCGCTGTTCGCTTCCCCGCACGTGTGCGAGCATGAAGGAACAGGGGAAAAGACAAAGGGCTCGGCCCGGAATGAATCCGCGGCCCCGGCGGTTGACAACGTCGGCAAGCAGTCTCCGTACAACCCGGGAGAGATGTAGATGTCCGTATCGGACGAGACCAGCACCGTCACCGACGGCATCATCCTGTCCGACGCCGCTGCGGCGAAGGTCAAGGCCCTGCTCGACCAGGAAGGCCGTGAGGACCTGGCCCTGCGCGTCGCCGTCCAGCCCGGTGGCTGCTCCGGCCTGCGCTACCAGCTGTTCTTCGACGAGCGCTCGCTCGACGGCGACGTGGTGAAGGACTTCGACGGCGTCAAGGTCGTCACCGACCGGATGAGCGCCCCGTACCTGGGCGGCGCGTCGATCGACTTCGTCGACACCATCGAGAAGCAGGGCTTCACGATCGACAACCCGAACGCGACGGGCTCCTGCGCCTGCGGCGACTCCTTCAACTGAACCCCGCCGAACCCCAGCGGAACGGCACGCCGAAGGCGGCGACCCCTCGACAGGGTCGCCGCCTTCGTCATACCCACCGGGATCAGACCGGATCAGACCAGACCGGATCAGACCAGACCGGATCAGACCGGACCAGATCCGGATCTGACCAGCTCGGGCGAGATCCGGCAGACGCAGATCCAGACGATCCAACGGTTCACCGCGCCTCGGACGTCTCCGGCAGCCGTTCCCCGCTCTTCAGCGCCGGGATCGCCTTGCCGCCCGTGCCCACGACCTTCCGGTCACCGAGCGGTTCGTCGAGCCGCACCTTCTGCTGAAGCTCCTTGGCGATCATGACGCAGACCTTGCCCTTCCAGGGCGTCTCCGTCACCGTCACGGTCACCGAACCGGAACTCTCCTTCGCCGTCGCCTTGTAGTCGGCGCACACCCCGCCCGTGAAACCGACGGTCAGCTCACGGCCGTTCACCGCGTACCCGTCCACCTTCACGTCCTCCGGCGCGGCCGATCCGCTCGCCGTCGGCTCCGGGGACGGCGTCGCCGACGTCAGATAGGCGGGGTCGACGGCCGGATAGGTCGCCGTGAACGCACCCCGGGCCGCCGAACCCCGCACCTCGAACAGCCAGGACGGCACCAGCACCGGCTGCCCCAGCCGGGTCCGCTCGGCGAGCCCCAGCACCGCCCGTTCGACGGTCACCGTCGAGTCGTTCGCCCCGCTCGGTGAGGCCGCCGACCCGCATGGCTGCTCAAGCTCGTCCTTGAGCGGAACGGCACTCGCGCAGCCGCCGATGCCCATCCGGGGGTCGGCCGCGGGGGCCTTGTTCATCAGGGCCAGCGTCTTGGCCGCGCTCAGCACCGGGTACGTGTCGCCCTCGACCGGCGTCTTCAACCGGCCGGTGCCGCCGACGAGTTCACCGCTCGCGGAGACGGTGAGCCCGGTCGTCCAGCCGGACGTGGGCAGCCCGCCGACCACCGGATCGGCGTTCACCACCCGCTGGGCGCCCATCACCTGGCTCGCGTCGACCTTCGCGCCGTCCTGACCGAGCGCCTTGAGCACCGGGGCCGCGGCCTTCTTCGCCGCCGCCTCGCCCACCGTGTCACCGGCCGGGTTGGCCGGGCCCTTGGCGCAGGCGAGCGTGGCCTCGCAGCGGTCGGTGCCGGTCGCGTACCGGTGGAAGATCCAGCTGCCGGGTGCGGCCTTGTCCACGGTCAGGGTCGGCCCCGAACCGTCCTTCGCCGACCCGACCTGCCAGGACTCGCCCTGCGTCACCGGCGTCCCGTCCAGCCCGAGCGCCTTCGCGAGCCGGGCCACCTCGGCCTGCGTGACCTCGCCGCGCGCCGCGTACACGGACGCGGACTTGGGCCCGGCGGGCAGCTCGCCTGCGGCACGGTAGTGGACGCCGTACGGGTTCGGCTCACCGGCCGCGATGCCGTTGGTGCGGCTGGTGGCCGGGGCGTATCCGTCGAGGGCGAGCGGCGGGGGAGTGCTGTCGTCCGCCGCCGAGCCCGCCTGGGCACGCCCACCGCCGGAGGCCGACGAGGCGAAGTAGGCCCCGCCCCCACCGGCGAGCAGCACGGCCGCGGCCACGGACGCGATGAGCACGGGAGACCAACGCCGGGGCGGCCGAGTGGTCAACGCCCCGGACGCGGCCACGGCATGGGCAACGGGGGTCACGTCGACGACATCGGGAGCCTCGGCGGCATCGGCATCGGCATCGGCCTCGGGAACGGCGGACCCGGGGACGTCAGCCTCGGAGGGAGTGGCCCCGGAAACGGCGGTCTCCCGGTCCTCGGGGCCGCTCTCGTCGTCGTGGTCGGGTCGGTCGGTGTTCACCGCATCGCTCCTTCGGCTGCGCAACTGTCCAGCGGACAGCCATGGGACGCGGCAAGGGGGCGCACGGTTCCCGGAAACGCGCCCCCAGGGCACGGAACCGGGAATCAGCCGTTCTAGCAGCTCGTTCGAGCCTCAGTCGCCGTACTCCGCCATCGAGTCGATCAGCCGGGCCGACCCCACGGGTACCGTCACTCCGAGGATCAGCGCGGGAGAGACCGGCAGGGTGGTGACCTTGTCCGGGGCCAGCCAGTGCGGGGCCATCCGGGCACAGTCGCCGCGCAGCGACGCCAGGTCGCCTTCCAGATCGGCCGGGGCCGGTGCTTCGATCCGCAGGTTCGTCATACCTGCACCGTAGACACGTCCCGGACTGCCAAGAAAGATCTACTATCGGGTAGTTTTGTCCACTTCAGCGGGACCAGGCGACCCGATAGCGTGAACTGTCAAGTTACCTTCGCCCTCCCCGGGAGAGTCCACGCCGTGCGCATCGCAGTCACCGGCTCCATCGCCACCGACCACCTCATGACCTTCCCCGGCCGGTTCGCCGAACAGTTCGTCGCGGACCAGCTGCACACGATCTCGCTCTCGTTCCTGGTCGACAACCTGGACGTCCGCCGGGGCGGGGTCGGCGCGAACATCGCCTTCGGCATGGGCCAGCTCGGGACCAAGCCGATCCTGGTCGGCGCCGCAGGCTTCGACTTCGACGAGTACCGCGCCTGGCTGGACCGGCACGGCGTCGACACCGAGTCGGTCCGCATCTCCGACACCCTGCACACCGCCCGCTTCGTGTGCACCACGGACGCCGACCACAACCAGCTCGGCTCCTTCTACACCGGCGCCATGAGCGAGGCCCGCCTCATCGAGCTGAAGACCGTCGCGGACCGCGTCGGCGGCCTCGACCTGGTGCTGATCGGCGCCGACGACCCCGAGGGCATGCTCCGGCACACCGAGGAGTGCCGCTCCCGCGCCATCCCGTTCGCCGCCGACTTCTCCCAGCAGATCGCCCGGATGAACGGCGACGAGATCCGCATCCTGATGGACGGCGCCACCTACCTCTTCTCCAACGAGTACGAGAAGGGCCTCATCGAGGCCAAGACCGGCTGGAGCGACGAGGAGATCCTCGCCCGCGTCGGCCACCGCGTCACCACCCTCGGCGCCCGCGGCGTCCGCATCGACCGCGCAGGCCAGGAGCCGATCGTGGTCGGCTGCGCCGAGGAGGAGCGCAAGGCCGACCCCACCGGCGTCGGCGACGCCTTCCGGGCCGGTTTCCTCTCCGGCCTCTCCTGGGGTGTCTCCCTGGAGCGCGCCGCGCAGATCGGCTGCATGCTGGCGACCCTCGTCATCGAGACGGTCGGCACCCAGGAGTACCAGGTGCACCGCGCCCACTTCATGGACCGCTTCACCAAGGCCTACGGCCACGAGGCCGCCGCCGAGGTACAGCCCTTGCTCCCCTAGGGGACACCCTCACCGGACCGTCCGGGGCGGATCGGCCCGGTCAGGAGACCCGGCGGACCAGATAGGCCGCACCCTGGTCCGCCGTCTCCTCACCCAGGTACTCCTGCCCCCGCATCTCGCACCACGCCGGGATGTCCAGGCGGGCCGCCTCGTCGTCCGCGAGGACCCGGACCGTGCCGCCCACCGGGACCTCGCCGATGACCTTGGCCAGTTCGATGACCGGGACCGGGCAGCGCCTGCCGAGGGCGTCCACCACCAGAACGTCCCCCGCCCGCACCGGCGTTCCCCCGTCGGCAGGCAGCGGGTCCGCCTTCGCGCGCACCGCCGCCACCACACCCGGCAGCACCTCAAGGAACCTTTCGACGTCCGCCGCCGCGGTCCCCGGCGGCAACGACACCCGGACGTTGCCCTCGCTCAGCACCCCCATCGCCTTCAGCACATGGCTGGGCGTCAGCGTGCTGCTCGTGCAGGACGACCCGGACGACACGGAGAACCCGGCCCGGTCCAGCTCGTGCAGCAGACTCTCGCCGTCGGCATAGAGGCAGGAGAAGGTGACGATGCCCGGCAGCCGCCGTTGCCCGTCGCCCATCACCTCCACGTCCGGCACCGACTCGGCCACCCGGGCCCGGATGCGCGCCGTCAGTTCCCGCAGCCGCACCGCCTCCTGGGCCGCCTCAGCGCGCACCGCCCGCAGCGAGGCCGCCGCCGCCACGATCGCCGGCAGGTTCCCGAACCCGGCGGCCCGCCCCGACTCCCGTTCGTCCAGCGGCCCTTGCGGCGCGAACCGCACCCCCTTGCGCACCACGAGCAGCCCCACCCCCGGCGGCCCGCCCCACTTGTGCGCGCTCGCCGCGAGCAACGACCAGTCACCCGCCACCCGCCCCCACCCCAGCGACTGCGCCGCGTCCACCAGCAACGGCACCCCCGCCGCCCGGCACGCCTCGGCCACCGCCGCCACCGGCTGCTCCGTGCCCACCTCGTGGTTGGCGGACTGGAGACAGGCCAGCGCCGTGTCGGCCCGCAGCGCCCCCGCGAACTCCCCGGCGTCCACCGCCCCCGACCGCCCCACCGGCACCTCGGTGACCGAACCGCCGTCGGCCGCCCACCGTTCGGCCGAATGGAGCACCGAGGAGTGTTCGACGGATGACACGATCAGGTGGCGTCCGACCCGCCGCCGCCCGGCCAGCGCCCCCGCGATCCCGTCGTGCACGGCCCGCGTCCCCGACGAGGTGAACACCAACTCGTCCGCCCGGCACCCCACCTCCGCCGCGACCGCCTCCCGGGCGGAGTCCATCAGCAACCGCGCCCGCCGCCCCTCCCGGTACAGCCGCACCGGATCGGCCCACCCCTCGTCGAGCGAGGCCAACAGCGCCTGGCGGGCGACGGGATGGAGAGGCAGGGCGGACGCGGCGTCGAAGTAGGCCATGGGGCAACGGTAGGACGCGGGCCGCCCGGCACGGCGCGGGGCCGTGCCGGGACGCGGCCGGGCCGCGCGGACCTGACCGGCCACCACCCCGCCGCACCTGCCAAATCACCTCAACCCGCGAGCTATGAGGCGCATCAAACCCCCTTCGGAGTGACCGGCGGCGCGTATGCCACCCTCCCCGCGACCCCCTGGAAGGCGTCGGCTAGGGTTTGCTCCGCATAAACATCCAAACCCCTGCCCGACGCAGGGCGGCGACCGACCACCGAGTAAGGCCAGGCCGCAGCCGCACGCGCGGGCGAGACTCTCGGGAAGGCGCTACGTGAGTCCCAACGGCTCCGACCGCTCGCCGCGGCGCCCGATGCGGCGGAAGCTGCTGATGGCAATGACCGCGGGCCTGGTCCTGGTGACCGCGACCGGTTGCACATACAAGGACTTTCCCCGCCTTGGCATGCCCACCCCGACCACGGAAGAGGCTCCGCGAATCCTCTCCCTGTGGCAGGGATCGTGGGCCGCCGCGCTCGCCGTCGGCGTGCTGGTGTGGGCCCTGATCCTGTGGAGCGCCATGTTCCACCGGCGCAGTCGCACCAAGATCGAAGTACCTCCGCAGACCCGTTACAACATGCCGATCGAGACGCTGTACACGGTCGTCCCGCTGATCATCGTCTCGGTGCTCTTCTACTTCACGGCTCGCGACGAGTCGAAGCTCCTGAGTCTCGACAAGAAGCCCGACGTCACGGTGAACGTCGTCGGCTTCCAGTGGAGCTGGGGCTTCAACTACATCGAGCCCGTGGCGGGTTCCACCGGGAACGCGAAGACCGACGAGAACCTGGCGGCCATTCCGGACCGGTTCAAGAAGCAGTTCCCCGCGAACGCCGGCGGCGTCTACGACGTCGGCACGCCGGGCACCCGCAACCCGCAGACGGACAACCCGGGTCCCACCCTGTGGCTCCCCAAGGGCAAGACCGTCCGCTTCATCCTCACCTCGCGTGACGTCATCCACGACTTCTGGGTGGTGCCGTTCCTGATGAAGATGGACGTGGTCCCGGGCCACACCAACTCCTTCCAGGTGACCCCCAACAGGGAGGGCACCTTCCTGGGCAAGTGCGCCGAGCTGTGCGGTGTCGACCACTCCCGGATGCTGTTCAACGTGAAGGTCGTCTCCCCCGAGCGGTACCAGCAGCACCTCAAGGACCTCGCGAAGAAGGGGCAGACCGGTTACGTTCCCGCCGGCATCGCGCAGACGAGCCACGAGAAGAACCGGGAGACGAACAACCTGTGAGCATCCTCAACGAACCCCAGGGTGATGCCGCGGCAGGTGAAGGCACCTACGCGGATGAGCTGCCGGTCCGGCGCAAGCAGCCAGGCAACGTCGTGATCAAGTGGCTGACCACCACCGACCACAAGACGATCGGCACGCTGTACCTCGCGACGTCGTTCGCGTTCTTCCTCATCGGCGGCGTGATGGCGCTGTTCATGCGCGCCGAGCTGGCCCGGCCTGGTCTTCAGATCATGTCGAACGAGCAGTTCAACCAAGCGTTCACGATGCACGGCACGATCATGCTGCTGATGTTCGCGACGCCGCTGTTCGCCGGCTTCACCAACTGGATCATGCCGCTCCAGATCGGTGCCCCGGACGTCGCCTTCCCGCGGCTGAACATGTTCGCCTACTGGCTCTACCTGTTCGGCTCGCTCATCGCGGTCGGTGGCTTCCTCACCCCGCAGGGCGCGGCCGACTTCGGCTGGTTCGCCTACAGCCCGCTGTCCGACGCGGTCCGCTCGCCGGGCATCGGCGCGGACCTGTGGATCATGGGTCTGGCCTTCTCCGGCTTCGGCACGATCCTCGGCTCGGTCAACTTCATCACCACCATCATCTGCATGCGCGCCCCCGGCATGACGATGTTCCGCATGCCGATCTTCGTGTGGAACGTGCTGCTGACCGCGGTGCTGGTCCTGCTCGCCTTCCCGGTGCTGGCCGCCGCGCTCTTCGCGCTGGAGGCGGACCGCAAGTTCGGCGCGCACGTCTTCGATGCCGCGAACGGAGGAGCATTGCTATGGCAACACTTGTTCTGGTTCTTCGGGCATCCAGAGGTGTACATCATCGCGTTGCCGTTCTTCGGCATCATCAGTGAGGTCATCCCGGTCTTCTCCCGCAAGCCGATGTTCGGTTACATGGGTCTGGTCGCCGCGACCATCTCCATCGCCGGCCTCTCGGTGACGGTGTGGGCCCACCACATGTATGTCACCGGCGGTGTGCTGCTGCCGTTCTTCTCCTTCATGACCTTCCTGATCGCGGTACCGACCGGTGTGAAGTTCTTCAACTGGATCGGCACCATGTGGAAGGGCTCACTGAGCTTCGAGACACCGATGCTCTGGGCCACCGGCTTCCTGATCACCTTCACCTTCGGTGGTCTGACCGGCGTCATCCTGGCCTCGCCGCCGATGGACTTCCACGTCTCCGACTCCTACTTCGTGGTGGCCCACTTCCACTACGTGGTGTTCGGCACGGTCGTCTTCGCGATGTTCTCCGGCTTCCACTTCTGGTGGCCGAAGTTCACCGGCAAGATGCTCGACGAGCGGCTCGGCAAGATCACGTTCTGGACGCTGTTCATCGGCTTCCACGGCACCTTCCTGGTCCAGCACTGGCTGGGCGCCGAGGGCATGCCCCGCCGGTACGCGGACTACCTCGCGGCCGACGGCTTCACCGCCCTGAACACGATCTCGACGATCAGCTCCTTCCTGCTGGGCCTGTCGATCCTGCCGTTCCTCTACAACGTGTGGAAGACGGCCAAGTACGGCAAGCCGGTCGGCGTCGACGACCCGTGGGGCTACGGCCGCTCCCTGGAGTGGGCCACGTCCTGCCCGCCCCCGCGGCACAACTTCCTCACCCTGCCGCGGATTCGCAGCGAATCCCCGGCGTTCGACCTCCACCACCCGGAGATCGCGGCCCTCGACCAGCTGGAGAACGCGCCGCACGGTGACAAGGCTCTGGCCGGCGGCAAGGAGGCAGGCAAGTGAAGATCCAGGGCAAGATGTTCATGTGGCTGAGCGTCTTCGTCCTCGCCATGGCGATCGTCTATGGCGTGTGGTCGAAGGAGCCGGCCGGTACCACGGCCCTTTTCCTGACCTTCGGCCTGTGCATCATGGTCGGCTTCTACCTGGGCTTCACCGCCCGGCGGGTCGACGTGGGCGCGCAGGACAACAAGGACGCCGACGTGGCGGACGACGCCGGCGAGATCGGGTTCTTCAGCCCGCACAGCTGGCAGCCGCTCTCCCTCGCGGTCGGCGGCGCGCTCGCCTTCCTCGGGGTGGCGATCGGCTGGTGGCTGCTGTTCTTCTCGGCGCCGCTCATCCTGCTCGGCCTGTGGGGCTGGGTCTTCGAGTACTACCGCGGTGAGAGCCGCACGCAGTAACACGCGTACCAGGTCGGTGAGCCCGGACACTCCGTCAGGAGAGTCCGGGCTCCTGCTTTTGCCGCACCGCCGGTCACTCGTCCGAGTTACCTGACGCGCCGGAGCTGACGCGACTCCTTAGCGTGACCTCATGACCCACTTGAGACCGGCGCACCCGCGCGCCCGCACCACCGTCAGCTGCACGCTGCTGGTGATCGCCCTCGGTGCGGGCGTCACCGCCTGCGGCAGCGACGGCGACCCGCTGTCCACCAAGCCGTACGACGCGTCGGACCAGATCTCCTTCAACGGCGTGACCGGCGGCCCCAAGAAGGCCAACCCGGACAAGCCCCTGGAGGTGACGGCGTCCCACGACGACGGCCGCATCACCGACGTCACCGCCACCGACGCCACCGGCCGCCGCGTGACGGGCGAACTGAGCGCCGACGGCACCCGCTGGCACTCCACCTCCCCGCTGGCCGCCAACGCCCGCTACACGGTGCGCGTGAGCACCGAGAACGACGACGGGGCGCCCGGCCGCAAGGTCCTCACCTTCGACACCAGCAAGCCCACCACCAA
This sequence comes from Streptomyces sp. NPDC091279, assembly GCF_044757465.1. Lineage (NCBI taxonomy): Bacteria > Bacillati > Actinomycetota > Actinomycetes > Kitasatosporales > Streptomycetaceae > Streptomyces > Streptomyces sp. NPDC091279. Next base: position 77,652 of record NZ_JBIVVA010000010.1, on the reverse strand, counting down.
GAAGCGGCTGAACGTCGAGTTCGGACCGGACGCGGGCGAGTACGGCGTCGGCCAGCCCGTCACCGCCGAACTGAGCGAGCCCGTCAAGGACAAGGCCCAGCGCGCCATCGTCGAACGGGCCCTGCGGGTCGAGTCCAAGCCCGCGACGCAGGGCGCCTGGCACTGGGTCGACGACAAGGAACTCCACTACCGGCCCAAGGAGTACTGGCCGGCCCACGCGAGCATCCAGGTCCGCAGCGAACTGGACGGCGTCAAGATCAGCGACCGCCTCTGGGGCGCCGGCACCAAGCCGCTGAAGCTGACCACCGGGGACCGCGTCATCGCCGTCACCGACGCCGCCGCGCACTCCATGACGGTCTACAAGAACGGCGAGGAGATCAACGAGATCCCCGTCACCACCGGCAAGCCCGGCTTCGAGACCCGCAACGGCGTCAAGGTCGTGCTCGGCAAGGAGTACTTCGTACGGATGCGCGGCACCACCGTCGGCATCTCCTCGGGCTCCTCCGAGGGCTACGACCTGCCCGTGTACTACGCCACCCGGGTCACCTGGAGCGGCGAGTACGTACACGCCGCGCCCTGGTCGGTGGGGTCCCAGGGCTCCGCCAACGTCAGCCACGGCTGCACCGGCATGAGCACCGGCAACGCCGCGTGGTTCTACGAGAACGTCCAGGACGGCGACGTCGTCAAGGTCGTCAACTCCTACGGCGACGACATGGAGCCGTTCGGCAACGGCTACGGCGACTGGAACCTCGACTGGAAGGAATGGCGGGACGGCAGCGCCCTGGTGGCGGGCAAGCCCGACGGGCCCCGGCCCGAGGAGGCCGCCCGGCTGCGTCCGACAGCCGTGTGAGGAGCGCGCGAGGCGACGACGGCCCGCAGTCACCGACTACGGGCCGCCGCGCTCCGTCAGGCGCTGAGCGCGCTCTTCTCCCGCAACAGGGACGCGAGCGCGGAGGCGAACTCCACCGGGTCCACCGGCAGAGTGACCGCCGCGTCGGCCCGGCTCCAGGTGGCCAGCCACGCGTCCTGCGGACGCCCGATCAGCACCAGCGCCGGCGGACACCGGAAGATCTCGTCCTTGATCTGCCGGCACACCCCCATGCCGCCCATCGGCACCGCCTCGCCGTCCAGGACGCACACGTCGATGCCGCCCCGGTCCAGCTCCTTGAGGACGGCGGCCGGGGTCGCGCACTCCACGAACTCCACCAGCGGGACGTCCGGAGCCGGCCTGCGCCCGGTGGCCAACCGGACCTGTTCGCGGGTGGTGGAGTCATCGCTGTAGACCAACACCGTGGCAGTCGGCTGCATTCTTCCTCCGAGACGTCAGCGTCGTACGGACAGGACCGATGCGCCGGATGCTACTCCCTTGAACACCCCGTCAACACCTGTGGGAACAGGGCTTCGATGGGCCATCCGGGCAGTACACGAGGTACGGACACTCCGAACGGCACCCCCGGGAGTGAGGGCGGGATAAGCGACCGACATAATGTCGGTCGTGGCGACAGCAACGACAGTAGAAACCGGGCACGCGCACCCGTCGGTCAACCGGCCGAACCTCACCAGCGTCGGAACCATCATCTGGCTGAGTTCCGAGCTGATGTTCTTCGCGGCCCTCTTCGCGATGTACTTCACCCTGCGATCGGTGACCGGTCCGGATCACTGGAAGGAGATGGCGAGCCATCTCAACTTCCCGTTCTCCGCGACCAACACGACGATCCTGGTGCTCTCCTCCCTCACCTGCCAGCTCGGCGTCTTCGCGGCCGAGCGCGGGGACGTGAAGAAGCTCCGGGGATGGTTCATCGTCACCTTCATCATGGGTGCGATCTTCATCGGCGGTCAGATCCTGGAGTACACCGAGCTGGTCAAGAAGGACGGGCTCTCGCTCTCCTCCGACCCGTACGGCTCGGTCTTCTACCTGACCACCGGCTTCCACGGCATGCACGTGACGGGCGGCCTCATCGCCTTCCTGTTCGTGCTCGGCAGGACGTACGCGGCCAAGAGGTTCACGCACGAGCAGGCAACCGCGGCGATCGTCGTGTCCTATTACTGGCACTTCGTCGATGTCGTCTGGATCGGCCTCTTCGCGACGATCTACATGATCAAGTAGCCGGGCCCGATTCCCACGCGCGCACCCGAGGCGCACTTTCCAGAAGCATCGACGCAGAAGATCCTGACACCGGGGTAATCCGTGAAAAAGCTCTCCGCACGACGACGCCATCCGCTGGCGGCCGTCGTCGTCCTACTCCTCGCGCTGGCGGCCACCGGGGGGCTGTACGCCGTGTTCGCGCCCGCGAGCAAGGCGCAGGCCGATGAAACCGCCCAGTCCCTTGCCATCGACGAGGGCAAGAAGCTGTTCTCCGTCGGCTGCGCCAGCTGCCACGGAACCGGCGGTCAGGGCACCTCCGACGGTCCGAGCCTGGTGGGCGTGGGCGCCGCCGCCGTCGACTTCCAGGTCGGCACCGGCCGGATGCCGGCCCAGCAGCCCGGCGCGCAGATCCCGCGCAAGAAGGTCATCTACACGCAGGCCGAGATCGACCAGCTCGCCGCGTACATCTCCGCTCTCGGCGCCGGCCCGGCCATCCCGACGAAGTCCCAGTACGGGGCCGACGGTGCCGACATCGCCAAGGGCGGCGAGCTGTTCCGCACCAACTGCGCGCAGTGCCACAACTTCACCGGCAAGGGTGGTGCGCTGACGCACGGCAAGTTCGCGCCGACGCTCGAAGGCGTCGACCCGAAGCACATCTACGAGGCCATGCAGACCGGCCCGCAGAGCATGCCGTCGTTCAACGACACGATCCTCACCGCGCAGAACAAGAAGGACATCATCGCGTACGTCAACGCGGTCAACGGCGACGAGACCGTGAGCCCCGGCGGCCTGGAGCTGGGCGGCCTCGGGCCGGTCAGTGAAGGTCTGTTCGCCTGGATCTTCGGACTGGGTGCCCTGATCGCGGTCGCCGTCTGGGTCGCCGCTCGGACCGCAAAGGCCAAGAAGTCATGAGTAGCCAAGACATTCCAGAAGAGAACCTGCCCGCAGAGCAGGGCCACGCGCACGGTGCGGTGGGCGTCGCGGACGACAAGAACCCGTTCGCCGACCCGGGACTGCCGCCCCACGAGCACCGCATCCAGGACATCGACGAGCGGGCCGCCAACCGGTCCGAGCGCGCGGTCGCCCTGCTGTTCACGGTGTCGATGCTCGCGACCGTCGGCTTCATCGCCTCCTATGTGACGATCCCGCACGACAAGGCGATCTACGTCTTCCCGATCGGGCACATCAACGCGCTGAACTTCGCGCTGGGCCTGACCCTCGGCCTCGCGCTGTTCGCGATCGGCGCGGGCGCGGTCCACTGGGCCCGCACCCTGATGTCCGACGTCGAGGTCGCCGCCGAGCGGCACCCGATCGAGGCCCCGCCCGAGGTCAAGGCCCAGGTGCTGGCCGACTTCAAGCAGGGTGCCAAGGAGTCCGTGATCGGCCGTCGCAAGCTGATCCGCACCACGATGTTCGGCGCGCTGGCCCTGTTCCCGCTCTCCGGCGTCATGCTGCTGCGCGACCTGGGCCCGCTGCCCGGCACCAAGCTCCGGCACACCCTGTGGTCCAAGGGCAAGCTGCTCGTCAACATGAACACCAACGAGCCGCTGCGCGCCTCCGACGTCGCGGTCGGCTCGCTCACCTTCGCCAAGCCCGAGGGCCTGGAGGAGCACGACGAGGACTTCCAGACCGAGATCGCCAAGGCCGCCCTGATGATCGTCCGTATCCAGCCGGAGGACATCAAGGACAAGCGCGAACTCTCCTGGTCGCACGACGGCATCGTCGCCTACTCGAAGATCTGCACCCACGTCGGTTGCCCGATCTCCCTGTACGAGCAGCAGACGCACCACGTGCTGTGCCCCTGCCACCAGTCCACCTTCGACCTCTCCGACGGCGCCCGAGTGATCTTCGGTCCCGCCGGTCACGCCCTGCCGCAGCTGCGGATCGGCGTGAACGACGAGGGCTACCTGGAAGCGCTCAGCGACTTCCAGGAGCCCGTCGGTCCTGCATTCTGGGAGCGCGGATGAGCACCAACGAGAACACCGAGGCCCGCCGCGGCAAGGCACCGGCCGGCGAGCGTGTCGCCGACTGGGCGGACGGGCGGCTGGGGATCTACTCCCTCGCCAAGACCAACATGCGCAAGATCTTCCCCGACCACTGGTCGTTCATGCTGGGCGAAGTGTGCATGTACAGCTTCATCATCATCATCCTCACGGGTGTGTATCTGACGCTGTTCTTCCACCCGTCGATGAACGAGGTGGAGTACCACGGCAGTTACGTCCCGTTGCAGGGACAGCTGATGTCCGAGGCGTTCAACTCGACCATGCACATCTCCTTCGATGTGCGCGGTGGTCTGCTCATCCGGCAGATCCACCACTGGGCCGCGCTGATCTTCCTCGCCGGCATGTTCGTGCACATGATGCGGGTCTTCTTCACGGGTGCGTTCCGCAAGCCGCGTGAGGTCAACTGGCTCTTCGGCTTCCTGCTGTTCGTCCTGGGCATGTTCACCGGCTTCACCGGTTACTCGCTCCCCGACGACCTGCTCTCCGGCACCGGTGTCCGCTTCATGGAGGGCGCGATCCTGTCCGTGCCGATCGTCGGCACGTACATGTCGTTCTTCCTCTTCGGCGGCGAGTTTCCGGGCGGCGACTTCGTGGCCCGCTTCTACTCGATCCACATCCTGCTGCTGCCGGGCATCATGCTGGGCCTGATGGTGGCCCACCTGATCCTGGTCTTCTACCACAAGCACACCCAGTTCGCGGGCCCCGGCAAGACGAACAACAACGTCGTCGGCATGCCCCTGCTGCCCGTGTACATGGCGAAGGCGGGCGGCTTCTTCTTCCTGGTCTTCGGCGTCATCGCGGTCGTCTCGGCGATCGCCTCGATCAACCCGATCTGGGCCCTGGGCCCGTACCGTCCCGACCAGGTGTCCACCGGCGCCCAGCCCGACTGGTACATGGGCTTCTCCGAGGGCCTGATCCGCTTCATGCCGGGCTGGGAGATCAACTTCTGGGGCCACACCCTCGTCATGGGTGTGTTCGTCCCGCTGATCATCTTCCCGCTGGTCCTGGTCGCGATCGCGGTCTACCCGTTCATCGAGTCCTGGGTCACCGGCGACAAGCGCGAGCACCACATCCTGGACCGTCCGCGCAACGCCCCGACGCGCACCGCGTTCGGCGCCGCCTGGATCTCCTGGTACTTCGTGCTGCTCGTCGGTGGTGGCAACGACCTCTGGGCCACGCACTTCCACCTGTCGATCAACGCGATCACCTGGTTCGTGCGCGTCGGCTTCTTCGTGGTGCCGGTCCTCGTCTTCATCGCCACCAAGCGGATCTGCCTGGGCCTTCAGCGCCGGGACCGGGAGAAGGTGCTGCACGGTCGCGAGACCGGCACCATCAAGCGGCTGCCGCACGGTGAGTTCATCGAGGTGCACGAGCCGCTCAGCCAGGACGCGCTGCACACCCTCACCGCGCACGAGCAGTACCGCCCGGTGGAGATCGGCGGCACGGTCGACGAGAACGGCGTCGAGCGCAAGGTGAAGGGCACCGAGAAGCTGCGCGCCAAGCTCAGCGAGTCGTACTACGGCGCGGAGTCGCAGATTCCGAAGCCGACGGTCGAGGAGTACAAGGAGATCACCAGCGGCCACGGCCACCACTGATCACCACGTCGCCACACGACGACCGAAGGGCCCCCGTCCGCTCAGCGGACGGGGGCCCTTCGCCGTACCCGGCGCTGGATAGGGTGGCTCTCGTACCGACCCTTCCCGACGACTCTTCGAGATACGACCAGGAGCGGCTGATGAGCGCTGTGACCCCCGCTGGAGGCGACACCGCGGCGGGCCGTTCCTGGCCTGCCCTGCTGAACGGCCTGCTGGCCGGCCACGACCTGAGCGCCGACGACACCGCCTGGGCGATGGACCTGATCATGCGCGGCGAGGCCACCGACGCGCAGATCGCCGGGTTCGCGGTGGCGCTGCGCGCCAAGGGCGAGACCGTCGCGGAGATCAACGGCCTGGTCCGCACGATGTACGAGTACGCCCATGTGATCGAGGTACCGGGCCCCACCGTCGACATCGTCGGCACCGGCGGCGACGGCGCGAAGACGGTGAACATCTCGACGATGTCGGCGATCGTCGTGGCCGGCACGGGCGCCCGCGTCGTCAAGCACGGCAGCCGGGCCGCGTCCTCCGCGTCCGGGGCGTCCGACGTGCTGGGGAAGCTCGGCGTCAACCTCGACCTGTCCCTGGAACGGGTCCCGCAGGTCGCCGAGGAGGCCGGGATCACGTTCTGCTTCGCGGTGAAGTTCCACCCGGCGCTGCGTCATGTGGGCGCCGCCCGCGGCCAGTTGGGCATCCGCACGGTCTTCAACACGCTGGGTCCGCTGACCAACCCGGCCCGGGTGCGGGCCCAGGCCGTCGGGGTCGCCGACCCGCGGATGGCCCCGATCGTCGCCGGTGTCCTCGCCGAGCGCGGCAACTCCGCCCTGGTCTTCCGCGGCGACGACGGGCTCGACGAGCTGACGACGACGGCCACCTCCCGCGTCTGGCAGGTCCGTGACGGCAAGGTCGCCGAGGAACGCTTCGACCCGAGGGACGTCGGCCTCGACCTGGTCCCCGTGGAGGCGCTGCGCGGCGGCGACCCGGCGTACAACGCGGACGTCGCCCGCAGGCTCCTGGACGGCGCGACGGGCCCGGTGCGGGACGCCGTCGTACTGAACTCGGCGGCGGCCCTGGTCGCCCTGGAGGCGGAGGACGGGCCGCTGGCGGAACGGCTGCGGGCCGGGATGGCCAAGGCGGCCCACTCGATCGACTCCGGCGCCGCCGGGCGGGCCCTGGAACGCTGGGTCGCGGCCAGCAACGCCTGACGGAGCACCGTCGCGGTCCCGCGATCCGGACACGGGTTGCGGGACCCCGATCACTTCACGTACGTTTTTCCGCAGGTCATGAGTGACAGTCATGAGGCCCCGGCCGACTGTCCGGCAACCCTCCGTCCGTGGCGGGGTGCCCCGGGTGAAGACCAGGCCGTGGGCAGCGAGGTCCACGGCAAGCGCGGACCCCTCGTACCACCAGGGGTCCTGGTCGTCGAGGAGCATCCTGTGAGCAAGCGAATGCGCTAGGGCGTCGAGCCCCGCCTCCGCACACCCCTTTTTCTTTCCGCCCCGTGTTCGAGCCGAAGCCGCTCACACGGTGGTTCCCCCTGCTTCTCACAGGAGTTCGCCATGTCTGTCTCCACCGCCGCCGTCGACCAGGCCATTTGTACCCCGCTGCCGGTTCTGGGCCGAGATGTCACCGTCCCGCTCGTCACCGGCGGCGAGGTCGGCTACGCGGCCCTCGACTACGCGGCCAGCGCCCCGGCCCTCCAGCGGGTCTGGGACGACGTGGCCGCCTACGCCCCCTACTACGGCAGCGTCCACCGGGGTGCCGGCTACCTCTCGCAGCTCTCCACCGACCTCTTCGAGAAGGCCCGCGAGACGGTCGCGGAGTTCCTCGACTGCCGCGCCGACGACCAGCTGATCTTCACCCGCTCCACCACCGACTCCCTCAATCTGCTGGCCCAGGCCCTGCCCGCCGACTGCCAGGTCTTCGTCTTCGAGACCGAGCACCACGCCTCGCTGCTGCCCTGGAAGGACGCCCGGGTCAGCTACCTCGACGCCCCGCGCACCCCGCACCAGGCCGTCGAGACCCTGGAGCGCGCCCTCGCCGCCCGCGACCCCTACGGCCCCGCCCTGGTCTGCGTCACCGGCGCCTCCAACGTCACCGGCGAGCTGTGGCCGGTGCGTGAACTGGCCGCCGCCGCCCATGCCCACGGCGCCCGCATCGTCCTCGACGCCGCCCAGCTCGCCCCGCACCACCCGGTCTCCGTGCGGGACCTCGACGTCGACTGGGTCGCGTTCTCCGGCCACAAGCTCTACGCCCCGTTCGGCTCCGGCGTCCTGGCCGGGCGCGCCGACTGGCTCCAGGCCGCCGACCCCTACCTCGCCGGTGGCGGCGCCAGCCGCAAGGTCTCCCGGCGCGAGGACGGGGGAGTGGACGTGGAGTGGCACGACAGCGCCGCCCGCCACGAGGCCGGTTCCCCGAACGTCATCGGCGCCTACTCCATCGCCTCCGCCTGCAAGGCGCTCACCGAGGCCGGCTTCGACACCCTGGTCGCCCGCGAACGCCACCTCGTCGACCTCGTCAGGGCCGGGCTCGCCGAGGTGCCCGAGGTGCGGGTGCTGTCCCTCTTCGGCGACGACGCGCCCCGGGTCGGCGTGCTCTCCTTCGTCGTCGACGGCTGGAACAGCTCGCACTTCGCCGCCGCGCTCTCCGCCGAGTACGGCATCGGCGTCCGCGACGGCCTGTTCTGCGCCCACCCGCTGGTCCGCACCCTGCTGGGCACGGCCCCCGAGTCCCAGGGCGAGTGCGGCGCCCCCGAGGCGTCTCCCGGCGAGAAGTCCCTCAACGCCATCCGCGTCAGCTTCGGCGCGGGCACCCCGGACGAGCACATCGAGCGCTTCGTGGCCGCAGTCCGCGAACTGGTCACCAACGGCGCCCGCTGGACCTACCACACAGAAAACGGCCGCTGCGTCCCAGCAGTGAACTGACCCCGACGACGCACCACACCCCAGGCCAACCCACCCAACCTGGCGACATCCCGACGGCACATGGCGACGCCGCCAGGTCCAGCCAACCTGGCGGCGTCCCGACGGCACAGGGCGACGCCGCCAGGCCTGCCAACCCGGCGGCGTCCCGACGGCACATGGCGACGCCGCCAAGTCCAGCCAACCAAGGGGCGCGGGGAACTGCGCGACCAGCCACGACGCACCGTCAGCCGCACACGCACCGCACCCGGCACACGCGTCGCGCCGCACGCACCGTCAGCCGCACACGCACCGCACCCGGCACACGCGTCGCGCCCCGCACGCACCGTCAGCCGCACACGCGTCCCGCCCCGCACGCGCCGTGCCCCCTCACCCGGGGTGACTCAAGACCCCACCCGAGGGGACTCAGGAGTCCAGCCCGATGGCGAACGCGGCCTCCAGGTCGTGCTGGGAGTACGTCCGAAACGCCACGTGCGTATCCGTCGCCTCCACCCCAGGAATCTTGCTGATCCGCCCCGGAATCACATCGGCCAGATCCTCGTGCCGCCGCACCCGAACCATCGCGATCAAGTCATACGTCCCGGTCACGGAGAACACCTCACTCACCGTCTCCAGCGAAGCGACCGTCTCCGCGATCTCGGGAATCCGATCCACGCTGGTCTTGATGAGCACGATCGCGGTGATCACGGCTGGTTCTCTCCCTCGGGGGCCGGAACGGGGACGTCGTTCACTCTAGTCCGCCGGCACCCCACCCACGCGAAGAGGAACCCCAGCCCGAACCCCATGAGATGGGCGAGGTAGGCCACGCCTGGGCCGTCGTCGGCCTGGCCTGCCGCCAGCCACTGCAACCCCGCCCAGAACGGCAGCACGAGCCACGCCGGAAACCGCAGCGGCAGGAAGAACAGGAACGGCAGCAGACTGGTCACCCGGGCGCGGGGGAAGAGGAACAGGAACGCGCCGAGCACCGCAGAGATCGCCCCGGACGCGCCGACCAGTGACTGTTCCGAGGAGGCGTTGACGGCGGCGTACCCGAGCAGGGCGAGGTAGCCGGAGCCCAGGTAGAAGAGGGTGAAGCGGAGGCGTCCCATGCGGGCCTCGGTCATCGCCCCGAAGACGTAGAGGAAGAGCATGTTGCCCAGCAGATGCACCCAGCTGCCGTGCACGAACAGCGCGGTCGCTGGGGTGAGCGCCTCCCTGGGGGACCAGACGAACAGCTGTGCCGGTACGACACCCCAGTGCCGGAAGTACCGCTGCTGGACGGCGAGCAGCGCGTCACCGGTGCCGTAGCCGGGGTCGAGACCGGACGCCGGACTCATCGCGAAGGCCAGACAGCACAGGGCGATCAGCCCATGGGTGACCGGCGCCGAGGGTCTGCGGGCCAGGCCGGCCGCCCTGCCGACCGTCGTGCTCCAGTTGCTGATCATGACTACAGAGCATGACGTAACCGGATGCATCGGGCGATACCGCCTCGCCGCCGTGGACAGACGGGCGGCGACTCCCCCGCAGGCCGTAGGGTTACCGCGACACGCCCCGGAGAAGCTGGTGCGTCACGGAGACGAGAAGGAAAGCGAAAAGTGACGATGACGGTTCCCCTGCCGACCGCCTCGACGCGGTGGCGCTGCACGCTCTGTGGCAACCTCACGCGCTTCGATGTGACCCGCTCCTCGAAGGTCGTGGAGTACGTCCACCTCGACCTCGCCGGTGAGCCGAAGGTCGAGGAGCGCGAGGTGGTCAGTGAGACCATCGAGTCGGTGCGCTGCCGTTGGTGCAACGCGGTGGACCAGGTGGAACTCGTGGACAGGCCGGGCGCCGACTCCTGACGGAGCGGGCCCCGCACACGCATTGGGGTGTGACGGATGGTGGAGACCACAGGCGGGGAGCCGGGCGACGGCGCCGCCGAGGTGCTCGACCGTCCGCTGCCCGACGGCGTGCGCAGACGGGTCGTCCAGATCGTCGCGGACGGCTTCGGCGGGCTGACCGTCGCCGAGCTGCCCGCGCAGCTGCGGCAGTACGCCCGGTTCGCCCCCAACCGCCGGGCCAAGTTCGCGGGCAACGCGATGGCCTCGGCGTTGGAGACCGACCCGCTGTTCCGCCAGCGCATCGGCGAGAAGCTCAGGGAGGCGCAGCCGGAACTGGCCGCCGCCCTCGACAGCGGTGCCCCGCCGCCCGCCGCCGACCCGCTGGACGTGGCCGCCGCCGCCTATGTGCTGCGCCCCACCGACTGGGTCAAGCTCGTCACGGCGGCCGGCGAGGAGGCCCAGCGGGCCGACGCCGAACGCGCCGACGAGGAGAGCCGGGCCGAACTGGAGCGGCTGCGCGAGGAGTTGGCCGCCGCCCGGGAGCACACCCGGGCCGAGACCGAGCGCCTGCGCGTCGAGCTGGAGGCGGCCAGGAAGGAAGCGGAGTCCCTGCACCGCAAGCTCCGGGCCGCCCACAGCGACGTCAAGCGCGGCGAGGCGGCACTGCGCCGGACGCGGGCCGAGAGCGAGGCGGTGCGGGCCGAGGGGCAGACTCAGGTGTCCGCAGCGGAGAGCGAGTCCCGGCGTCTGAAGGCGCGGCTCGGTGAGGCGGAAGCGGCCCTGGAGGCCACCCGCAAGGCCGCCCGCGAGGGGCGCAGCGTCGAGGACATGCGGCTGCGGCTGCTCCTCGACACGGTCCTGGAGGCGGCTCAGGGGCTGCGCAGGGAGCTGGCGTTGCCGCCGGTCTCGCAGCGCCCCGCGGAGACCGTGGACGCCGTCGAGCCGGGGCGGATGACCCCGAAGGACATCGCGGCGCGGGCCCTGTCCGAGCACGATCCGGCCGTTCTCGACCAGCTTCTCGCGCTGCCCCAGGCGCACTTGGTGGTCGACGGCTACAACGTCACCAAGACCGGCTACCCCCAGATGCCCCTGGAGAAGCAGCGGTTGCGGCTGCTCGGCCAGCTCTCGCAGCTCGCCGCGCAGACCGGCGCCGAGGTCACCTGCGTCTTCGACGGCGCCGAACTGCTCTCGCCGGTGCTGCTCGCGCCGCCGCGCGGGGTGCGGGTGCTGTTCTCCAAGCCGGGCGTCACGGCCGACGAGTTGATCCGCCAGCTGGTGCGCGCCGAGCCGCCGGGGCGTCCGGTCATCGTCGCCTCGACCGACCGTGAGGTGGCCGACGGGGTGGCCCGCGCGGGTGCCCGTCCGGTCGCCTCCGCGATGCTCCTCAAGCGCCTCATCTGACCCCGCCTCCGGGTGCCTGTCTCAAACGTCGATGAACAGGTTTAATGCCCGAATTGATGGAATCGTCACGCAACGTAGCGTCAATTGAGCATTACTGCATGTGAGTTGAGTGCAAAGAATGCGGGCCGTGACCGACATTTTCCCCTCGGGGATTTGAACTGATCACAGAAACATCACTAGGGTCTGGGCTCGAACCTCCATACGGGTGATCACTCACATGAAGGAGCCCGCGTCCGTGGCGTCCCACCGTCGACCGAAGCAGCCGAGCCGCGCTCGGGTGACCGTGCTCACCACCGCAGCCGCAGCGGCGGTTGTCCTCAGCTCCCAGGCCGCCAACGCGGCACCCTCCGAGAAGCTGAGCAAGGACGAGGTCAAGTCCAAGGTCGACAAGCTCTACGAGCAGGCCGAGCAGGCCACCGAGAAGTACAACGGCGCCAAGGAGAAGCAGGAGAAGCTCCAGAAGGAGATCTCCACGATCCAGGACAACGTCGCCCGCGGCCAGGAAGAGCTGAACGGGCTGCGTGACTCCATAGGCCTGGCGGCCACCGCCCAGTACCGCTCCGGATCGATCGACCCCTCCCTCCAGCTGTTCCTGTCGTCGAACCCCGACGACTACCTGGACAAGGCGTCCGCCACCGACCAGCTCAGCAGCCAGCAGGTCGAGGCGCTGAAGAAGATCCAGGACAAGCAGCGCGAGCTGTCCCAGGAGCGCGCCGAGGCGTCCGACAAGCTCAAGGACCTCGCCTCCACCCGGACCGAACTGGGCAAGAAGAAGAAGGAAGTCCAAGGCAAGCTCGGCGAGGCGCAGAAGCTGCTCAACTCCCTGACGGCGAAGGAGCGCGCGGCCCTCGCCGCCGCCGACGCCCGCGCCAGCCGCTCCTCCAGCGAACGCGTCGACCTCGGCGACACCGGCTCCGCCTCCGGCCGCGCGAGCGCCGCGTTCGCCGCCGCCCAGTCCAAGATCGGCACCCCGTACGTCTACGGCGCCACCGGCCCGTCCTCGTACGACTGCTCGGGCCTGACCTCATGGGCCTACGCCCAGGCCGGCGTCACCATCCCGCGCACCTCCCAGGCCCAGGCCAACGCCGGTACACGGATCTACAACGTCAACGACCTCAAGGTCGGCGACCTGGTCATCTTCTACAGCGACCAGCACCACGTCGGCCTCTACGCGGGCAACGGCCAGGTGCTGCACGCCCCGCGCACCGGCACCGTCGTCCGGTACGAGTCGATCGGGAACATGCCGTTCCAGTTCGGCGTCCGGATCTGATCCCGCCGGCGACCGGCTTCCCGGGCGACACACCGCCCGAACGGGCGAATCCCGTGAGCCGTCGCTGACCCCACGCCCCGCCGATGACCTGCGTCAGAGGCGGGGCGTCACTGTGTGTGCGCACGGCGGTCTTTGGTAGACCCCCTGTCACGGGGCTACTGTCTGCCGCGTTTCCTCGTCCGCCAGCGGAAGGAGCGCGGCTTCCCGTGGGGTCCCATCGCCGCCTTGCACCGTCGTCCGGGTTCAACCGGGGGGCCGGCGCCGCCCTGTGCGCCCTGTCGGCCGCCGTCGCCGTGCTCGCCTCCGCACCCGCGGACGCCGCACCGCACACCGACACCCGAACCGAGGTGGACCGGCTCTACACGGCGGCCGAGAAGGCGACCGAGGCCTACAACCGGGCCGACGAACGCGCCGACCGCCTGCGCCACCACGTCGCCGACGCCCAGGACCTGATCGCCCGCCAGCAGCAGCGCGTCAACTCCCTGCGGGACTCGCTCGGTTCGCTGGCCGGCGCGCAGTACCGCTCCGGCGGCATCGACCCGACGATCGCGCTGCTGTTCTCCGACGACCCGGCCGACTACCTCGACAAGGCCGCCGTCCTCGGCCGCATCGACGCCCACGAGGCGGGCCGCCTCAAGGAACTCCAGTCGGCGCTGCGCGAACTCACCCAGGAGCGCGCCGAGGCGACCGGCGCCCTCGCCGAACTGGACCGCAGCCGCCAGGCCGTGGCCGTCCACAAGCGCACCGTCGAGAAGAAACTCGCCAAGGCCCGCCACCTCCTCAACGCCCTGCCCCGCGAGCAGCGCGCCGCCTACGACCGCGCCTCCCGTGGCACCCGCGAGGTGCTCCCCGACCTCGGCTCGGCGCTGCCCTCCTCGGGCCGGGCCGCGGCCGCCGTCGCCGCCGCCCGGTCCGCGCTCGGCCGACCGTACGTGTGGGGCGCCAACGGCCCCTCCGGGTTCGACTGTTCGGGCCTGATGCAGTGGTCGTACGGGCGGGCCGGGGTGGCGCTGCCGCGCACCTCGCAGGCGCAGCGGTTCGCCGGGCGGCAGATCCCGCTCTCCCAGGCCCGCCCCGGCGACCTGGTCACCTACCGCGCCGACGCCAGCCATGTCGCGATGTACATGGGCAACGGCCAGGTCATCCACGCCCCCTACCCCGGCGCCCCGGTCCGCTACGACCCGGTCGGCATGATGCCGGTCTCCTCCGTCACCCGCGTCTGACCCGATCCCGTCCGCCCCACTACGATCAGGAACGTGGCGGGTCGTGGACGCGGATCGAGAACGGCGGCGGTGGCGCTGGTGGCCCCGCTGCTCGCCGCCCTGGTCTCCTGCGCCGGACAGCGCACCGACAACGCCGACACGGCCGAGGTCCAGCTGCTCCTGGACCGGCGGGCCACCGCCGTCCTCGCCGGGGACGAGGGGGCCTTCCTCGCCACCGGCGCGCCCACCTGGTTCGCGAACGCGCGGGCGGTGCCGTTGGCCGCCTGGTCGTACCGGCTGACCTCGCTGCACAGCTCCGGGGCGCGGGCCACCGCCGACGCCGAGCTGCGCTACCGGGTCCGGGGCTACGACAGCGCCCCCGTCAGCGTCCACCGCGCCCTCACCCTGACCCACGAGAGCGACGGCACCTGGTCCGTCGACGCCGACAAGCCCGCCGCGAAGGCACCCCAGCTGCCGTGGGACCAGGGCCGGGTGAGCGTCGTGCGGGGCACCCACAGCCTGGTGCTCGGCGTCGGACAGTCCACCGTCACCCTGCGCTCCTACGCGCGCCTCGCCGACCGGGCCGTACCGGCCGTCACCGCCGCCTGGGGGGACGACTGGGCCCGGCACGTGGTGGTGCTGGTGCCGAGGACGCTGGAGGGCATGGCGGGGCTGCTAGGGTCGCCCGCCGCCTCGTACCGGGGGATCGCCGCCGTCACCACCGGCGAGGTGGGCGGCGCGGGGAAGGCACCGGCCGACCGGATCATCGTCAACCCGCAGGCGTACGCCGGGCTCGGGGACCTCGGCAAGCAGGTCGTGCTCACCCACGAGACCACCCATGTCGCCTCCCGCGCCCACACCTCCGCCGCCACCCCGCTGTGGCTGTCCGAGGGGTACGCGGACTGGGTCGGCTACCGCGACACCGGCCGCACCGCCCGCCAGGCCGCACCCGAGCTGGAGCGCGCGGTCGACGAGGGGAACGTTCCCAGTGCGCTGCCGACCGACGCCGACTTCGGGTTCGGCAGCGACGCGACGAAGCTGGCGCAGGCCTACGAGGGCGGCTGGCTGGCCTGCCGGATGATCGCCGACGGGTGGGGCGAGGAGAAGCTCGGCCGGTTCTACCGGGCGGTCGGCGCCCGCCACAGCCGTTCCGGCGCGGTCCAGAACGCGCTGAAGGAGGTGCTCGGGACGGACTCGGCGTCGTTCACCGAGCGGTGGCGTGACTACCTGGGCGAGCAGCTCGGCTGAGTCACGGGGAGACCGACGTCTCGCTCGTGCGGGTCGCCTGGCCGGGGACCCGCGTCGAGGCGGCGGGGCGGGCCGTGGCCCGCCACAGGACGCGGGAGCCCAGGAGAGCGGCGGCGACCAGCAGGCCGTTGCGCACCACCAGCAGACAGACGCCGAACGTGGTGCTCTGGACGACCTCCGAGAACCAGATCGGGAACTCCAACAGCGTCACCAGGCTCGCCACCAGGACCAGCACCGTCGGCAGGCCCATCCGGCTGCCCCGGAAGCAGAGGCAGACCGCCGCGAGGCCGACCAGCCACACCATGTACTGCGGGCTGATCACCCGGCTGGTCACGGTGAACATCAGCACCGCCACGAACGCCGCGTCCGCCGCCGTGCCCGCCTCGAACCGGGTCGCCGCCAGCCGCCACAGCAGCAGCCAGCCGAAGGCCATCCCGGTCAGGAACAGGGCGGCCGTGCTCACCTGGGACACGTACGGGCCGACGAACTCCACCGAGCCGTAGTTGAGCAGCACCTGACCGGCCCAGCCGTGGTGGCGGGCGATGTGGAAGACCAGCGAGCCCAGCGACTCCACCTCGGTGCCCCGGTCCCGCTGGAACGTCAGGAACGCGAACGGACCCGGCATCGACACCGCGAACAGCGCCGCGAGCCCCGCCACGCTCAGCAGCGCCGCCAGCCACGCGCTCCGGCGGCGCACGCCGACCAGCAGCAGCGCCGGCCACACCTTCAGCATCGCGCCGAGGCCCACCAGCGCGCCCATCACCCGCGGATGCCGGCCCCCGGCGAGCAGCGCGGCCACCGCGACGGCCGTGACCATCAGGTCGTAACGGGAGTACACCGTCGGGCCGAGCAGCGGCACGCCCACCACCCACACCCACGCCCCGCGCGACGACCTCCCCGGCCGCCGGCCCGCGTACACCAGCAGGGCGAACGCCACCAGGTCGGCCGCGCAGGCCAGCAGGAAGAACGCCTGCGCGTAGCCGAGGAACGGCAGCAGCGCGGGGGAGAGGATCGCCAGGGCGGCGGCCGGCGGGTACTGCCAGGTGACGTCGTCCAGCGGGAAGGTGCCGGTGCGCAGCACCTCGAACCAGCCCTGGTAGATCACCGATACATCGCTGGTGACGTCCGGACCGGGGAATATCCACACCTTGTAGACGAAGAGCAGCAGCACCAGCCTGGTCACGCCCCAGGTCCCCAGCAGGCACGTCAGCGATCGCGCCCCGCCCGTCGTCTTCACCGTGATTCCCCTGCCGTCCGCGTCCCGCCTTGAGGGGAACATGATGTCTTGTCGCGCTGTGAGCATGCCACCCGACATGACGGCACCGGTCGGCGGGCCGCTGACCGGATGTCGATAGGGTCGGCGGCGATGCACAAGACCCTGATCGTCACGAACGACTTCCCGCCCCGCCCCGGCGGCATCCAGGCGTTCCTGCACAACATGGCGCTGCGCCTCGACCCCGAGCGGCTCGTCGTCTACGCCTCCACCTGGAAACGCGGCCCCGAGGGCGCCCGCGCCACCGCCGCCTTCGACGCCGAGCAGCCCTTCACCGTCGTTCGCGACCGGACGACGATGCTGTTGCCGACGCCCGTTGTCACCCGCCGGGCGGCCGGGCTGCTGCGTGAACACGGCTGTACGTCGGTGTGGTTCGGGGCGGCGGCGCCGCTCGGGCTGATGGCACCGGCGCTGCGCAGGGCCGGTGCGGAGCGGCTGGTGGCCACCACCCACGGCCACGAGGCGGGCTGGGCCCAGCTGCCCGCGGCCCGCCAACTGCTCGGCCGGATCGGGGAGTCGACGGACACGCTCACCTACCTCGGCGCGTACACGCGCTCCCGGATCGCCACCGCGCTCAGCCCCGAGGCCGCCCGCCGGATGGTCCAACTGCCGCCCGGCGTCGACGAGAAGACGTTCCACCCGGGCTCCGGCGGCGACGCCGTGCGGGCCCGGCTCGGGCTCACCGACCGGCCGGTCGTGGTGTGCGTCTCCCGGCTGGTCCCGCGCAAGGGGCAGGACACCCTGATCCGCGCCCTGCCCCGGATTCTGGCCGCCGAACCGGACGCCGTCCTCTTGATCGTCGGCGGCGGACCCTACGAGAAGGACCTGCGCAGGCTCGCGCGCGAGCGGGGCGTCGCCGACTCCGTGCGCTTCACCGGCGCGGTCCCCTGGTCCGAGCTGCCCGCCCACTACGGCGCCGGTGACGTCTTCGCCATGCCGTGCCGGACCCGGCGCGGCGGACTGGACGTCGAGGGCCTCGGCATCGTCTACCTGGAGGCGTCGGCGACGGGACTGCCGGTGGTGGCCGGCGACTCCGGCGGCGCCCCGGACGCGGTCCTGGACGGCGAGACCGGCTGGGTCGTGCGGGGCGGCTCGGCCGACGACACCGCCGAGCGGGTGGTCGCCCTCCTCGGCGACACGGAGCTGCGCCGCCGGATGGGGGAGCGGGGGCGGGCCTGGGTCGAGGAGAAGTGGCGCTGGGACCTGCTCGCGGAGAAGCTCAAGGCGCTTCTGTAGCAGGGGAGTTGGGCCGGTCGGCTGACAACTGCGGCCGGACGCGGGGGCGTTGGCCCGTTCGTGACGCTCACCGCGCCGCCGGATGGGGGAGCGGGGGCGGGCCTGGGTCGAGGAGAAGTGGCGCTGGGACCTGCTCGCGGAGAAGCTCAAGGCGCTGCTGTAGCAGGGGAGTTGGGCCGGGTGGCCGACAACTGCGGCCGGGTGAAGGGGCGTTCGCCCGTCCGTGACGCTCACCGCGCGCCGCCCGGACGCACGACGGCGCGGGTCCCCGTCGAGGACACCGCGCCATGAGCCAACTCGCCTGCGGGCGAGGCTACTTCTGGTAGATCGCCTCGATCTCGTCCGCGTAGTCCTTGGCCACCACATTCCGCTTGAGCTTCAGGGACGGCGTCAGATGGCCCGACTCCTCCGTGAACGCGGACGGCAGGATGCGGAACTTCCGCACCGATTCCGCCTTCGACACCGCGGCGTTCCCGTCGTCGACGGCCGTCTGGATCTCCGCGAGCAGATCCGGGTCCTCGCGCAGCGACGCGGCGGTGGCATCCGCCGGTTTGCCGTGCTCCGCCGCCCACCGGCCGAGGAACTCCTCGTCGACGGTGATCAGCGCGCCCACGAACGGCCGCCCGTCGCCGACCACCATGCACTCACCGACCAGCGCGTGCGCGCGAATCCGGTCCTCGATCACGGCCGGCGCGACGTTCTTGCCGCCCGCCGTGACGATGATCTCCTTCTTGCGGCCGGTGATCCGCAGATACCCGTCCTCGTCGAGGGTGCCGATGTCGCCGGTGTGGAACCAGCCGTCGGTCAGCGCCTCCGCCGTCGCGCCCGGGTTGTTCCAGTACTCCTTGAACAGATGCTCGCCATGCAGCAGCACCTCGCCGTCGTCCGCGATCCGGATCACCGAGCCCGGCAACGGCTGCCCGACCGTGCCGATCTTCGTCCGGTCCCACGGGTTGAACGCCGTCGCCGCGCACGACTCGGTCAGGCCGTAGCCCTCAAGGACGGTGAAGCCGATGCCCCGGAAGAAGTGGCCGAGCCGCTCGCCCAGCGGGGCACCGCCCGAGATCGCGTACTCGCCCCGCCCGCCGAGCACCGCCCGCAGCTTGCTGTAGACCAGCTTGTCGAACGTCCGGTGCTTGATCCGCAGCCCCAGCGACGGCCCCGACGGCGTGTCCAGCGCCTTGCTGTACGCGATCGCGGTGTCGGCGGCCTTGTCGAAGATCTTGCCCTTGCCGTCGGACTGCGCCTTGGCCCGCGCCGAGTTGTAGACCTTCTCGAAGACCCGGGGCACCCCCAGGATCAACGTCGGCCGGAACGACGCCAGTTCATCGGTGAGGTGCTTGATGTCCGGGAGGCAGCCCAGCTTGATCGGTGCCATCATCGGCGCGATCTGCACCAGCCGCCCGAAGACGTGCGCCAGCGGCAGGAACAGCAGCACCGAGCACTCACCGGTGCGGAACAGCGGCCGCAGCCGTTCCACGATGTTGCCGCACTCCGCGAAGAAGCTGCGGTGGGTGAGCACACAGCCCTTGGGCCGCCCGGTGGTCCCGGACGTGTACACGATGGTCGCCGGGTCGTCGGCCTTGGCGAGCGAACCGCGCTCCTCGACGGTGGCGTCCGAGACGTCCCGCCCCAGCGCGCCCAGCTCCTCGACACCGCCGCCCTCGATCTGCCAGACGTGCTTGAGCGCCGGCAGCCGGTCCCGCACCGACTCGACGGTCGCCGCATGCCCGTCCAGCTCCACGACACAGGCCGTCGCGCCCGAGTCGGAGAGAATCCACTGCACCTGCTCCGGCGAACTGGTCTCGTACACCGGCACGGTCACCGCGCCCGCGCTCCAGATCGCGAAGTCCAGGAGCGTCCACTCGTAGCGGGTGCGGGACATCAGGCCGACCCGGTCGCCCGGCTGCACGCCGGAGGCGATGAGGCCCTTGGCCGCGGCGACCACCTCGGCCAGGAACGCCGTCGCGCTGACGTCCTGCCAGCTGCCGCCCGACTTGCGGGCGATCACGGCGACCTCGGGATGCTGCGCGGCGTTTCTGCGGACGATGTCGGTCAGATTGCCGTCCGCTGGGACCTCGTACAAAGCCGGAAGGCTGAACTCGCGCAAGACTGCTGCTCCTCATAGGGCGCCGGCGCCACGACGTTGTGCGATGCGACGGTGCGGTCCAAGGCTCGGGCGGGTGCTCGGGATTCACGGGGCGAAACCCTTGAGCACAACTGGACTGCCCGGACGTTACCCGCCGGTATGGCGACTCCGACAGGGGGACCGGTGAGATGTTCGCCGCGTCACACGGATTGATGTTCCTGTTGCTGTTCCTGCGCGTACGGTAGTCCACCCACAAACTGACTGGCCAGTAACCACAGGCCCGGACGGCACTGTTCACCGGTGCCGCACACGCCTACCCTTGATCGACATGGCACCCACACCGCCCGGTAACGGCAGGAACCGCGTCCATGTGATCAGCGACGTGCACGGCAACGTCCGTGACCTGGCCGCCGCCGGCGAAGGCGCCGACGCCCTGATCTGCCTCGGTGACCTGGTCCTCTTCCTCGACTACGCCGACCACACGCGCGGTATCTTCCCCGACCTGTTCGGCGAGGCGAACACCGACCGGCTCGTCGAGCTGCGCACCGCCCGCCGCTTCGAGGAGGCCCGCGACTTCGGCGCCCGCCTCTGGGCCACCATAGGCACCGACCGGGCCGCCGTGATCGAGAAAGCCGTGCGCAAGCAGTACGCCGAGCTGTTCGCCGCCTTCCCGAACCCGACGTACGCCACCTACGGCAACGTCGACATGCCTGATCTATGGCCGGAATACGCCGGAGTCGGCACCACGGTCCTGGACGGCGGCCGCGTCGAGATCGGCGGCCGCACCTTCGGCTTCGTCGGCGGCGGCCTGCGCACCCCCATGCGCACCCCGTACGAGATCAGCGACGAGGAGTACGCGGCGAAGATCGAGGCCGTCGGCGAGGTCGACGTCCTGTGCACCCACATCCCGCCCGAGGTCCCCGAACTGGTCTACGACACCGTCGCCCGCCGCTTCGAACGCGGCAGCCGCGCCCTCCTCGACGCCATCCGCCGCACCCGCCCCCGTTACTCCCTCTTCGGCCACGTCCATCAGCCGCTCGCCCCGCGCCTGCGCGTCGGCGCCACCGAGTGCGTCAACGTCGGGCACTTCGCCTCCACCGGCCGGCCCTGGGTCCTGGAATGGTGAGCGACGCCGGTGCGGGTGATCGGCGGCGGTCACCTGCGCGATAGCCTTCACGCGGCACACACGTGCCGACGACGACCTGTCTACCGGCCCGTATCCGGAGGAGCCACGGCGATGGCGGAACACACCAGTTCGAGCATCACGATCGAGGCGGCGCCGGCCGACGTCATGGCGGTGATCGCCGACTTCGCCCGCTACCCGGACTGGACCGGCGAGGTCAAGGAGGCGGAGGTCCTCCAGACCGACGACCGGGGCCGCGCCCAGCAGGTCCGCCTCGTCATGGACGCCGGCGCGATCAAGGACGACCAGACCCTCGGCTACACCTGGACCGGCGACAACGAGGTCTCCTGGACCCTCGTCAAGTCCCAGATGCTCCGCTCCCTGGACGGCTCCTACCTCCTCAAGCCCGCCGGCCCCACCGCAACCGAGGTCACCTACCTCCTCACCGTCGACGTCAAGATCCCCATGCTGGGCATGATCAAGCGCAAGGCGGAGAAGGTCATCATCGACCGAGCCCTGGCGGGCCTGAAGAAGAGGGTGGAGTCGGGGGAGGCGTAAGCCCTTCAGCCCGTCCGGCGTTTGAGGACGAGGCCCGTTCAGGGCCGAAGCGGGGGGCTGGGGGCGGCAGCCCCCAGTGCCGAGGCCCACGGAGGCGGGCCACTTCCGGGGGTACGGTCACTGCCATGCGCACGATCCTGATCACGGGCCCCGGCGGAGCCGGCCGCACCACCATCGCCGCCGCCACCGCCCTCACCGCAGCCCGCGAGGGCACCCGCACCCTCCTGCTCGGCACCGACCGCACGGACACCCTCGGCACAGCCCTCGGCACCGAGACCGGCCCCACCCCCAGGACCGTCGCCCCGAACCTCACCGCCTGGCGCCCCGACGCCACCGCCGGCTTCCGCGCCGACCTCGCCGCGTTCCAGGACCGCGCGGCGAGCGTCCTCGACCTGCTGGGCGCCTCCCGCCTGGACACCGAGGAGGTCACGCCGCTGCCCGGCGCCGAGGAACTGACGCTGCTGCGGGCCCTGCGCGACGCGGCCCTCGCCGACCGGCACGACCTCCTCGTCGTCGACCTGCCCGCCACCCCGCAGGCCCTCGCGCTGCTCGCGCTCCCCGAGGAACTCCGCCGTTATCTGCGCCGGTTGCTGCCCGCGGAACGGCAGGCGGCGCGGGCGCTGCGCCCGGTGCTCGGCCGGCTGGCCGGTGTCCCGATGCCCTCCGAGTGGCTCTACGAGACGGCCGCCCGCTGGGACCTGGAGCTGGGCGCCGTGGAGGCCGTCCTCGCCGACGCCGGCACCGTCGTTCGCCTGGTCGCGGAGCCCGGACCCGCCGCTGCCACCGCCGTGCGGGACGCGGTGCTCGCCCTTGCCCTGCGGGGGCGGCGGCCGCAGGCGCTGGTGGCGAGCCGGGTGCTGCCGGAGGAGGCCGCCGAGGGGTGGCTCGCCGGGCCGGTCGCGCAGCAGCGCAAGGTGCTGGAGGAGTGGCAGCAGGACCACGAGGTGCACCGGGCCGCGCACCTCGGCCACGATCCGCGCGGCGCCGACGACCTCGCCGCCCTCGCCGTTCCCACCGCCGCCGGAGCCGCCGCCGGCGTCGAGTGGCCGGTCTCCGACCAGCTCGCCGACGACGGCGTCCTGGTCTGGCACATCCCGCTGCCCGGCGCGATACGCGAAGACCTCGACCTGATCCGGCGCGGCGACGAACTCGTCGTCACCGTGGGCCCGTTCCGCCGGATCGTCGCGCTGCCGTCGGCGCTGCGCCGGTGCACCGTCGACGGGGCGGC
Source organism: Streptomyces sp. NPDC091279 (assembly GCF_044757465.1). Lineage (NCBI taxonomy): Bacteria > Bacillati > Actinomycetota > Actinomycetes > Kitasatosporales > Streptomycetaceae > Streptomyces > Streptomyces sp. NPDC091279. The sequence goes on along the minus strand of NZ_JBIVVA010000010.1, from coordinate 54,620 downwards.
GCTGCGCGAGGGCGAGCTGCGCATCCGGTTCGCGCCGGACCCGGCGCTGTGGCCCGGCGGCCGGTGAACCGGGCGCGGTCGTTCGGGTAACGTCGGAGAGACGAACCGTAGTCAGGAGTCCGTCATGAGCGAAGAGCTTCCCCTGTCGGATGCCGGTGAGCCGAAGCCCGCCGACGCACCGCGGGCCACCGACGACGACGCCTGGTCGACGGCGTGCGCCGAGGACCTCGCCGCGGAGAAGGCCCGCCGCCGGGCCCAGCACGGCCCGCCCCCGGGATCGGCCGCCGAGGAGCTGCGCAAGCTGGTCGACGCGGTCGCCGACCGGCTCTCGTCGACGCGGTCGCCGTTGCTCGGCGCGGTCGCGGGACCGGCCGCGCAGCAGGTGGTGCGGCAGGTCGTCCAGCAGGCCAAGGCCGCCGTCGAACCGGTCATCGAGCGCAACCCGGACGTCTTCGACCACCTGGCCGCCGCCGGCGGCGAACTCCTCGCCGCGTACCGTTCCGCCGTCCAGACCCAGGAACGGCGCTGGACCACGAAGGCCGACGGGACCGGCGGGACCGACGGCGACGAGGGCCCGCCCCCGGGTGAACGCATCGACGTGGAGTGAGTTCCTGCTCGGGTACGGTTGGCCGTAGCGGGGCTCGACCGAAACTGAGGATTTCATGGGACTCACCATCGGCGTCGACATCGGCGGCACGAAGATCGCGGCCGGCGTGGTCGATGAGGAAGGCAACATCCTCTCCATGCACAAGGTGCCGACCCCGGGCACGGCCGACGGCATCGTGGACGCCATCGCCTCCGCGGTGGAGGGCGCCCGCGCCGGGCACGAGATCGTGGGCGTGGGCATCGGCGCCGCCGGATACGTCGACCGCCAGCGCTCCACGGTCTACTTCGCGCCGAACATCGACTGGCGCCAGGAACCGCTGAAGGAGAAGGTCGAGAGCCGCGTCGGCCTCCCGGTCGTCGTCGAGAACGACGCCAACGCGGCGGCGTGGGGCGAGTACAGGTTCGGCGGCGGCAAGGGCCACCGCAACGTCATCTGCATCACGCTCGGCACCGGTCTGGGCGGCGGCATCATCATCGGCAACAAGCTGCGCCGGGGCCACTTCGGGGTCGCCGCCGAGTTCGGCCACATCCGCATGGTGCCGGACGGGCTGCTGTGCGGGTGCGGTTCGCAGGGCTGCTGGGAGCAGTACGCCTCCGGGCGCGCCCTCGTCCGCTACGCCAAGCAGCGCGCCAACGCCACCCCCGAGCACGCCGAGTTGCTGCTCGGCCTGGGGGACGGCAGCCCCGAGGGCATCGAGGGCAAGCACATCTCCATGGCCGCCCGGCAGGGTGACCCGGTCGCCGTCGACTCCTACCGGGAACTCGCCCGCTGGGCCGGCGCCGGCCTCGCCGACCTCGCCTCCCTCTTCGACCCCTCCGCGTTCATCGTCGGCGGCGGCCTCTCCGACGAGGGCGAGCTGGTCCTCGACCCCATCCGCAAGTCCTACAAGCGCTGGCTGGTAGGCGGCAACTGGCGCCCCGTGGCCGAGGTCATCGCCGCCCAACTCGGCAACGAAGCAGGCCTGGTAGGAGCAGCAGACCTAGCCAGGGAACCCGACCCGATCATGTAATTCCCGGTAAGCACAACGCCGGATTGTTCAAGGGGCGCGGCGCTGTATCGGATATGCGGCGCCGCTGCGGGCGCAACCCCACGACGAACCGTCAGCCGCACACGCCCCCCGGCAGGGGCGGGCGTAGATTGACCAAATGCCGCCGCTCCCCTCCTCCCGCACAGAGCCCGACGGCTCCCCCCTCATCAGAACCCTCACCTACAACATCCGCTCGATGCGCGACGACCCCGCAGCCCTCGCCCGCGTCATCACCGCCTGCGCCCCCGACCTCGTCCTCCTCCAAGAAGCCCCCCGCTTCTTCCGCTGGCGCAAAAAACTGGCCCGCCTGGCCGCAGCCACCGGCCAGGTGATCGTCACCGGCGGCGCCCCCACCACGGGCCCGGCGATCCTGTGCTCACTGAGGGCGACGGTGGAACACACCGAGGACGTCCTCCTCCCCGCCACCCCCGGCCTGCACCGACGTGGCTTCGCCACCGCCGTCCTCCGTTTCGGCGCCGCCCGGGTAGGCGTACTGAGCTGCCACCTCTCCCTGGACGAGCAGGAGCGCCACACTCAGGGCGCCGCCCTCCTCGACCGCCTCGCCCACTTCGGCACGGAGCACGTGATCGCGGGCGGCGACCTCAACGAACGTCCCGACGGCCGCACGTTCCGCCGCCTCGCCGCCACGCTCCAGGACGGCTGGGCCACCGCCCCCTGGGGTGGCGAACACACCTGGACACGGGACGCGCCCCACCGCCGCATCGACGCGCTCTTCGCCGGTCCTGGCATCGAAGTGCTGGGCTGCGGAGTGCCGTTGGAGCAGCCCGGCGTGACGGCGGCGGACCTGCGGGCGGCCACCGACCATCTCCCGGTCCTCGCCGCCCTGCGCATCCCCGCCGACACCACCCGGCGTTAGCCGCCCGGCGTCGGAGGACCGGCATCGGACGACCGGCATCGGACGACCGGCGTCGGACAACTGGCGTCCGGACGGCCGGTGTTGGACAGCCGGTGTCAGACGACCGCGCCGCGTCCGGGGTCCACGTCGTCCTCGTCGTCGGTTCTCATCCGGGTGACCAGCGTGGCGAAGCCGCCCAGGAAGCCGCCGATGCAGAGGGTGGCCAGCCACCAGGTCATGTCCCAGCCCAGCACGATCGCGACCAGCAGCAGCACCGGACCGCCGAGCACGCCCAGCCAGGCGAACTTGGCGGTGACGTCGGCGGCGGGCAGCGGCGGCGGCTCCGGCGGGACGAAGTGGCCCTCGTCGTCGGCGTCGAAGTCGTTCTCGCCGGGCTCCGCGACGGAGTGGTCGCGTGGGCCGACGCCGGGTGCGAAGGAGACGGAACCGCCCAGCGGGGTGGCGGGCTCGGCCGCCTTCGGCTGCTCGGGCTCGCCGGACTCGTCGCCGTCGGTGCCGTTGGTCTCCGGCTCCAACAGGGCCAGATCCTCGACCGACTTGAACGGTTTCGCGCCCGGCGGATCGACCGGTTCCTCGCCGTATCCCGCGACGATCGCCGCCCAGGCCGCGTCCTCGTCGAAGGGAACGCCCTGCTCCTCGGGCTCGCGGTCCTCACGCTCGAAGTCGTGTTCAGCCACCGGTGGCCGTCCCTTCCTTGCCGACACTGGGTGCGAGCCGCCCGATGAACGTGAGGCTCTCCTCGACGATCCGGTCCGCGTCGTGGTCCAACGTCGCGACGTGGTAGCTCTGTTCCAGCAGCACTTCATGGACATCGCGCGAGGAGACCCGGCCGAGGATGCGCGCCGCGTCGGCCGGCGGCACCACATGGTCCTGCGGGCTGTGCAGGAGCAGCAACGGCTGGGTGACCTGCGGCAGTTCGCGATCGACCACCCGGAAGAGGGCGCGCAGCGAGTGCGCCGCGTGCAACGGCACCCGGTCATAGCCCAGCTCGACACCGGTCGGCTTGGCGATGTCGCTGGCGATGCCCGGCGCGGACGGCACCAGATGACGCAGCAGGGGCAGCGCGTACTGGGCCGCGCCGTGCATGCGGTTGCCCGGGTTGACGAGCAGCAGGCCGCTCACCGCCTCCCCGTGCCGGGCCGCCAGCCGCAGGGCGAGGGTGCCGCCCATCGACAGACCGGCCACGAACACCTTCTCGCACCGCTCGCCCAGGGCACGCAGCTCACGGTCCAGCTCCGCGTACCAGTCCTGCCACCCGGTGACCTGCATGTCCTGCCAACGGGTGCCGTGCCCGGGCAGCAGCGGCAGCGAGACCGTCAGGCCCCGCTCGGCGAGCCGCTCCGCCCAGGGCCGCAGCGACTGGGGGGAACCGGTGAAACCGTGGCAGAGGAGGACGCCGACACTGCCGCCCTCGTGGCGGTACGGCTCGGCTCCAGGAAGGACCGGCACCTTCGGTCTCCTGTTCGTGGAAGGGGCGGACACGGTAGTGGAAGGCGCGGACAACAGGGCACCCGGTCTGCGAAGCGTTCGCAGGACCTTCACGGTACGCGACCGCACTGACACCGACCAGGGTCGTCGGCTCCTTCGGCGGCGCTCCGGGTTAAGGTCTGAGCGAGAGACAATGGAGGCACTGGGGTGTTGTACGGCGCGATGAAGGTCGCTATCGGGGGACCGCTCAAAGTCACCTTCCGACCCTGGGTGGAGGGTCTTGAGAACATTCCCGCCGAGGGTCCGGCGATCCTGGCGAGCAATCATCTCTCGTTCTCGGACTCGTTCTTCCTGCCCGCGGTGCTGGACCGCAAGGTCACGTTCATCGCGAAGGCCGAGTACTTCACGACGCCCGGGGTGAAGGGCCGGATGACCGCCGCGTTCTTCAAGGGCGTCGGCCAGCTCCCGGTGGACCGTTCCGGTGCGCGCGGCGCGGGCGAGGCGGCCGTCAAGAGCGGTCTTGAGGTGCTGGAGCGCGGTGAACTGTTCGGCATCTATCCCGAGGGCACCCGCTCGCCCGACGGTCGCCTGTACCGGGGCAAGCCCGGCGGCCTCGCGCGCGTGGCGCTCGCCAGCGGCGCCCCGGTGATCCCGGTCGCGATGATCGACACGGAGAAGATCCAGCCGCCGGGGAAGGTGATGCCGAAGCTGATGCGGCCCGGCATCCGGATCGGCAAGCCCCTGGACTTCAGCCGCTACCAGGGCATGGAGCACGACCGTTTCGTGCTGCGCGCGGTGACCGACGAGGTCATGTACGAGATCATGAAGCTCTCCGGCCAGGAGTACGTCGACATCTACGCGACGGCCGCCAAGCGGCAGATCTCGGACGCGGCGAAGGCCGAGAAGGAAGCGGAGAAGGCCGCCAAGGCCGCCCTCGCCCAGGCCGAGAAGGAGCAGGCCGAGAAGGAGCAGGCCGAGAAGGAGCAGGCCGAGAAGGAGCAGGCGGAGAAAGAAGCCGCCGAGAAACAGCCCGGACCGGAGAAGGCCGCGGAGAAACAGCCGGAACCGGAGAAGCCTGAATCGGCGAAGTCCGAACCGGACACCACAGGGCCTGAGCAGCGGCCCGGGTCGGAGAAGTCCGCGCCGTAACGGCCGGGAGTGCGGCGGCCGTTCGGGCCGACGGGGGTGGGGGAGATGGCCAAGCGCGAGCGTGTCCTGAGAATGTCGGTCGAGCTGCCGTTGTGGCGCGCGCTCAGCGGCTACCGGGTGCTCACCATGGTGTACGCGGTGGGGTTCTTCGTCACCGCCTACGACCGCTTCCACCGCCCCGCCGTCGCCGTCGCCTACTACACCGTCCTCGCCGTCTGGACCCTGGCGACCCTGCCCCGGGTCGCGAACGCGGCCGCCTGCACCAAGCGGTTCCTCGTCGTCGACCTGACGATCGCGCTCACCGGCATCCTGCTCACCCCGTTCGCGGACTCCCCCGCGCGCGTGCACGAGGGCGGCCCCACCCTGCCGTCGATATGGACGGCGGGCGCGGTGCTGGCGTTCGCCATCAAGGGCGGCTGGCGCTGGGCGGCCCTCGCCTCCACCCTGGTCGCCGCCGCCAACCTCGTCGAACGCGGCACCCCCGCCCGTGACACCGTCCACAACGTCGTCCTGGTCTGGGTCGCCTCCATCGCCATCGGCTACGTCGTCGAGGTCGCCCGCGCCTCCGAACGCACCCTCGCCCGCGCCCTGGAGATCGAGGCCACCACCCGGGAACGGGAACGGCTCGCCCGGGACATCCACGACGGCGTCCTCCAGGTGCTGGCCATGGTGCAGCGGCGCGGCGCGGTCATCGGCGGCGAGGCAGCCGAGCTGGGCCGGATGGCGGGCGAGCAGGAAGTGGCGCTGCGCACCCTGGTCTCCGGCGGCCTGCTCCCGGCCGCCCGCACCGCCGGGAACGGCACCCTCTCCAACGTCGCCGAGGGCACCGTCGTTCACCTCGTCGACGAGCCCGGACCCGCCGGCCCCGACGCTCCGGTCGACCTGCGTGCCCTGCTCGCGCCCCATGCAGGCGCCCGGGTCAGCCTCGCCGAGCCGGGGGCGCCGGTGCTGCTCGCGGCGCCCGCGGCGCGGGAGTTGGCGGCCGCTGTCAGTGCCGCCCTGGACAATGTCGGCAGGCATGCGGGTGCCGACGCCCGCGCGTGGATTCTCGTCGAGGACGCGCCCGACGAGGTCGTCGTGACCGTCCGGGACGACGGGCCCGGCATCCCGGAGGGGCGGCTCGCGCAGGCCGAGGGGGAGGGCAGGCTCGGGGTGGCCCAGTCGATCCGGGGCCGGCTGCGCGATCTCGGCGGCCGGGCCGACCTGCTCTCGGTGCCGGGGCAGGGCACGGAGGTCGAACTGACGGTGCCGAAGAACGTGACACGGGGGAAGGCGGAACGACGATGAGTGAGCGTGACCCGATCAAGGTGATGGTGGTCGACGATCACCCCATGTGGCGTGACGCGGTCGCGCGTGACCTGGCCGAGGCCGGTCTCGACGTGGTCGCCACCGCGGGCGACGGCGAGCAGGCGGTGCGCCGCGCCAAGGCGGCGGGCCCCGATGTCCTGGTCCTCGACCTCAATCTGCCGGCGCTGCCCGGGGTGGCCGTCTGCAAGGAACTCGTCGGCCACAACCCGGCGTTGCGGGTCCTCGTGCTGTCCGCGAGCGGGGAGCACGTCGACGTCCTGGAGGCCGTGAAGTCGGGGGCGACCGGGTATCTGCTGAAGTCGGCCTCCACCGAGGAGCTGATCGACGCGGTGCGCCGGACGGCGGTCGGTGACGCGGTGTTCACCCCCGGGCTCGCGGGCCTGGTCCTCGGCGAGTACCGGCGCCTGGCCTCCGAACCGGCGGCGGGGGCGGACGGCACCGACGAGCCGGGGGCGCCCCGGCTCACCGACCGGGAGACCGAGGTGCTGCGGCTGGTCGCCAAGGGGCTCAGCTACAAGCAGATAGCCGAGCGCCTGGTCATCTCCCACCGCACGGTCCAGAACCACGTCCAGAACACCCTGGGCAAGCTCCAACTCCACAACCGGGTCGAGCTGGTGCGCTACGCGATAGAGCGCGGCCTCGACGGATGAGCCGACCCCAGGGGTGAACTCCCCTTCCCCGTCCCGGATTTACCCTCCCGACCCATCCCCTGTGAGCTGAATCACCCTTAGCGTGAGAGGGGGCGGCCGCGGCGAAGGGACGGGCTCATGCGGGTGGGAGTACTGACCGGAGGCGGGGACTGTCCCGGGCTCAACGCCGTGATCCGGGCCGTCGTCCGCAAGGGCACGCAGGAGTACGGCTACGACTTCGTCGGCTACCGGGACGGCTGGCGCGGCCCCCTGGAGAACGACACCGTGCGGCTCGACATCCCGACCGTGCGCGGCATCCTGCCCCGGGGCGGCACCATCCTCGGCTCCTCGCGCACCAACCCCCTGCGACGCGCGGACGGCGCCCGCCGCATCCGCGAGAACCTCGCCGGGCAGGGCGTCGGGGCGCTCATCGCGATCGGCGGCGAGGACACCCTCGGCGTCGCCGCCCGGCTCGGTGAGGAACACGGGGTGCCCGTCGTCGGCGTTCCGAAGACCATCGACAACGACCTGTCCGCCACCGACTACACCTTCGGCTTCGACACCGCCGTCAACATCGCCACCGAGGCCATCGACCGGCTGCACACCACCGCCGAGTCCCATATGCGGGTCCTGGTCTGCGAGGTGATGGGCCGGCACGCCGGCTGGATCGCCCTGCACTCCGGGCTGGCCGGCGGCGCCAACGTCATCCTCGTCCCCGAGCAGCGCTTCGACGTCGACACGGTGTGCGCCTGGATCACCTCCCGGTTCCGGGCCTCGTACGCGCCGATCGTGGTCGTCGCCGAGGGCGCGATGCCGAGGGAGGGCGAGGTCGTCCTCAAGGACACGTCCCTCGACCCCTTCGGGCACGTGCGGCTGTCCGGGGTCGGTGAGTGGCTGGCCAAGGAGATCGAGAGACGGACCGGCAAGGAGGCCCGCACCACCGTCCTCGGACACATCCAGCGCGGGGGCACACCGAGCGCGTTCGACCGCTGGCTGGCGACCCGGTTCGGGCTGCACGCCGTCACCTGCGTCCACGACGGCGACTTCGGGCGGATGGTCGCCCTGCGCGGCACCGACATCGTCCGCGTCCCGATCGCCGAGGCCACCGCCCGCCTCAAGACCGTCGACCCGGCGCTCTACGACGAGGTCTCCGTCTTCTTCGGCTGACCCCCGCACACCCGCCGCTCACGCCCGCCGCAGCGACGGTGTCGGCAGCAACTCCCGCACGATCTCAGGGCCGTTGAGGGTCAGCACGGACTCGGGATGGAACTGCACCGAGGCGAATCCGGCCGCGCGCAGCGCGTGCACCTCGCCCCCCGCCGTGCGGCTCACCTCGATGCCCCGGGCGGCGAGGCCCGCGAGATCGGCGTCGTCGCAGCGGGCCGTGAAGCTGTTGTAGAAGCCGACCGTCTCCGGCCGCCCGAACAGGTCGATCACCGACTGCGCCCCCTGGTACGGCACCTCCTTGCGGACGATCGCGAGCCCAGCCTCGGCCGCGATCAGCTCGTGGCCCAGGCAGACCCCGAACACCCCGTGCCGGTTGCCGCGCAGCACCTCGCCGGTCAGCGCGCGCAGGAACCGCATCTTGGGGTCGGCGGTGTCCGACGGATCACCGGGACCGGGGCCGAGCACCACCGGACCCGGGTGCCCGAGCACCGCCTCCCGCAGCCCCTCCTCGTCGTAGCGCCGCACGGTCACGTCGAGGCCGCCGGAGCGCAGCAGGTGCGCGAGCATCGCCGTGAAGGTGTCCTCCCCGTCCACGACCAGCGCGTGCCCGGCGAGCCGCGCCGTCCGCTCCTGCATCCGCAGCCAGAACGGCGCGAGCGCGGCCCGGCGCCCGTCCAGCGCCGCCCGCACCCGCACGTCGTCGGCGAGCCGGGGCCGGTTCTCCTCATCGCGCGGCCGGGCGGGCCGTACCCCGAGGGCCGCCAGGACACCGGCCGCCTTCGCGTGGGTCTCGGCGACCTCGCCCGCCGGGTCCGAGCCGCGCACCAGCGTCGCGCCGACCGGCACCCGCAGCCGCCCGGCCGCGTCGATGTCGGCGGTGCGGATGAGGATGGGGGAGTCCAGGGTCTGGGCGCCGCCCAGGTCCCGGCCCAGCAGCGCGAGGGCGCCCGCGTAGTAGCCGCGCCCGCCCCTCTCGTGCCGCTCGATCACCCGGCAGGCGTTCTGCACCGGGGAGCCGGTGACGGTGGCCGCGAACATCGTCTCCCTGAGCACCTCGCGCGCGTCCAGCGAGGAACGGCCGCGCAACTCGTACTCGGTGTGCGCGAGATGGGCCATCTCCTTCAGCCGGGGACCGACGACGACCCCGCCCCGGTCGCCGACGGTGCACATCATCTTCAGCTCCTCGTCGACGACCATCGACAGCTCCTCGATCTCCTTGCCGTCGGCGAGGAACTCCAGCAGATGCTCCGGTGTCGGTCCGCCCGCCGGATAGCGGTACGTGCCGCTGATCGGGTTCATCACCACCGTCCCGCCGGACATCCGCACATGGACCTCCGGGCTCGCCCCGACCAGCGTCCGCTCCCCGGTGTGCACGACGAACGTCCAGTACGCGCCCCGTTCGCCCGCCAGCAGCCGCCGGAACAGGGCGAGCGCGTCGGCCCGCCCGAAACCGCGCACGGACCCGGTGTAGGTGCGCCGGATCACGAAGTTGGCGCCCTCGCCCCGCCCGATCTCCTCCCGCAGCACCCGGCCGACGATCTCGGCGTACTCCTCGTCGCCGACGTCGAAGCCGCCGTCGTCCACCCGCACGTCATGCGCCGGAAGCCGGTCCAGGACGTCGGCCAGGGGCAGCGTGTACGTCTCCTCGGGCGTCAGCGCGGCGAGGGGCGTGCCGTCGTCGCGGACGTCGAAGCCACGCTCCCGGATCTGCCGGAACGGCACCAGCGCGAGGCACGTGTCGGGCAGCTCGGTGAGCCGGTCGTAGGTGTGGACCGGGCCGACGAGGACATCGACGTTCCGGTCGTCGTGGCCCGGGGTGCGGCGGTGCAGCAGGGCGAACGGGCGGGAACCGGCGAGGAGATCGGAGAGGTCACGCGGTGGCATGAGGGGTGTCCTTCGTCACGAGGGTCCACCGGGAGGCGGTGGACCGGAGGGAGTGGGACGACCCCGAAAACGCAGGAAGGCCGCCCCGTGGGCGGCCTTCGCGAAGTCTTGGGTACGCGCAGTCAGTGGGCCGCCGGATGAGCGGTCCACCACCAGTTCTGGGTCGAATGCGCGAACATGGGCCGGACTCTATCCCATCGACCGCCCAGCGACATCCCACCGATATCCCCTCGATGTACCTCGATGTCCCTTGACGCTCATCGATGTACCTCGATGTCCCTCGATGTCTCAGCACCGCACCGTCGTCGCCCCGTCGATTCCGCGTCGAGCCGGGGTTCACAGATGAGCGCATATCCGTCTCACCTGTCGAGCCGGGACGAAAACCATTCGACACGACCCTTTAATGTGGAGGATGTGACCGTGAACGCTGATTCCCAAGCCGTTGCCGCTCAGGCGACCTGGCGCGACCTGCCCGCGGCGCAGCAGCCCGAATACCCCGACTCCGAGGCTCTGCGCAAGGTGATCGCGGAGCTTGAGTCGTATCCTCCGCTCGTCTTCGCCGGCGAGTGCGACCAGCTGCGCGCTCGCCTGGCGGCCGTCGCCAAGGGGGAGGCGTTCCTCCTTCAGGGCGGCGACTGCGCCGAGGCGTTCGACGCCGTGAGTGCCGAGCACATCCGCGCCAAGCTCAAGACCCTGCTCCAGATGGGCGCCGTGCTGACGTACGCCGCCTCGGTGCCGGTGGTCAAGGTCGGCCGGATCGCCGGGCAGTACTCCAAGCCGCGCTCCAAGCCGACCGAGACCCGCGACGGGGTGACGCTCCCGACCTACCGGGGCGACTCCGTCAACGGCTTCGACTTCACCGAAGAGGCCCGCATCCCGGACCCCGAGCGGCTGAAGCGGATGTACAACGCCTCCGCGTCGACCCTCAACCTGGTGCGTGCCTTCACCACCGGCGGCTACGCCGACCTGCGCCAGGTGCACGCCTGGAACCAGGACTTCGTGAAGTCGTCCCCGTCCGGCCAGCGCTACGAGCAGCTGGCCCGCGAGATCGACAACGCGCTGAACTTCATGCGGGCCTGCGGGACCGACCCGGAGGAGTTCAAGACCGTCGAGTTCTTCTCCTCGCACGAGGCGCTGCTGCTCGACTACGAGTCGGCGCTGACCCGCGTGGACTCCCGCACCGGCTCGCTGTACGACGTCTCCGGGCACATGGTGTGGATCGGTGAGCGCACCCGCCAACTGGACGGCGCGCACATCGAGTTCGCGTCGAAGATCAGCAACCCGATCGGCATCAAGCTCGGTCCGACGACGTCGGCCGAGGAGGCGTTGCAGTACATCGAGCGCCTCGACCCGGACCGCGAGCCCGGTCGGCTCACGTTCATCGTGCGGATGGGCGCGGACAAGGTCCGTGACCGGCTGCCCGAGCTGGTCGAGAAGGTCACCGCCTCCGGCGCGACCGTGGCGTGGATCACCGACCCGATGCACGGCAACACCTACGAGGCGGCCTCCGGGCACAAGACCCGCCGCTTCGACGACGTGCTCGACGAGGTCAAGGGCTTCTTCGAGGTGCACAAGGCGCTCGGCACCCACCCGGGCGGCATCCACGTCGAACTGACCGGCGACGACGTCACGGAGTGTGTCGGCGGCGGCGACGAGATCTTCGTCGACGACCTGCACCAGCGCTACGAGACGGCCTGCGACCCGCGGCTCAACCGCAGCCAGTCGCTCGACCTGGCGTTCCTGGTCGCGGAGATGTACCGGGACCAGTAGCCATCACCAGGGGGTCCCGAGGGGCTCGCGGGACACAGAACCGCAGATGGGGCGTGGATCACAGACGATCCACGCCCCTCGCCACTTTTGCGGGCCCGGAGTGGCGGGTAAGGTTAGGTTAGCCTCACCGACTCAGCGGGACGGCGAACCGAATCGATCCCGTCGGGAGGTGACTCCGCGTGTACGTGTGCAGCTGTTTCGGGGTGACCGAAGCGCAAGTGAAGCGACACGCGGAGGACGGGGCCTGTACGCCCCGGCAGATCGCCTCGGCCTGCAAGGCCGGCACCGACTGCGGCAACTGCGTCCGCCGTATCCAGGCGATCCTGGGCCGCGGCTCCTGCCCCCGCCGCGACCTGGCCGACCAGGGCCGCCCGGTCCTCACCGAACTGAACGAGGCCGCCTAGCCGCCCCTGGGCCGCTCGCTCAGCTCTCGGGCTGCTCGATCAGCTGGGCGATGTACAGCGCCTCACCGAGCTTCTCGACCAGTTCCAGCTGGGTGTCGAGGTAGTCGATGTGGTGCTCCTCGTCCTCCAGGATCGATTCGAAGATGTTGGCCGACGTGATGTCGCCCTTCTCGCGCATCACCTTGATGCCCCGCTTGAGGCGGTCGATCGCCTCGACCTCGACCTGCCGGTCCGCCTCGAACATCTCCTTGACCGTCTGTCCCACGCGCACATGGAAGAGGCGCTGGTAGTTCGGCAGCCCCTCCAGGAACAGGATGCGGTCGGTGAGCACCTCGGCGTGCTTCATCTCGTCGAACGACTCGTGCCGCGTGTACTTCGCGAGCTTCGTCCAGCCGAAGTTCTCCTGCATCTTGGCGTGCAGGAAGTACTGGTTGATCGCGGTCAGCTCGCCGGTGAGCTGCTCGTTGAGGAATTCGATGATCTCGGGGTCGCCCTGCATGGCAGAGGCTCCTTCCGCACGGGGTAACTGGCAGGTTGCGCCGCATGATTGCACTGGCGGCGAAGATCGTCCAGTAAGTCTGCACTTAGTAAGTAAGTGCTGCCTTAGTCCGAGTTGTCCCGTTTTGGGGAAGGGGTGGGCTCAGCCGTCCCGCAGCGTCTTCAGGCGCTCCACGTCCGCCGCGTGACCTTCCTTGCCGCCGGGCGTCTCGATCACCAACGGCACGCCCTCGGTCGCCGGATGCGTCATCAGCGCCCGGAACGGGTCCTCGCCGATGTGCCCGGAGCCGATGTTCTCGTGCCGGTCCTTGTGCGCGCCCACCACGTCCTTGGAGTCGTTGGCGTGGATCAGCTTCAGCCGCCCTTCCCCGACCGTCTCCACCAGCAGATCGAGCGTCTGGTGCATACCGCTCGGGCCGGTCAGGTCATGTCCGGCGGCGAAGATGTGACAGGTGTCCAGGCAGACCCCCAGCTTCGGGTGGGCGTCCAGCGCCTCGAAGTACGGCCCGAAGTCCCAGGTCCGCGAGCACAGCGAGGAACCCTGCCCCGCCGTCGACTCCAGCAGCAGGAACGGATCGTCGTCGTGCGTCAACTCGTCCAGCAGCGGCAGCAGATGCTCCCGCACCTGGCGCAGCGCCACGGCACGCTCCCGGCCACCGGTCGCGCTGCCGGTGTGCACGACGACGCCGAGCGCGCCGATCTCCCGGCCCCGGCGCAAGGAGTGCCGCAGCGACTCGACCGACCTCTCCACCGTCGCCTCGGTGTGCGAGCCGAAGTTGATCAGGTACGGGGCGTGCACATACGCCGGGATCGACTCCTCGGCGCAGGCCGCCCGGAACGCCTCGTCCTGCCGCGGGTTCCCGGCCGGGGTCGCCCAGCCGCGCGGGTTGGCGACGAAGACCTGGACGGTCTCCGCCTTCAGCTCACGGGCGTACGACAGGCCGACGGAGTGCAGGCCGCCGGCCACCGGGACATGGCCGCCGACGGGGTTGCGGGAGAGGTGCTGGCTGTTCACCCGCCCAGGGTGCCATGCGGCGCCGGCCGCCCGGTCACCGGATCTTTATGGTGATCGTCGACCCCTTGGCCGCCGACTCGCCGCCCGCCACCGACTGGCTCTTGACGGTGTCCCCGAACAGGCCGAGCAGCCCGCGGTCCTCCTTGACCTGGAAACCGGCGTCCGTCAGCGCCTGCTTGGCGTCGTCCACGCTGTCCCCGACCACATCCGGCACCTCGACCGTCTCGGGCCCCTTGGAGACCGTCAACGTCACCGTGTCGCCCGCGGCCACCTCGGTGCCGCCGTCCGGGGTCTGCGCGGCGACCTCGCCCTTGTCGTACTCGTCGGACGTGACCTGCTCGGCGGCGACCTTCACCTTCAGGCCCGCCTCCTCCAGCTCCGCCCGCGCGTCCGCCAGGTCCGCGCCCGTGACGTCCGCGACCTCCACCGGGCTGCCCTTGCTGACGGTCAGCGCGACCGCCGCGCCCGCGTGCCGCTCGGTACCGGCCGCCGGGTCCGTGGAGATCACCGAGCCCTCCGGGACGTCCTCGCTGAACTCCCTGGTGACCATGCCCGGTTCCAGGCCGTCCCGCTTCAGCTGGGCCCGCGCCTTGGCGAGGGTGACGCCGCTCAGCGCCGGTATCCGCACGGTCTCGGGGCCGTCGGAGACGACCAGGGTCACCGAGCCGTTGTCCCGGATACGGGCGCCTGGCGCCGGGGACGAGCTGATGACGGTGCCCCGGTCCACCGTGTCGCTGTAGCGGTGGGTGACCTTCCCGACGTCCAGACCGGCGCTGGACAGCTTCTTCTCCGCGGCCGCCTGCGTCTTCGACAGGACCGCCGGGACCTTGGTGAACTGGCCGGAGTTGATGTACCAGACGCCCGTCCCGATTCCCAGGGCGAGCAGCACGGCGAGCACGGCGGCCAGCGGTCCCCGCCGACGGGCGCGCGCGGAACGGCGTCCGGGCGGCAGCGGCGGGGGAGACTCGAACCGGCTGGTGCGCAGCACCTCCCGCTCCGCATCCTCGGCGTACTCGGCGTCCTCGTCGACCGGCAGCAGTCGCGGGATGACGCTCGTGCGGGCCTCCGAGCCCAGCCGGCCGTCGTCGATCGCCTGCGGCGGCAGCGCGTCCAACTGCTCCTCGCTCAGCGCGGCCCGTGTCCCCCGGGCCAGCGCCAGCAGCGCCACCGCGTCATAGGGGCGCACGTCCGGATTGCGCGCGGTCGCCGACGCCGTCAACTCGTCCAGCGGGTACGGCATGCCGGGCACCACGGCCGAGGGCGGCGGGACGTCCTCGTGGATGTGCTTGTAGAGCACCGTCGCGGGGGAGTCCCCGTAGTGTGGGCGGTCGCCGGTCAGCATCTCGTAGAAGAGGACACCGCACGCGTACACGTCGACGCGGGGATCGGCGGTGCCGTGCTCGATCTGCTCGGGCGCCAGATAGGAGACGGTGCCCAGGACCGTGTCGGTGGTGTGGGTGACGGTGTCCACCGAGCGCACCAGACCGAAGTCGGCGACCTTGACCCGGCCGTCGTCCCCGATCAGGACGTTCTCCGGCTTCATGTCCCGGTGCACGAACCCGGCGCGGTGCGCGGCGCCCAGCGCGGCCAGCACCGGTTCCAGGACGTCCAGGGCCGCGCGGGGTTGCAGCGCCCCACGCTCGCGCAGCACGTCCCGCAGGGTGCACCCGGCGACGTACTCCATGGCGAGGTACACGTACGACCCGTCGGCGCCCTGGTCGAAGACCTGCACGACGTTCGGGTGGGCCAGCCGGGCGACCGACTTCGCCTCCCGGATGAACCGCTCGACGAACGAGACGTCGGCGGCCAGCGTCGGGTGCATCACCTTGAGCGCGAGAACACGGTCGAGGCGGGTGTCCAGGGCCTGGTAGACCGTGGCCATCCCGCCGACCGCGATCCGCGCGTCCACGCGGTAGCGCCCGTCGAGCACCTGCCCGACCAGAGGGTCCTGAAGGGTCGTATCCACGCACGTGAGTGTACGAGCCACCGCTGACAACCCCCTGTGCGCCGCCTTTGTCCCTGGCCGAACGAGGCCGACCCGTGACCCGGCGGACCCCTCGCACCAGGGCCGATCCCGCCTGCCCGGTCAGAACGCGGGCCGCTCCGGGTCCAGCCGGGCGCGACCCTCGTCGGGCGAGGAAGCACGGGCGAAACGGCGCCGGGGGATGCGCCCGGCCCGATGGGCGAGGCGCCCCGCCGACACCGCGTGCCGCATCGCCTCGGCCATCAGCGGCGGCTCCTGGGCGCGGGTCACCGCTGAGGCGAGCATCACACCGGCGCACCCCAGTTCCATCGCCAGCGCCGCGTCCGACGCGGTCCCCGCGCCCGCGTCCAGGACGACCGGTACGCGCGCGTGCTCGACGATCAGCTCGAAGTTGTGCGGGTTGCGGATGCCGAGCCCGGACCCGATGGGCGAGCCGAGCGGCATGACCGCCGCGCAGCCCACGTCCTGGAGCTTGCGGGCGAGGACCGGGTCGTCGTTGGTGTACGGCAGCACCGTGAAGCCGTCGTCGACGAGGGTCTCGGCCGCGTCGAGCAGTTCGATCGGGTCGGGCAGCAGGGTGCGTTCGTCGGCGATGACTTCAAGTTTGACCAGTTCGGTGCCGAGCGCCTCGCGCGCGAGGCGGGCGGTGAGGACCGCCTCCCCGGCCGTGAAACAGCCCGCCGTGTTGGGCAGCACCTCGATCCCGAGCCGCTCCAGGACGGAGAGCACCGAACCGTGCACCGAGGGGTCCACGCGCCGCATCGCCACCGTGGTCAGCTCGGTCCCGGACGCCACCAGGGCCCGTTCGAGCACATCGAGGCCCGGCGCGCCGCCGGTGCCCATGATCAGGCGGGACGAGAAGGTCCTGCCGCCGAGGACGAAAGGATCGTCGGCCATCGGGTCAGCCTCCTTGGACGGCGGTGAGGATCTCGACGCGGTCGCCCTCGGCCAGCCGGGTCGAGGGCCACAGGGCGCGCGGGACGACGGTCTCGTTCAGGGCGGCGGCCACGCCGGAGGGCGCCCGGACGAGGGACCTGACGACGGCGTCGAGGTCCGTGCCGGGGGTGAGGTCGCGGGGTGCGCCGTTGACGCGGACGATCATGCGGGCAGCTCCGTACGGGAGAACCGCCTCGGGGTGAACGGCCGTGCCACGTCCGGCAGTTCACCGGTGGCCAGGGCATGCGCGAGGACCTCGCCGGTGACCGGCGTCAGCAGCACGCCGTTGCGGTGGTGGCCGGTGGCCAGGAGCAGTCCGTCGAGACCGGTCGGGCCGAGCAGCGGGGCGTTGTCGGGGGAGCAGGGACGCAGGCCCGCCCGGGTCTCCGTCAGGGGCAGTTCGGTGATGCCGGGGACCAGCTCATGGGCGTCGCGCAGCAGCTCGTACACGCCGCCCGCGGTCACCGTGGTGTCCCAGCCCAGCTCCTCGCTGGTCGCGCCGACGACCAGCTCGCCGTTCTCGCGCGGCACCAGATAGACATGGCCGCCACGCACCACCGCCCGCACCGTGCGCTGGAGGAACGGCGCGCGGCGCGCGGGCACCGTCAGCCGCAGCACCTGCCCCTTCACCGGCCGCACCGGCGCGAGCACCCCCTCCGGCACGCCCGCGAGCCGCCCGCTGAGGCTCCCGCCGGCCAGCACCACCTGATCGGCGGTGAGCGCGGTGCCGTCCGCCAGGGTCACCCCGACGGCCCGGTCCCGGACCACGTCGAGGCGCTCGGCCCAGCCCCGGTGGAAGGTCACGCCGACCCACTCGCAGGCGGTGACCAGGGCGGCGGCCAGTCGGCGCGGGTCGATCTGGTGGTCGCCGTCCACCCGGAGCCCGCCGCGCACACCCGGCGCGAGCATCGGCTCCAGACGCCGGCACTCGCGCCCGGTCAGCCACTCCGACGCCAGCCCCGAACGCCGTTGCAGGGCGTGCAGTTCGCGCAGTTCGGCACGGTCGTCGGCGTCCAGCGCGACGGCGAGCGTGCCGCAGCGGCGGTAGCCGAGATCCTGCCCGGTGAAGTCGGTCAGCTCGGCCGCGAAGTCCGGATAACGCTCCGCCGAGGCGAGGTTGAGGCCGAGCAGCGTCTGCTCGCCGTGGTGCAGTTCGGTGACGGCGGCCAGCATCCCGGCGGCCACCTGGGCGGCCCCGCCGCCCGGCTCCGGGTCGGCCACCGTGACCCCGAACCCGCGCTGCGCGGCCCGCCAGGCCGTGACCAGGCCGATGATCCCGCCTCCGACGACGAGAACCTCTGACGTACGTGACGACATGGGCGTCCAGCCCCTCCCTTCGCCGGCATGACCCGGATCAGGTTCCTACGGTCGGAGGCCGCCAGCCTCCCTCTCAGCCCGGTGCGTCCGGGCTCCCGCGAGTGCGTGTACGTCGGCCACCCTAGCCCGTGGATCGCGCCCCGGTAAGAGAGCCCGGCGCCGCGCCCGCGCGCGGAACCGGCCATCCGGAACGGGCCACGGAGTACCAACGGTGGCTGACGAATGGTCAGCTGACTATGGTGATCCGGTGAGCGAGCAGACGCAGGAACGGGCGACTCCGGCCGGGCGCCGTGTCGTCGTGGTCGGCGCGGGCATGGCCGGGGTACAGACCGCCGTCGCCCTGCGCGAACAGGGCTTCACCGGCACCGTCACGCTGATCGGCGCGGAACCCCACCAGCCGTACGACCGGCCACCGCTGTCCAAGGCCGTCCTGCTCGGCAAGGCCGACGGCGCCGCCTTCGAGGTCGACTTCACCGCCCTCGGCGTCGAACTGCTGCTCGGCCGCGAGGTCCTCGCCGTCCGCCCCGCCGACCACGCGATCGACACCGCCGAAGGGCCCGTCGCCTACGACGTCCTGGTCCTCGCCACCGGCGCCGAACCCATCACGCTGCCCGGCACCGAGGGCGTCCCCGGCGTGCATCTGCTGCGCACCCTGGACGACGCCGCCCGGCTGCGGCCCGTCCTGACCGGGCAACGGGACGTGGTGGTCGTCGGCGCGGGCTGGATCGGCGCCGAGTTCGCGACGGCCGCGCGCGAGGCGGGGTGCGCGGTGACCGTCGTCGAGGCCGCCGACCGGCCCCTCGCCGGGGCGCTGCCCGCCGAGGTCGCCGCGTACATGGCCGACTGGTACACCGACGCGGGCGCCGCGCTGCGCACCCACGCGCGCGTGACGCGCGTCGAGCCCGGCGCGGTCGTCCTGGACGACGCCACCCGGCTGCCCGCCGACGCCGTGGTGGTCGGCATCGGCGCCCGCCCCGCCACCGCCCGCCTGGCCGACTCCGGCATCGCGCTCGGCGCCCACCGGGAGGTCCTCACCGACGACCACCTGCGCACCTCGGCGCCCGACGTGTACGCGGTCGGAGACTGCGCCTCCTTCCCGTCCGCCCGCTACGGCACCCGCCTGCTCGTCCACCACTGGGACAACGCCCTCCAGGGGCCCCGTACGGTCGCGGCGAACATCATCGGCGAGACCCCGGCCGTCTACGACCCCGTCCCGTACTTCTGGTCCGAGCAGTTCGGCCGCTTCGTCCAGTACGCGGGCCACCACGCCGGGGCCGACACGCTGCTGTGGCGCGGCGACCCGACCGGACCCGCCTGGTCCGTGTGCTGGCTGCGGGAGGGCCGCCTCGTCGCCCTGCTGGCCGTCGGCCGCCCCCGTGACCTGGCCCAGGGGCGCCGCCTGCTCGAAGCGGGCGCGCTGATGGACCCGGAGCTGCTGGCCGACCCGGCCCGGCCCCTGAAAGCGGCGACGGCCTGATCGGGGCGCGCGCCCCAGCGGCCGCGATGCTCTGATCGGGTTCGAGGAAAACGCAGGTCACGGGGGTCGCGCTTCCGACTGTCAGTGGGAGATGGCACGCTTGGTGTCGTGACCGAGATTGACGCAAAGATCGATGCTCTCGTCCCCGCCTGGCTCACCCTCCCCGACATCGCCGAACAGTTCGGCGTCGAGGTGACGCGTGTACGCCAGCTGGTCAAGGACGGCCAGCTGATCGCCGTACGCCGTGGTGAGAACCGCGCGCTGCACGTCCCCGCCGCTTTCATCGACGGGGACAAGGTCGTCAAGGGCCTCACCGGGACCCTGACGCTGCTGCGGGACGACGGCTTCACGGCCGACGAGATGATCGAATGGCTTTTCACGCCCGACCCGAGTCTGCCGGGTACGCCCGCGCAGGCGCTGAGTGAGAATCGTGGCACGGAGGTGAAGCGCCGGGCCCAGGCGCTCGCCGTCTGACCCACCCCCGACCGACGCCCGCGCCGTCACCCCGGCCAATCCCCCCGGGGCGACGGCCCGCGCGCGACTGTCCGGGGCGGAATTTCCACTAGGAACCCACAGCGACCCGAGGCATACAACGGGCGCCCGAACCCCACCCAGGGGCGCGGGGAACTGCGCGAGACCCACAACGCACCCGCACTCGACAATCCACCGGGGTACCCCACGAACCGTGGCTACGGCCGGGGCATACGACGGGCGTCCGCAGCCCACCCAGGGGCGCGGGGAACTGCGCGAGACCCACAACGCACCCGCACTCCCCACTCCCCACTCCACCGGGGTGCCCCACGAACCGTGGCTACGGCCGGGGCATACGACGGGCGTCCGCAGCCCACCCAGGGGCGCGGGGAACTGCGCGAGACCCACAACGCACCCGCA